>NYSS01000006.1 GCA_002683135.1 Planctomycetota bacterium | reverse complement strand
CACATCTTTCAAACGATGCTTCATAAACCATTGCCTACCACTTTGTGTAACATCAAGCCAATCGAAAAAAGGTTCAATATCAACTTGTTGCGCTTGGTATTGTTTTTGTAAATCGACGCCTTGGGCCCTTGTAAGACGTCCATGACGAATTTCTCGAGTGAGATGGTCGCTCACTTTTCGGTAGCCCACCCTTTTCATTTTAAGTAGGTCGTGGATACCATAGTAAACAGAGCTTCCCGCGCGCTCATAAATATCAAAGGTGCCGTTATGAGTTTGTGGCTTAAAGCCCTGAGCTAAGGCTTGATAATTTTGCGCTAATGGATCCCAAGGTAGGTAATTACTNAGATAAATACCAATTACTCCCGCTTTATTTAGCTTCGTAATATCCGGATATTGATAGTAATTAAGCTCACGCTCTTTCACCTGAGCGCCATTGCCAATAAGACGNTCACAGTCCACATTAAACAAATCGTGCTCATTACGACNCCAGCGCGACATTTGCACGCGATCACGATGTGAAAACTTGCCTACTTGCTCAATTGCTTGATGCTGTCCCCAAATAATTAGAGGAATTTTGCGCTCGTATGCAATGTGNACAGGATAGCTCGTGTGCAACTGTAAAAAAGGAAGCAATAAATGGTCGTATTTGCGTAACGAGGTTCTAACAAGCTCCTTGTATACCCTCAAATCTGGGTGAAAAATTAAAGAATCCAAATCAAAATANGTGATTAATTGATGCAAATTATGCCAACCAATATCATTCNTGAAATAATCATTGACCGAAACCACTAAAGGAGATAAACCGAGTGTCAACACCTGTGTTAATGTGAAGTAGTCTTCAGCATCTCCCACTACCGGAACCACACAGTCATATTGACGCTTTTGCTTTAGATGAGATTTTATTAATGCGCACAAATAGGCTTGTTGATCCTCCCAAATATTCTGATGTTTTTCAGAGTGCGTAANGCATCCAGAACACGTTACAGCACTTGAATCAACTTTCAAAGACAGACCAAAAGGATGATCACTGTTATACAAACATAATTGGCAACTAAAGCGCATGCTTATATCCTTCAATCGCATATTCAGTATGCAACGCCTTATTGTCGATTAACACAGATGCTAAGCCTTTTTGCATGGCCCAATTGACCGTACTATGCCCCACGCCTCCGCTTACAATTAACTTGCCATAATCAACAGAATGATAGGTTTGTAATNTGCTTAACAACCTTTGGTCAAAGGTATCGTATTCGCCTTCATGCTCAGTATCATAGATAATGATTTCATTAGCGAATTCGTCAATAAACGCCAAATCGAGCCTATCGATATTTTGGTATTCAGCTTTTGTGCTGTGAAATACACTTAACTTGTTAGCATTCAACTTTAAAGGTAGCAGGCACTGAATAGATTGACGCCCAAAAATTTGGCTTGCTGAGCGAATTAAAGACACATTNTTTTCAATAAATGCCGAGGAAAATACTAACCTTTCAATGGGCAAGCCTTGCAATAAAGAGAGTTGCTGAGTATCGCGCAAGCCACCTCCCAGTGAGATTGGAGTTAATGATTTAAGTTGACGTAATTGTGCTAGATCTTGCTTAAATGTTTGCAGAGTGTCTTGCGCTCTTACAGGCCGAATAATGGTAATTTCGTCGCACTCGTATGCACCTAATTCATCAATAACCCACTGCAAGTTCCCTAAAGGCCTTTGTAAAGACCAGTTATAGGATTGAACACATCTTTGCTCNNGTATTAATACATTTGCACCNACTCTCACACGTTCCCCCTACAANATCATTTTCAAAAGCGCCAAGCCACTTGCCTGACTTTTTTCTGGGTGAAATTGCATGCCAACAATTTGTTGATTTACGACCATTGCACTGAAGGGCGCCAAGTCTTGAGAAATCGGCATATTGAAGAAGCGTTTATCGTCACAGCGAACACCATATTTGTGGTTATAAAACACTCGGCCAGATAACACGCGTTTTTTCGTCAATCGAAATTCCGCTTGGTAATCCTTAGCTGCGAACTCTGCCTTATTTAACTGGATTGGCTCCCATTGGTTGTGTGACTTTCCTTGGGGCAAAGCGACCGTGCGCGCCTTGATTAGGCCTAACCCCTCGACACCGCCATCTTCTTCCATAAACTGTGTAATGGCCTGAAAACCTAAACATATGCCAATCAATTTACTGCCATTATTCACATGCTCGAGGATCGCATCTACAAACGCATACTTATGAAGTTGCTCCATAAAAAATCCTGCCGAACCAACGCCTGGTAANATAATCACTTTAGCGGAAAGCTGCTCAACATGATTNACCACGCGAGTGTGCACATGTACTCGGTTCAANCAGTGAACAATTGAANTAATGTTGCCACTTCCAANATCAATAATATCAACCGGCATAATCCACCCCAACGGTAAATTTTGGGACAGGACGNGCCTGCNCTCGAATCTTAAAAATTTTCGGATTTACCCAACGATTTGTGATATCCCAGAATTCTTCTACTGTAATACCTACATAATCAGCAAAGCGCTTAATGATCGTATCTGCGCATACGCCATCAAACTCTTGGGCGATTGGGATAGCCTGTGTGCGCGTCATTTCACCATCTCTTATCTTTTCACAGAGTAAATCCGTTGTACGACCAAAGCCAAATTTAAAGTACTTAAGCATCATATTGATGTTTGTAAACTCTTCGTCAAGCATAGAGGCGTTAGAGATATCCCCAGTTTCATGCTCATCAAACGGTCGCAAACTTAAACCATTAAGGGCTGCATATGTAGCATTGTTTTCATTGCTCCAGTCATCCCAAGCCGGACCAAGAAAAAAAATCTTTATTTTCTTTTTATTGAACTCGTATTCGTCGGGATAAAAATAATGATGGGCTTTGTATGGTGCTTTAACCGCATTGGATAGCCATTCGTTTCCGCCATCAGTTAGAGTATTGAGTTTGCGCAAATTGCTTCCGTCAAACTCATCAAGGCCCTCTACAGCGCTATCCCCTACTTGGAGCGCAGGATTTTCTCCCCAAAATATCGTAGAGACACCTAGTTCAATGGCTAGTCTTGGAACAGTAGAGAACAATGCCATTTCAGTAGACTTACATACATTACCAAACTGTATGAACGAGTCTAAAGCTAGCTTGGCAGCAGTCTTAGGTGCAGGCGTGGCTGTCATCAAATCAAAACCCATTTCGATAAGATTGGATAAATTGTCAGCGCCTACTTGACTCATCTGTTTCGGCGTATAAGCGCAACATACTAATAAAGGCCTCAGACCAAGTCGGTCTCTGACCCAGTGAGCTTGGCGAGTACTATCTTTTCCTCCGCTCACACCAACAATACAATCGTACTGAGCTTTCTTAGTGTTTTTACTTTGCTTCCTGCGACTTTGCGTAATACTTTGCTTCAGCTGGTTAAGCTTCAAACGATACTTTTCTTCGTCTGGCTCGATACTATTAGAATACCGACAGGCTATACAAACGCCATCGACGAATGATGAATTGGGGCGTAAATCAGTAGTGAGGCAATTTTTGCAATATTTCATGTAGTTATAAGTGTCAATTAAGTGCCAATCATCAAGGAAAAGCATACACCTCTATTTTAGCAAATATCAGGCCAACAAACACTAACATTCAGCACTAAAAGTTCCTTAAGTAAGCAAACGAGGGACTTTGGTCATTTAGTAATGGTAAGGTAGAGGGGAGCACCACTTCATCTTAAGAAGCGTATTTGGATACTTAGGTTGATAGGTGCTATCTCGATTACTAGAATACAGTCAAAAATTGCAAATATTTATAGATACGAGCAAATCGCGCTTTCTCGGAAAATATGTGCTACCCAGACACGAGACAAATAATTAGGCGCGAATTTAAAATAGGCGTTAACTTTCTTCATTCGCTTTTTTTAAGCTGCAATTCTGCCGCTAGTGAGTGTTCACAACGCTTCTCCCATGCATCCGGATAGTCAGACTTCATCGCATTAATGTAGTTTTTCCAAACCACCAAGCCCGCAGCGAACGCTTTAAGGGTCTTCGCTTCATCAGTGTAAAAATACAACAAGCTTAATAGCGGACAGTGGAAGTACATCATGCTGCCTTTTATTACATGATAAAGGTGCCCGAACTTTTTCCCGCGATAGGCATATACCACTCTAGACTGCGCCTTTAACAGGTCTGACGCTTCTTTTCTTGAATGAAACGGTCGGTTGGCTATCTCAATCAAATAATCACACAAAGACGCAAACTCTTCTTTGCCCACGGATTTTTCTGGTTCGTCAAAAGTGATGTTAGTGAAGAAGCTTGTTTTCATCGCTTCTACAACACGCTTCTTGTCTTGTTTTCCGGCGGTGGGGAGGACATCGTCAGCATAGAGCGGTTCAGCTTTTTCAATTTTGGCCCCTGAGCCTACATTGTAAAAACTGGTTTTAGGCGTGCTCTTAATAAGCGACTCCATTTTCTGTTTCGCTTGTACCATTAAGCTAATCGCTTTAACTTTCCCGCCTAAGTTGCCGTCAAGCATATGTGTTGCCTCATCGGCTGACACATTAAACGCTTCATTGCGGTTTTTTTCATTATAAATACTAAGCTTGGAATGCGTTTGGCCACTTACAGGGTAGCCATTATCTACGCCAAACAGGTAGATTTCTTCAAACCCAAAGGCGGTGGCAAACGCCAACGCTGTATTCGCAACTAAAGGCCCAGAAGAAGCAAGCGCGGGAAGAAATTGTTGGTGTGACTTTAGAAATTCATATTGTGAAAACAAAGAGCCTGCCTCGGGCCCTTTTAAGCTCATTCCTGACCACTGATACAGAGGGGGGACTTCTGGGTACATAACATCAACGGTCAATAAGTTCAGATTCTTTAAGTAGGCTAAATCGACGGTTTCAACTAAGTAGTCATAAGTGAGTTTTGGACGCTCGACAAGCACATGGAAATCCGGCGTAATACCCACTTTGATAAGAGAATTGAGGGCCGTTCCTGCCGCAAAGATAATCGCATTGTCTTTGTTTTCTTTGATTACCTCTATGGCTTCGTCTAAAGACGGCCCGTTCGCCACTACATAAGCCGTGAGCCCGTTTAGTTTGGCCTTGTTAGCCTCGGTAGGCAGAAACACTGGGCAGCGGTTCTCGTTAACATTTTCTATTGTATGCGCAAGCCCGGTTACCGCATCATTATAAAACCCATAACCTAATTGTATGAGTTCAAAGTTTTCGAAAAACTGCTCTATTAATGCGTTAACTTCAGCACCAGGCGTATGTTGATAGCAAAAGCTGCTTACTAATGACGAGGGGCCTACACTGTCGACAATGCTCATCAACTCTTGCAGAAAAATTTCAAACGACACACCAACTTTCAAAAATACACTGCGATCCTGTTCGTCTGACTCGTGTAAAATTGTGCTCCAATCAATACAAAAAAGGCTGGCGTAAAAGGTTTCAAAGTCAGGTTCGCAAACAAATACGTAGTCAAAAGAGAACTGCTCAAGTAATGTTGAAAGGGCATAACCCAAGCCTAAACCGAACATCATGCACGTGGGAAAATGCTTAGGCAAGCTTCCTATTATTTCTTCATTTACTAAATCAGACTCGATAAAAGATTCAACGAGATCTGCCATATAACGAATATGGATACGCTTATCTACCCTCATTCCTGCCGGTACGGAACGATAAAGCTCCATACGCCCGAAGAATGCTTTATCTGTATATTTTTCAACCTGATTTTTTGATTGTTCAACTGGGTTATTGCCGTACAAAGGCTTAGTTTGCCCTTTAGGAATAAAGTTTCCATGCCCAGACTCAGTAACAAAAAGGTTAAAGTCTTCTCGCGGCTTAAAATTTTGAATCTGTTGATAAAGGTCGGGGAAGTAAAGCTTAAAGGCTTCAAGGTTTTTCAGGTATACCGCATTGGAATTTTCTTCGAAAAGTTCTTGTTTTTGTTGTTTTTTTAATGTTGCTTCAATTTTCTCTTCGAGTGCTTTTAATGTCTTTTGTATATCATCCATTTAATGCGTATCTCTAGTACTTTTTTCTATGTTTCAACATGCTATGATCGTTCAGTGGTGCAATGATATCAATAAGGTTTTTGCTGCGTTCGCGCAATGTACCGTCCTGATCGGTCAGCCATCGCGCAAGATCGTGCAAAAAGGTAATTTGGTCGCCACTTAAATTAAGCAGTGCAGTGCGATTTAATTTCCTAATTTCTTTATCCAGTAAATCAGCTGTCTGCGTCGCTTTGTCATATTCTTCAGCGCCAATATAGTTCGCTAATTTTACCGATAAATCATAGACACTAGAAAAAATATCGTTACTCACCTATGGCAGTCTTATTTTGCATTTGCGTATAGGCTGCGTTACGATCGCTTTCGCTTATTTTATCCCACGCACCTTTGATACCTGATAACAAGTCAATAACTTCATCAATTTTGGCGATGTCATTCCCGATACTTGCTTCAAGCAGTCGCTCAGACATGTAGCGGTACAGATCTGAAAGATTGACGGAAATTTCACCACCAGCTTCATAATCTAAACTCAAACGCAATGTATCTATTATAGTAGTCGCTTTCGCAATAAATTTACTTTTGTTTTCTAAATCTTTATTTTCGATGTTAATTTTTGCGATTTTCATCGATTCAAGGGCGCCTTCCATAAGCATTTGAGTTACTTCAAAAGGGTCTGCGCTCGCAAGACGTGTTTTTAGTGCCTCGCGTTGATAATGCCTTATTTTACCGTTCATAATAAATTCACTTAATTTTTAAATCACAGGAAATTAGAAAAGCTTACTCTCTAGTAAATCCAGGAAGTGAGCTTAATTGACCCATAAGATAGTCGCCAGAACTTCGCATTGATGCAATCAAAGTATCTAATGATGCATATTTTTGACGCAAGCTGGATTCTAACTGCTGCATGCGGAATTGATGATTTGAGCGGTCATCCTCAAGATCATCTTTTTGTAGATTAAGAATGTCTTGGCGCTGCTTTAGCACGCCTGACGAGTCAACATAGTTCTCTAAAATAGTTCCAAAGGTATCCGCTAGCCCACCCGTATTGGTGAACAATTTTCCAATATCTGAAAAATTGGTATCGAGCGCTTCGTTAAGACTTCTCACTACGTTTTGTTTTTCTAATTTGCCATTTTCATTAAGCGATAGACCAATATCAAATATAGTTTCAAAATCGCCTGCGCCTTCAATCTTTGTGGTGAGCGCATTGGTAAGCTGGTCTTTAATTGAGCGTATGGTCGCGTCGCCAAACAAAGGCGAACTCACAGAGGCAGATTGTTGACCAATCATATCGATTGTGTTGTTAAACGCAGCGATAAATTCATCAATTTTGGTGGTTACACCTTCTCTGTCGAACTCTACATCAACTTTGGCGACTTCAGATGCTTCGCTCTCGCGCTGTGCTGTAATAGTGAGGCCTTGCACGGCATTGGTAAACACGTTGCTTGAATTATTAATTTGAATGCCGTCTACTTCAATAATGGCATCTTGTGCGCTGTCTTGCGCACCAATTACTAAGCCACCGGGGCCGCCAGCGTTCGCGACAGTAGAGAGCCTATCTAGCTCTGCATTGTTGTTGGTTATCACCAAATCATTTCCGGCGCCAGCTTCACTTGACTCGAAAACTAATAAACTTTCGCTGCCAGTATTGATGATGTTAGCCGACACACCGAACGTTGCGTTATTATTAATTGTTTGACGAATTTCTTCGAGGGTTGCACCCGCTTCAATATCGATGTCGAACGATTTGCTGCCGGCCGTGAATGTGAGTGTGCCCGCTGCCGACGTAACCACCTCATCTGCAGAAGTAAATACATTCGCGGGATTCGACGTGTCAGTTTGCGCTCTACTGCCTTTGGCAATTTGCAGTACGTTTAATTCAAAAGCCCCTGTTGTGGCTGTTTCGTCAGCCCTAACAGACACTAGATCACCTAGCGTTTCAGCGTTACTGGGTTGGCGAACATTTGCAACGCGCTGATTGAATTCATCTGGTGAAGCGAGTTCTTCAAATACGTCTTGAAGTTTACTCATGACGGATTTTATACCGCCAATACCCGTAAGTTGTACAGATAGTTCAGACTCACGCGAAGCAAATTTTTGGAGTTTAGGTTGATTTGAAGCTTGTAGTGTTGCAGATATTATGGCTTCTAAATCTAGACCAGATCCTACTCCAGCATTTGTTATTGTCGTCATCTACAACGCCTCTCAAAATGAACAAAAATTAAAATCGCTCGTCGATAAAAATTCCAGATGATTGTTTTCCCTGCTCGACGCCACCGCTTATACTCATGTTATCTGCAATATCTGTTAAAGCTTTAGCTATTTCACGCAATTCTTTTGGCGGGATTTCCCTGATTACGTCGCCACTTTCTTTATCAATGACTTTAACAATTGGCGGTTCACTGATGTCGTCAAACTCAAAGACTAAGCTCGTTGACTTTAAAGAGAGTTGGTTATTTACGACTTGAAGCTTGTCCTCTATTGTACTATCGATAAAGGATATTGACGAATTTTCCTCTTCTGCTTTTTTGACAGGTTCACTTTTTTCGGCGTTTACATCTTTTTCAGAAGTCAACCTATCCGAACTGACAGCATTTTCATCTTTTGTAGTAGTACCTGCACCTTTGCTGTCGCGACTATCAGTGGTTAGGACTTCTTTTTCGCGATAACTAGCCGGAGGACTACCAAACTCTAAAGAATTGCTAACAGACATTTTCCCTCCTTACACTCACTCTCGTGACTATTGAATAAACGCCCATAATAGAGCGTTTATTCACTTAATGTAATAATATTAGCCTAGTAAGCTCAATGCTGCCTGAGGCCTTTGGTTTGCCTGTGCTAAAATGGCTTGCGAAGCCTGCTGCAAAATCTGATTTTGCGTCAGCTTTGCCGTTTCAGCGGCAAAGTCTGCATCTTTTATACGTGATTGTGCCGCAGACAAGTTTTCTGAAATATTCGCTTGGTTGTTAATG
>NYSS01000005.1 GCA_002683135.1 Planctomycetota bacterium | reverse complement strand
GCTGCCAGGTGACCAGCGAGGACAATGGCGAGTGGGGGTGACAGCCTGGCGACCTCCTCGATGGCTGCGTCTCGGCCGGCTGACCCGGGCAGCGCCGGAGCGGTCGTGCCCTCCTCCCGCAAGGCTGCCGCGACCTCCAAGAGGGTCTGACGCGCCTCGGCGGTCGGCGCGAGCGCCGCTTCGGATGCGGCGATCACATCACGATGGAGTCGTTGTTCGAGAAATGCGCGCAGCGCCACCCGCCGCGAATCGGCCGCGTCATCAGGTGCGGCTGACGACTCGGGGAGGCCGAGCCCCGTTCGCAGCCGCAAGTCCTCCAGGTGATGGACGCGCAGCAACTCCAGGTCCGCCTCGAAGTGGAAGAACCGGCGGGATCGCAGATGAGGTGACGCGAGCTGAGCCCATTCAGTGAGCGCTCGGGCACGGCTCGACAGGCCCTCCGACTCGTGCGAAGACAACGACTGAGCCACCTCCTGAACACCACGCAGGACCTCGAGTCCGAGTGCCTCGAGCAACGTCTGGTCCGCTCCGGAGAGGACCGAAGGGAGGTGCCCCATCAGGGCGCAGAAGCTCTGCGCGTGTCCCCCGACGCGGCCAAGTCCATCGATGACAGCGTCGCGGACCGCCTCCTCCAACGCGACCCTGTCGATCAAGTCAGCCGCGTCGTCAGGTGTCCGCGTTCCCCGCGAGGCGGCAGCCAGCCCCGCCCCCTCGCGCGACTCCCGCAACCATGCGTCCGCGGACGTGTACGACTCGAAGACGAGGCGCTGACCACGGGTGCGTCCCCAGTCCACGTGCCGATCGTCCGCCCTCCAGCACGATTCACAGCGGATACAGTTTTCGTGCAGGACAGAGACCACCGTGCTGCCTCCGCCGTCATGTTCGCCCTGGTAGACATGCGCAGGGCAGATATGAAAGAGCGAAGACGAGCTGTCGTCCGACAGCCCATTTTCGTCGTGTGCTGCATGAAACCGGATGTGCGTGCGCGCATCGCTGCGATACGTAATCCACGCGAGCTTGGCGTCCTGATCCGTCGCTTCGGCGACCACGTCGAGCGCGGTGCGACGATCCACGGGGCTACGCCTGGTCAGTAACCCCACCAGTCGAGCCAGGACGAAGATCATCGGCAACAGGATGAAATCGAACAGCGACAGGCGAAACAGGACGGCCCGCCGCATGAGCCGCATCTTGTGCGATAGCCGCACACCGTCGTTGCGGTAGAGGTGGAACAACGCCTCCGCCATCCCTGGCGCCATGACCCAACGCGCATACCGCCAGGACACCGGCATCGGCCGCCGCGGACGGTCGCCCGCGTGCATGAAGTGCGGGACGAACCGGGCTTCCTCCCGACCGCGCCGCGGGAACCAACCGATCAGACAGTTGATGATCCACCAGGGGATGGCAGAGACCAGGTCGGCCCGCGCTCCGGCCCAAAGGCCCAGCGCGGATCCACCGCGACGCAGGTCGCGGACCAGCGCGTCTCGACGCTCAAAAGTGGCGTCGCACAAGGAACGAATCGCGACGAGCTGCCTGGCGGCGCCCCCCGACGTGGCGGCGTCTGCGACCGACGTCACCGCGTCCACCTGTGCGCCGAAGAACTCGCGGGACTCGGACACGAACGCTGGCCAGTCCCGCAGCGAATGAACGTCGTCTAGGTACTGACTCGCCTTGACCCTGCTGACATAGTGCTCCTCAAGGGCCTCCTGCGTGCACGCCTCGTTGTCAGCGACCAGCTCCGCCACGGCTTCCGCGAACGCCCACCCCATGAACGTCGCTGGTCCCGTGTAATTGGGACAAGGGAAGTCGACGCCGATCCCGGACGCCGCGCCGCCGACGGCACACCCGTCCATGGCGAGGCGGGGCATCTCTTTCCAGCCCCCCCCGCGGATGAGCTTCGCCCCGAACGACACCGAGCGCGCCCCCTCCAGCAGGCCCTCCAGGGCCGGCATCCCCTTGAGCCACTCCATGAGCCGGTTGTGTGGGACACCGACCTCCTTCAGGTTCTCCAACGGCGCGACGAGACCAAGGCTGATGCTCTCCCGGTTCGTGTACAGGAAGGCGCCCGCGTTCAGCGGCGCCTCGCAGCCTCCCATGGTGCCGTTACGCAGCAGGATCTCGAGGCACGCACCTTGCCCCTCGCCGACGTCAAAGCGCCGCTCGATCTCACCCGGCGGCAAGGTGAGCACCTCCTTGATGCCCTGGAGGAACTCCGGCCGGGCCAGGCCGTCCTCTTCCGGCTCCTTGGTCTCGAACCCCTCACGCCCGACCAGGTTCGCCGCGTCACCCTCCGCGAGGAACACCACGTCCCCGTAGATCGGCCCGCGATCCGTGAGGACGCCGAGCACGCTCTGCCCATCTCGAATCAGCGCGAGCGCCGTGGTCCCCGTCAGGACCTCCGCGCCATGGAGCCTCGCCTTCTGCGCGAGGTCGTGGTCAAAGACGGGCCGCAGGACGGTGTAGCAATGCTCGAAGGCGGCGCGCGATCGAACTGATCCACCCACCGCGACCTGACCGTCGGAGACGAGGAGGCCGCGCTGTATGACCCGCCGCTCGACAGGCATCTGCAGCAGCCCGTCCTCGCCGAGGACCTCCGGGCGGGCCAGGTTCTCGCAAAAGTAGACGGCCCCCGACCAGTTCTCCGCGCCCGGATAGACCCCACCCTCGAGAACGACGACGGAGATACCCCGCTTGGCCAGGCTGATGGCCGCCGTCATTCCCGCGGCACCTCCCCCGACAATGACGACCTTAGTGTCCACCCGCGGCATGGCCCATCATCCTAACGAGCGCGCCGATCGTCATCATCCCGCAGAGAGGTGCCCGGGGGGGAAAACAAGCAGCGCCCGCGATTCGCCTCACGAACACCGAGAGAGTCCCTGGTCAGCACTCCCTGCCCTGTGCTATCTGTGACCCATGGTCGGAGCCGAAACCACGCAGCTCACGGGGGCACGACGTCGCCGAATCTGGCGCCGCGGCATCGGCTTCGCCTTGTACTGCGCGGTCGTGGTCCTCGTACTCATCGAGGTCGCCGTACGGATCCTGAGCGACGAGAGCGACGGACAGATCGCGGTCCGCGGACTGAAACTGGTGCCGCTGGCCCCCGTCTCCCAAGCGCATCGTCGCATCCTCGAGACCGACACCGGCGAGCTCCCCTACGTCATCCCCGATCGGGAGCTCGGATGGACCATACGCCCCAACGGTCACACCGGGGACGGGCTGTTCGCCTCCAACGAGCTCGGGCTGCGCTCTGCGCCGGCGCCCATCGCCGCCAAGCTCGACGGCAAGACACGGGTCTTGCTCGTCGGCGATTCCTATACCCATGGGGACGAGGTCCGTTGGCGTGACACCTGGGCCCATCGCCTCTCCGAAGAGCTCGGCGATAAATACGAAATCCTGAACGGTGGTGTCGGAGGTTACGGGACCGACCAAGCGGTGCTGCGCGCGAGGCGCCTGTCTCCCCGCCTCAAGCCTGACGTCGTCGTCCTCGGCATCTACATTCAGGACCTGCTCCGCAACCTCACGGTCTTTCGATCGGTCAAGCACCCGTGGACACACTATCCGTGGTCGAAGCCGCGTTTCGTCATTGACGACAAGGACCCCTCCGGCCTGCGGCTCATCAACTTTCCCGTGACGCCGTGGCCGCCGGGAAAAGTCATCGAGGTCCTGGAGGACTACGACTCCCACCCCGAACTCCAACGCAACGACCGGCTGTGGGATCGCGCACTCCATCGAGATTCATGGACCTACTCTTCGCGGCTATGGCGCTGGATCACCTCGAGAAAAATTCACCGAGACCGGCACGAAGACCGCCAGCAGCTACTGCGCGATCGCAACGAGGGCGTGGTCGTAGCGGCGCGCATCGCGCGCCTGTTTCAGGTCGAGACCACGGCGGCCGGCGCCCGCCCCGTCATCGCCCTGTTCCCAGGCCCGGATGGGTTGCCCGGATACGCCGACGGCAAGCACCCCCCCTTGCGGTACCTCCACGCCGAACTACAGCGCATGGGCGTCAAATACACGGACGTCGGGCGGGCTATGCTGGACCGTCTCGCGACCCATGAGGACGCCCGCGCGCTCTACCTGACAAGTCACCCGACCCCGCGCGCCAACCGGATCATCGCCACGACGCTGGCCCCTCACATCCGTTGAGTCGCACCGCCCCCAACCTCGCGCCCTTCGCACTCGCATACTTCGGGTTCTTCGCCTACCTGGGGTCAGCGGGACCGTGGCTCACCACTTATCAGCGTCAACTGGGCTTCGACCAGACGACGGCCGGCAACCTCATGGCCGTCTTCACGCCCCAGGCGTTCGTGGGNGGGNGGNNCGCCGCCCGCCGCGCCGACGCCTTGCGCGGACGGCGAAAATTGCAGCGCAACCTCTCCATCGTCGCCGCGGTCGCCTCCTTGTTCTGGCTGTTCGTCGATCAGCCATGGATGGCGCTCTGCGTGGTGATCGTCCAAGGCGCGTGCATCGGACCCCAGATCCCCATGCTCGACGGGGCGACAATCGATGCCCTCGGCCCGGAACGCCGGCGTTATGGTCGCGTTCGCGTATGGGGTTCCATCGCGTGGGGCGTGGCGACCCTCGTCATCGGCATGGTTCGCGAACTCGACCCGACCGCCATGGCTATCATTCCGCTGTCCATGGCCGGCTGGTTGCTGGCGTTCCACGCCTGCACGTGGCGCCTTCCGGATACCCAGTCTCCAGTGAGAAGCAGCAAGCCACGGCTCGACCTGGCGGCGGCGTTCCGCTCGCCCCCCTTCGTCGCGCTGATGCTCGCGTCCCTGCTCCACGGGATCGCGTTCAGCAACTATGAGCACTTCTCTGCGCGCACGTTCGAGGACCTGGGCGTGTCCCCCCTGGGCGTCTCGGCGATCCTGCTCGTCGGCATCTTCTTCGAGTCGCTCGTGTTCTGGGTCGCACCTCGGCTCCTGAACCGGTGGAGCGCTATCACCCTGGCGACCGTGGCCCTGCTCACGACAGCCGCGCGATGGTGGGTCACCCCCCACATCTCCTCGTTCTCGGGATTCGCGTTACTGCAGCCCACCCACGCGTTCACCTTCGCGCTCTGGTACATCGCGGCCATGCACCTCGTCTCCCGCCTCGTCACCGACGAGGTGCGAACGACCGGACAGACCCTCCAGTTCACGGCCTTCGCGATCGGCATGGCCGTGGGGGTCGCCGCAGGTGGCGCGATCCGGGACGCACAGGGCATCACCACGGCGTTCCACCACGCCGCGCTCGTCGATTTGCTGGCGGTCGNGGTGCTCCTGGCCNCCGCTCGCCGGTTCGCCTCGATCANCCCCATNGGGTCCCGGTAAGTCCTGGGACCAGGGCGCCGACGCTACTTATTGCCGGGTGGGAGCGCGCTCTTCGAGAGCTCCGGCAAGGAGACCACCTCCTTGTCGAGATCGCCGGACTTCAGGAGCTCGCATACGAGGCCAATGGGCGTCCCGTAATTAGCGCCCGTGAATTGGCGGCTGATGGCGGTGTTGACGCCTATCACCACGCCGCTGTCGTTGAAGAGAGGGCCGCCGCTGCCGCCGCTATAGGTGACGGCGTCGTAGACCAACTGCCCGTCGCTGATGTTCGAGAGTCCACCCATCGTGAAGACGGGGTCGATCCCCTTCATCTTCACCAGGTTGGTCACCAGATCGGCGCGGCCATCCTTGGACCTCTCGAAGACGGCCTTGGCCTCCGCCGTGGGCAGCTTGTGAAGGATCCCGCGCAACCCTTCAGGGTATCCAAGCAGGTAGACATCCGTACCCGCGGCGATGGCCGCCTTCGGATCCGCGAGCGGGAGCACCGGGATCGACGCGTCCATTGGCTGCAGCTTGAGGATGGCGATGTCTGCGTCGCGATGCGCGCCGACGCGCATGAGTGGAATGGGCTCCTCGCGGCCCGGAAAGCACGCGATAAAGACGTCTCGAACAGCGCGCAGGCCCCGCTGCAGGAACGGCTCACCAAACGCGTCATCCTCGTACCACGGATCGACGACGTGGCGGTTCGAGACCACGTGTCCGTCCTTGTCGACCACGAAGCCCGAACCCGAAACCCACTCCATCCTCTTGGGCCCGTCCCCGCCGAGCTGAAACGGATTCGGAGAACGTCGATCAGGTTCGCCCGTCACGGGATCCACCACGTAGCGGACAAATTGCTCCTTCTCCTCGCTGTAGAACGCGATGCCGACGTAGATGAAGCACACCCCCGCGTGGAAATCCTTATGGATGCGCTTGGCGACTCCAGCCAGGTCCTCCGCCGCCGTCATGCGCTTGGACATACGGTCGGCGCGGGTCGCCAGGTCCCCCAGAATGCGATCATTCTCCAGGTCCTTCTCCACGAGTCCCCGGAGCTGCTTGCGGATCTCGTCATCGAGGCGCCTCGCGAGGCCCGCATGCTCGGCGCGGCCCTCCTCGAGCAACACCAGGAGGCGCTGGTTCGTCTCCGAAGCCGTGTCCGCTCGATCTTTGAGTATTCGCGTGGTGTCGCGGGACTCGACGATGGCCTGAGCGAGCACGACCCCAAGGGCTACGATGATGACTCCCATGATCGCAAGCGCGATCCTGAGGCGGCGCGTGCCATTCGCCACCGCGTCCCTGACGATCTGGCGAGCGAAGGAGGTCATACGAGAGGCCCGCGTCCCGCGGCGGCTGTTCTCTGACGCGTAGCTCGTGGCGTCCGCGACCACCTGCTGAAACGTCTTCGTCGGTCGCCGCGACCGCGAAACCCGGAACCGGAGCACCGGCCCGTTCTCGCCCAACCGCACCAGGTCATTCTGCTGCAGCTCCGCCTCTTGCACCGTCTGATCATTGAGGATGACCGGAGCGTCCGTGAGGCTGCGAATAAACCACCGGCCCTCGCGCCCCGAGATCTCCGCGTGGCGCGCTTCAATCGGCCGCGTCGACGAGGGAGGGAAGCGCACCGAACACTCGGTCGCCGACCCGATCATGATCGGGTTCTCGCGCGGCGTCACGGTCGCACCCTTGAGGGTGCCCGAGAGGCAGAAGAGGACGGGGTGCTCGGATGACATGGGGGACGCGATGATACCGGCCGCGTATCGGAAGCGTCAGGGCGCTTCCCAGCGGAGGCACCTCACATTTCGGACCCCTGGGATCGAGGGCCGCGGAAGAAGAGAACGTAGCAAAGCCCCGCCGCCGCGATCCACGACAAGCCGATCCACGCCGCATTCCTGTTCTGCTCGATCTGAAATGCGCCGAAGATGATCGCCATCTCAAGGAGAACGAACGCCACCGGCACGAGCGGGTACAGCGGCACGCGCACCGGGCGCTCAGCGTCTGGCCGGGCCCGGCGCAGCACCAGCAGGGCCATGCCCGTAAGGCAGAAGAACACCGCGTCGATGAGGACGACCCCGGTGAGCAGCGCATCCACGCCCTCCGGCCCCGCCATGACCGCCAGCCCGATCCCGATGGTCCCGACCAGCGCGATCGCGCAGATCGGCGTCCCGAGCCGCGGGTGTACCCAGGCAAAGGCGCGAAAGAACTTCCCGTCGCGCGCCATGCCGCACAGCAGACGTGGCCCCGACAGCAGCTGAGCGTTGAGCACCCCGAACGCCGAGAAGGCCACCGCTCCGGCGACGAACCGCTTCCCCGTCTGCGGCCAGACCTGGGACACAGCGTCCGCAGCCAGCGTCTCGCTGTCGACAACGCCGCCGTAACCCAGGAGGGCGAAATATGCCCAGTTTGCGAGCAGGTAAACGACGACGACGATCGCGACCCCAAGCACGATCGCGAGCGGGACGTTGCGCTTCGGGTTCTTGACCTCGCCGCCGATCCACAGGGCGTGCTGCCAGCCGCCAAACGAAAAGAGCGCGGGAACAAGCCCAGCGAAGAGCAGGCTGATCCACGAGCCGTCCGCCACCTCTGCGGCCTTGGCCGCGGGTACCTGCTGGACGGCGTCCGGCTGCATGACAACGGCGAGGCCCGCGACCAGGAGCAACGTCGCCAGCTTCGCGAACACGGTCACGTTCTGAATCGTCGCGCCCCACTTGACGCCAGCGACGTTGGCGCAGACAAGACCGGCGATCAGCGCGGCCGACATGACGGTGACGGCCCCCTTCCCGGGCACCTCTCCGGTGAACAACACCCCGACGTTCACCGCGCAGATGATGGAGATGATCGCGGCGGCGCCGGCGAGGATCGCGGTGGAGTTGCAGAATACGAAGCAGAACGCGACCGGCACGCCGTAGGCGTCGCGCATGATCTCGTACTGCCCCCCCATGCGACCATACATCCCGCCGAGTTCGGCGAATACGAGCGCGCCGAGCAGCGCGACCAGCCCGCCCAAGGCCCACGTCCACATCGCGAGCTCCGCGGTCCCGGTGGTGCGCGCGATGCTCGAGGGCGTGAAGAAGATCCCCACTCCGATGATGGCGCCGATGACGATGCACGTCGAGCTGACGGGCCCGAGTACGCGCTTGAGTCCTGCGTCGACATTCATCATCGGACCCATCGCGCGGCGCGGGTCACGGCCGCCTCGCCGGTGAAGATCAGCGCGAGCCGCGCCTGACCAACCGCGCCTGGCGGCACCGCCGCCCGAGCCGGCGCATCCACAGACATCGGCAGGGCGACCCCATCGAGGACAACCGCAACCGAACCGGGGGCTGGCCCATCCAGCACCAGGGCCGTCGCGCCCTCCACCACGTCCACCTCAGCCTCGCATCGAGCGAGCCCCAGGATCCGCGGCGGAACCAGGGTCACGCCGTCGGGGTCAGCCGGCGGGTTCCATACGTACGACCACGCGAGGCGATGCTCGCCGGCGGGCAAGTCGTCGGACAGGACGTACCCCTCGCGGTCCTCGGGCATGGGACGCTTTGACGGCACGCAGTAGGTCCCGTCGACCTCGAGGGTGCGGAGACCGGCCGCGTTCACGAGCACCTCGAGGCCGGATAGCTGCAACGGCGTCGTAAACGTGGCCGCGAGCTGGAGGATGACGAAGTCGCCGTCGGCCTCGAGGCGCCGCTGCACTTCGGAGATCTCCAGCTGGCCCCAGTCGCTGCCATCGATCTCCGCCATCGCCTGCGGGACAACGACAGCAGCATCGTCGTCATCTGATGAGGGGCTGAAGGCGTCAAGTGGGAGCGGCGTGCCGGCGTCCATGGGATCGGAGTCTACCCCCCCAGCAGGTCCTGCAAGGCCTCGGTGACGTCGGGGTGCTGAAACGAAAACCCGGATTCCTCCGCCCGCCTGGGCGAGATCCGCTGACTGCCGAGCAGCACGTTCGCCACCTCCCCGAGCAAGAGCCGGATCGCAAAACCCGGAACCGGCAACCACGAGGGTCGACCGATCGCGCCGCCGAGGGCCTTGCAGAACGACCTCATCGTCACGGGATTCGGAGCCGTACCGTTGACCGGGCCGCTGATGCCCTGGTTATCGATGCAGTGGAGCATGAGGCTGACCAGGTCCCCTGCATGGATCCAGCTCATCCACTGCTTCCCGTTGCCCACCGGCCCGCCGGCGAAGAAACGGAATGGAGGCAGCATGGCCTTGACGGCACCTCCCTCGGGCCCCAGCACGACCCCGATACGCAGCAGCACAACCCGGACGCCATACGCCGTCGCGGCGGCCCCCGCAGCCTCCCAGTCGCGACAGCATTTTGTCAGGAAGGTCTCCGTCGGACCCGGCCCCGAATCCTCGTCAAGGGGCTCCTCCCCCCGGTCACCGTAGAAGCCGATGGCGGACGCCTGCACCAACACCTTGGGTCGCGGCTCGGACACCATGCGCGCGACCAGGGCCTCGGTCTGGTCGACCCGGCTCTCTCGCATCACCGCCTTCTGCTGCGCTGACCAACGCTTGCTGAACAGGTTCTCTCCGGCGAGGTTCACCACCACGTCTGCGGAGAGCGGACCGTCCTCATAAGCGGCCCATGTGAGTCCGGACTCGGCCGGCCGATCGGGGTTGCGGGTGAGGACCGTCACGGCGTCGCCTCGATCCACCAGTCGGCGCGCGAGGCGCTGTCCGATAAACCCACTTCCCCCTGCGATCACGACGTCCATGACCCGATCATAGCGATCCGCGATGCGATCGGTACGATGCCGCGATGAGTGAACGCCCCCCCATGCACGGATTGCGGCACGTCGCGTTGTACGTGGGTGACGTCAACCGATCGGTCGCCTTCTACGGGGATGTCTTCGGGATGGAGGAGGAGTGGCGACCGGATGAGGACAACGCATACCTCACGGGAGGATCGGACAACCTGGCCCTCCACAAGGGCGAGGTGGCGACCGGAAAGACAATGGACCACATCGGCTTCGTGGTCCCCAAGCCGGATGACGTCGACGCATGGGAGCGACGTATCCGAGACCTCGGACACGCGCCCGATGCTCCCGCCAGGACCCATCGTGACGGCGCGCGGTCGTTCTACATAAAGGATCCGGACGGACACACGATCCAGGTCCTCTATCACCCACCGATCTCATGAAGCGGGGCCGCACGATCATGCCCATTCGCCTCTGGGGCCTCATCGCTCTCACCTTCGCCGCTGGCTGCCACACAAACCCGACCGTCCCGGCGGTCATCGCCCATCGGGGCGGCGCGATGGAGGTTCCCGAGAACACCCTGGCTGCCTGCCGTCACGCCCTCGAGAACCGGTTTGATGGAGTCGAGATCGATGCGCGCCTTTCGGGAGACGGACGCGCCGTCGTCATCCACGACGGCACGGTGGACCGCACCTCCGGGACCACGTCCAACAAGCGCGTGCGGGCCCTTGATCTCGCGCAGCTGCGAGCGTTCGACGTCGGCGCGCCGTTTAACGCGCGATTCACCGGCCAACGCATCCCGACCCTGGACGACGTCCTCCGGCTCCCCTGGAGCACATCGACGCGCCTCATGATCGAGGTGAAGCGCGAAGCAGACTACAAGCTCACGAACATCCTCCCAGATGACCGCGCCCTCGCCGCCGCGGTCGTCAAGGCCGTACGAACCGCGCCGCCCCGGGACGGGCTCCTCCTCGCCAGCTTCAGCCCGGTGCTGCTACGAGAGCTGCACCTGCGCGCGCCGGAGCTCCCTCTCATCGCCATCGCGAGCACCGTCAAAGATGTCGAACCTCACCTCGGACTTCCCCTGACCGCCGTCGCGCTCAACCAAAACCACGTGACCCCCGCTTTCACCGAGCGCATGCGTGACCGCCGCATCCAGGTCTGGTGCTGGACGGTCCGCAAATCCAGCGAGATCTCCCCCCTGCTCGATGCCGGCGTCGATGGGATCATCACCGACATCCCAACGACCGTTCGTACTCAGATAACAGGGCGCTGAGGCCGCCCGCGTCCCAGGGGGCGCCGCCCAGGCCCACACCCTGCGGGGGGAAATGGCGCGCCCACGGGAAGATCCTCGGCGGGGAACCCGTCTACCTCCCGTTCCCCGTTCACGCGGCCCCGAACACGGAGTCATCCCATGTCACGTACCAAGCTGATCATGCTGTCTTTGTTGGCGATCCTCGCCCTCTTCACGTTCGTACCCATAGCATTCGGGCAGAGTGCCGACGCGGAGGCGCAGCCCGTGCGCGCCACGGCCGCCGTGAAGCGGACCCTTCAGGCCCCGGCCGATCAGGTCAAGGTCTTCTCGCTCAAGAACGCCCGCGCCGCGGACCTCTCCCAGGTCCTGCAGAGCCTCTTCCGGAGGAGCCGCACGGTCGCCGTCGTCCCGGATCCGCGGACGAACGCGCTGGTGCTGTCGGGGACACAAGATGAACTCGAGCAGATCGCCGATCTCCTCGACACGCTCGATAGCAAGTCGACCACACCCGTGGAGCAGGGCGCCTACAAGCACGAGACCTCCGTCATCGTCTTGAGGAACCGCCGAGCGCAGGCCGTGGGGATGCTCGTCTCCGAGCTCTACGCACGTCGCGCCAGCACCACCCGCGGCCGCGGCAGCGCGGACCGAGGAGACGTCCGGATCGTGATCGACGAGGAGCTCAACGCGATCGTCGCGCAGGCGTCTTCTGATGCCATGAAGAACATCAAGGGCCTCATCACACAGCTGGACGTACCGGTCAAGTAGGGACGACTCATCGCTGTCCGCGCTGCGGTGCGCGGAGCGGCAGACAAGGGCTCACGCAAGACGGGGCCGCGTCCGGAACCGGACGCGGCCCCGTCCTCCTATCCGGGTGAGGCGTAAAGACACAACCGACGGCCAACCAAGGGGCCCTGGCGAGCTGGAACCGCTCGCCCCGCCCTAGGGGATGATGACCATGGCGGTCTGCCCCACGTGGGGACCGCTCGGGTCGGCGGTGGAGCCTGCGCCCACCATGCCGACGGGGACCGCCGGCGCGGGGTACCCGCTGAGCCACAGGCTGCGCACCGTGACTGCGTCCGGGTGAGGCGTGGTCTGCACGACGCTGTCGCCGCCGTTGGCGAGGAAGTCGATGTAGGCGAACGACGACGTCTGGTAGAGCACGGACGTGCGCACCTTGATCGGGCGCGCCGTGCCCGCCGGAATCGGGATCTGGTAGACGGTCGTGTCCCAATGCTGGTTGTCGGGGTACAAGCCTCCCGACGGCCATGGGGCCAGGCTCGGGTCGTACGCGTCGGTGCCGCCAATCCCCTTGATCAACGTCGCCCCCTTCGGTGGGATGCGGTTGTCCTTCACGACCATGTTGTTGAGCGCGAAGTGGAACGACTCTCCCGACAGGCCAAGCGCAGGGTAGTTGAGGCCCTGCTTCGCTTCATAAGTCTTCAGGTCCGGGCCGGCGATGATCTCGCTGTTTCCATCGAGGATGCCGGACTGCCAAAACGGCGTCCCGCCCGCATCGAACGCCTCGATCTGGATCCACATCTGTCGGCCCTCGGGGTAACCCGTCGGTAGCTTGTGGCCGGACAGATTCGTAATCGTGACTGACGCAGTGATCGTCCCGGGGGTCGCTTCGCTCGCCGCGAGGTCGACCTCGGCCGCGACCTTCAGCTTGTTGACCGCTCGTGTCGTCACCGTGTCGTACATGGCGTTTCGAGACGGCGGCCCAAAGTGGTAGGTGCCCTGATAGTTGTTGCCGTTGGTCCACGGCAGATCCACGTTCGGGTACATCTGCTTCAGGATCTGAGGGATCCACGCGTTGCCGCCGACGAATTCATGTTGGCGCAGCGCGCTTCGGACCTTGTTCCACGCCCCGTATTGAAGGTCCTGTCCCGCGAGCGTGCAGCCCATGACGTTGGACTGCGCGGGCATGTGGCAATCCTGGCAGGACTGGTGATCAGGGCTCGACGGATCCGAGTAGTCGGAGTTCAGCCACTCGGCGTAGGTCCGCTCGACAGCGTGCCCCGTCTCCGGCTGGGTGATGTTGTGGCAGGTGCCGCAGAACGTTGATTCGCCCAGATTCGCGCCATGCTCGGTGTCGTGCGCTGGAGAGACAGCGCTGCCCGGCTGCGCCGGAGGGTTGTGTGCGACGGGCGGGGTCGGGGAGCCCATCGTCGGACCGATGTGCGCACCGTAGGCCGTCGTTCCGCCGAGATGGGTATGCGCATAGGTCCCCGAGTAGGGTCCTCGCTTGCCTGTCGACTGTGAGATGACCAGCTGGGAGGAGTCCGGTTGCCCGGGGGTCTTGAACCGGCTCGGCGACACGTTGGCCACAAACCCGGTCGTCCGGTGACACGTATCGCAGACGACGCCCTCCATATCGAGCGCGTGCTGATGATCGTAGACCCCGGGTGTATACGCCGTCGTCGTGCCGTTGCCCTCGAAGCCCGAACGGCCACCCTGCCACGCGTTCGGGCCGTGGCAGCGGATGCAGAAGTCAGCGATGACGGCACCCCCCATCTGGCTCACGCCTTGCTGCTGGAGGTACTCGTAACCCGCCACCGAGATCGCGAACTGGCCGTTGAACAACGGGTCACGCATCGAGTTGGCCATCATCGTGCCCATGTAGCTCGGCCAGATGTCGGCGGCGGAACCGTGGCACGCGTAGCAGAAATACGGCGCCTGGAAGACGCCGTGCACCGGATCACCGTTATCGAAGACCCCGGTCGGCCCGAGATAGCCACTGGGGGTGAGGGTAGGGAGGTCGCCGGGCAACGTGCCGGCCGGTGGCAGGATGCTCTCGACGCCCTTCGCCGCGTCCGCCGGATCGAAGAACAGGTGGGCCGGCGCCAGAGTGTTCGCGGTCACTGTGAGAGACGACGGAGCCGTCAGCGTCAGACCGATGGGTGAACTCGTGTCACCGACGGCGCCCTGCGTCGTGAGCGCCACCCCGGGGGGAACGGCCCACGGGACCGGCCACTCACCCGTCCAGTTTCCGTTCGCGTCCGTCTTGATCGCGGGGTTGGTGAGGCCGTCAGCGAGCCAGAGGTCGAACGTCGCCAAGTTGAGGAAGCCGCCCGGCGTGTGTGCCCCCGGTATCAACGGCTGGCCGAGAACCAGCGCGACCATCGCGTTCGGCGCACCCGAGAGGTGCCCATGAATCACGTCGCCCTGAAGGACGGTCTGGAAGCCCGTCTGGCCCTGCACCAGAAGGGCCGCGGCGGGCGAGTTGGTCTGCACCCCCTGGGCCGCCACTGAAGCCGCGAGGACAACGAAGACAAACCCGCGCACCAGTCGCGGGCCGATACAAAGAGAGTGATGCATGAGTAGGAACAGCGGCGCGGTTAGGGAGGACCAACGAATAGAACTATCGTAGCAATGTACCCCCAGGCCACGGCAACACTCAATAGAACGGGGGTGAGAACAAGCCTGCGCCGCTGCGCCTTTTTTCGGATTTGGTTGGTTTTCACGACCGCTCACCGACTGCTATCCACCCCTCACCTGCATATGAAGAGCATAGAGCGACGTCCGGGCCGTAATGAACAGGGTCCGTCCGTCCTTGCCGCCAAAGCACACGTTTGTGGGTGATTCCGGCAGCCCGACCCGCCGGACGAGGCGCCCCGACACATCGTGAATGACGACCTCGCCGCGAGTCGTCAGGTAGAGATTGCCGCGCTCGTCCAAGGTCATGCCATCGGAGCCCGAGCCGGGGATGAACACGGCGCGATCGGACAGACGCCCTGGGCCGGAGATCCGATAGCGCACGATGTTCCGGCCGCCGGCGTCGGCGACGTACAAGGTCTTCCCGTCGGGGGTACCCCGGATGCCGTTGGGCTTCACCAGGTCGTCGATGACCCGACGTAACGCCGCGTTGTCGGGGGGCAGCCAGTACACATGGAAGCCGCCTTGCTGGAGACCATCCTGCTGGCCATACCGAGGATCGGTGAACCAGACGCCGCCGTCCGGCGCGACCCATAGATCGTTAGGGCTGTTGAGAGGGCGGTTGTCGTACGCGGCGACGAGCGCGGTCGCCTCGCCCTTCGGGCCGAATCGGGACACGCGACGAGCCCCGCCCTGGCAGGCGAGTAGCCGGCCCTTCTTGTCGAAGTACAAGCCGTTCGCGCCGCCGGTCTCTTCCCTCCAGGTCGACAGCTGCCCGTCGACCGTCCAGCGGTGGATACGGTTGTTCGGGATGTCCGTGAAGTAGATATCGCCCTTGGCATCCGACGCCGGGCCCTCGGTGAAGCGGAAGCCCGTGGCGAGCCGCTGGACCTTCGCCCCGGAGGCAACCAGGTCACCCTGCGCGGCGGAGAAGGACGCGAGGAGAGCGAGAGAGAGAAGCTGCTTCATGATGATGTTCCCGATCCGACGGAGAATGCTCCGGTCCCGACGGCCGCACCATACAATGTCCGCATGATGCGCCTCGCCCCGCTCCTCCTCGTTCCGCTGCTCCTCGCGACCGAAGCTACCGCCCAACGCAAGCGCCGGCCGCGCCCGACCGAGCAGACCCTCGCATGCGGAACGGAGATCCCGTGGTCCGCCACCCTCGAAGAGGCGCTGGCGACCGCGAAGGCCCAAAAGCGACCCGTCTTCTGGTATGTGCCGACGGTCCGCGGCAGCCGGATGGACCGCAAGCCGGAGATCGACCATTACATGATGTCCGGGCCATATTCCGACCCCGACGTCGCCGACGTCCTCACCCGAAAGTTCGTCCCCGTGAAGCTCGTCGCCCGCGGGGATGCGCAGAAAAAATACGGGTTGGTCCAAGGCAAGTTCATCGAGCCCGGTTTCCTCGTCCTCGCGCCCGACGGCGAGGAGATCTTCCGCGTGGACAAGATCACCACCTTGTCTTCGGAGTGGTGGGTATGGCAGCTGCGCAACGCGCTCTCGCGACGCCCCGCGCTCAACCGCGAATCGCCGCAGGCCGCGGCCGCGGCGAAAAACGGCGACCAGATGGCGCTCGCACACGCGCTCCTCGCGGAGGGCGACCTGGACGGCGCCGGCAAGGCCGCGGCGGCGCTTGCTAAGGCCGGACGCCTCTCCCCTGAAGCCGGGCTCGCCATCGCCGAGGTCGCGCGGCGCCGACACGACGCCGAGACCGCCCGTCGCTGGCTCGGCGGACTCGAAGACCACGACCGCTGGCCCGCCGCGCTGGTCGAGCAGATGCGGCTCGAGCTTGGGCTCGGCCGCGCCGACGCCTGCATCGCCGCATACTCGAAAGCAACCAAGCCAACTGATGAAGCACGCTTCCTGTACGGCGCGGCGCTCCATCACCTGAACCGGGACAGCGAAGGCCGCGCCGCCTGGCAGGAACTCCTCGACAAGGGTGGAGACAATCGCTGGACCCACAAGGCATCCGCCGAGCTCCAACGGCTCGGCCCATTCGTGCGCTCATTCGAACGTTTTGAGTGGCTCCCCGATGACGCGTACCTGAAGGAACCCGACGGGACCCGCGTCCCCCGCAAGCTCGACAAGTCGTCGTGGCTGGCGCGCAGGGGCGTCGACCTCCTCCTGGTGAACCAGCGCGAGGACGGCGGCTGGGACGACAGCAACTACGACTTCGGCGGCACCGACAGCCTCCCCAACGTGTACGTATCGGGGACCGCGCTCGCTGCCATCGGGCTGATGGAGTGGCGCGACGTCGATCCGAATCGGATCGATGGCGCCGTTGAAAATGCGCTGAACTACCTCCTCGACGAGAGCAATATCGCGGCCAAGGACAGAAACGAGATCGTCTGGGCGCACGCCTATCGGCTCATCTTCTTCGAGCACTATCTGCGGTACTCAGGGGCTAAGCGCAAAAAGGAGGCGCGGACGAAGGCCATCGAGGTGGTCAAGACGCTCTCCGACCTGCAGCTCGAATCGGGCGCCTGGCGGCACGAATATCCCAACCCGTTTGCGACGGCGAGCGTGGTCCACGCCCTGTTTCGCATCAAGGACGCCAAGGTCCCGACCGGCAAGAAGATCGTCGACAAGGCCGCCAAGGCCCTCGCGACGACCCGCGGGGACGACGGCACGTTCAGCTACGGCATGCCCGGGCGGCGTAGCCGCGGGCGCAGCCGCGGCGCCGCCGTCGAGGCCGCCGCGGGACGCATGCCCACGTGCGAGCTCGCCCTGCTCATGGCGGGACAATCAAGCCAGGAGCGCCTGCGCCACGCGCTCGATGCCAGCTTCAAGCACCACGGTCTCCTCGAGGCCATTCGGAAGTACGACGACCACGCCGATCGCTACGGCAACGGCGGCTTCTTCTTCTGGTACGACCTCTATGGTCGCACCGAGGCCATCGAACGCGTCAAGGACACGTCGAAGCGTGAGGGCTATCGGAAGAAGATGCTCCAGATCGTCCTCGATCTCCCGGAGATCGACGGCGGCTTCGTCGATTCCCACGAGCTCGGCAAGACCTACGGCACGGCCATGGGGCTCATCTGCCTGAAGGCCGCGCTCCCGACCGGGCAATAGCCTTCGCCCCTGCGATCAAGGACGCGGCGAACATCGATGCAGCTCTTCGGATATCAAACTAGGTGGGGGCGAATAGCAGGGGGGCCCCGCCCGCTCATGGAGCGAGGAGCGGATGCCAGCTGACCCGAGCGCGACCCGGGGCTCCAAGGCGCAAGCTCTCTGCGCCAACGACGGGCAACCGACGCTCCCCGCGGACGCCTTCGACCCCGAACCCGTCAAGCGCGGCGAGGTGCGCCCGTCCCGTATGGGGAGGCGGCGCGCGATCGCGCTTTTGCTGATTCACCTCGCCGTGTTCGCCCACATCCTCCACTGGCAACTGAAGGGGCGCACCCTCTCCCCCGTCGAACCGTCGGAGGCCATGTACACCGTCGCCACCGGCGCCGTGAACGCAGGGACGGTCCTGCTGATCGTCTCGTTGCTGTCCACGCTCATCCTGGGACGTTGGTTCTGTGGCTGGGCGTGCCACCTGGTGGCGCTGCAGGACCTCTGCGCCTGGCTCCTCAAGAAGCTGCACATCCGGCCCCGGCCGGTTCGCTCCCGCTTGCTGGTCTGGATCCCCCTGCTCGCCGGGATCCACCTGTTCCTGTTCCCGGCGTTCGTCCGCTGGAAGCTCGACCAGGAGACCCCGGCCCTGTCCAGCGATCTCATGCGCGATGACTTCTGGGAGACGTTCCCGGGTCCCCTCGTCGCGATCCTGACCTTCCTGGTCTGCGGATTCGTGATCGTCTATCTGCTCGGCGCCAAGGGCTTCTGCACCTACGCGTGTCCATACGGCGGCCTGTTCGGCGTCATCGAGCGCTTCGCGCCCGGCCGCATCCGCGTCACGGACGCGTGCAAAGGATGCGGACATTGCTCGGCCATCTGCACGTCGAACGTGAGGGTGGCGAAGGAGGTGCACGAGTACGGGATGGTCGTCGACCCGGGCTGCATGAAGTGCCTCGACTGCGTCAGCGTCTGCCCTGAGGACGCGCTCTACTTCGGCTTCGGCAAACCCGCGGCCCGATCCGCGCCCCGCGTCAAGCATCCGAAGAAGATCGCTCCCCAGTTTGGCCTCGGCGAAGAGATCACCATGGTGCTCTCCTTCTCCCTCACCATCATCGTGCTCCGCGGCATCCCTGCGGTCTTCGCACCCGATGCGGCGGGCATCCTCTACGGAGAGATGCCCCAGCTGTTCGCCCTCGGGGTGGCGGCGATCGTCGCGTTCACCAGCGTCTACCTGTGGCGGGTCCTGCGGCGCGCTGACGTGGACTTCCAGAAGTGGACGCTCAAGCGCGACGGCTCGCTCACCACCGCGGGGAAACGATGGCTCGCATACGCGGTCCTGCTGCATGCGTTCGTGCTTCACTCCGGAGTCGTCCAGGTCCTGATGTTCAAGGCCCAGGGCCATTGGAGGGCCACCGCACCCATCGAGGTCGACACGTGGCGGCAGGCGGAGTCCCTGGATCGGATCGGAGGGGAGCTCGGCCACGCGATTGAATCCGGGGATCGTGCCTTCGAGCTCGCCGGAGACCTCGGCCTGTTCCCCGACTTCCGAGTCCACAAGAACCGCGCGTGGTTCGCCCTCTGCAAGCGCGATCTGGAAAGTTCGGCCTGGCACCTCGAGCGGGCCACGGAGATGGCTCCGCGCTACGCGAACCTGTGGTTCTTCCTGGCCCGTGTCCGCGTCCTTCAGGGACGCTTCGGGGACGCGTGGAGCATGCTGGCGGAGACCCGCTCACGCAACTCCGATCACGGGCCCTACCAGGAGCCCGGACGCCAGCTGCTCAACGAGTTGGCTCGTCTGGGGATGGCGCAACAGATCTACGACATGCTCCGGTCAGGGCCCGACACGATCACCAAGTCGATAGACCACGTTCTGCTGCGGGCCCGCAGCGCCCTCGAGCTGGCCAAGAACGACGAAGCGTTCGCGGCCATCGAACAGGTCATCGCCGTCCCCAACGCCATCACCAAGGTGCCCCATCTCGCCACGTGGATCGTCCGCTTCATCGGCTCGGACGCGGCGCGGTCGCTGCAGATCATCGAGGCCCAGCGTGCGGCACAACCGGACGCCTACTATCTCCATGTCCTCGGCATCGAAGCCGCGGCGGCCGCCAATCAGGTGGGCGAGGCCGAGCGCATCGGACGGATCATGGTCGCGCGCTGGGCGGACCGAGCGCCCCCGGGGTTCGCTTCGGGGCATCCTCAGATGATGCTCGCCGACGTCCTCGAGCAGCGGGGCGAGAAGCGGGAAGCAACGCAGCTCCGCGAGCAGGCGCGCAAGATCAACCCGGCCGCCTGGACTCCAACGCCCGGCCCCGGGCGGTAATTCGGGCCGGCGGAGCAACCGGAGCGATCACCGACTCACCCGGGACCCGATCTCCGCAATATCACCACGTACAGAGTTTCCGGCATCGGCGCGCCGCCCCGTCCCAGCGTCTCCACGTCGCCACCGTCGCCATCCGTTTCATCACGCGATGTTCCGTAGAAATCCGTCCGAGGAACCTATCCGCGGCGCGAGGTTCTCGTCCGAACAGCCCGACGCCCCCCCAATCCGGCAACCGGAGCCTCTTTTGACCCTCGGATCGCGTACTATTAAGGGTCCCAAGCTTGCGAACAGACCCCGCCTCACCACCGCATCGGAGCACGCCGTGCGCCTCCTCCTCATCTCCCTCATCGCCTGCTGTGCCGCGACCCCGGTCTCGGGGCAGGGGTTCACCGTGTTCTTCTCCATGGATGGCACCGAGACCTCCGCGAGCGGCGCTGGCGGAAGCGCCACCAGCCCCGGCAACTGGACGGCCGTCTTCCGCGACGAGGCGATCATCGTCAAGACCACCGGCGCCGTCGCTCATTCGTGCGCGCCGAAGTGGGCGTGGGCCACCTGGTTCGGTGACGACGACGGTGACGACAACTTCACCGAAGGTGTTCTCGGCAACCTGGATGCATTGCATCCGGTCAGCGGCGGCGCCAATCCGCCTTCCCTGTTTGACTTCTGGGTGTCGTTCTCGAACAACGCCGGCCCGGGAGGCATCCTCGGCACCTCTTCCATCGAGGACGGCGACGTCATTCGCCTGAATCCCGCCGGCGGATTCGTCCCGTACATAACCGAGGTGCAGATCCGGCTCGCCATGAACACGACAGCGGACCTGGACGTCAACGGGTTCACCGTCGACACGGCGACAGGGGATCTGTACTGGACACTGACCACGACCCAGACGGTGAACGGCGTCATGGTGCAAGACGGCGGGGTCCTCCGCCTGCCCGCGTCCGCCTACGTCGCCAACGGCGACGGCACCGTCGCGTCGGTCACGGCTGGCGGCGCGCAGATCGCCCTGTTCGAGCTGCACCTGGATCTCTTCTATTCGAACGCGGGGCTCGGCGGGGTCGTGGACGACCTCGACGGCATCGCCATCGACCCGGCGGGTGGTTCATTCACCGGACCGGGGGGCTACACCCTGCCCCACTTCTGGTTCGCCGCGGACAACGCCGCCGGACCGGCCATCGTCAGCTCCAGCGGACTCGGAAGCGTCGCCACGCAGTCGGGGGCCAGCTTCTCCGACGCCGCGTCCCTCGGCCTGTCATCCACCGACTTTCAGGGCGGCGCCAACAGCAGCGTCACGGCCCTGGCGTGGGCCTCCGCTGCGATGGCGACCACGACACGCATCCTGGACGCCGGCACGGTGGATCTCACCACACCCGGCAGCCTGACAGTCGACGGCGGCGGCTTCACCCCCGGCGCCAACTGCTGGTTCGTCGCCCGGTACGCGACCGTCACACCGTCGGGCGCCTTCTCCCTGCGCTCGGATGTGACCGGGGGTCCTCTCGACGCACCCGGGGCGCACCCGGAGCTCTACATCATCAACCTCATGGACCCCATCGTTCAGCTCACCATCAACGCGCCCCCCGCCACGGTGGACGCCCAGGGCCACACATCCCGCACCTGGTCGCTCCCCGGCATCCCCGCCGGTTTCGGCTTCATCGTCCAGGCATACGACCTCGCCGCCGGTGCGCTCAGCACTCCTGTCACCGTCGTCACGCAATAGGCCGCCGAGGAGGCGCCCCCGGGTCTACTCGGGGCTGCAAAGCCAAATCAAGAGAAGGCTCGCGCGCGGGTGATGGCCGCGCCCGCTTTGCCCGCACCCTTGCATCAAGTCGCCGGGCTAATCGAGAGAAGCACGCGCCGAGCCCACTCCGGAGCAGGCTGGCGTGCGTTCGGTCTCGAGTTATTTCTTCGGCATCTTGCAGCAGCCGGGGGAGCCCTTCGCCAGATCGCACGTGCCGCACTTCTCGGCATCGGCAGCGCAGCAGACGTCAGAGCCCTTGAACTGCCCGCAACCGGAGCAGAGCGCGACGTCCGCACCCTTCTCCATCTTGCAGCAGCCCGGGGAACCCTTCGCCAGCTGGCAACCGGAGCAGAGCGCGGCCTCGTCGGCGCAGCACGCCTCCGAGCCCTTGAACTGACCACAGCCGCCGCACAGCGAAACGGTCGCCTGGGGTTCTTCATTGGCCGCACCTGGCTCTGCTTCCAGACCGCAACCAGCGAGGAGCGGAATGAGGAGGCCAAGACCAAGGACCAGAGTGAGTGTCATTTTCATCAGATGTTCCTCCTACAATCGAAGATCACGGAGATAGACGGTCCCAAACGCTATCCGATGGCGCCGAAGGCCGAATTCTCGCCTCCTATTTGTTGCATCCCGGGCGGCAAGTCGCTCCCAACCTCGAACGGGTTCCCTGCCCCGTCGCCGTTCCCTCCCCCGCACTACTCAACAAACGGGAGATCCAGGACATGCATAAGTCACTGATCGCAATCATATTGTGTTCTTTGGTCGTCACCAACGTGGCGGCACAGCCGGCCACGCCGGCGACCTTCAACGTCAGCCTGCACGCCGACGGCATCGTGGCCTCTGGAGAGGCCATGGCCGCCGACGCGTGGGGGAACGTCTTCATCCTGAACCGCCCCGCCGGCGGCCCCCCCATAATCTCCGACTCGATCACCCGCGTCTCGGCGAACGGCAACGTCGCCGCGGCCTACACCACCGGCCTGGGGGTCGGGAGCCAGATCGCGTTCAACCCAGTCGACGGCAAGTGCTATGTCGCCGTTCACAGCCCCTTCCTCACGGTCGTTCTGAGCACCGTCTACCGCCTCGACAACGCGGGCCCCGTTCAGGTCGGGACGACACCGCTCATCGCCGCTGGCTTCACGATCGACGATGATGGCCGCTGGATATTCGGGACACAGACGGCTGTGGGCAACCCCGGCATCTACCGACACGACTCGCTGGGGGGGACGCCGACATACCTCGGGCCCGGCTTCGGAGACAACGCGACGCTCCAATCCGTCGCCGCTTCACAGGACATCCTGATCGCGTACGGCGCCCAGGTCCGTCGTTGGTCACCTGCGACCGTCGGCACCCTCTCCTACTGGAGCACCCTCATCACGCCGAACTCGATCGTGCGCGTGACGTCACTCGCTCGGTCGTACTACGACCAGCTCGGTCGCGGTGCGCTCATCGGGGTAAACGCGTTCACCACGCTGTGTTCCTGCGGCGTCGGGTCCGCGTTTCCTGGATCTCCAACGTCAGGCAGCAACGCCCCCTTCGCCACCGAGAGCTACGGCCTCCCGAGGAGCGGTCTGCGCACGATCACGACCTCAATCCGCGGAGCCATGTACTGGCTGACGGATGCCCCCACGGTCAGCACGACCCCGGGCAAGGCGCTCTACATCGTCGAAGAAGACCACGGCCCGGGGCTCCCCGCCTCCCTGCAGGTGAACGTCGCCGCCACCACCACTGGCAGCCTCGTGGACATCCACGTCTGGGGAGCCCCCGGGTCGCCCCTGCTCCTAGGTGCCTTCCCGGCCCCCGCCGTCACACCCTGGCTGGAGGTCTACACCCCGTACGGATGGATCATCAACGTCTTCCATCCCACCTACATCCCGGTCGTCGACGGTCCCGGAGTCTTCGGTCCACCGAACCCGCTCGGAGTGATCCCGTCGAACGGGCACTGGCAGCTCTCGATCTCGCTGCCCCCGCTGGGCATCCAGCTGGTCTCGGAAGCGCTGATCGAAAACAGTGACGCGCCAAACGGCTGGTTCAACATCTCCAATCGCCAGCTCGTGAACCTCCCCTGAGCCGCGGCGACACCTCCGCCTGTTGTCTCTTTGGCCGCGCAGACATCCGGTCTGCGCGGCCACGCCTCGGCGGGCCGAATCAACTGGCTCCCGATAGGATCACGGGACGACCGTGCGGAGAAGTCGACATGAAGGCCTGTGTTTTCTCGTTGGTGCTCTTGGCGCTCGCAACAGCGAACGCCCGACCCCAGTCTCGCGATGGCGATCCGGCGCCGCGACCGAACATCTTGTTCGTCTTCACGGACGACCACGCGCCGCATGCGATCTCCGCATACGGATCGCGCATCAACAAGACACCGAACATCGACCGCCTCGCCACTGAGGGGATGATCTTCGATCGCTCCTACTGCGGGAACTCCATCTGCGGCCCCAGCCGGGCGACCATCCTCACGGGCAAGCACAGCCACAACAACGGGTTCATCGACAACCGCTCCTCCTTCGACGGATCGCAGGTGACGTTCCCGAAGCTGCTGCGGGCAGCTGGCTACCAGACCGCGATCATCGGCAAGTGGCACCTGAGGTCGGACCCAACAGGATTCGACCACTGGGAGGTCTTGAACGGGCAAGGTCCGTACTGGAATCCGCCGCTCAAGACGGCCGCCGGTACGGTCAGGCACGAGGGTTACACGACCGACGTCCTCACCGACCACACCCTCACCTGGCTCGACGAGGGGCGCGACAGGAGCAAGCCCTTCCTGCTCATGTTTCAGCACAAGGCCCCGCACCGGGACTGGCAACCGGGACCCAAGCACTATCACCTTTACGACGACATGAAGATCGAGGAGCCCGCGACGCTCTTCGACGATTGGAAGAACCGAACATCCGCCGCCGCCAAGCAGACGATGACGATCGCAAATCACATGAGCGAGCGGGACCTGAAGTTCCGACCGCCCGGTGGCCTCACGCCAGCGCAGCTCCAGGCGTGGCACGCCGCGTACGACCCGAAGAACGAGGCCTTCAAGAAGCTCTCGCTCACGGGCAAGGACCTCGTGCGGTGGCGATACCAGCGCTACATCAAGGACTACCTCCGCTGCATCGCGTCAGTGGACGACAACCTGGGGCGTGTCCTGAGCTACCTGGACGAGACCGGGCTCGCGGACAACACGATCGTCGTCTACAGCTCCGACCAGGGCTTCTACCTGGGCGATCACGGCTGGTACGACAAGCGGTGGATGTACGAGGAGTCGTACCGCATGCCCCTCGTCGTCCGTTGGCCCAAGGTGATCAAGCCCGGCACCCGCTCGCAGCACCTGGTCCAGAACATCGACTACGCCCAGACCTTCCTCGACATGGCGGGTGTCCAGGCCCCGGACGACATGCAGGGCAAGAGCCTCGTCCCGATCATGAACGGGGAGGTCAAGGAGTGGCGCACGTCGCTCTACTACCACTACTGGGAGTATCCCGCGGTGCACAGCGTCCGGCGGCACTACGGCGTGAGCACGACGAGGTACAAGCTCATCCACTACTACCGTCTCGGCGAGTGGGAGTTGTTCGATCTGGACAAGGATCCGAGCGAGCTGAAGAGCGTCTACGACGACCCCGCCTACGCCGAGACGAAGAGGCGGCTGGAGGTGGAGCTGGAGAGGCTACGTGAGCACTACGGAGACGTGGACCCGGACATGACGGATCCGCCGAGGCGATCCCCCCGCGGCCCCGCTCCGAAGAACGTCAAGCTGAAGAAGGTCCTCGACCTGAAGCTTCGAATCGACCCACGCCCTAAAACCCTCACCTGCGCGAACCGCCCCCTCAGCGTCGGCGCTCGCTGCGCACCCGCATCCGGTGACGGCGTCCTCGTGGCGCTCGGCGGCGCCGCCTACGGGTGGTCGCTCGCCATGTCGAAGGGCATGCCGCGATTCAGCGTCCGCTCCGCGGGCGAGTTGAAGGAGGTGATCGGTCCGGCCCCCCTCGAAGGCACGGGCCCCCACGTGATCTGCGGCGTCCTCGACAAGAAGGCGAGGCTGCACCTGTGGGTCAACGGCGAGGAGGTGGCCTCCGCCCCCGGGCTCTTCATCGCACGGAACCCCTCGGACGGTCTCGACGTCGGCCAGGACTCGAACTCCCGCGTCGACGGCCGGGAGGGTGCCGGCCCGTTCGCAGGGAAACTGGAGAACATACGGGTCTTCGACGGGGTCCTGCCGAAGCGTCGTATCCGCCGCTGGTAACCGAACGGCGCTCCCGGTGGCCCTTAGTCGTTCTTCTTGGGCGCCGCGGCCGTGGCGAACGCCGTGGCGCGCTCGCGCTTGGCTGAATCGCTCCAGATCTTGATGTCGCGGACCCGCCCCTCGTCATCGAAGGACCCGAACCCGATCCAACCGCGACCGTGGGTCGTGTCCTCGGCGACCATGATCGGGGCGTCCATGTCGTCAAACCAGACCTTGATGTCCTTGCCCCTGCGCTCGACCCGGACCTTGTGCCACGTGTCGCTACCCCAATCGATGCCCTTCGTCGTTTTCTTGGCGAAAGACCTCCGAGGCTTCTTGTTCACGAGGAAGACATTGTGGGCGTTCGGATCGGCCTTGGTAGCGATGTGGACGTAATAGAAACGCGACGGGTCCTGAAACCCGAAGAAGACGCACTGATCCCGGTGCCCGTATTCCTTGCCTGTCTGCAGCATCTCGCACTCGAGCACGAAATCGACAAAGGTCCAGTCAGCGATGAGCCCGATGTTGTGGGGCGACCGCTGTGGCGTCTTGTACTTCTGCCCCGGCACGTGGGCGAGCCAGCCGCCCTTCTCGTCCGCCTTCACCCTCCAGACCTTTGGGTCGCTGAAGACATACTCCTTGCGGACATCGGCCGTCTTGAAAGCCTGCACGTAAACCGGCGGATCTGCGGCCATCAACGCAGTGCTCGGGTTCCGCGATGCCTGATCGGGAGCGAGACCGGTGGCGACCAGCAAGATGAGCGAGACAAGCGTCATGGCGGATCTCCTGCGCGCATCATAGGCGCGTGTCCACCTCGTCCCCGAGCACGGGAATGCGGCCACGCCGGGCTGCGCGGAGCGCAAAAAAAACGCGGCACCGCTCGGACCGGCCCCTTGGTGGGCATCGGGGTCGGCCGTCGCAGCACCGCGGAAGTCATCGTGACCCGAAGTCACACGGGTTGGCCAGTCCCGTCTGCCCAGATTCCGACAGAACCTGCACGGCCCCGACGAGATTGTCGGATTCCTGCGGCCATGGGCCCCCGGGGCTGCGCCAGAAGCCCGGGTAAAGCCGCCACTTCCGAAGCCGACTCGAGCTCCCTACCTGAGCCAGAGCCCCTGGACGCGCTGAAAAACGGCCCCCCAGGTCAATCCCTGGAGGTCGATCCCGGTCAGCGGCTCTGCCTTCAGCGCCCGATCGATCGCGGTTCCGAGTCGCTCGGTGTAGGCCGCCTTTGACCCGGCCTTGGGGGTATCCACCCCCGCCATCGGAGGCAGAGCGACCAGGTCCAGGCTCTCCCCCAGTCCTTCGGACAACCCATCAACCACGCCCGGTAACGCCGTCGAGATCACGCGGCACCCACACGCAGCCGCTTCGACGAGCACCAGCGGGAGCCCTTCGAAATACGACGGCAACACGAACGCCACGCAACGGCGCAGCAAGCCGGCGAGGTCGTTCTGATCCAGCCGCCCGTGCCAGGTCACCCGTTCGGGCATCGACGCCATGCGCTCTCGTAACGCGTCGGCCTCTGATCCGGCTCCGTCTCCTGCGACGTGGAGGTGAACTCCATCGCGAACCTCCACCGCATCCAATAACTCGCACAGACCCTTCGCGTGACTCAGCTTTCCCGCGTACGCCACCCCCGTCCGCGCGGCGGCGCCACGAGAGTGGAAGAGCGCCTCCCGGTAGCCCGCACCGACGACGTGAACGGCGGAGGGAACCAGCCCGTAGACCCTCGCGTATTCATCTTTCTGTCCTGCATGCAACGTCGCCCAGGAGTCGACGCCGCGACACGACTCAATCACCTCATCGCGCAGCCCCGGACAGAGCTCGAGTTGGCGGAGCGCCGTGCCGTGTGTGTGCGCGACAACCGGCACCGATGGCGCCACCTCCTTCGTGATCCCGGTCAGGATCCAGCCGTGGTGCGCATGGATGACGTCCGGCTGCACAGACGCAATCACGTCCGAGAGATGGGCTCGCCACGCCTCCCGATACAAACCGAGCTGTGATGCGTCCATGGACGACCATGTCGTGCTCGGATACGGCATCACATCGGACATCCCTGGGACAGGGAACGGCAGCGCCCCGTCCTCCGCGCCGCCCGCAGACGCGAACGTCAACGGATGGACGTGGGACGCCCCCAGGTCTCCCACCATGGGGCTATCATCCTCTGCCGGAACGCCGCAAACGACGTGCTGGTCCCAGCCGGCGGCGGCGGCCTCGCGGACCAGCGCATCCAGCGTCACGCCGCTGCCCGTCAGCATCGGGCGCTGGGAGAGCACGTGGAGGACCCGCCCGCCGCGGGCACCCACGTCAGCGGATCCCCATGTCCGAGAGGGTCGCCTCGATCGCCGCGAGCAGATCGCTTATGTCATCCGGGTAGAGGCGTCCGATGGTCCCGATGCGGAAGCAATTCGCCTGCGTCACCTTCCCCGGGTAAATAACGAAGCCCCGGTCGTTCAGTCGTTCGTAGAAATCGTCGAACGTGAAGGCGGCGTGATCCGGACAAAGGAACGACGTGATGATGGGGCCCTGCATATCGGGCGAGAGGAACTCTTCGAAACCGAGCGCGCGCATTCCCTTGACGAGCGCCGCGTGGTTCTCCCGATAGCGGTCGCAGCGACCTCGCACCCCTCCCTCGGCCTCGAGCTCGGTGAGGGCCTGTGCGAACGCGAGGATCGTGTGCGTTGGCGGAGTGAAGCGGAACTGGCCGTTCGCCTCGAGGCCCTCCCATTGCGCGAGCAAATCGAGGCTGACCGTGCGACTCCACCCCCTCGTCGCGAGCAGCACCTCCCGACGGCAGATCACGAATGAGAATCCGGGAACGCCCTCGATGCACTTGTTGGCGCTCGAAACGAGGAAGTCGATCCCCCACTCCGACGCGTCCACGCTGATGGCACCGAACGCGCTCATTGAGTCGACGAAGAAGACACGCCCGGCGTCGCGAACGACCTGACCAACCGCCTGGACGGGGTTCATGATGCCGGTCGTCGTCTCGCAGTGGACCAGGGCCACGGTCGCGATCGACGGATCCTCTTCGAGCAGGCGCCCGATCTCTCCGACCTCCGGTGTCGCGTTCTCCGCAAAACCGAGCCTGACGACCTCTACCCCGTGGACCTCCGCGATCGTCGCGATGCGCTCGCCGTAGGCGCCATTGATCACGACCAGCAGCTTCTTGCGGGGCGGAGAGGCGGAAGAGATGACCGATTCGAGGCCGAACGTCCCGCTGCCCTGGACCAGGATCGCCTCGTACCCGGCTTCCGTCGAAACGCCGGCGAGGGCCAGGAGTCGATCCCGCACCTGACGGACCGTGTCGATGAACGCGCCGTCGCGCGATCCGAGGTCACGCAGCATGGCCTCCTTTACCGATCGACTGGTGGTCAGGGGGCCGGGGGTGAACAGCGGCTTGTCCGGCCGCAACGGGTCCGTCACGGAGTCTCTCCGGCCGCGAGTCGCCGCTCGATGTCATCGAGGCAGGCCGCCACCCCGGTGATGTCATCGACGACGTAGTGCGCGGCGGCCGCGCGCATCCGCGAACGCGCACCCTCGATGCGTTCGGCGTACTCGGCCTCCGGGAGCGCATCCACCTCGGCGAGAGGCAGGCCTATCTCGTTGCCGCTCCGCGCGAGGCCGATGCTCCACATGCCAGCGTTTATACCCTCGGCGATGCCGGGCACCGTGTCATCCACCTTCACGATGGCGCTCATGGGCCAGACGCCGAGCAGCCGCGCGTTTTCGAGACACATCCACGGCGCTGGACGGCCCTCGGGCACGTCCCCCGCGCTCACCGTCGCGTCTGGTTCATACCCGCGCGCCTTGGCCTCGGAACGCAAGAGATCCATCATCTCGGGCGTGTACCCGGTCGTCGATCCGATCTTCAGGCCACGCGCCCTGAAGTCCGCGATCGCCTCGAGGCAGCCGGGGATGAGATCGGAGTAGTCCGCGAGGCACGCGATCTGCATGGGAACGAAGTCCGTGAACATGCGCTCCACGTCCTCCTCGGTCGGGGCGCTCCCGTGAACGGACCGCCATCGCTCGTTAACCGACGGGATCTGGGTCAAGGCGCGGATGTGCACCTTCTTGTGGGCGCCCATGGGCTGCCGCGCTTCCTCCACGCTGATCTCGACGCCGTACTTCTTGAAGACCGCGCCGAACACCACTGCGGGTGCCATGCAGCCATAGTCCATCGTCGTCCCAGCCCAGTCGAGAATGATTGCCTTGATTGCCATATTGGCAGGCTAATGGATCCGCCGACAGGGCTCAACGCTACGATGCAGACATGATCCGCGGCGTCACCCTCGATCTCTGGGACACGGTCATCGCCGACGACTCCGACGAACAGGTGCGACAGGCCCGGGGCATGGCGTCAAAGGGGGAGGCCCGCGTTGCCATCGTGATCGACGCCCTCCTCGCTGAGGGGTTCTCGGTGGACCGAGAACGGCTCGCCGATGCACTTGGGATGGTCGCGAACCAGTTTCGGGCGATCTGGCGCAATGAGCACCTGACCTTCAGCGTCACGGAGCGACTCGACCGGGTCCTGGCCCAGCTCGGCACGCCGCTCCCTGTAGACAGCCGCGCCGTCATCGTTCGCGCCCTGGAAGAAATGGAGCTGGATCCTGCCCCGATCCCCGTACCTGGCGCCATCGACGGCGTCGCTGCCCTGGCCGCCCGGTGGCCCCTGGCCATCGTGTCCGACGCCGTATTCTCACCCGGACGGTGCCTGCGCGAGATCCTGCGCACCCACGGCCTCCTGGGTCACTTCGGAGCCTGCGTGTTCTCCGACGAGGCCGGACGATCCAAGCCGGACGCCGGTGTCTTCAAGGCGGCGGCGGAACGCCTGGGAGTTCCGCTCGAGGCCATGGTTCACGTAGGGGATCGCGAGCATCACGACATCCGCGGCGCTCAGGCGGCAGGGATGAAGGCCGTGCTCTTCGTCGCCGCACGGGACGCAGATCTGGAGGGCACCGCCGCCGACTCCGTCTGCGGGAACTGGCAGGAGCTCTTGAGTATCATCGGCTCCCTATGACTCGCTTCCTCGTCATCGACGGATATTCCAAGGCGGCCCGCGACGAGCTCCAGGCAGGAGGAGCCACCATCGCGGCCACTCTCTACGAACGCATGCTGCTCCGCTGGGCGCCCGCTGGCTCCTCCGCCCACATCCTGTTCCCGGCGGACGACGGCATTGATCCAGATCTCGACCTCCATCAATACGACGGCATCACCTGGACGGGCTGCAGTCTCTGCGTGAATGACGACCACAAGAGCGAGGTCCAGTGCCAGATCGAGCTGCAGCGGCGCGCGTTCGCGGCCGGCGTCCCGGGGTTCGGATCGTGCTGGGCCGCCCAGATCGCGGTGGTCGCGGCCGGCGGCCAGGTGGCTCCGAATCCGAACGGGCGAGAGATGGGTGTCGCCCGCAAGATCCGCCTCACCGAGCAAGGCCTCGCCCACCCCATGTACGCAGGCAAGCCGCCCGTGTTCGACGGCTTCACGAGCCACGATGACGAGGTCACCCACACGCCGGATGGGGCGTCGATCCTCGCATCGAACCCGTGGACACGCGTGCAGGCGGTCCATGTCGTCCATGAAGGGACACCGTTCTGGGGCCTCCAGTACCACCCCGAGTACGACCTTCACGAGATGGCCCGACTCATGTTCACCCGCGCGGACAAGCTGGTGGGCCTGGGGCTGTTCGAAGACCGAGACGCCGCGCTGCGACACGTCGACGACCTTGAAGAGCTGCACGACAACCCGTCGCGCAAGGACCTGGGCTGGCAGCTCGGCATCGACGCCGATCTGCTTGACCCGGGCGTGCGCCAGGTCGAGGTCAAGAACTGGGTCAGCTCCCTGCTGGCCCTCCTCCTCCTCACCACCGTCCTCGGTGCGCAGACCAACTACGACGAGGCCAAGGTCCCGAAGTACACGCTCCCCGACCCCCTCGGGGACGCCACTTCTCCCCTGCAGTGGCCGGCGCGTCGCGGCGAGCTCATGCAACTTCTCGAGGGCCACGTCTACGGGCGCATGCCGGGCCGACCAGCAAAGATGCCCATGACTCTCACCGTGGACCCGACCGCGATGGAAGGGACGGCCACGCGCAAAGAGGTCGTCATCCGCTTCGGTGAAGCGAACGATGCGCCGTCCATGAGGGTGCTCGTCTATGTCCCGAATGGCCGCGACGGGCCGGCGCCGGCCTTCCTTGGTCTGAATTTCTGGGGCAACCACACGATCTCGCCCGATCCTGAGATCACCAAGAACCCGGCGACCCGGCGCACCCGTCCCCGCGGATCCCGGAAGAGCCGGTGGCCCGTGCAGAAGATTCTGAGCCGGGGCTACGCCCTCGCCACGGTCTATTACGGAGACATCGATCCGGACGAACACGACGGGTTCAAGAACGGTGTGCACCCCCTCTTCCCCATGACGACGGCGGGAAAACGAGACGACGACGCGTGGGGGTCGATCTGCGCATGGGCATGGGGGCTCTCCCGCGCCATGGATGCGCTCGTCAAGGACGAGGACATCGACGGCGAACGCGTCGCGGTCCTCGGGCACTCCCGGCTCGGCAAGACGGCGCTGTGGGCCGGCGCGTGCGACGAACGGTTCAAGTTGGTGATCTCCAACAATTCTGGATGCGGCGGCGCGGCCTTGTCTCGACGCGGGTTCGGAGAGACCGTCCAGCGGATCAACGCGGGGTTCCCCCACTGGTTCTGCGACCGCTTCAAGACCTACAACGGCAACGAGGCCGCCTTGCCCGTCGATCAACACACCCTGATCGCGTGCATCGCGCCGCGAGCGTGTCTCGTCAGCAGCGCGGAGGGCGACCGCTGGGCTGACCCGCACGGCGAATTCCTTTCTATTCTCGCCGCTGACCCGGTCTATCGGATGCTCGGAACGGAAGGGCTCCCCGCGACAGAGATGCCCAAACCCGGAAGCGCTTCCCTCGGGCGACTCGGTTACCACATCCGCCCCGGCCGCCATGACGTTACCGACGCGGACTGGGAGGTGTTCCTGTCGTTCGCCGATCGCGTCATGCACGCGAAGTAGGCGGCGCGCCTCTCTTCCCGTCTTTCGACTTGGCGGCTACCCTACCGGCCACCCGCAGCGAGGGCGAGACGCAGCGTTGCCTCTACGAGTAACCAGTCCTTACGACGGCGCCGAGATCTGCGAGTTGCCTTTTGACGAAGGCGACGCGCTTGAACGCAAGGTCGCGTTCGCATACGCCGCGCAGGATGTCTGGTCGCGGGTCCCCCTCGACGAACGCATCGCGCGTGTTCGCGACGGCATGAACTACTTCCGCGACAACGCCGAGTCCATCGCGGAGGACGTGACCCGACAGATGGGTAAGCCCCTCGCCCAGGCCCGCGGCGAGGTGGCGACCTTGCTGGATCGAGCCGACCACATGCTGTCTCTGGCGCCGGATGCCCTCGCGCCCGACGTGCTCGACGGCCCGGGCTTCGTTCGTCGCATCGAGCACGTCCCCCTCGGCGTCGTCCTCGACATCGCCGCCTGGAATTACCCGCTCATCATCGCCGTCAACGTCATCGTGCCGGCCCTGGTGGCGGGAAACTCGGTCCTCCTCAAGCACAGCGCGAAGACGCCTCTCTGCGGGCGTGCCTATACCGACGCCTTCGCCTCCATAGAGCCCGCCGGGCTGGTCCAAGACGTCATCCTCACCCACGATGCGACCTCGGCGCTGATCGCCGACCGCCGTATCGCGCACGTCTCATTTACGGGAAGCACCGACGGCGGGCGCAACATCTACGCCGCCGCCGCTGCGCGGCTCATGGACGCAGGGCTGGAGCTCGGGGGCAAGGACCCCGCCTACGTGGCGGCGGATGCCGACCTCGAGACCGCGGTGGAGAGCATCGTGGACGGCGCCTGCTACAACGCCGGCCAGTCCTGCTGCGCCGTGGAGCGGGTGTACGTCCACGAGAGCGTGCACGACGACTTCATCGAACGAGCTCGCTCCATCATGGAGCAGTACCGGCTGGGCAACCCCCTCGACGAGGACGTCACCATGGGGCCGCTCGCCTCCGCGGCGGTGCACCTCGCGCTCGAGGGGCACGTGCGGGACGCCACCCGGCGTGGTGCCCGCGTCCTCTTGGGGGGTGGCGCCATGTACGGATCGCTGTTCTGGCTCCCCACGCTCATGGTCGACGTCCCCAACGACGCGCTCGTCATGCAGGAGGAGTCCTTCGGGCCCCTGCTCCCGGTCATGCGCGTCGCCGACGACGAAGAGGCCCTGCGCGCGATGGACGAGACCCGCTACGGGTTGACCGCGTCGGTATGGACCACGGACACGACGCGCGCTGAACGAATGGCCCGGGAGCTCGACGCAGGCACGATCTTCCAGAACCGATGTGACTTCCTCGATCCCGCGCTGCCCTGGAGCGGCTGCCGTGAAAGCGGGATCGGGTCGACCCTCTCGCGCTACGGTTTCCTGCACCTGACGAAGCGCAAGGCGCTTCATTTCAAGATCTGAGGCCGCCTACTCGGGGGTCACGTACGCCGCCGTGATCCCGCCGTCCACCGAGAACGTCGCCCCCGTCAGGTACGACGCCTCGTCCGACGCGAGATACAGGGCCGCGCGGGCCATCTCAGACGCCTCACCGAAGCGCCCCATGGGAATGTGGACCAGCCGCCGCTGCTTCTTCTCTTCCGTATCCAGGAACTTCATCAGCAGCTCCGTCTTGAGCGGCCCCGGACACAGCGCGTTGACGCGGATGTCCTCACGCGCGTGGACGACCGCCAACTCGCGCGTCATCGACAGCACGGCGCCCTTGCTCGCTGTGTAGGCGATCTGCGGCGTCGCGGCGCCAAGCAAGGCGACGAACGACGCCGTGTTCACGATCGACCCGCCGCCCGCGCGGCGCAGCGCCGGGATCTGGTACTTGCAGCCGAGGAAGACGCCCTTGACGTTGATGGCGTAGGTCCGGTCGAACACGGCCTCTTCGGTCGCCACCGCGTCGTCGTCACCGGAGTCCATGATTCCTGCGTTGTTGAACGCGATATGCAGCCCACCGAACGCCGCCTCCGTCTCCTCCACCATGCGGGCGCAATCGGCGTCCTTCGAGACGTCGGCGGCGATCGCGATCGCCTGCCCTCCATCCGCCGTGATGGCCTCGGCCACCGCCTGCGCGCCGTCGCCGTTGATGTCTACACACGCGACGCTCGCGCCCTCCCCGGCGAACAGGACGCACGTCTCCTTGCCAATGCCGCTCGCGGCGCCGGTGACCAGCGCGATCTTGTCTTTGAGCCTCATGCCGGGATCATACCCAGCGTGTAGGCTCATGCCCCCATGGAGACCATTGACTGGGTCATCGTCGGCGCGTACTTCGCCCTGACCATCGCGATCGGACTGTGGTTCAGGAAGAAGGGCGCCTCCAGCCTGTCCGAGTACTTCGTCTCCGGTCGATCCCTCCCATGGTGGCTCGCCGGGACCAGCATGGTCGCGACGACCTTCGCCGCCGACACGCCGCTCGCCGTTACGGGCATCGTCGCGAGGGAGGGGGTCTCGGGGAACTGGGTCTGGTGGTGTCTCGCACCAAGCGGGCTCATGACCGTGTTCTTCTTCGCCGCCCTGTGGCGGCGCTCCGGCGTCATGACGGACGTCGAGCTCGTCTCGGTTCGGTATGGGGGACGCCCTGCTCGCTTCCTCCGCGGGTTCCGCGCGATCTACCTCGGCGTGCTCATGAACGGGTTCATTCTCGGCTGGGTGAACATCGCGATGATCAAGATCCTGGGGTGGTCCCTGGATCTGAACGCCTGGGTCGCGCTCGCGATCTGCCTGTCCGTGACGCTGCTCTACTCGGCGCTTTCCGGGTTGTGGGGCATCGTGGTCGTCGACGTCTTACAGTTCGTGATCGGCATGGGTGGCACGATCGCGCTCGCCTTCTTTGCCGTCGACGCCGTCGGCGGCCTCGGCAACCTACGCTCGCGGCTCGCCGAGGCCCATCACCCGGCGCTGCCGCCCGATCATCCTGCCCTCGGACCCGGTGAGGCCGGGCTCGCGCACGGTGACGCGCCCTACGGCGACAACGTCGAGGACCTGCTTTCCTTCTTTCCGGGCGACGCGCCATGGAGCCTCATACCCATGACATTCGCCGTCTTCCTCGCGGTGAACTGGTGGGCGAGCTGGTATCCGGGAGCGGAGCCGGGCGGCGGCGGCTACATCGCGCAACGCATGTTCGCGTGCAAGAGCGAGCGGCACGCCATGCTCGCCGGGCTCTGGTACAACTGCGCCCACTACGCGCTGCGGCCGTGGCCGTGGATCATCGCCGGGCTTTGCGGCATTGCGTTGTACGGAAACACGTTGATCTGGAACGGCAAGCCCGACCCCGAGCTACCGTACGTACAGCTCATCCTCGACCACCTACCAACAGGGTGGCGCGGCCTGCTGATGGCGGCCTTCGCAGCCGCCTACATGTCAACAATCTCCACCCAGTTGAACTGGGGCGCGTCGTACCTCGTCAATGACGTCTACCGGCCCTTCGTGCGTCGTAATGCAAACGCGCGCAACGAGGTCATGGTGGCGCGCATGACGACGGTCGTCGTTCTGGCACTGTCGGTGCTGATCACGCTGATGTTCGACACCGTCAAGGACGCGTGGGAGTTCGTCATCGCCGTCGGATCCGGCACCGGGTTGGTGCTGATCCTCCGTTGGCTGTGGTGGCGCATCAACGCGTGGTCTGAAATCGTGTCGATGATCTCCGCGTTCGTGATATCGACGCTCATCTTCACCCTCGCGTCCGAGCTCGGATTCGGTCCCAAGCTACTGCTCACCGTCGGTGGCACGACGGTCGCATGGATCGCGGCGACCTTCCTGACGCGCCCAGAGTCTCCGGAGACCCTTCGTGGGTTCTGCGAGCGGGTCAACCCGCCGGGACCAGGCTGGGGTGGATTCGCGGCGCAAGAAACGCCGCTTAACCTGCGCCCGCGACTCTGCGCCTGGGGCTGCGGCCTGGCGGTCGTCTACGGCGTCCTCTTTGGCGTCGGGAACCTGCTCATCGGAACGAACTCCACCGGCTGGGCGCTCCTCGTCGTCGCGCTGTTAGGCGCCATGGGTCTCGCAGCCGCCCTCAGGCATCCCTGCTTCGCCGACCCGGACTGATGCCTTGCTCGCGCCGCACCTCGCCGTAGGATGCGGGTCGCCATGAACCCGCGACTTCTGAGTCCCCCACGATGAAAGCGGTCCTCCTCGCCGCTGGACGCGGATCACGATTGGAGGCCGACGAGCTTCCCAAACCGTTGTGGGAAATCGGTCCCGCCAGCGCCGAGGACCCGACGACCGTGTCGCTCCTCGAGCGCCAGGTGCACTGCCTGCGCGCGGCTGGCGTGGAGGATGTCGCGGTCGTCGTCGGGTGGCGCCGCGACAAGGTCGCCGAGAAGATGGGCCCCCTCGGGGTCAGGCTCATCGAGAACATCCACTCCGACATCAGCGCATCGGGAACCAGCCACTCCCTGCAGTTCGCCGTGCGGTCGGACTGGAATCCCCTTGACGGCGACGAGCCCCTGCTGCTGATGGACGGCGACCTCGCCTACGAGCGCGCCGTGCTCGATGCCATCCTCAAGGTGCCGCCCGGTCCGTCTCGCATGCTGGTCTGTCCAGTAACGAACAAAGACACGGAAGAGGTCCGCGTCTACGCCCGAGACGGGCAGCCTACCCTGCTCGGCAAGGGGCTCGAATCACCGCTGACCGACGGCCTCGAGCTGCTCGGCGAGGCGACCGGCATCGTCCGCATCGAACCAGAGGACCATCGCCTCGTCGCGGCCATGCTCGACTGGCTCGTCGGTGTCCCCGGACAATCGTCCGGTTTCGGTTTCGCCCACATCGCGTCCGAGCACGAAGAGCTCGCCCAGTACCTCATGACGCTGCGTCGCCTCGAGACGATCATGCTCCGCGAAGACCTCCTCTTCATGGAGGTCGATTTCCAGGAAGAGTTCGACGCGCTCCGGTCGCAGATGTACCCCCGTATCCTGGCTAAAGACGCGCGATAGGGGACCGGGGCCCTCTACAAGATCGTCGCCCGCAACGGCGCCGTCCAGGCGTAGCCGGACCCGTCGACGAACACGGCTTGCGCGTACACCGTGAGCGACGTGAGGTTCGCCGGAATCGCCAGGGTCAAGGTGATCGGGTCGGACCCCGAGATGGGGACCACCGCGCCCGGCGTGAACACGTCGACATAGAGTGCCCCCCCCAGGACTGTCATGGGTGAGGGAATCTGGGAGGCGGAGATGCCCAACAGGTCATCGCAGATGATCGCCAAAGGGGCTCATGCCACCTCCTGATTTTTGCGCACAACGTCTCCCTGATACCCGGGGGACCCCGCGGAGTCGCGATCCGTTCAGGTCGGGGCGCCGACGCGCCATCCCGAGACCAACGGGGAGGCGAGGTCAGCGCCTCGCCGCATCCGGGATACGCTCAGACGCCAACGGTGGCCTGGGGATGCCCAGCGACTCGGCGAGCATCACGACGCCAAGGGCTGGGGAGACAGGGCTGCGCACATAACCCGTCGTCCACGGACCTGCTCCGATAAACCAGAGCGGCACCTCCCGGTCTTGCGGGTGCGGCGAACCGTGCGTCGTGGCGTCGGTGGTGTTGGTCCACCAGGGCTTGTGGATGACGTATACGTCGCCCGATCTCCCCGGATACAGGTTCGCACGAACGAGCGACGACCACGGCTCGGGCCCCTGCGCTCCAGCGTTGATAGCGGAAACAGACAGCGCCCGTAACACGCCCGGCGCCTCGGAAGCTCCCGCCACCGCCACCTCGATTGCATCAGCTACCTGGACCTTGGCCTTCGCCAGCGCCCCGTAGTCGAGGAACAGCCCCGTGTCGTCGAAGCCCACGACCCAGCGCAGAAGACCATCGGGCGGCGCACCGAACTTCTGTTGAAGCGCACGATTTGCGAACATGGCCGCGCCGAGGTCCAGGTCTCCTCGTCCCGCGTCCACCCCGGCTTGAAACACGGTCTCCGGCGCGGGCCGGATGCCATGATCCGACGTGACCACCATGGACCAGTGGCCCGCGCCGACTCGCGCGTCGAGGAGGGCGACCAGCGCCATAAGCATTCGGTCGGTTCGGATGGTCATGTCCCGGACCTCGACGCTGCGTGGCCCGTAACGATGACCGCAGGAATCGTTCGCGCTGAAGCCGATGCACAACAGGTCCGGGACCTCATCCTGCCCGAGCTTCTCGTTGCTGATCGCCGCCTCGACGAGCTCCATCAGGGCGGCGTTGCCGAATGGGGTCCCGTACATCTCTTCGTAGAACAGCGGGCCAGGCTCGGCGAGGCCGCCGGTCACCGCCCGCGGCAGCGTGCGGTGACCCGTTGCGGTCGCTATCTCAAAGACGCGATCGTCCACCAACCCCGCATACATAGCGTCCGGAGCAACCCGCTCCCAGACCCTGCCATGCCACTTGTCGAACGGACGGGCCGCGTTGATCTCCTCGAGCCATGCGGGCAACTTCTGCATGAACCGAGTGCTCGAGATCCACGAACCCGACGCCTTGTCTCCCCAGACGGCGACGTCCGCAGATCTGCCGCCCATCAGGATCGCCGAGCGGTCCTTCCAAGACAGAGAGACGACGCGCGAGGGCGCGCCGAAGTGGGCCTTCATGGCGTCGCCCAGGGTCGCACCTCGCAGCTGGGCCGGGCCGACATTCGGCGCGGCCGTCGGGCTTCCGATGCCCCGGGCCCCCGGGTCGAAGCAGCAATTCTGGGCGAGCGATGTCTTCCTGTCGAACCAGTTGTTCAGGATGATCCCGTGCTGGGAAGGCGTACCTCCCGTGCTCACGGTCGCATGCCCGGGACCGGTATATGTCCCGGCGTGCTGGAAGGCACAATCGGTGAATTCGAGGCCAAACGTACCCGCCCCGCGAAAGAACCCCCCCTCCGCAGGCAAGACCGCCTTGACTTCGTTTATCACCCAGGTCGCCAGCTGGTCCACGCTCACCAGCACGGCGAGCCGTGGCCGCGGCGACTGGGCGAGAACGACACTGGTGATGAACAGAAACGCCAGGAGTACTCGGTGCATCGCGAGATAATAACCGGGTGGCTGACGAATAACCGCGCCCGCAGTGGAACGGACGCGCCGTACTGTGCCCAGGAGTAAACTCGGCACCCCATGCGTCGCTGCCCACGTTGCACCTACCCCCTGAAGGTCATCCAAGACGGCGTCAGTGAGCTCGACCAATGCCACCGATGCCACGGCGCATGGGTCCTCCCGGGCGACGCCATCCGCCGCTTCGGCCCCGGCGCCGATCCGTCCAAATGGGAAGCGATGAACATCGCCGAGACCCGCGGCGCCTCCAGTCTCACCTGCCCGGACGGGCATGGCCCCCTCGAGATCCTCCTCCTCCGCGACGAACAAGGCTCCGTAGAGATCGACACCTGCAGTCAATGCGAGGGCTTGTGGCTCGACGCCCGCGAAGGACGCGCCCTGTCAAGCATTGCCCGCCGCCAGGGCGAGGGGACCGCCCCCTACTCCCCTGACACCAAGGGCTACCTCTTCCAGTTGCTGACGGGCTTCCCAGTGGAGGAGTGGAACCCTGTCAGGCACAAGCCGCTCGTCGTGATGTCGATCGTCGGCGCCGTGGTCGCCGCCGCGCTCACCCAGCTGTGGCTCGCCTACATGGCGACGCCGGAAAATCAGATCGCGTTCTCCGAAGCCATGTTCGCCGTACCCACGACGATCATGAACGGGGACGCGCCCTGGACTCTGATCACCTACATGTTCTTCCACGCCGGGATCTTCCACCTGCTCGGGAACCTCTGGTTTCTCTGGATGTTCGGCGACAACGTCGAAGACATGATCGGACGCGGCAAGACCCTGGCCCTTTATCTCGCCGCCGGACTGGCCGGCATGCTGACACACGTCCTGGCGTTCCCGACGGACGCGACCCCTGTCGTCGGAGCATCGGCGGCGATCGCCGGACTCATGGGCGCGTATTGCGTCCTGTTCCCCCGGATCCGCGTGTGGGTCGTGTGGTTCTTCGTTCCTCTCCGACTGCACGTCTCGACCTACATCCTCATCTGGATCGGAATGCAGGTCCTCGGCATTCTGCTGGGGCAGGGAAACGTCGCGTGGTGGGCCCACATCGGTGGGTTCCTCGCCGGAGCGCTAATGGCCTTGGCGCTGCGCAGCGGCGCCAGGGATCGTGAACTCGTCGTCGCGGCCCAGCCGGTCCGAACACGGCGGGCCCAACCGTGGGAGCGACCAGGCCACGTGAATGGCCGGCGCTACACCTCACGATCCGCCGCGCGTGAAGAGTGACACCGAACCCCTGACGGGGCCGCGTCCTACTCCAGCCACCCCCGCAGGAACGCGTAGCGGAGGCCGCCGTCCGACGACCCCTTCCCGACGCACGCGAAACCGCATTTCTCGAGGACCCCGATGGAAAGGACCAGCGCCGGGTAGGTCTCCGCAATGACCGCTCGAACGCGGTCGTCATCGAAGGCGTGGCGAACCAGCTCCGTCGTCGCCTCGGTGGCGTAACCGTTGCCTTGCTCGTCTTCGACGACCGCGTATCCCACCTCTACCGTGCCGCCCTCCGACGGCGGCCCCTTGTAGCCACCGACGCCGACCAGGCGCCGACCTCCGTCTTCCAGCTGCAGGACGAAATACCACATGAGCCAGCCGGCGGCGGCCGGGTTCCGCTCGAACGCCTCGAGCGACCACTGGAGATTGGAGTCCTCCAGATCGGACGGCATGGCATCGACCTCGGCGTCGAGCACCGTGCTCAGGGCAGCGAAGCTCTCAAGGTGGGCGCGCAAGAGCTCCGGCGTCGCGGCGACGAGGTGTAAGCGATCCGTGCGCAGAGTCGTCGGGTGGGTCTGGCTCACTTCTTCAATTTCTGCGACGCCAGAAACGCGACGAGGTCCCGCAGCTCGTGGGCGGACAGCTTGGTGATCACGTCCTCCGGCATGGGCGATTTTTCGCGCTTGCGGAACGTGATGATCTTCTTGTCGATGGTGACCCGCGCGAGCGGCTCACCGACCTCCTTGACCTCCATGACCACCCTCTGATCGTCCTCCTCGACGACGCGACCTCGATATATGTCGTCCTCCTTCGTCTCGACCATCCAGTCTTGGAACGACTCGGTGATCTCGGCGTTCGGATCGACGATGGATCTCAGGAGGTACTCTCGATCCCGCCGATCGCCGACGTCGCTAAGGTCCGGTCCAGCGATCACGTTCGGGTCGGTCGGCTTGAGGTTCCCCACTTGGTGGCAGCGACGGCACGACGTCTCTGTCTTGTTGAGAAAGACCTTCTTGCCACGCTCCGGATCGCCTCCATGCAGCGATGGAAGGTAGCGGGCAATCGCCTTTTGCGAGAGAGACGACTCGTACTCTTTCACCCGGGACGCGAGGGCCTCGTTCGCCTTCATGCGACGCCGCGCCGAGTCGAGGAGTTCCAGCCACGTCCCCATCGGCTGCTCCTTCGACAAGAGCCGATCCATCGCCTCCACCAGCATTCCGTCAGCGCGCGGATCGCTCATCTTCGCTAGCGTGACCAGGCCGGCCTGCTTTTCGGGCGTCGTCCCCCCGTCGAACGTCTTGGCGATGAAGTCGAGGGTGAGGCCCTTGTCGATGCGCGGCAAGAGAGACGCAACCTCTGCTCGCAAGCGCCCGTCGGTCGATGCCATGGCGAAGTCGACGGCGTCCTTCAGCTTGCTCGGGGCGAGGGTCGCCAGAGCCCTCAACGCCTCGATCCGCGTGGGGGTCTTGGCGCTCCCATCACCCACCAGCTCCAACAGGCGATCGCTCGCACCTCGCATCTGGTAGGACTCCGCGATCTTGATCGCGGCGCGTCGAACGCCCGGCTCCGCCTTCAGGAAACCTGCCAAGCGGTCCTTCAGCGCGATGCCCACAAACCGCGTGTCCCAACGCACGGGGCGGTCCCGCCACATGTTGAGGATGCGGTCGAATGCGCGATCGTTCTTCCAGTCCGCGAGGATCGCGAGGGCCTCCTCCTTCAGGCGCGTCGGGGTGCCGTCCCGTGACGCGTACGCGGCGATCAACTCCGGAAGATGCGCCTGGCCCAACAGCTCGGCCGCGGCGAGCGCGCGGCGGGCGAACGGGACCGACGGCAGCCGCTCCTGACGCAACATCCCGGCCAGGGCTGCGTACGCGCTGTCGATCGGGACGTCGTAGATGGCGCGGGCGGCGGCCGTGGCGACATAGCCGTCCGCGTCTTTGAGGTACTCCGCGACGCGGCTGTCCTTCAAGCGCCGAAGCGCCAGGACGGCCACGAGGCGAGCCGACGGCGCCTCGTCGGACTTGCATGCCACCAATGCATCCGCGTCCCCAAGCCCCGTGAGGCCCATGACGCAGGCATGTCGAATATAGACGTCCTTGTCCGCGTTCTCTCGGGCGAGCGCCAGCAGGCGCGCGACGTCTTGCTTGCCCCCGAAGCGACCCAGGTTCAGCGCTGCGAAGTAACGCACGCGGGGTGAATCGTCCCCGAGGCCAGCGCGCAGAATCGCCGCATGATCGGCGTACGGATTGGGGTGCTCCCCAAGGATCTTGACCACCTGCGCGCGGATCTCCGCGTCGGCGTCACTCGCCAGGGACGCCACCTCGGAGAGTTGCATCAATCCAAACGAGTCGCGCCGTGCCATCTGGCCGAGGCCCCAGAGCGCGTGAATACGGGCGAGGCGTCCTTCGGACTTGTCGAGCGCGACCGCCTTCATGACGCGAATGCTCTCGCCGCCTCGATTCACGAGTTCGTACTGGGCCTCGAGCCGCACGCGGCGGTCGGCGTTGCCGAGCAAGGCCGCCAGGGCCGGCACGGCGTGCTTCGACCAGTCACCGCCGAGCAGCTGCGCCGTCGCAGCGCCCGCCTTTCGGGCCTCCACATCCTTGTGCCGGAAGGTGTAGATGCGTCCCTTCCCGACGCCGACCCACCCAGCGACCCAGTCACTCACGAAGAGCGTACCGTCCGGCCCGAAGTCGCAGTCCGTGGCGAGCGAGCCCCAGAGCAGGTGCTCGCTGCCGACGACCTTGTAGCCCGCGCCTTCCTGCTCGAACTTGAACGACCAGATGCCCGAGTTCTTCCGCCCACCACGGAAGTCGCACATGAGAAACGAGCCGTCATACCTGGATGGCAGCCCGGTGCCGGGATAGCTGGTAAAGCCGGAAGGGCCGGAACCGACATGGGCGAGAGGCGGGATGAGAAACGCCGCCTGACCCTCGTGTCGCGTCTTCCACCAGCCCTCAGAGACCCAGCCGCCGCGGTCGTCCCGGTACTGGAAGTTCATGCGCCAGCCCGTCTCGCCACCTTCAACCACGTACACGATGCGCGCCCGGTCCTCCGAGTCAGAGTTGTTGTCGCCCGTGAACAGGTTCCCGAAGTCGTCGAACGCGAGCTCTTGCGGGTTGCGCAGCCCCGTCGCGAACAACTCCAGATTCGACCCATCGAGTTCACAGCGGAACACCGCGCCCGACCACGGGCACTTCAGGTGCTTCCCTTCCTTGGTGAAGATGTTGTAGCCCCGGTCGCCCATCGAAAAGTACAGGCGGCCGTCCGGACCCATCACCAAGCCGTGCAGGTCATGCCCGCGGAGCGCGATGCGGATGCCGTATCCGGTGTGGAGGATTTCGCGGCGATCGGCGACGCCATCATCGTTGGTGTCGCGCAGACGCCATACGTTCGGAATGCAGGTGTAGTAGATGTCCGATCCGCGCGCGAGGATCCCTGCTCCGGTCCCATCCAGGATGTCGTTGAACCCATCCGCAAACACCTTGGATGAGTCGGCGACGCCGTCGCCGTCCCGGTCCTCGAGCAAGGAGATGCGATCGTGGTGCTCCGTAAATTGCATCGCGTAGTGCGGTCGGTGCGTCAGGTACATCGCACGTCGATCAGCCAGCGTCTGACTCTTCAGGTCGTCCTTGAGCCAGAACCCGAAGCTGCGGTTGTCCGGCACCCCGCCCTGCTCCTGGCGGTAGGTCTCCCCAACGAAGACCCGGCCACGGGCGTCGACCCAGAAACAGACCGGGTTCGCCAGCTGTGGCTCGGCCGCCCAGAGCCGAGCCTCGAACCCGTCGTCGATACGAAAACCGGACATCTGGCGGCGACCATCCTCCGACGCCTTGGCGATGCGCGGCTCGTACTTGCGTTGTGCGATGGCGCCAGAGGCGGCGATCACGGACAGGGTGACGGCGAGGATTGTGGCTTTCATGAGAGTCCCGGATTCTATCTGTGGGCTGGCTCTAACCGTACCGCGATGTCTCAGGGGGCTCCCCCCCCCATCCGCGGACAACCGGACATTACGCCGCGAGGAGGGCCCGATCGCGAACACGCTGCAGGACGAACGTCGCCAACAGGGCTCCATTGAAGAGCAAGATCTGGGACCAGCAATACAGATCGAAGCGACCTATCAGAGCGAAGACGCAAACCGCGATGACGTGCCAGTTCGGCCCCATGAAGAACCACCCCTTCATCGGTAGCCGGTTCAGAGACGCATAGCGGTCGGAGAAACCGGACCGAAAACGGGCGGCCTCCATCTGCGGCGCCAAGGCGAGGCGACGGCGGGCCATCGACTCCTGGCGTCGAGCGTGGGCGACGTGCATGCCCATGAACAAGCGCGCGATCCCCGAAGCGCGCGTCCGGCGCTCGGCGACCTCGGCTGAGGTCTTGAATCGAGCGCCGTCTCGCTGGCACGCCCAGTAGCGCCACTGCATCTTGTAGAAGTCGAGCATGGCGCTCTGACGGCCGTGGCTGAAGCCGGCCGCACACGCGAGCACCCATGCCCACGCTCCCCAGGTGCCCCCCCAAGGCATCGGGCCGGTCCAGATACCGTAGATCCCACCGACGTAGACGGAGATGAACACGAAGTTGTCACAGACGCCGTCGAGGATGTAGCCGAACTCGCTCGACTTGTTGGTCATCCGCGCGACCATGCCGTCGGCGTTGTCCAGGATAGTCGAGACCACCAGCAGCCCGACGCCCCACAAGACCGTCGCGTCCTGAAATTGGAACCACCAGCCTGAGGCGACACCCAACATCATCCCGACGATCGACACGACGTTCGGGTGTACGCCGAGGCGCGCGGACACGACCGCTACCGGATAAGCGAGCTTCCGGTTGAACCAGCGGTCGATCCGGTCCTCTTCCTGGCCGGAGTACGGGCTCTCCTGAGGCATCGGGCGGGATTCTAACGGTGACCGGGCAACTTGCTATCGTCTCCGAGTGAGCTTTAACGGCACACACCGCCCCTGGCCCATAGCGCAACGCCCATGGATCATGTTCCAGCGATGGCACGATCTGCTGTTTGCCCACTGGCCGATTCCTGCCCATGTCCTCAGGCCCCTCCTGCCGGATCGCCTCCAGATAGAGGAATTCGACGGCTCCGCGTGGATCGGCATCGTCCCTTTTCGCATGACCTCGGTGCGCCTGCGGTTCACGCCCCCCGTCCCCGGCTTCGCGGCGTTTCCGGAGCTCAACGTACGCACATACGTCACCGACGGTGACAAGTCCGGCGTGTGGTTTTTGAGCCTCGACGCGGGAAATCCGCTGGCCGTCGCCATCGCTCGACGCTGGTACCACCTGCCGTACTTTCGGGCCCGGATGGCATGCGAAGCAAACGGAGAGGGGATCGCATACCGCAGCGCTCGCGTCCATCGAGGAGCGCCGTCCGCGTCCCTGGTCGGCCGGTACGGCCCCACGGGACCCGTGGCCGAACCCGCGGCGAGCGGGACGTTCGAGCACTGGCTCACCGAGCGCTATTGCCTCTACGCGCGCGATCGTCGCGAGGGCGTCTGGCGCGGCGAAATCGACCACGCTCCCTGGCCGTTGCAGCCGGCAGAGGCGGAGCTCCAGGTTGATGGCCTGACCGACGGGTGGGGCATCTCCCTGCCTCCCCGAGCGCCCGTGCTGCATTTCTCGCGGCGCATAGATGTTCGAGCCTGGAGCCTCGTGCGTATACGGTAGAGATATGGAAATGACGTGATGCGACGACTGCTGGTCATCCTTGCTGCCCTCTCCATTCCTGTTTCGGCCCAGCCCCTGGTCACGGAGCGTGTCGCGGTCGCCGTCCTGACCCCCTCCTCCGCCACGACCTTCTGTCCGGCAAACGCCGCGACGGACGCGACCAGGGTCCTCGACCTCGCGGCGAGCAACGGATACCTGTCTTTGTGCGGGCTCGATCGCGCCGAGTTCACCCTCGGCGTCGCGGTCATCGACGGACCAGGCTACGACCTGTGCGTCGTCGAAGAGAGCAGCAGCGTCACCGAACCCTACGGCGTCGAGATCTCGGCAGATGGCGCCACCTGGTTCAACGTCCCTGGGCCATATGCGGGCAACCACAACGGCGACACGGGCATCGACATTCAGGGAATCGGCCCCGCGTTTGTCCAATTTGTCGCGCTGATCGATCGATCGGGCGTCGTCACCGGCACCACGCCCGGTCCGGACTTCGACGCCATCTACGCCATCCACTACCTGCCGCCCCTGTTTGCAGGGAACATCCCGCACGTGTACCCCGACCGGCTACTCGCTTACGCTCCGGGATCGAGCACATCCAACCTGTTCACGGACGCCTCGGAGGCCCTCGGCCCGCCGAATGCCGCCCTCACCCAGACGCTGAGCGGAGCGACTTTCCTCAACAACTACACGGGCTTCGTCGCGCTGCCGGCGGGCGCCAGCCTCGTCGTGTTCTTCAGCCACGACCACGTCATCGACGGCGCAGGCCCTGACCTCGCGAGCCATGAGTACTTCAGCCCGGAGGACCAGTTCGTCGTCGAAGCCTCCGACGACGGATGGTCGTGGATGCCCATGACGCTCTCGGGCAACCTCTCGCCGACCTACGGCGTTGGAGCCATCCAGACCGCAAACATCCGTGGCTGGGATCTGGCAGGAACAGGGCTGACGCAGGCTGACCATTTCCGCGTCGTTTCGACCGCGACCGCGACCACCGGCGCCACGCCGGGACCTGATTTCGATGCCCTGGAGGCCATCAGTTCGGCCCCCAAGGCACGCCAGCTCAGCGTCAGCGGCTCCATCGCGCCCGGCGCGACCTTCAGCCTCGACCTCTTCGCGGTCGCGCACGGCGGCGAGTACTACGCGGTCCTCCCCAGCGGCACGCCGCCGCTGCCCTTCGGCGGCGGCGTCACCGTCGGCCCCGGCGTTGAGTGGCGTCTTCCGCTCACTGACCCGCTCCTCACGTACGCGGCCTACGACCCCACCTCCAGCGCCTGGTTCGCCAACCTGTTCGGGCAGCTGACGTGGGCGACCGCCATGGCGCAAGCCACCGTGACCGTCCCCAATCTCCCAGCCCTGTCGGGCGCGGAGGTCTGGTGGCACGCCGGGTTCGTCCCCACCGGGACGACACAGGCCAGCGGCACGACCAACCTGATCTGGACGCGGATCGAGTAAGCGTTGAAGCGCGCTCCTTACGTTTCAAACGGTCGTCTGGCACGCTGACCGGTGGAGGTAAATCGATGGCGCTGACCCGTGACGAAGCCTGGGCCAAATTGTGCGAGTGGACCGAGGGAGACGCGCTGCGCACGCACGCGCGCGCGGTCGAGATCGTCATGCGAGCGGCGGCCCACCAATACGGGTCTGGGGCGAGCGATGAGGAGACCTGGGGCATCGCCGGCATGCTCCACGACGCCGACTACGAGAAGTGGCCTGAGGACCACCCCAACCGCATCGTCGCCTGGCTCCGCGAAAACGGGGAAGAGGACATCGCCCACGCGGTTTCGGCGCACTACACGAAGTGGAATGTCCCCCACGAATCCCCGCTCGACAAGGCCCTCCTCGCGTGCGACGAACTGACCGGGTTCATCGGAGCGTGTTGCCTCGTGCGCCCCGACGGCGTGCGGTCACTCAAGCCGAAGAGCGTCAAGAAGAAGCTCAAGAACCTCAAGTTCGCGGCGAAGGTCGAGCGTGACGAGGTCGCCGCCGGGACCGCGCTCCTGGGCGTCGACCTGGGCGAGCACATTCAGTTCATCGTTGACGCCCTGAAACCCCACGCCTCAGAGCTCGGGCTCGAAGGCTCCCAAGGTCCTCCCGCCGCCGAGAGTTGAAGGCGGACCGGGGTGTTCCGCCCCTCAGGCCTGCAGCCAATCACGCACCCGCGGGCCAAACCACTCGTGCTCCTTCAAGAACGCGTCGTGACCAAAGAGGCTCGGCAGGATCTCGAAGTGCACCTCGCGGCCGTGACTCTGGAGCAGGTGCGCCAGATGCTGCTGCTCAGAGGCCGGGATGAGCATGTCGCGGTCGACGCCAATGATCATGGATGGGCAGCGAATGCGCAGAACCCCATCCGCGTACAGATCGAAACCCGCTCCGAGATCCATGAGGTCCATACAGCGCGACAACAGCAGGTAGCAATTCGCGTCGAACATGTTCGCGAAGCGCTCGCCCTGGTGCGCCAGGTACCGCTCCACCTCGTAGGTCAGCTTGTGCGGAGTAAACGGGCCCTCTGGATCAGGGTCCCAGCTGAAGCGCTGATTGAATTCGTCTCGAGAGCGGTAGCAGATCGTCCCGAGCTCGCGGGCGACGGCGAGGCCGCGGAGCGGGCCCTTGCCGCCCGCGTATCGTCCGTCAGCAAAATCCGGGTCGTTCATGATCGCGTTGCGACCCACGCGCCGAAGCGCCACCGTCCCTGGCGTCGTCTTGCCGGTCGCCGAGATGCTGACGATCCGCGAGACACGCTCCGGGTACATCGCCGCAAATTGCAAAACTTGCATCCCGCCGAGGCTCGCGCCTATGGCCGCATGCACGCGCTCAATCCCGAGGTGGTCGAGCATCAGCGCGTGGCAACGCGCCTGGTCCGCCGGTGTGATCTGCGGAAAGTCACGTCCCCACTGGCCTCCCCCATGCACGTTTTCACTGAGCGGAGACGACGAACCGAACGGGGCCCCAAGGATCGCCCCGGCAACGACACGCCACTGGTCCGTGTCGATCCAGCGACCAGGCCCGACCATGGCCTCCCACCAGCCCGGCGTCGGATCGGCGACCCCGCTCGATACATGAGCGGAGGCCGAGAGCGCCGGCATGATCACGATCGTACGGTCGCCAGGCGCATCAACATCGCCCCACTGCTCGAACGTGATCCCGACCTCGGGTAACGAACCTCCGAGCGCCAGCGGAAACTCCTCGTCAACGCGAATATGGCCCGTCTCCGGCATGGCGTCTGATAGCCGGTCACCCCGTGCGCTGCAAGGCCGGAGCGGACCCACCCGGCGCAAAACCCCGGCCCCGGCAAGCCCTACCCGGGCTCGCGCCGATCGTTATTGCGACTGGTCAGAGCCAAGCGTACGATCGGGAAGTACCCGTTTGTCCGCAATCAGCCAATGTCCTTTGCCTGCAACATCCTCCGTGCGCTGGGGTTTTGCCTGCTGCTCGCCGCGTACCTGAATGCGCAGCCGTCGCCGTACCGATACTTCGGCCAGCAGCCTGGGGAGCGCTACGGGTCTGCGGTCGCATTCCTGGGTGACATTGACGGAGACGGCGATGATGAGATCGCCATTGGCGCTCCGTGGTACAGCGGCAACTACTTTGCCAACGGGAGGGTCGAGGTGCGGCGGCGCCGAGGAGGCGTCATCTACCAGAGCTTCGGCTTCGGCTTCGCCGAGCAATTCGGAGCGACCCTCGACTCCGTGCCCGATGTGGACGGTGACGGCGTCGCGGACCTGCTCGTCGGCGCCTGGGGAGATTCTTCTCTCGGGCTGAATACGGGGCGGGTGTATCTGCTGTCCGGGGCGACTGGCAATCAGATCTGGACCCAAACCGGAACAAGTACGGGCGACCGCTTTGGGTTTGACGTCGCGTATGCCGGCGACACCCACGGGACAGGAATTCCAAGCGTCATCATCGGCGCCCCCGGCCACAACAACGACACGGGCGCCGCTTTCATCTTGTCGGCGACCAATGGTTCCGTCCTCCACATGATCACCCCTCCGCACCCCAGCGGGCACTTCGGCCACTCCGTCTCGGGAGCCGGGGACATCAACGCAGGGGTTGACGATGATGTGATCATCGGCGCGCCATTCACCGACACGAATGGCATGGACTCGGGGCAGATCTACTTCGCTGACGGCCTCACTGCGTCGATTATCGCGCAGGTACAGGGCCAGAGCGGCTCCCTCTTGGGGTTCTGCGTGAGCGGATTTGCCGACGTCACCGGCGATGGCCGCAATGACTACCTCGCGGGTGCACCGTGGTACACCTCGGCGGGGCTCCCGAGCGGCAGAGGTTTCCTGCGGGAGAGCCTGAACAACGGCGCGGCCCCCATCGTCACCTTGTCGGGCACACAGGTGAGCGAGTCATTCGGCTCCCAGATCGCCCCGGCTGGTGATCGGAACGGTGACGGGCTCCTAAGCGTCATCTGCGGCGGGCCCGGGTGGGACGGGCCGCTCGGCATCAACCAGGGTCGCGTGGTCATCCATGACGAGAACTCCCAACAGCTCTTCCTCGCCGAGGGGGGCACCGCTGGCGAGGAGTTCGGCTCCGCCATCGCGAGTCGCGGAGACTACAACGGCGACGGGCGCCCCGATGTCATTGTCGGAGCGCCCCGATACGACCCCGGTCCGATGACGGACGCAGGGAGTGTGGTGGTCTACGCAGCAGAGGGGGCGGCCCCTTACGGCAGCGGCCTCGGCGGGCTCAACACCATCGACCTCACGACGTCGGGCGGCACGAATACCGGCGAGGTCCTCCACCTCGTCGTGAGCAACGGACCGGCAAGCGGCCCCGGCCAGATAGGGCTCTCGTTGAATCCGGCCAACCTCACGGTCACGCTCCCGGGCGGCCCGCTCACCCTGCTCCTCGAGCTGACAACGCTCGCGCCGACCATCTCGTACACCCATGACGCGGCAGGCGCGTTCTCGCTCGGCTTTTACATCCTGCCCTCGGTGATCGCAGTGGCCGGCGGAAGTACGCTCTACGCTCAGGTTGGCGGCTTCGACCCCGTGCACCTCACGTGGCACGCGAGCAACGGGATGGCGCTGACCTTCGGCTATTGACCCTGAAGGGCACAGCGGGCGAGCCCCCGCGGCCCTATTTCTGGCGACGCCTCAACCAGCCCTCCCAGGCCTTCACGTCGGCGCCGAAGCCCTCACCTGTAAGCCTGCGAAGCGCCCTGGTATAGGCCCCGCGCTCGACCGAGATACCGACGACGGTCACGTCAAGCACCACCCCTTCGGTGACAATGTCCACGATGGGGTCCGCGATCACGGCGGCCTGTGCGATCTCCACATCGAAGTCCTTCACGTACGCCTTCTGCGTGGTGACCGCGATATGGGCGCGGACCCCGCCTCCTCCGCTGGCGAGCGCCTTGAGCGCGCCGACGAGCGGCTCCACGCCCTGCTCGAGCCCCAGCTCGGCGAGCGCCTCCGCAGCGGTCATCCGGAGTCGCTGCTTCGGATTGCCGAGGTTCTTCGCGAACAACCGCGCGAAGACCGGGTCATTCGTCACCTTGAGGCTGCGCACGGCTGCCCTGCGCACGACGGAGGCCGGGTCCACGAGCGCTCGCTTGTAGAGCGGGTTGATACGCTCAGGGTGGTTACGATGCCGCGCGAGGACACGGGCCGATAGCCAGCGCACGCCGGCGCTCTTGTGCTTGAGCCCCTTCAGCGCCGGGCGCAGCGTCTCCGCTGGATCAAGCGCCTGGGCCTTGTGCCACGCAATCATGGCCGTCGTCAGGTCCTTGGCCGCGTGCCGCGAGAACAGGTCCTTCACGAACCGGCGGCGATCTCGGGGCTTGGCCCCACCTTCCGCCGTGTCGAGACGCCACGCGGCGGCGATCTCGCCGATCAACGCGTTCGCCGAACGAGAATCCGGGTCCACCCGAACAACCGCTTCTATCTGCTCCTTGGCGCCGGACAGGAGCCCCTGCTCCATGCACCACCGCGCCAGCGCTACGCGGCCTGCCGTGAAGCCCGGGACTACGTCCTCCGCTTGCTCGGCGTACAGGGCCCGGAGTCGAGACACGTCATCTGCCGGTACCTGCCCGTCGAGCGTGCCGGCGACAACCGGGCGAGCCCCGAACACGGTGACGATCATGCTCGCGCCTTCCACCCGCGTCACCCGGCCCTCGACGCGCGATCCGTCCTCGAACTGGATGAGCTGCTGCGCGGGAAGCGCGCTCGCCATCGCGATCATCAGCAAGCTATGGATTCGGCCAGACATACTGCTCCTCCGACAGCCGGACGGGCTCAAGCTGCTCGGCGCCGCTCTCGCACCTCCACTCGGAACCGCCAATCTACCACCACCGACCCAGAAACTTGCTCGGAACCCTCGAACAGACGGCTGGGAGCCATTCCGGTAATGCAACCCGTTCGCGCGCGCGTATCATGCAGCCATGGACCCCATGGTCCTCGACAACATCGACATCGTTCTCGTGGAACCACGCGGCCCCGGCAACGTGGGCTCGACCGCGCGCGCACTCAAGAACTTCGGCATGAGCCGCCTCGTGGTCGTGAACGGTCCGCGCCTGAACCACCCACAGGCCACGGCCATGGCGGTCAAGGCGGGTGACCTGCTGCGCAGCGCTCGCACCACCGAGGCCCTGCCAGAGGCCATCGCGGACGCCACGTTCGTCATCGCGACGACTGCAAAACGGCGCTATCGGCTGCCCACGCTGCGCCCACGGGAAGCAGGGGAGCGCATCGTCGAACAGGCCGCCAGGGGGCGCGTCGCCATCCTCTTCGGACGCGAGGATCACGGCCTCGACGACGCAGAGTTGAGGCTCGCCCACGAGACCATCGCCATTGAGACTGCGCCCGGCTGTCGGGCCCTCAACATCAGTCAGGCCGTCCTCCTCATCGCATACGAGGTCTGGCTCGCGGCCGGGTCACGGGGAGCCGTCGCCGACAGCGACCCCGGGCGTCTGATCACAGCGGACATGCGCCACCGGCTCGAATCGGAGCTCCTCGATACGCTGAAGGACGTCGGGATCATGCACGACGGCAACGACATCGCATGCGAGCAGTCCATCCAGCGACTGATGACCCTGGGCCCCATGCAGACCCGTGATTCCCGCGTACTCTTCGCGCTTGCGCGCCGAATCCGCGAGCTGATGCGGAGCATGGACCACCCTGACCGTTGAACAGACGACGGTCACGAGCGTGGACCGCGACAGGATCGCCGACTCAGAACGCGATCAAGGCCTGGATGTAGAACGCGAAGGCGATGTCATTGTCGGGCTCGCCGTCGAGGCCAGTGCCGCTGAAGAAGTAGTACTCCGACATGTCTGTCGCCGTGCTCTCGGGAAAGAACACGGACAGGTTGGCGGAGAAGCGAATGTAGTCTTTGTAATCGTAGGAGCCGAACAGGTCGACCTCGTATCCGAAGACCCCCGTACCCCACCCTTCGTTGTCGGCGGTAATCGCCATGACACCGGCGAGGCCGATCTCGAACTTGTCCGCAGGAGAAATCGACACCGCCGCCTTGACGATGTGCATGTTGGTGAGCGGAATGAGGTCCATGTTCCCGTAGCGACCGCCACCCGAGTGGTACGGCTTGTCGTATCGCTCCCTGGCAGAGACAGGGCGGTCGAAGTGGCGGTTGATGAACAGCGGCTGAAACCCGATGTGCGTCGGCGGAAAACCGGTGGCGGTGCCCGGGTTCTCGCTGCCACCGCCGGCGTAGTAGTACGACAGCGACACGATCGGCTGAAGATCCTCGGATTGGACCCAATAGTTCAAGAGGACCTCCGTCGACCACCCGTGAATCGACTGCTCGTCCAGCCCCCCCGACACCGCATCCTCAACGCCGTTGTTTCCCGTCTGGAACGCGGCCTCCGCGTTGACCTGGAGCAGGCCACCGAACAGGTCGATCTCACTCCACAGTAGTCGGCCGCCGAGCGTCCAGAAGTGGCCCAGGATCGGCGGCGTGAGCGCGCCGTCGAAGGCCAACGCCGTCGTGCGGGTGACGAACGCGTCGGTAAAGTTGGACCGCGCATCAAAGTACAGGGCGTAAAAATCGACGGTCGTCTTCGTCGCCTCCCCCGGCTTCCAGCTAGCGTAGAAGCCCGCCAACCAATCCTCGTCGAAGTCGTCGGCCGGCAACGTCACGGCTAGCTCGGTGTCGGATTGCGCTTCCTTGAAGTAAAAGCCGGAGAGGCTGAACCTGGACGGGGCCCAGGTCAGCAGCAACCCGTCGTGAACGGTCCCGTCATAGAAACTGTTGTTACCGAAGATGAACTCGTTGCTGTCGTCTTCGGGCAGGATCACCTCCTGCCGCCCGAGCCTCAGGAAGATGTCGTCACCGAGGACATGGTCGAACGACATGAAGCCCTGGTAGAGCCCGACCTGCTCGAACGGCTCCTTGAAGATCGTGAACTCCGTCGCGACGGGGACCCCGCTGGGACCGCTGAATGAGAAATACGTGTTGTTTGCGAACGTGCCGACAGCCTGAAACTCGGTCAGCGCCGTGACCTTCGTGCGGTCCTCGTTCAATCCACGGACAATGACGGCCCCAAATCCGAGCCTGAAGCGGCCATTGAACCTCGGCCCTTCATCGTCGAGGCCGCTGTCGCCGCTGTTGAAATCGACGTTTTGGCCTCGATGCTCGAACCGGGTCCGGAAGAGGCCGGAGAAGATCAGCCCGCCCTCCAGGGCGTCGAAGACTGAGTAGTTAATGCTCGAGTCCTTGCTGCCCGCGGGAGGACGACGATAGAACTTGCTCTTGCGAGCGACGATGTCGTCGACATAGGTCTCGAGCTTCTTCTTGACCTCGTCCGCGAGCTCCCTGTCGAGCCGCTCCTTGAGGTCGCCGATCGCCCTCTCAAAGTCGGCTCGCTGCTTGGCAAGCAGCCCCTTGAGCTCGGCCACCTCGGACTTCAGCCGTTCGACGGCGGGTTGCGCGTAAGCGTCCGGCGCACAGATAGCGAACGCAAGCGCAACAACCGGCAAGGCGATCCAGCTTCTCATCGCACCCCGCTCCCTTCGGAATGCCGCGCAGCATGCCGCCAGCCAGGGCCCCTGTCAAGAAGCGCACATATCACAAGTCGTGGCATACAGTGGGTTTGCCGGACGTTTAGCCCACTGCTACTATGGATTTCTCAAACGTCGCGGCGCACACAGCGGCGCACACAGCGGCGCCGAGCGGACCGACCCACACGGACCCCGCATGAGTGACGATCTCAAGGGAACGGTATTCAACGGCCGGTACACCATCCTGGAGCGCGTAGGCGCAGGTGGCATGGCCACCGTCTACCGCGCACGCGACGAGGAGACCTCGAGCTTCGTCGCAATCAAGATCCTCTCGCGCGAATTCCTCGACCGGAACCCCAAGGAAGCGGAGCGCAATCTCCGGCGCTTCAAGCGCGAAGCTGAAATACTCCAGATCCTGGCCGGCAATCCCCGCGTCGTGGACTTCGTCCAGCACGCGTGCTCCGAGAACGGCGACTGGTTCATCGCCATGGAGTTGCTCGAGGGCGAGCAACTCAGCTACTTCATTCGACGGGGCGAGGACGTACTGCCCGTCCACACGCTGCTCCACTACGGCGTTCACCTCGTCGAAGGACTGAAGAGCATCCACGAGAAGCAGATCCTGCATCGCGATCTCGCCCCCGACAACATCGTGCTCGTGAAGGACGCGGACGGCATTCGGGTGCCGAAGTTCCTCGACTTCGGCATCGGGAAATCGATCGGGGGTGAGCTCGACCAGGTGACCGAGATGCTCACCATCATGGGGAAGCCCCAGTACTTCTCCCCGGAGCAGGCCCGCGGCTTCGACCTGACTCCCGCGAGTGACGTGTATTCCCTCGGCGTCGTGCTCTACCAGATGGTCACCGGGCATGTCCCATTGGAGATTCGTGGCATCCCGGACTTCAAGAAGATCCAGAAGGAGCCGCCGAGCCCGATCGGGAGCTTCCGCGAGGGGATGCGGATTCCACCGGAGTTGCAGGCCGTCATCATGCGATGCCTCGCGAAGACACCCGAGGACCGCCCGCTCCTCGACGAGGTCCTCGAGGTGTTGAACGCCGTACGTGAACGCGCCAACGCGGGCGAGGTGTTTCACGACGCCTCGGCGACGCCCGACTCCGACTACACCACGCCCGTGCCCCTACGGACAGAGAGCGAAACAGGGCTCGCCGACGGCTATTTCTTCTTCCCCAAGGACACGCCTGGCGCCGAGTTGGCCGAGGGCGACACAATCAACCGGTACGTCATCAAGCGGCTCGTCGGGCGAGGTGGCATGGGCTCCGTGTACGAGGCCTGGGACCCCGATCTTCGCCGGAAGGTCGCGCTGAAAGTGGCGACCCAGATCGAGGAGGAGAAGGCGAAGAGGCGCGTGCTCAACGAAGCGCGGGCGTCAGCCGCATTGCGCTGCGAGAACATTGTCACCATCTATGACGTCGGCACCGACGGAGGGACCCCGTTCATCTCGATGGAGTTCGTGGAGGGCAGCACCCTCGCCCAAGTCATCGAAGAGGAGGGCGCGCTCTCGGGGCAACGGTTCTGGGAGATTGCGAGAGGACTGTGCGACGGCCTCTCGTTAGCCCACGACCGTGACGAGCCGGTCATTCATCGAGACCTGAAGCCGGCGAACGTCCTCGTTCACCGCCACGTCGCCAAGATCACGGACTTCGGCATCGCAAAGGTGACCAAGCGCTCGAAGGGTAGTCAGGGACCGGATACGGGTGCCCACGACGTCGGCGGCGGCACCGCCGCCACCATGAGCCCCGAGCAGATCAACGATCAGTCCGTAGATAACCGCTCTGACCTCTACAGCCTCGGCTGTGTCCTCTACATGATGGCGACGGGCCGAGGGCCGTTCCAGGGCAACCAGATCGCCATCGTCTACCAGCACTGCAACGCGGAGCCGACCCCGCCGTCGAAGATCGCGACCGAAGCCTCGCCTGACCTCGACCGCATCATCTTGAAGCTGCTGGCGAAGGAGCCGGATGACCGATACCAGAGCGCCGCCGAGGTTCTTGACGACCTGCGCGTCGTCTTCGCGCCCGACGAAATTCCGGCGCGCCCCTGGTATCGATCCCCCATAGCCCTGGTCGCGGCGGTGGCGCTCGTGGTCGCAACGATCGCGGTCATCCAAATCCTCACCCCCGAACCGCCCACCATCGCCAGGATTCCGTTCGGCATCCGGTTTGTCAGAGCGGACAACTTCGAGCCGGGATCCACCTACTACGTCCGAGAAAACGCCGTGGGCATCACGGTCGTCGGACAGGAGGGGGCTGTCTTCGACACGGAGGTGCGGGTCGAGGGCGAGCTCGAAGTCCCGGGCCCCGAAGCCACCATGGGTTCCGAGCCCCTCATCCACGAGATCGCGCTCGGCTCCAATAAGACCGACGCGGCCACAACTTACGCGGTGACGCTCCTGGTTCGGGAAGAAGCCGCGGAGCCATTGTCCTTCACCGTCGTCCACGACCCTACGCCGCCGCGACGCACCGTCATCACCCACGGCGGCCACACGGAGCCGCTCGGTCAAACCATCCGCGCGATGCACGGAAGCCCGATCGTGTTCGAGGTCGTCGACGAAGAGAGCGGATTCAGCGACGGTGAAGGTGGCCGCATCATGCGGTGGCGAAGCGACGAGGGCGACCGCCTCGAGAGCGTCCGGGTCACGCAAGACCCGGGCGATCCCGACAGCAGAACCCTCGAGGTCACCGACCTCACCGGGCGACAATTCAACAGCGAGGTCACGATTATCCGCGTAGCGCCGCGTCTACGCACTCCCCTCGGACTGATCCGCACCAACCGGGCTGATTTGCTCTTGCCCCTCGACCTCGAGTGCCCCCCCTTCGATCTCGCCGCGACACCCCTGTCCGACGGAGACGTCGAGGCATCAATCGGCGGGACAGCGACGCCCGTCAAGCGCGATGGCTCGCGCTACGTAGTCGCACTGAAGTTGCCGGACATCGGCGATGCGGCCACCCAAACCCACTCCGTGGCCTTCACCTTCAGGGGTCAGCCCATGGCCGACTCGGTCAAGGTCGTCCATGACCCGGTCGCTCCGACAATGCGGCTCACATACAGCCCCGTCGGCGAAGAAACGCAGCCGTTCAAGATCGACGAGCCACCCAGCGAGCCGTTACGCAAGAGATCCAGCGAGTCCATGGCGAGCTTGTTCCAGATCGCGGCGATGGACGCGGACGGACTGCAACAGAACGCCACCGTCTCCTACGCCGGGCAGACTCGCCAAGTGCGTATCGGGGGTGGAGGAGCGATTCGCCTGCCCGAGGATATCCCGGAACAGAAGGCATTCGACGTGGCGGTCAAGGTCTCCGACCTCGCCGGCAACGAGAGTCTCCTCTCCTGGAGAGTCGACGTCATCGGCGCCTCGGTCAACCACATCACGGTGGCCGGCCGGCAACGCGCCGAAGGGGCGTTCTTCGTCCCCGAAGAGCGCGGCCTCGCCGTGCGGCTCTCCGCGACAGGCGTAACGGCGAACGACCGCCTGATCGCCGTGCTGGAGGATGCGGCCGGCGAAGAGGTCGGCCGAGAGGCGCTCCAGCAAGCCAGCGACGGCGAGTTCAACGCCACGCTCGCCTTTCCATCGCCGGAAGCGCGCAGCGGAAACCTGGTCATCAAGACCGAAGACAACCGCGTGATCACGCGCTATGGGGTCTTCGTCGACCGGATAAAACCAAGACTGACCACCACCCTGTACGAACAACCCAGCGCCATCGACGGGACCCTGACAGTGGGGCGCTTCCCTCCGATCGTAATTCGCGTGCAGGACGCGGGGCGCATCGATGAGCAGGACACGGACATCTCCATCGAAACACTCGAAGGAGATCTGGAGTTGCGCGCTTCGAGCGCGGCGGTGGAGGGCGGAATCGAGCTGAAGGTCGCCGCGCCGCAAGGCAAGGAGATGGTTCCTGGGAAGTGGCGCATCCGCTACCAAACCCAAGACTTCGCCGGCAGCAAGTCGAGCGCCCTCTCCGTCCTCGTCCACGTACAGCCCCCGTCCCTCTACGTGAAGAAGGCCGGGGAACTCGTGGCCCCCCTGGAAATCCCGCGCCAGTTCGACACACGCGTCGTCCCCATCAAGGGCAACAGCATCGATCTCGTGGTCGAGAATCGTGCCGGGCTTGGGCATTTTCTCCTCGGCTTCAAGACCGAGGGCACGGCGGAGATCCAGACGACGGACATCGCGGTCGCTGAAGCGAACCCGACCAGCGTTCGCATACCCGGGCTGGAAGGCCAGTCTGGATCGGTCGACCTCCATTGGTACCAGGTGGTCGGCGACGACAGCACGGTTGCGCCGCCCATCTGGTTCGACACCTTGCGATGGAAGCGGGACGCAGAGCGGCCCACCTGGCACGTCATTCGCAACGGCCTGCAGGTCACGGATAACCCCTCCTTGCTCGCTATCAACGGCCTCCAGGTGTCGCGACTCAGCAACATCAAGCTGCGCGTCGAGGACGATTGTGGCTTCTCCAGCGACGAGGCGGCCGTCATCTCCAACATTGGCGGCGACCCCCTGGTCGCCGACTTCTCGCCACGCGGCAAGCACGTCACGTGGGCGTTCCGCGACGTCCCGAACTGGACCAGTCGCGTGATCAAGTTCGACGTCAAAGACCTATCCGGACGGACAACCCCGATCGAGCTATTGCTGATCCGAGAAGCGAACGCCCCTCAGTTGAACCGCGTGACCGCTGAAGACGGATGCACAGAACGGAACGACACCTGGGTCGCGCGCTCACGGGTCGTGACCCTCGACCTATCAAACCGCGCTCCGCGAGTCGTGGGAATCAAGGTAGGCGTCACGGCCGACGGCTACTCGGAGACGATCCCCGTCAAGGACATCTCCAAGAGCTTCAAGGTCGAACTCAAGCTCCCGAAGGACGGCGAGTATGTCGTCAAATTGACGGCCGAACGAGACGACACCGGGATGGCGGACACACCATTCGCGGAGACACGCGTTCGGATCGATACGGTGCCTCCCGCAATCGCGATCAGGCACGAAGACCGAGTCGTCACCGAAGACGCCATGGAGGTCGAACGATTCGATGGATTCAGCGCCCACGTCAACGACGCCTACGGGATCGAACGTGTCGCGTTCAAGCTCTCCGGCGGCGCGCCATCTTTCACTCCGCTCTCCTCCTCTGGCCAGAACGTCTACGGCATCCCTAACCAGGAACGCGGGCCCGGCACCTATCGGCTGAGCGTCATAGCCCGTGATATCGCCGGCCACGAAACGACCCACCAGGTCGACGTCACGATGAAGCCGAAGCGCCCCGTCGTGCCTCCGACGACGGTGCTCTCTGTGGCACAGATCCAGGCCTTGGCCGGCATGCGCGCGGTCCCCGTCGTCCACGAGGGTAAGACGCGCTTCTATATGGCCGAGACCGAAGCGACGGTCGGGCATTTCCGAGCATTCAGAGGCCGGGTGAGCGCGGACCTCGCGGCGCGCATCCAGGCCTTCAAAAGCCAGCTCTCCGAGATAGACGGAGTGAGCGCGGCAGCCGCGACCCGGATCGACCGCGCGCGGATTGATGCGGTCTGGAAGCGCAACCAGCAGGCCGAGGACGACATGCCCCTGCGATATGTCTACTACGACGTCGCGGCGTTCTTCGCGTTCGAATGCGGCGGCGGGCGACTCCCGACGGCTGACGAGTGGAAGAACGCGGCGGGGTTGTTCACCAAGCCCGACGCCAAGTGGCTCGTCTTCGTGGCCAGCTCCGGCCCGAAGTCCGCCACCCGGTACTTCCGGCACCCAAGTAGCCGGGAGTGGTGCAACTTCGCCGACCCGTCGGGCGGGCCGCGGGCCGCGGGTGCGATGAGTCCTCAGAGCCCGTTCGGGCTGCGCGGATTGGCCGGGAACGTCGCGGAGTGGATCGCCGAGAACGCCACCATGGGTGGCAGCTATCAACACCAGGGCAACAACTCGACAACAGGCGGCGGGCTAATCGGGCGCAAACCCCACGCGGAAGGTCGTGACCTGGAGAGCCTGCGGGACATCGGTGTCCGGATCCTGTGGCCGGAGCCGGAGGGGGGACGTTGATCATGGATCGCCGCGCGCTCCTCTGCATGATCGTTGCCATCCTGCTCCTGATTCCCATCCTTCTCAGCGCCCGCCGGTTGTCCTCCTTGATGCAAGACGACGCGCTCCTCGAACGGGCGGAGCAGCGCCTCACGGACGGGTCCATCGGACGTGCCCTGACAGCCCTTCGCGAGCTCGAGAAACGAGACACGCTGACGAAGAACCAAGCGGAACGCTGCAAAAAACTGACGATACATGTGGTCTCCCTGGCCCTCCAAAGGCATCACCCGATCCAGAGGGTGGGCAAGCGTTCGTTCGACCCCAGCGCCGAAGGAGAACTTCTCTTCGGCGTAAGCCCCATACGGGTGAGCGCACGGATCCGGCCAGCCGACCTCGTGGGGCCCCTCCGCGCGCTGACCTTCGGCGACGAAGAAGTCCGGCTTGAGAACGACACCGTCTCCACGCTTATCAGCCTCCCCGAGTCGGGAGAGGCGATGACGCTGCCGATCACGGCCGTCATCGAGCTGCCCGACGGGACGACCGTCGACCACGTGCTCGACGGCACCATGCGGTTGCGGCTCGATCGAGGCTGCCCCGTGATCAACGTGACCGTCGGCGAGAACGAACCCGTGAGTCCCTCCGCCGACGGTTCGACCCGCATCCTGGTCCCCCCGGGAGCGCCAGTGACGATCGAGGTCACGGACGAGCGAGGCCTGTCTCGCGTTTCGTGGGTCGCAGGCGACGATGAGGACGCCGTCTCCGGGCTCGAAAAATCCAGCGTCCGCGTGGCTCTCCCCGCCAACCTGATCGGATCCGAGGGGCCGCTCCAGATCGAAGTCACGGCGAGGAACCAGCTCGACACGACGACGACGACGTCCTTCACCCTCGACGTGAAAGACGAGCGCTGGTTTCCCGTCTCTGAAGTGCTGCTCTCGGACACGGTCCTCGCGACCCACGGAGTGGCGGTCGCTGGACTCGAGCACGAGCTACGCGTCGCCCTGCACCCCGGCATCCCCGCCCACGTGGTCGGCATGGGCGTACGCACGGATGGGGCTGCAGCCGTCCCCTTGCGCGTCGAGGGGCGGCACCTCGTCGCGTCCGTGAAGCTCAAGCATTCGGGCAAGACCGGCATCAGCCTGCTGCGCGGCTCCGCCGTCCTGAGGACGTGGGTCGTCCACGCCGACACCGCCGCACCTTCCATCACCGTCAGCTGCGCTGGCAAACCGCTGCTCGAAGACACCGTGACCGTGCTAGAGCAGGGCAGCGTGATCGAGGTCGTCCTCGAAGACGAGAACGGCCTCGGCCCGGTACGCATCATCCCGACCGGGCTCTCCCCCGCAGGTGCACAGAAGGGCCCCAGGTCAGAGTCCCGTCGCCTGCGCGTCCCCGAGAACGCCAAAGGAGGCGTCGTCGTGCAGGCGGAGGATGCCCTCGGAAACGCGACCCCTGAGCGGTCGTTTCCAATCCGAGCGCGCCAGCCGATTCGTCTCCGTACCATCAAGGTGAATGGCGTGGACGTCGGGTTGGATGCCATCGCCGTCACCCACGGAAAGGTCGCGTTCGCCCTGACCCACGACGGCGAAGGGGCGATCCTGTGGACACTGCTGGAACCGCGTGGTGGAACCGTCTTCAAGCACGGGACCCATGAGCTCGGCGACAGCGGAAGCTCGGCGCTGAGCGTCGTCCTCGATGTCGCGGATCAGGCCATGGCGGACCGCGAAATCCGATTCACTGATAGTCGCGACAGCCGCCATCTCGCCACGGCGAGGCTTCGGGTCGATCACGTCCCTCCAACAATCCGGATCGGCGCCTGGGACCCGGCAGAGGACGGGCCACGCGACACCTTCGAGGCCAGCCCGGGAACGCGCCTTGAGATCACGGTCGAGGAAGCAGGAGGCGATGCCGACATCACGGTCACGGGAACTGTCGTCCTCGCGCGCAAGAAGAACGGCGACGTCGTCACGCTCGTGGTAGGCGTTCCCGAGGTCCTCCCCGCCGCGATGATGATCCGCGCGCGCGACGCCGCGGGAAACGTGACCGGGCTCGCGTTCAAAGTGGTCACCCCTGCGGTGGTCCCCGCGGTGGTGATCGACCTGCTTCACAACGGCGAGGTGGTCGGACACGACGGACCGATCCAGCTCAAACGGCCGTCCGAGCTCGTCGTAAAGGTGACCAACGGCATGGTCGTCCGGGCGACGCTGGGCGACGGCGACCTCCCCCTCGGTGAAGGAGGAGCCCTGGGTGATCCGGCGACGCCGCCAGGAAAAGGGCCGCTGGTCCTCGTCGTACGGGACGTCGCGGGGAAGGAGCGAGCGATTCGATTCCTCGCCGAGCTGACGCCCTACTCAATCCCTCAGGTGCTGAAGGACCGGCTGCAGAAGGTGCGCGAGAGCGTCGCAGGTCGCGGGGGCGAGGCCGCCCGCAAGGAGCTCGCCGCGATCGAGAGCGCCGTGCGGAAAGCATCCGCAAAGCACCTCCTCGAAGGAGAACGGTCCGCCTTTCTGAACGAAATCCGCAGGGTGAGAGAAGAGGGGGGCGAAGAACGGCTCGACCATCCACGCGGCCCCACCGTGCGACAGGCGCCGCCGGAGGGTCGAGAGGAAAACCCTCCCGTCGCGGCATCCCATACGATCGGCCTGGGTCAACCCGGCCAGGGGAACGGCAAGAACTGCTCGAACCTCAACTGCTGCAGAGCGATAGGATCAGGCCACCTGCCCAGATTCGGTTACGGTGGGCTGGACGGTCCGAGGTCATCGAGTGTTCGTTCTCGCGGGGACTCGGGATCCTCGGGCACGACCGGAAACGCCTGGAAACTGGTCCGCAGCGAGCCCTTCGGCGTTCGAGGCGAGAGCAGTCCCAGCAAAGACGGGTGCCACTTGGTCGCGCCCCTTTTCGCTCGTGGGACGGGCTGGGGGCTGACGAGGGTGCACCCCATTCGGATAAAGCAGCGGTGACGATCTCCGATTCCGAAGTAAAGAAGCCGGGAGAGAAGGCGCTTCACATCGCGCTGCGCCACCTCACCGGTCACCGAAAGGGGACGGAGGAGCGGTTCACGGGAACCCGCATTTCGATCGGGCGCGGCAAGAACAACCATTGCTCCTTCGACGCCGAGAGAGAGCGCTCCGTCTCCCACCGGCACTGCGAAATTCGAGTCGAAGACGGCATCCCCATTATCTATGACGTGGGCAGCCTCAACGGGACCTACGTGAACGACCGCCGCATCCGGCGAGCACCCCTCGCCGACGGCGACCAGCTCGGGCTCGGACGGGAAGGGCCCCGTATCCGATTCGCCGTCGGATCAGCGTCGTCTCCCCCCGTAACCTCAGAGGCTCCAGAGCAAGAACCCGCGCGTTTGTCGGACCGTGAGCCCCACTACATCGGCGCTACCGCCGAAGAACGCCAGCTGCTCGACCCCGCGTCCCTTGCGCCGCCTCGCCTCGTGCGACGGCGCATCGTCGTCGCCATCGCGTTGATGGTCTTCTGCGCGTTGCTCATCGGCGGATTCATCCTGGTGCGGCACTTTCTCGATCGAATCGAGACCCTTGAGACCCGCAAGCAGGATGGCAGTGCCGGTGACACCATCGGCGCCGGGATGTCGCCCATTGGGTCCGGCGCCATCCGTCGGCCGAAGACCTCGACCCCCAAGCGAGCACCGGGGGTCGTGCCGGCCGGCCCTCGTGGAACGGTCGTACGCCTCCTCGGCGTGGTCCGTGATGATCGCGGCAGGTTCGTTGACCAGGAGACGCTCGGCTTCGGGGCGGTCGTCCGCACCGAAGCCATCGCGACCACTTACGACGTGGACCTCCGGCTCAAGGCCTGGCTGCGCCGGGGTACCGTTGACGGACGCCACACCAAGGTGCTCCTGGCCGCACCGGGGGGCTCCCTCGCTAGCGCGAAGCCGGTCAAGGCACGAGTCCTTCACCCGGCGGCTGGCAAGAGCGAGGACGGCAACCTCGTCCTTCTCGTGCTCGACCAGAGCGCCCGTCTGGCCCGAGCCCTCACCGCCGCGCCGCGCGCCGGGACGCTCCGCTTCTATCCGCCCTGGGAATCCCCTCAGGACCTTGGGGTTCGGCGGCTCACCAACGCGGACAAGGGCGCCGTGAAGCCTGAGTCGGCCACCCTCCTCGCGTTCGACCTCGACGCCATGCCCCTGCCCCCAGCGGCCGGCACGCCGCTATTCGCAGGGGATGAGTTGATCGGCATCTCCCTGGGGCGGGACCTCACCGGCTGGGCCATCAGCTCGGTCGCCATACAGGGCCTGCTGCGTCACGCCGAGACCGCGACCACCGAACCCATCAACCGTTCGGATCGCTAGCCCGACCTCTGGTGCTCGAACCTCATCGAGGTGCGACCCACTCGGAGGATATTCCCGTGTTCCAGGTCTGCCTCGGTGCCAGGCGCCACCTTGTTTTCGTTGACAAAGGTCCCATTCGTCGAGCCCGTGTCCTTCACGATGAAGCCCGTGCCAGTGAAGGTGATCATCGCGTGGTGACGCGAGATCTCGGGATCGTGTGGACGGATGTCGAAGCGAAGATCGCGGCCGATACGGGAGATGGGGCGAACGCCATAGCGCTTGCCCTTGGCCTTCCCCTCGGTGACCTCGAGGAAGGCGTTGAGCTCGGAGATGTTGGTCTCCTCGACCTCGCCCTGGGGCGCGACGCCGCCGTGAAACGGCAAGGGGTCGCTCGAGTCGTCGGCTGACGCGTCCAAGGTCGCTTCTTCCGTCCTCGAAATCGGCGCCGGGCGCCGCTGCTTGATGGTGAAGGCGATGGCGAGGGCGGCGGACAGCAGCCCAGCGATGCTCGAGATCCCCGCGCCCTGACCGAAAACGAACGCGGCGACCAGCCCCACCACGGCGGCGGCGAGCCCTGCGGCACCAAGAGCAAGCCAGGGGTTGGACCCCGCCGCGGGGGACCGACCGGCGCCGGCCGCGACATCCCCGATGATCTGAACAGCGCTGGTCTTGGGGCGACCCTCCGGGATCTCGATCGGCCGCTCGACGAGCTCCGGAAACGCCTTCTTCAAGTCCGCCTGGAACTTGTCGACCTGCCGATACCGCTTCTTCGGATCGCGAGCGATCGCCTTCATGACGATCTTCTCCAGCGCCGGGGGGATCGGACGGTAGACGCTCGGAGGTGGCGGATTCCCGGTGCACACGCGTTTCGCAAATTGCACAGGCAGCTCATCGTCGGTCTCGAACTCGAACGGCTTCCGATTCGTGAGCATCTCGTACAGCAAGACCCCCAACGCATAGATATCCGTCTGCGGAGAAACGACCCCCTGCGACAGGTACTCCGGAGCCATGTACAGGGTCGTCCCCAGCACGAAGCCCTGCCTGGTCAAGTCTTCGCCACCAACGACCTTGGCGATGCCGAAGTCGGTGACCTTCGCTTCGCCCCTCTTGTTGAGCAGGATGTTGTTCGGCTTGACGTCCCTGTGGATGTAGCCGAAGGAGTGCGCGAAGCTCATCCCATCCAGGATCATGTAGAAGATCGGCAGCGCGTATCGCGCCTCCAACGCACCGTTCACACGCAGGAGGTGGTCAATCGCACCCGCGTCCATGCACTCCAGGATGAGGTAGTGATACCCGCCAACACACAGGTAGTCCTTGAACCCGACGATTCCTGGATGGTCCAGGCTCTTCAGCGCCTCGACTTCAATCTTGAAACGCTTCTCTAGGTTCTCCTCGCTCGCGACCGATGGCTTCAGCATCTTGATCGCGGCCACCTCCCCATCACGCACTCCCTTGAAGACGAAGGCGTGCCCCCCGTCTCCCAGTTCCTCCGTGATGAGCCAATCTCCGACGCGTGTCCCGATCATTGGTGGTCGACTCAGTGCCCCAAAATCAACGCCTGGAGAATAATCAAGATGATCAGCTCGGCGGCTAGCAGGATCATCCACCCCTTCATGCCCGTCCGGGGCAGATCGATGCTCACCTGCTGCTGCAGCGCAGTGATGTCGTTTCCAGGGTTTCCAGCAATCGGCGCCGGGATCGAAGGCGTCGCCTCGTCCGATCCAATAGTCATGATCGGAGTCGGGGTCTCGGGTCCTTCGTCCTCAGCCGCGTCGACAGGGTGTTCCCTGTTGGCCACTTCGAACTCCGGCGGTGTCTCCGTCACTCGGATGATACCGACCGTGATGTTGTCTTCGCCGCCGCGGCTGTTTGCGAGGTCGACGAGCTTCTGCGCGGCCTCCTCAGGCGCATACGTGGAGGCGCACTCGCAGATCTCGTCATCTTCCACGTGGTTGTACAAGCCGTCAGAGCAAAGCAAGAACAGGTCACCCGCCTCAGCCGGTCGCGTGATGAAGTCCACCTGGACCACGTCGCCCATGCCGACGCAACGGGTGATGATGTTGCGCTCGGGATGGTTCTTGGCTTTCTCTGGTGTAAGCAGGCCGATCTCGATGAGGTCATTCAAATACGTGTGGTCGCGGGTCGCCTGCTCGATCTGGCCGTCGTGGATCCGGTAAGCCCGGCTGTCGCCAATGTTCGCGATCTGGACCTGGGGACCGCGCAGAGCAATGGCGACGCAAGTCGTGCCCATGTTGCGAAGCGCGGGATCCTCCTGCCCCTTCGTCCGAACCAAGGCGTTGCCCCTGTCGATCGCTGTCGATAGCAGGCGCTTGAGGTTGCAGGTCGCCGACTTGTCGAACGACTCGAGCATCGCCTCGACCGTCGTGCGGCTGGCCACGATGCCACCGTTGTGGCCGCCCATGCCGTCGCAGACGACGAGGACCCGGCCCTTGCCCTTCAGGTCTTCGTCGTCTTCGGGTTCCCACCAGGCCCAATGGTCCTGGTTCTCGGACCGGACCATCCCCACGTGGGAGAGGGCTCCCACTTCAACGTCCTTACGCCAGGACGGGCTCGGCACAGCGTTGCTGCTCACGACTCTCCGATAACTCCCTGAGTTCTCTTAGGCAATCCGAACCTACTGCCGGACCCCGTTCGGTCCAGGAACCGCATTCTATCGATCGCCTCCACGACCACCTCCCATAGAAGGCCCACCACCTCCCTTGCGGCGCCCGGCGCCACCCCGGCCCCGAGCCGAAGGGCGAGGGTCTGGGCGCCGCCTCGATCGTTTGCGAAGGCCCGGCGGGGCCGGAAGCGTCACCGACGCCTCGGTGAGAGCTAGCGGCGCCAACGCCGCTCGGTCGCCCCCCCCCACGAGGGCGGCGCCGTAGGCGTCGACATGCTCATTGTTCTTGAGCGACCCGCGCCACTCCGCGGGAATTCCATCGACGCCATGGAGGGCCCCGGAGAGGCCGCCGACGAGGCAGCCGAGCGTATCGGCGCTGCCGCCCTCGCAGATCGTGTCCAGCACGGTGTCCTCAAACGACTCGAGGCCCGTGAGGAACAGATACAGCGACGACACGACCGCCGTCAGCGAAAAACCGCGGGTCGCAGACGTGATCGGCCGAGACCCCTTATCGGAGGCCTGCTTGACGATGCGCTCGAACGCGGGCCCGATGTCAAGCTGCACGAGGTCTGACAGCAACGAAGTGGAGTCCGAATACTGATGCAGGTACGGCTGGTATCCCGGATACAGGACCTCCGAATATTCCTCTTCCATGAGCCGCTCGGCGTCGCGGCAGGAAGCGGCGATGGCGGACGCGGCAGCCTCCGGACGTAGGGCGTCGGATGTCTCAGCAGCCAATGCGACAGCCACGGCCTCAGCCACGCTGACCGTCGCTGCGCACGCGCGGGGATCACGATGCGTCAACAACGTCGCCTCGACGCTCGCGCGAAGCCGTCCATCCCGCTCATCGCGGTACCAGATCCCGATCGGAATACCTCGACTGGCCGCTCCGGCGCCGGCGGTGTTCACGCCACACTCCTGCCACGGCGCTCCCTCAAGCATGCGCCGGACCGCGGTGCGGAAGTTACGCCGGGCTCGCCGATAGCAACCGAACGCGTTGCCCTCGACGGGTCGACCGAGTTCTTCGAGCCGCGACCTGAGCCCCTCTGCCTGGAGCTCCGCGTCCTCGACCAGGGTCTCTGCGGTCGCCAACGCGACCTGGGTCTCGTCCTCGTACGCCCGGTGAGTGAAGTATCCAGACCGATACGCCGGCTGGGTATCAGCCGGATCGAGGAAGCCGTCTATGCGACCGACCTTCTCCTCGATCTCCTCCGGACTCAATCCGTCCAACGGAGCCCCGAGAGCTTCACCCACTGCCATCCCCAACAGCGCTCCGCGTGCGCGATTCAGGATGTCCATTCCCGTCTCCCAACCAACGTCATCAACCCCGATAGCGTACCGACCGCCCCGTGGCGTCAGACCGCCAAACTCTCCGGGAAAGGAAGCCCCCCGACCCAGGCCACGATGCGCACTCCTTGCCCACAATCTTCGTAGATTCCTTTCGAGACCTCCGCCTGCGGCAACAACTCCGAGACCTCCTCGATCGCAGCCCCGACACGGTTCGCCACGGAGGCGTCCTCAGCGAGAACGTCGCTACCGATCATGGCCAGGACAACCGTCGTACGGCCCCGGGATGGCGCGACGCGCGAACACAGCCAACCATCACTGAGCGCGTGCCGCAAAGCAGCGCCGATTGAGGCTCCGTCCGTCTCCTTCGCGGCGGCGAGCCCGAATGAGCTCATCCCCTCGGTCCCTAGGCACGTCCGCAACGCGTCGGAGTCGACGTCACCGCCAATGGACGGGAGCGCCGGCAACCGCACCACTGTGTCTATGAGGCCCGCGATCGTCGCGTTTTGGGCCGAGCGGGCCTGCTCCCCTACGATCCGCTCTAGCCGCGACTCGTCAAACAGCACGAACGGGCGAATCTTCCCTGCGTCGTGCAGCCGCAGCACCGTCTTGACCCCATCGCGCATCGTCGCCATGCGGTGAGCCGCCGTCGCAGACGCGGTCGATGGGACGGAGAGGATGACGCCGCATGGGGTGTCTGGATCGAGCGCCTGGAGCGCCCCCAAAACAACCGGGATGCTGCCGATGCCAGTGGCGCCTCCAAGCCCGACCGTGATGAGGTGGAGTGTCCGGTCCACGCCCAAGGCGGCCGACAGCAGGGTGCGTATCTCGGGGCGACGCTCCTCGACCAGCGCCCCCACCGCCCCGACATCCTCGAGGCCCGCTGGCAGCTCGAGCGTCGTTTCCCATGGCACCGTCGCCATCACCTCGGCGTCGGCCGCGACGGCCGCGACGTGCCGCCACCCCAGGGCGTGCATCGCGTCCGCGATACGAACGCCCCCGCGCCCGAGTCCCACGATCCCGAGCCGATGCGCGCCGAGGGCGATGTCCCCCGCCGCAAGTTGACCGATGCTGCCTCCGTCACAAAGCGGCCAGGTAACGCTGAACGCCGGATTCCCGATCAGGGGCAAGAGGTCCCGGGACAGCGCCTCGCGGGGAGCGGACGTCGTCAGCCGTCGGAGGTCGACGTGACCTGTAGCCGGGTCGATCAGCCCGCCCTGGGCAAGCGTGCGCTTGAGGACCGCGTTCTCTGCCGCGAGACGACTGTTGTCCTCCTCTTTCACGTTGAGGAGCTTCTCGAGACGCCGGACGCGATCCCGCAGGTCGGGCCGCTCCACCTTGAGCGCGCCGGGCTCGTGAATGGTCATGTCGAGGTTCGCGGCCTCCGACGGCTCGGGCAGCCCAGCCCCCGACGGGCGGGTGAACGCCCCCAGGTCAACGCCGCTCTCCTCGCCGGTCGGGTTGAACAGGCGCATCTCCGTCCGCCCCACGCGCAAGATGTCCGCGTGCTTCAGCTTGCTGTCCTGGACCCGCGCCCCATTGACGAAGATCCCGTTCTCGCTGCCGAGATCTTGCACCGTGTATTCGCCTGCTGACGCCTCGATGACCACCGCGTGCTCACGGGAGACCCACCCGTCGTTCAGCACGAGATGGCAGGTGTCCTGCCGGCCCATGAGAAACCGCGGGCCGGATATCTTGAAAGTCTTCCATTGCAGCGGTCCGTTGAGGACCTGCAGTTCCGCCATGAGGTTGAGGTCGCAGGTAACTTGAGGCGCGGCGGGGGGAAACGGGTGCCCCACCCGCTCCCCATGACAGCCGCACCGGCCATTGTTCGGGGCTACCGGGCTTTTGGGAACCCCGCCCCGCGATGAGCCGCTGAGGGTGTCCCGGTTGCTTGGGCAGCCTGTTCTGCCGTAAGATGCATACGTAAAGGGACTTCCTGCCCATTTCGGGCTGGAAGGGGACGCTAAAGGGGCGCGCGGGGATCGGGAGCTTGCGCTTTCGTCTTGGGTCGCCCGTTGCTGATCACGAGGCCTGTCATGGAACGGACTCTTCGCCTCCTCATCACCTGCGCCGTCATTTGCCCACCGCTCATCGCCCAGGCGCCGTCGCTCTCGGTCGCCTCCGCGTACGACGGAGGCGCGGGGCCCTTCATCCGCACCGAGATGCTCACCATCTCCATCTCGTCGGCCGGAGGAGGCGGCAGACCGGTGACGCTGTTCATGGGCAACCCCCTCGCCACGCCCATGACCGTCCCTGGCTTCAGCGGGGCGCTCGGCATCGACCCCTTCACGATCGGACCATTCGGGCCCTACGACGGCCTCGGTTTCTTTGGCGGCAGCTTCCCACTCGTGCTCGACAGCAATGGCGCCGTGTCGTTTTCGATTCGCGTTCCCCCGGACCTCGGCGCGCCGGTACCGTTGCCTGTGGGCTTCGCGTTGCAAGCTGTCGTCGGGCAGCCCACGAGCCCGGGCGGTGAGGCCATGGCGTTCTCGAACAGCGTCGACATCATCGTCGATGAGCCCCCCACGTCACCCTCCATCACGACGCTTGACGTACAGGTCGTGCAAGAGGGGTCAGCGCCGACCATCATCATCAGTGGGGCCGGATTTCTCGAACGCGCGACGATGACCGTCCCGCGGGTGTCTTTCCTCTCGACGACCACCCCCGGCAACGAATCCGACGCGCTCTCGGTCGTCCTTATCGACAATGACCCCGGCCCCGCGGTGCTGCCCGCGCTGATGGTCGTAGCGCCTCCCTCTCTGGGTCCTATCCCCACGCCGCCCACGACCTCAGCTGGGTTGGCGCTGATCCGCGTCGACTTCGGATCGACCGGTCTCTATAACGCGGGCAACCCCGCCGCAACGACGACGACGAGCCCGGCCCCGGGGGACTTCTCCGCTCCGACGTACCTCGTCTACCAGACCGGGATCACCCCGGTGTTCACCTCCATGACACCGCAGGCGGGCCTCACTGCGGGCAATTGCGCGGTCGCGATCACGGGCGCCGGCTTCCTACTAGGTGCCGAGGTGCGGTTCAGCCAAGGTGGGAGCCCAACGACCTTCACGCCCTCCGCGATTACCAACACTCAGGTCGATTTTTCCACCCCGCCGGTGGGCCTCTCAGGTGGCCTCTTCGAGGTGGTCGTCCGCAATATCGACCACTTCCCGTCTTCCCCGAAGGAGACGGTCCTCGCGCCGCCCGCAACCGAATTCGCCCTGTTTCGCCCCGGACTCCTCGCCAACGTCACCGTGACCGGGATCAACCCGCCGAACGTCGTCGAGGGAACCGGCGGCGGGACCATCTTCATCTCCGGGACCTGTCCGGCGATGGGGTCCTACACCGCGCTGGATTCGCGCTCGGGGTTGGCGACGGTGAACCTCGGCTCAAACCTGGACGGGACCGACGCGAGCGCGGCGCTCCCCATCGTCTCGGTGCAGACGCCCGCACCAGGTCAGTTCGTGATCGAGGCGCTCATCCCCGACCTGCCCCCCGGGCTCAACCCTCCGGGGCTCACGAGCGGCGGGATCGGCAACGCCGGCACCAAGTACGCGCAGCTCATCCTGCCTCCCTGCCTCGAGCCGAGCGGCAGCCCGCACCTGACGTTCAGCGCGGTGCCCGCCACCGAGCCCGGCAACGGGTTCACCTATTTCGCCATGGCAGCCCCGCAGATCATCTCGATCGCACCGAACAACGTGGGGCGCGAGAACGGCGGTCAGTCGATCAGCGTCGTTGGCGCGGGGTTCTTTACCAACGACACCGTGCTGCCGTCGAGTAACGCGACGCTCCTGGGGGCGAGCGGCCTTGGTGGGACGATCCTGGAGTCGGCCTTCGCTAACATCACCATCATCGACGATCAGAACCTCGTCCTGACAACGCCAAACCTCACCGCCCTGGGGCTGCCGTTGCCCATGCAAGTGGAGGCGATCCTCCGCAACCCCGACGGCCAGCAAGCCACGACGGCGGGAACAGCCGACGACTTCTGGATCGTCCGCTCGCTCGTCGGAGCGACCGGATCTACCTTCGGCCCAGGTCCGGGCACGCTGACCCTCAACACCGGCGTGCTCCTGATACCGAATATCTATGAGTTCACGGAGGACCTCACGATCGACGTCGCGACGATCATCGAAGCGTTCGGTGTCGGTCCGGTCATCATCCGCGCCGGAGGCGACATCGTGATCGACGGGTTGATCGACCTGTCCGGCGACTCGTTCGCGAGCGCTCCGGGGCCCATACCCGCAACGGGAGCACCGCCCGCAGGCGGAGGCCCCGGTGGACGAGGCGGAGACGTGGACCTCCTCCAGGGCGTGGCCTCGGGCCTCCCCGGACTCGGACCGATCAACTCGCTGGCGCTTGTCCCGTTCAACAACTTCGGTCTCGGCGGCTTTCATGGGCCGGTCCAGCCCGGCGGCGGCGGCGGCGGCGGCATGGCATTCCCCGGCGCCATGGGCCTCGGCTTCAGCGGCACCCCCACCGGCGGACTCGGCGGCGCGGCCCTCGGCTTCGCGAACCTCCCCTTCGCCATCGCGGGCGCCGGTGACGGCACCGAGTTCTTTGACCCGCCCGGCGGCGGCGGTGGCGCGGCTGGAGGCCTCGGCACGGCGTTGCCGTACTTCCCAGGGCCAGCAGCGTCATCAATTGGCCTGTCAGGTTCGGGCGGCAACGGGGGCGGCGGCATCCTGATAGCCGCGGATGGCACCATCACGATGAACGGCGTCATCGACCTCGACGGCGAGGACGGCACGGCCGGCGCCTTCGACGTCATCACCGGCACCCTGCCTGGGGCCGGAGGTGGAGGAGGAGCGGGGGGTGGCCTGGTGCTGCAGGCGACCCAGGGGATCGCCGTCAACGCATCCGCTGTTCTCACCGCCCGCGGTGGACTGGCGGGGCCAGGAGCCCTCATCGGGATCAACGACGGGGGCCCCGGCAGCCTCGGCATGATTCGTTTCACGCTGCCCGCCATGGGCATCGCGACGCCCCAGGTCGACGGGGCGGCGGTCGTAAACCCAATCGCGGATACCACGGGCTGGTAGGGGCGTAGCACATGAGAGTCACCACGATCACGGTCGCCCTTCTTCTCGCGACGACCCTTTCCGCCCAGACCCACACGATCTCCCTCGTACCCGTCGACGTGAACAGCTTCGCCGCTGGCCAGGCATCGCCACCGACAACCTTGCCGAACATCGTGCGCACCGAGCAGCTAATCGTGACGCTGTCTTCGTCTCCCACGGTCACGACACCGCCTCCGGCTCAACTCATCCCGCGCCCGGTCGCCCTCTACATCGGCCTCGACGACCCGACGCCATCCGTGTTCCCTGAAGGGCTCGTCTTCATCGACACCACGTCGATGACACCTCCCCCGATTGCCTTGTTCGATTCCTTCGCCGACCCGTTCGCGCCGACCTATGGTCCCCCTCTGCAGGGCCCGACCAACACGCTGACTCTGACCCTGGCGATACACCTGTTCGACCCCTTGTTCCCTCTGCTATCTCCCGCCCAGACCCTGACGATGCAGGCCGTGTGCGCGGACGCGCCCGGCGGCGCGGGGCTCCTCCTCTCGAACCCCGTCCGGTTCCAACTCGTCGACCCGGAGGCGGAGGGATTGATCCCAGTCATCACGAGCATTACACCCACTGAGGGGCCGGAGTCGGGTGGCACCCTCGTCACGATCACGGGGGACAACTTCCTTGCCCAGTCGGACTGGACGGTGCTGCCGCCCATGATCCTGTTCGGCGCCCAGCCGGCCGCCCAGGTCACGGTGGTGGACCGCAACACGATCATGGTGGTCACGCCGCCGACGGCCTTCCCGACAGCGCCGCCGATGACGGCCGCGTGTTCGGTCGATGTCACCTTCGCCAACAACCCGCTCATCGCACCGACTGGTGCAGCGATCACCGCGCCGACCCCGTTTCTCTACAAGACCGGACAGGGGCCTGCGGCCGCAGGGTTCAGCACACCCACGGGCAGCCCGGAAGGCGGTTACGCGCGTCAAATCCAGGGGAGCTGGTTCCTCGACGGCCTAACGGTGACGTTCACCTCCCAGGCAAACCCCGCGCTCACCGTCACGCTCACCGCCCCCGAGGCTGTCGCGGGCCCCGGCGGAACCACGGTCGACATCCTGTCCATGCCTCCCTTCTGCACGGGGCCCGTTGACGTCGTGGTGGACAACTGCGACGGCGAAACATCGAACGCCGTCACCTTCACCTATTTGCCGCTGCAACCGTTCCATATCGGAGGCACTCCCACGGTGACCGCCGCGCCCGAGCTCGGCGGCTTCACCTACATCGCGATCAACGCGGCCGGCACAAGCGTCACCCTGACGGGGACAAATTTCCTGCCGCCGACGAGCCCCCTCGCGGCCGCTTCGACCGTCCCCGCGGGCAGCTTCTTCCCGACGCGGGTGTTTCAGGACGGCGTCCTGCAGCCGGCGTTCACAGCGACATCTGGTACCTCCATTGCAGCGTCAACATCCGCGTTCGCCGCAACGACGATGTTCCGGCCGGAGCTCGGCTTCAGAGAGCTGCGCCTGGAAAATCCTCCGTGCGTCAACACGGGCACGGCGACCCCGATCTCGAGTCCGCTGTGCCTCGGGTTCACTCCCCCGTGCGTGATCGTGCTGCAGGACGCGCTCCCGCCGACGGTGACCGAGATCTTCCCCGCCATCGCCGTCGCCACGGGCAACACCTTCGTCGACATCCGGGGGAACAACTTCTTCTCGCTGCAGCCCGGTGTCACGGTGCAGGATTTCACCCCGTTTGCGGCGCCGGGAGGCGGCATACCCGCAGTGGACCCGACACAAATCGTCGTCCCGGCCGTGCAGTTCGGCGCCCGATTCGCGGAGCAGGTCGAGATCCTGGACGAGCAAACCCTGCGCGTAAAGGTGCCGCCCGCGGCGTTCACCAACATCGCGACGGGGGTCGGGGTCACCGTCCATAACCCGGACCTACAGCCGGCGACCGCATCCCTGACGTTCAAGTACGTCCCGCCCCTCACCGACCCGACCAACCTCCTCGACCCCATGGTCCCGAAGCTCGACAGCAACGCGCTCGAGGCAATCGCCGCTGGCGACCCCGGCGCGCAGGCGCCCGGCATCGTGCCCATGCTCAGCGGTGGCCCGGTGACGGCGCCCGCCATCACGGTCATCCAGAACCCGTCGCCGCTTCGCGACCAGGCGCAAGACCCCAAGAGCCCTCCCCCCGGAGAGACCTGGTCCTACGACTATGTCTTCTTGCTCAACACGCGGCTGAACGGGCCGCCCCCCGGCGGCACCCGACGCTTCGAGTTCGACTGCATCGAGTTGCCAGAGACCATAGAGCTCGTGAACGGAGGGTTCGCCTTCGTTCCGCCCATCGACCCCACCGCCCCGGCGCTCTTCGCGCCGGGATCCATCGTGACGATCCCGGCCTCCGTCAATCCGTCCAACCCGGGTGTCGTGAGCAAACTCCGCGTCATCGTGAAGGCGGTCGGCTACACCCTGTCAGCCGACAGCCGCATCCAGTTCGACCCGGCGGACAATCCGCCGCTCGTACTCATGTCCCATAGCGATCTGATCGTCGACGGGATGATCGACTGCGCCGGTGACGCCTTCATGATCGAGGGCTACTTGAACTTGCAGGGGGTCACCGTCGGTGGCCCGTTCCGCGTCCGTGTCGACCGGACGATCCCGCCGGCCGGCGCCGGCCAGGGCGGCCGCGGCGGCACGTGGTTCCCCGAAAACCGGCCGCAGATCCCCGGCCCCAACTTCGGCGTCGGCCCCGGCATCCTCGCCGGCATGGCCGGCTTCCCCCCCTCCGGCCGCTTCGACTCCACGACAACAGCGCCTGCGATTCGCACCGAGGGTACGGGCGGACTCGGGGCAGCTCCGATCGGCGTGCAGTCGGGAGCGGGCGGGGGCGCCGGTCACGTCGTTCCCGGCAGCAACGGCACGTCGGGAACCAGCCCGGGGGGGCTCGCGGGATTGTCCTTCGGCAACACGACAAACGCCCTGCCTGTCCCCGTCGTCGGCACCCCCAATGACGACCGGTTCATCTTCGGCGCGAACGGTAACGACTTCGCCGGTTTCTCGGACGGAACAGCCTTTAGCTCCGGCCTCCTCTACGGCGGGTCGGGCGGCGCGGGCGGCGGCGGGGGGCTGGCGATCTTCATCCCCGCGCTCACCCTCGGCGGTCGCGGCGGTAACGGCGGCGGGTGCGTCGTGCTCATCAGCGATCGACTGCTGGTGATCGGCGATGGCGGCGCCATCTTCGCCCAAGGCGAACAGGGCCAGCTCGGCGTCGATGCGTTCCCGGTCTACAACGGTGATCCCGTGATCCCCGTCAACCTCCCGGGCGGCGGTGGCGGCGGGGCCGGCGGAACGGTCCTCGGGCTGGCCATCGCCAACGTCTGCTTCGCCTACGGGCCCGCCACCGTGTGCGGCCCCAGCATGTCCGGTGCCCCTGCGCCGCCGAGCTTCCTGCAGGTCGACGTCTCTTCGGCAGCGAGCGGGCCACAAACCACCCCGGAAGGGCTGATGGACCCGGGTGTCCCGGCCGGAGGAGCCTCCTCGGAGGGCCGTATCCGCTTCGCGATCAGCGCCCAGTCGCCTTACGGCGCGGAGTTCACCTCCACCATCGACACGCTCTTCGACCCGATCATCCCGGTGATCGGCCCCATGCCTCCGGGCGCGGCGACGGTACCCGGAACGCTATATCCTGCTGGTTACTACACGTTCCCACAGAACTGACCTCCCCGACCGAACCCCGAGCTGGGATCGCAATGGGGGGCGGGAATGGGATATCCTGTCGTAAGGAGCCGTGGCAAACCGGCCACGGTTCGGCTGTCATTGCGAGCGTAATGCGCTCGAAGTCAAAGACTTGGGTTTCACCTAGGCTATCACTGGCTTGGGGACCCAAGCGCGGAGGATGCCATGGCTCGAGCCATCTTCGTGGTGTTGCTGCTCGTCATATTCGCCCCGGCCCAGCACGTCCTGATGCCGGTGTTCGACGCCCAGTTGCCCGGCAACTCGGACAACTCGACCCTCATCGTGATCCAGCCGTCACGACATAACGACGTCATCATCTACCCGCTGTTCGCCGGAGAAAACGCCTGGCAGGCCGTGCCCGTGATCAGCCTCTACGGCCGCTATGGGATGAACAACCTCTCGATGGAGACGACGTTCGCCAGCATGCATCTCACCGAGCATCTCATGTGGCCGAATCCGATCTCCTTGGTTCAGCCCTGGCTGCTCACGGTGGGACCGCTGTCGGCCACCCAGCTCACGGCGTGGACGCCGATCCTCTACAGCCACTCGCTCTTCGACGAGCTCTCGTACGCCTTCAACATGGCCGGCGTCCTCAACCTCGGCGGCGGCCAATATCTGAGCAGCTTCTCGAACGGTGGCTTCGCTGTGAACACCGAAGGGATCGGGTCCGGACTCGGCAGCACGCCGACCATCGGCCCCGCCCGTCTCGGCGAAGCGATGTGCGCCGCCGATCTCAACGGTGACGGCATCGATGACCTGGCCGTCGGAGCGCCGAACGACATCGGTGGCGGCCTCGTTGGCGCCGGCCGCGTGTACGTCTACGTCGGGATCCCGGGTCAGAGCACCTTCTCGGGCGGGCTTCATCCGGTCCCCTACGTGATCGAGGAACCGAACATGGCCCTGCTCCCCCTGGCCTTCGGGGAGAACCCAGGACCTGAGCACAACGCCCGCTTCGGAGCCACGCTCGATGCTGGTGATCTCGACGGCGACGGAATCGACGAGCTCGTCGTCGGTGTCCCCCGCGGCGACGCCAACTCCGGTGAGCCAGATCCCGGCGAGGCGTACGTCTACCTCCGCCTCGACACCCTCCTCACCGCGAACCCGCCCCCAAGCACACCGGTGCTCCTCAATGTCTCTCCCACGGATATCACCCAACCCGAACCCAACACCGAGCGTGCCCACGCTCTCTTCGGTATGCGGATCGCCTGCGGCGACCTGAACGGCGACCAGATCGACGACCTCGTCGTCTCCTCGCCGATGCTGGACAACTCCCCCCTCGCATCCGACCAGGAGGTCGGCGGGGTATACGTCTTCCTCGGACCTCTCGGCGGCCAGACCTTCATCCAAGAGGATGCCTTACTGCAGGATCCGACCCCGGCGGCGGGCAAACGCTTCGGCAGCGCCCTCGTCGTCACGAACATGGACAGCGACCCGAGCGAGGAGATCCTCATCGGCGTCCCCGGTCAGCAAGTCCAGGGCATGGGCAACGCCGGGAAGATCGCCATCTGGTCTTTCGCCATGGGCGGATCAACACAGGACCAGGCCATCGATCATCCCGCACCCGTCGGCCTGGCCGACCTCGGGACCAGCATTGGGGTCGGCGACATCGACGGAGACGGCGTCCTCGATATCGTCGCAGGGTCGAACGAAGACGTGCTCGTAGGAGCCGGCCCGACGACCCCGGGAGCGACCGCCTCCAACGCAGGCATCACCTACGTCTTCCGCGGACCGTCGTACAGCACCAACGCTGAGGACCTGACCACGCCCGTCACGCCCGCGGACTTCGACCGTTTCGGGAGCGCGCTGCTCGTCGACGACCTCAACGCCGACGGGATCGACGATATCGTCGTCGCCGCCCCGGGTCGCGTGACCGATGGCATGGCCCTCGCCGGTCAGGTGTTCGTCTACTTCGGAGGAGCAACGAGCAGCCTTGACGACTCGTTCCGCCGCCTCCACCTCAAGTCCGATGCACCTGCGGCCTACAGCCTGCTTGGCATGACCCTCGCCGCCGGCGACTTCTCTGGCGCGGGCGTCAACGACCTCGTGTGCTCGGAGCCTCTCGCCGGTGGTCCCGGCGGGCCGGGGAACGGCCGCGTCGTCGTCTACACCGACCTGCTGCACCGCAAGGACAACCTGACCCGGCAGGAGATTTTGAACGGCGTCGCGCCCAATCAGTGATGCCCCTGGCGTTCACCGATCAGGCTCGGCTACCATGGCGGACCCTGATCAGGAGAACCACATGAGGACATTCGCAACGGCCGCCCTCGTCTTCTTCTTCGCGGCGACCCTGCCGGCCCAAGGAGACGACGATTTCAAGCGAGAGCGGAGCGGCAGAGGAAACCGCGACGAGCTCAAGGATGGCCTGGAGGGCAAGGCACCCCCTGCGCTACAGGTAACCGGTTGGATGAACGCGCCCGGAAAGGGCCACGGCCTGTCCGACCTGAAGGGCAAGGTCGTCGTGCTGGATTTCTGGGGCGTGTGGTGAGGCCCCTGCAAGAGCGCGATCCCTCACTTGAAGGATCTCTATGAGCGCTACAAGGACCAGGGCCTGGTCCTCATCGGAGTTCACACCAAGAACGCCAGTCAGCGCATGGCCGCGTTCGCCAAGGAGCAGAAGATCGGCTACCCCATCGCCATCGACTCGGAGGGCAAGACCGTCAAGGCCTTCCACGTCGACTCGTACCCCGACTACTACGTCATTGGACGGGGCGGCAAGCTGCGGTTCGCCGACCTCGCCAACTCCCAGCTAGACGCGGTGGTCAAGAAGCTCCTGAAGGAGAAGCCGCCGAAGGGCACCACGAAGCCGAAGACCGGCGAACGCAAGAAGCCCATCGGCTCCTGATCCAAACGGCAACAAAAAGACCCGCCACACCTAACTGTGCGGCGGGTTTCTCCTGTCGTGGCAACCGGAGATCGCCCAGCCTGTTGTCGTGAATCAACTCGTGAGCGACGTGCGCGCGGCATCCAGTACCTGATCCAAGGCCTCGGCGTCATGGGCGTAGGAAAGAAACCAGGCTTCGAACGGTGACGGCGGGAGCATCACTCCGTTCTCCAGCATCCGGTGGAAGAACGCCGTGAACCGGTCGCGATCCGACGCCATGACGTCGGCGAGCGAACGCACCGGCCGATCGGAGAAGTAGAGGCAGAGCATGGCACCCTGCCGATTAACGCGTGCCGGGATCCCCAGGTCCTGCGTGATGTGCTCGAGACCCGCCTGGAGGTGCGCACCCGCATCCTCGAGCGCGCCCCAAACGCCGGGACGATCGAGCGCCTCCAGCGCGGCGAGCCCCGCCGCAACGGCGAGCGGATTACCTGACAGCGTCCCGGCCTGATACACCGAACCCGCCGGCGAAACCTGCTCCATCAGGTCACGTCTCCCACCGTACGCGCCTACGGGTAGGCCTCCACCAATCACCTTGCCGAGGGTGGTCAGGTCGGGTCGCACGCCGCAGATCTGCTGGAAGCCGCCGCGGCCGACGCGAAAGCCGGTCATCACTTCATCAAATACCAAGAGCGCGCCAACGTCGTCGCAAAGCGCGCGGAGACCCTCGAGAAAACCGGCCTCCGGGAGGACGCACCCCATGTTGCCAGCGACCGGCTCGACGAACACGGCGGCGATTTCGTCTCCCCGTTCTTCAAACAGCCGCGCGACCGACGCCAGGTCGTTGTAGTCGGCGACAAGCGTGTCAGCGACGACGCTCTCGGGGACCCCCGGCGAGTCCGGCGATCCGTGCGTCAGCGCGCCCGATCCTGCTTTTACAAGGAACGCGTCACCGTGTCCGTGGTAGCACCCGCTGAACTTGACGAACGCGCTCCTCCCGGTCGCTGCCCGCGCCAGGCGTAAGGCAGACATCGTGGCTTCAGTGCCCGAGTTCACGAGCCGCACGCACTCGACGGATGGGACGCGCTCAGAGATCGCAGCCGCGAGGTTGATCTCCGACTCGGTCGGAGCACCGAACGCCGTACCACGCTCGAGCGCTCCCTTGAGCGCAGCCAACACGTCGGGGTGTCCGTGACCGAGGATCAGCGGCCCGTATGAGAGCACCAGGTCGACGTACTGATTGCCGTCCGCGTCGACGACCCGGCAGCCGTCGCCCCTCTCCACAAAGGGGGGCGTCCCTCCAACGCCACGATAAGCGCGCACAGGGCTGTTCACGCCTCCGGGGATCAACTCTCGAGCGCGACCGAGCAAGGCCTCGCTGTTGGTGAGGTCGAGGGTCATGGGCGAGGTTAGCGAGGCAGGGGAGCTGGCTAAAGGCCGAGATCACCTGAGGCCGCCGCGGCGAGCGCCGCGTTCGTCGGCGACGCAGCGACCACGACGCGAGAGAAGCCTGAGGCCGACAGGGCGCTTGACGTCGTCGCCCCGAGGGCGACGCAGCGAAGCGAAGCCCGAGCCGCCTCCAGCCACGGCGTCTTCGCGCAAGCGGCCAGCGCCTCGACGGTGCTCGGGCTCGTGAAGGTGGCCGCAGCGAGCCCCAGGAGCGCGTCATCAATCTCCGCTTCCCCGGGGCACAGCAGGACGGTGCGGTAAACAACGAGCTTCGCCACCTCCGCGCCCGCTCCCGCGAGTCGAGCACCCAGGGTCGGCAAGGCACGGTCGCCGCACAACCACAGAACCGAAGTCGCGCCTCGCCGGATCAGCTCCTCCGCGACGCAGCGAGCAGGTAGAGAACAGGGAGCAAGGTCGTAAGCGCTTGGGCGGTCAAGATCATGTCGTCATGCCACCGGGAGCGCGTCGAGCGATTCCTGGGCCGCCTCCCGGCCACGCTTCACGCAAGCGTCGACCGTGATGCCCTCGATCCAGTTGCCCGCCAGGGCCACCTCCGGCACATCCTTCTCCACCAGCCGCCGAACGGCGACCATGCGGCGCAGGTGACCCACGTTGTACTGGGGCAAGCGGTTCTTCCACCTGACGATTCGAAAGACCTCGGGGATCGGGAGCTTTCTCTGCCCAAGGGCGAGAGCCAGTTCGCCCAGCAACAGGTGACGGGTCACCTCGTCTGGCTGGTCGATGGCGTGCGGGTCGAGGATGCCCCCGAGGAACCCGCACATGGCGACCTTGCCCTCGGGCGCGCGTTCCGGGAACAGCTGGGACTCGAAGATCCAACCCAATGTGCGCAAGCGAGTGCATCGTGGCACGAGGTAGCCGTAGCCCTTCGGCAACCCAGGAAGCTGCTCGCGATCGAATCCTGCCTGCGCAACGATGAGGGGAGAGGACTCGACCTCGAACAGTAGATCCGCGGCATCCGGCGCAAGCGGAGCAATGAGGATCCCCGCCGTCGCGGCGCTGACGGCGAGGATCATGCGGTCGGGCTCCACCACTTCGTCGCCGGTGTCGGAGGTCAGCCCAACCTGAAGACCGCCCCCCGGCCGCCGCACGATATTCGTCACCCTGCAGTTGTATCGAATGCGATCCCCGAGGTCGGCGACCATCTTCTGGACGGCGGCGCCAAGCCCGCCACGCAGAGACCACAGCGGCGACGGGACGACGCGGCCCGCATCGTCTCGACGTTCCCGCTCCCGGCTCCTCATCCCCTTGAGAATGCTGCCGTGCTCGGCCTCCATATCAGCGAGGTCGGGAAACGCGCTGCGGATACCGAGCCGGTTTGGATTGCCGGCATAGACCCCGGACACGATGACGTCGACCCAGGTCATGGTGACCCCGCGCCCGACCCGCCGCCCGAAGAACTCGGCGACGGTCTCCTCGCGATCCGGGCGTCCCGCGCGCACCCAGGGCTCCATTACGGCGCGCGTCTTTTGCCCAGCCGTAAACAGCTTCGATGCAAAGAAGTCCCGAAACGTGCGTGGGAGCTTCTTCATGGACCCCTTGTAGTACAGGTGCCGCTCGCGGTGATCAGCGGACGCCGTTACGACCTGGTCCTCGAGCCCGAGGTCCTGCACGAGCGATCGGAACGCGAGCGCATTGCCCTGCACGGCGGCGGGCCCATTCTCGAAGCTGTAGCCATCCACATCCCAGGAGCCCACGACCCCGCCAGCTTCACCCGTGGCCTCGATGACGGTTACGTCGACGCCCGCCCGCATGAGATCCCACGCGGCGGCCAGGCCGCTGATGCCCGCTCCAGCGACGAGCACCCGTGCGCTCACGCCGTGCCTCTCCGCGCTCGCACCGTCTCGACGACAGCCTGAACGCACTCCACCGGCGTCTTCGGCAGGATCCCGCTCCCGAGATTGAAGATGTACCCAGGCTCCGGGCCAAACCCATCCAGGGTCTCGCCGGTGAGCCGCGCCACCACATCCGACGGCGCAAAGAGGGCCGACGGGTCGAGGTTGCCCTGCAACGCGACCCGGTCGCCGACCCGCGCGCGCGCGTCCGCGGGATCTACACGCCAATCAATCGAAACACAATCTGGGCCCAGGTCGGCGAGCAGCTCGAGCAGGTGTCCGCCCCCGTTGACGTACACGATCACGGGGACGTTCAGCGCCTTCGCGGAGCAGATCAGCCGCTCCATCGGCGCACGCAACATCTCCGTATAGGTCGCCGCGGAGAGCGCCCCCCCCCACGAGTCGAAGACCTGCAGCACGTCGGCTCCCGCCTCCACCTGCATACCGAGATACGGAACGAGCGCATCGACAATGCGCTCCAGCAACTCTCGGAAGGCCTCGGGGGAGCCGTGGAGCATCGCCTTCGTGTGCTCAAAGTTGCGCGAGCTCCCACCCTCGATCATGTAGGACGCGGTGGTGAACGGGGCGCCACAGAACCCAATGATCGCCCGGTCTTCTCCGAGCTCCGCCCGCACCTTGCGGATCGCGTCGCCCAGAAAGCCCGTTGATTCTTCAGGATCGAACGCGTGCAACCGCTCGATATCTGCCCGGCTGCGCAACGCAGGCCCCAGCTTCGGCCCCTTGCCCTCCTCAAAGGAGACGTCCATACCCATGGCTTCGGCGGGCACGAGGATGTCCGAGAAGACCACAGCCGCGTCCATCCCAAAGCGCCGGATCGGCTGACAAGTGATCTCGGCCGCCCGATCCGAGTGCCGACACGTCTCCATGAACGTGCCAAGTTGGCGGATCTCGTGGTACTCCGGAAGGTAGCGGCCCGCCTGGCGCATAATCCAAACCGGAGGGCCGTCAACCGGCTGGCGGGAGGCCGCCCGGACCATGCGGTCACGCGCAGTCAGGTTGTGTGGCGCGTCTTTCATCTGCACCCGACGATAGCAGCCCACCCACACCTCTTCCCACTCACGTATCATCAGGCAACGTGACGGAACCGCGCCGAATGACCATCGCACCTCGCCACCCGAGGGTTCTCAACCCCGGGCCCAGAGTGCGGGCACTCGAGATGAAGCTCCTCGTGGACGTGGTGATCCTGTTCTTGGGCCTGTTTCTCGCCTGGACCCTGTTTCAGCGTGACCACCCGGAGCTCGCCGCCACGGCGATCGGCCTCGCCGGGCTGCTGCTGCTCCGGGACCTCCAACATCTCCGGCGGCTCCGACGTCTCCGCCACCTGGCGCTCACGGGCTCCATTGCACACGGGCACGTGCTGGGTTCGAAGCTCACCCGGCTCTCGAGGGCCGGGCGCGCCGACTTCGGATTACGCAGGGAGGGCTACCCGTTCGTGTCGGCCCTCGAGGTCACCTTTCGCTTCCACGATGAGCAGGGCCGCGAATGGACTGGAGCGCTGGTCACGTCTCGTAAGAACGCGGCCTTCTACGAGATGGGCGAACGCCACGAGGTCTTCTATCTTGAAGAGGACCCAGCAGCCAACATCTCCTCCCTGGTCCTGCGCTGGTACTGGCGAATCGGTGGGCCAGGCATGACGGACGAAGCCCCGGAGGAAGATTTCCCCCTAGACCAGGACATCGTCGTCGAGGAGCTCCTCTGATGCGTAGCATGCAGACATGAACGCGGCGGCCATCGTCGTCATCGGCAACGAGATCCTCTCCGGGAAGGTGCAGGATCGAAACAGCCCATTTCTCATCCGCGAGTTGCGAGAGTTGGGGGTTCCGGTCAAGCGCGTCGCTACGATCCCGGACGAAGTGGACGTCATCGGGGAAACGGTCCGTAGATACGCTGACCGGTTCGCCCACGTCATCACCTGCGGCGGCATTGGCCCGACCCTCGATGACGTCACGTTCGAGGGCATCGCCCGCGCCTTCGATCTCCCCCTCCGTCCCGAGCCTGCTCTCGAGCGCGTCATCCGCGAACACGTCGGCGAGCGGATCACCGATGCCCACCTGCGGATGACGAAGCTCCCTGAGGGAACGGAGCTACTGTGGGCCGAGGGCCTCCCGTGGCCGGCCACCTACATTCGCAACGTCCTCGCCCTGCCCGGGTCCCCCGAGCTCGTCGAAAAGAAGTGGCGCGCTATCCGCGAACGGTTCCGCGCATCTCCGTTTGTGCTTTGCCGCATCTACCTCGGGATTGACGAGGCCGCGATCGCCGCGGACCTCCAGGCCGTCGACGCCGCGTTCCCCTCCGTCGATATAGGCTCCTACCCGGTATTCGCTCCCGTCGATCACGAGACCGAGATAACCCTCGAGTGCAAGGACGCGGAGGTCGTCGCGGCGGCGAAACAGGCGCTCCTATCGAGGCTTGAGCCATCCGTGGTCGTGCGCATCGAGTGAGCCCGGCACCCGGCACCCGGCCGCTATCCTTATTCAACAGCTTCTCCACAACGCCCCGCCATGGTGCGGCGCGCTCCCTGATCTACAATGCGCACCGAGAGAACCAACCAATGAAGATCTTCATCGACTCGGCGGACATCGGTCAGATCCAAGAAGCTTTTTCCTGGGGCATCGTCGACGGCATCACAACCAATCCGTCGCTGATCAAGAAGGCATACGAGAAAGTCAAGGCGTCGGGAGAGAACATCTCCATGCACGACTACCTCTGCCAGATTCTCGAAACCGCCGGCGACGCGCCGGTGAGTCTCGAGGTGATCGGCACCTCGGAAAGAGAGATGACTTCTGAGGGTCGCTACCTCTACGACACGTTCAACAAGGTCGCGAGCAATGTGGTGGTGAAGATCCCCATCAGCCCGAGCTTGGAGGCAAACAGCGATCACCGTTACGACGGGCTAAAGGCCATACGGACGTTGAGCTCCGCCGGTATCCCGATCAATTGCACGTTGATATTCACGGCCGAGCAAGCGTGGGCGGCGGCGAAGGCGGGGGCCGCCTTCGTATCTCCATTCGCCGGACGCATCGATGACCTGTTGCGTAAGAACATGGGCGGAGCCTTCGACAAGACGGAGTACTTCCCCGCGGAGGGACTGCGTAACAGTGACGGTGCGCCGAGGATTGATGACAACGGAGTCCACTCCGGTGTTCACCTGGTCGAACAATGCGTCGATATTTTCCAGACGTTCGACTTCGATTGCGAAGTGCTCGCCGCCTCACTCCGCAACCCGAGACAGGTGCGTGAGTGCGCGCTCGTCGGCGCGGACGTCGCGACAATTCCGTTCGCCGTCATCCGCGACATCGTCGACCATCCGAAGACGGTTGAGGGCATGAACACGTTCTGCGCAGATGTCGTGCCCGAGTACCGCGCCTTGTTCGATTCCTAATTCCCCCGTGGGTAAGCCCGACAAGAATCCCGACCCGCTCGAGCTGGCTCGGGCTGGCGACGAGGAAGCGCTCGACAAGGTCCTGGGATATGTCATCGCTCCTGTTTTTGATCTGGCCCTGCATCGATATCGACAACCCGAGCGAGCCGAGCGAGCCGCCATCGACGGGCTGCGCGCCCTGGCGACAGGTATCCGCAGCGGCGGCCCGGAATCGAGCCCCGTCGCCGAGGCCGTCCGGGGCGTCCTTGGCTCGGGCGACGAGGCTGCCCCCCTGCCCGACGGAACAGCCTTGGACCGCGCCATGGCCGCCCTCGACGCCGATCAGCGCCGCGCCCTCCTCGCAGCCCTCGCCTGCGACCTGGAAGACGACGAGCTGGCCTACGCCCTCCAGGTTGACGGGCGGACCGCCCTGGATCTGTGCGCAGCCGGGCTGCGAGCGGCCGACCTCGATCGCAATGCCCTTCGCGAAGCCATGGACGCGCGGGCAGCCCAGACCCCTCTCCCCCAGGGGTTGATCGACCGCGCCCTCGCCTGACCGATCTCCCTCGGCGCCCGGACTTCCCGCCGCGCTGAACGGACAGGTTGGGCCCCACGAAACCGCCCTCCGGCCGTATCAAAAGGAGGAAAACCGGCGTCGCCGCGCGGGAATCGCCCCCAGGGGGAGCCCACAACCAGGCCATTGCCGTCGCCGGACAATTCCACAAGCCCATATAAGTAAATGACTTGCGGCTATTTTGTCCGCAATGCGGCCGAGATTCCCCCAAGGACCCTCATCAAGTTCGCCGATCAGAGGAGTGCCAGGGAGTAGGTCGTTTGGGGGAATTGGGATGCGAGAGCAACTCGCAGACTTCATTATTCAGCACGAGAGCCGCGTTGATGCCTTCGGCAACGCAATGGGGACAACCCTCAGGCGCAGCAACCTCCTGCCGGAACACCCGCCTGTTAACGGGACATCCGAGAGCATGCGGCGGGTGCTGTCCGATCGCGACGCCTTCAGCCGCATCCGGACGTACTCCCGGGCAAACGTCGACATGTCCCCCACGCAGCGGCGTCAGGCGCAGCGACTCTACCGACTCTACCTCGCTCACCAGTGTGAACCGCGTCTAGACGAGGCGACTGCGGCGCTGGAAGGCGAGGTCCGCATGGAGATCCAGAACTTCCGTTGCGACCTGGGTTCTGGCCCTCTCGGGTGGGATGACATCTGGCCCATGTTCGTCGGGTGTGACGACGTGCGCGTCCGCCGCGAAGCGTGGTCCAAGCTGGTGGATCTGGCCGACCATCTCGCGCCGGCCCTGCTTGAGGTCGTCGCATCGCGCAACCGGGCCGCTCGCGCACAGGGATTCGACAGCCACTTCGAGCTCGCCCTTGCATTGCGGGAGCTGGACACGGCTCCTGTAGAGGACCTGCTCCGAGACGCCGCCAAACACACACACAAGCTCTTCGGTGGACTGAAGGACAGCCTGGATAAGAACCTCGCGGATTGGTTCGGGACACGACGCGGGTTCATGGGGCCCTGGCACTATCCGCATCCGATGCGACTGCTGCCATCGTGGGATCTCGAGACCAACCTGCCGCCGCGCCGCGAAGCCGTCAGCGCCGCGCTCGCCTTCCTGCGCCACCGCGGACTCTCGCTCGCCGCGGACAAGATCCGCCCTGCAGAAGTTACGGGCCGCAGCCCCAAACCCGACCCGTGGTCAACCCTCGTCGACGTGGGCCGCGTTCTCGTCAAAGCCGCAGAGGCGCTCTTCGAAGCTCACGCGGACCCGGAGCTTCCGGAGACCCTGCGGTCGTCACCTCATCCCGTCATGTCCTGGGCTCTGTGGTACATCTTGGTCGAGGAGATCGCCTCACCAGACGTGCTCGAGGACGCGATGGGCCTCAAACCCACGGCCGCAGCAAAACTCCGCGAGCGTTTCCTCGAACGTCACCGGCGCGAGACCTTGCTGCTGGTGCACCACGGGCTCGCGACGGTGAGATTCGAGAAAGCCCTATACGCGAACCCTGGGCAAGACCTCACCACTCTTTGGTGGGGCCTGCTCAAGCAGTCGCTCAGAATCGACCCGCGCGACGAAGGCGGGCACGCCGTCTGGGCAATCGCCCCAGAGGTGCTCGGCCCGACGGGCGCAGGCATCGAACGCACCATAGGCGCCATGATCGCCGCGCAGATCAGGGACGCCCTCCCTTCGAACCCGGCGGGATCTGACATCCTGCGACATCGGGAGGGGTCCGCGGCGCTGAAAGACCTCCTCATTCGCCATGCCGGCGGACGGTCCTGGACTGAACATGTCAGCAAGACCACCGGGCTTGACCTGAGTTCGGACGCGCTCATCAAGCGCGTGACGCCCGGCCACCCCTAACCAGGGCCTGGCACGTAGCCCGTATACTGCCGTGGTCATGGCGACCATCGTCAGCATCCACTCGTATCGCGGCGGCACCGGCAAGAGCAACATCACGGCGAACCTCGCGTACCTCGCCGCGCTCGAAGGCAAGCGCGTCGCCGTCCTCGACACCGACCTGCAATCGCCCGGTGTGCATGTCGTGTTCGGGATGGAGAAGGACCGGATCACCCATACGCTGACCGACTTCGTACAGAACAAGTGTGAACTCGAGGAGTGCGCTTACCAGATGTCGTCGGACCTCGGGCTCGACGGCGAGGGCGACGGCGAGGGCGACGGCGAGGTGTGGCTGCTCCCCTCGAGCATGCGGATCGAGGACATCATGAGAGTCCTCGACGATGGCTACGACGTGGGCAAGCTGCACACGGAGTTCAACGCCCTCAACCATGCCCTCGGGCTCGACCTACTCCTGATCGACACCCACCCGGGATTAAATCGGGAGACCATGCTCACGACGGCGATCTCTGACGTGCTTGTCCTGCTCATCCGGCCCGACAAACAGGACTTTCACGGCACCGCGGTCATGGTGGAGGTCGCCGGACGACTGGGGGTGCCCAACGTAGCCATGGTCGCGAACAAGGTCGTCAGCCGAATCGACCACGACGACGTGAAGGCAAAGATCACCGAGGCTTTCGGATACGAGGTCTTGGGCGTCTTGCCGTTGGACGAGGAGATGGCCAACCTCGGGAGCCGCGGGCTGTTCACCAAGCTCAACCCCGAGCACCAAATCACCCATGAACTGCGCAGCATCGCCGCGCGCCTCATCGCCCTGACTTCGGAAGGCGACGACAGCGGTGATTGATGCCCTCCTCCCGCCGGGAGCCGACCACCCCGGGCGGATCGAGAACTTCGAGGGCGCGGACGGGCTGACCCTGCGTTATCGGGCCGTCGAGGCGGACGCCCCACGGCACCACCTCCTCTATTGCCACGGGATCGAGAGCCACGGGACCTGGTTCTTGCCCGCCGCCGAGCGCCTCGCCCAGCGGGGGATTACGACGTGGCTGTTGGATCGGCGCGGGTCGGGGCTCAACCGCAGCCATGCTCCCGGCGACGCGCGAACAGAAGGCGTCCTGCTGAGAGACATCGGGGCTTTTCGCCGCCACGTCGGCGATCCAAGCCTGCATCTCGTCGGATTGTCCTGGGGCGGCAAACTCGCGACGGCCTCCGCCATCGCGAGTCCGGGGGGCGTCAAGAGCCTGATCCTCATCACTCCCGGCCTCAAGGCCATCGTCGACCTGACAATCGGACAGAAGTTGAGGCTCCTCGCGAGCCTGCCGTTTGGAGGTCGGGCCAAGATACCGATCCCCATCTCATCCGACATGTTCACGGAGACGAACCGCTATCTCGAGTTCATCGAGAATGACACCTGGAGGCTCCGACACGCGACCGCCAGGTTCTTCCTTGCGAGCCTCAAGCTGGACAAGATCCTCAAGCGGGGGATGCGCGATCTCGACGTGCCCGTGCTGCTCTTTCTGGCGGGTGGAGAACGAATCATCGACAATGCCGGCGTACTGAACATGCTGTCTCCATTGCCCGAAGAACGCCTGGTGACGCGGATGTACGACGATGCGACTCACTCGATCCAGTTCGATCAGGTCGACCGAATGGTAGGGGACATCGTCAAATTCCTGGACGACAGGGAGCGCCCGTGAGGATCACCCGGCTTGAAATTCTCGAGACGAAGATCCCGTTTCGATTCACCTTTCGCCATTCCCTCGCTGCGCGCAGCGAGGGTCACGGCATCCTCGTCCGCGTAACCGACGACGGCGGGAACGTCGGATACGGAGAGTGCGTCCCACGCAGCTACGTGACCGGCGAGACTCCGGACTCGGTCAAGCAAGCTATCCATGGGTCTCTGGCTCTTCCGTGGCTCGGACTCGAGCTGGCGAGCTTCGAAGACGCGGTTGCACACATAGAAACCGGGCTCGTCGGGCTGCCCCGCGACCAGCACGCCGCCCACTGCGCTCTCGAGCTCGCCATCCTCGACGCAGCTGGGAGAGCCTTCGGTCGCTCCGCAGGGAGCGTCTTCGGTCCGCGAGTCAGAGACGAGATCGCCTACAGCGGCGTGGTGTCGGCGGACGGCGCCGAGACCTCCCTGAAGATCATCGAGCTCATCCGTGACTTCGGGTTCGGGCAAGTGAAGGTCAAGGTCGGCGCCGACGACGCGGAGGACGAGGCCCTCCTCCGCCATGCGCGCGACATCCTAGGTCCCGACTGCCGTCTCCGAATAGACGCGAACTGTGCGTGGACCTGGGAGCAGGCCCTGCGCCGCATCGAGGACTTCACGGACCTCGGCATCGAAGCCGTCGAGCAACCGCTGGCGGGCGACGACATCGAGGGGCTCGTCCAGTTGACCGCGCGATCGCCTATCCCGGTCATCGTCGACGAGTCTCTTGCCTCCCTCGACGACGCGAGGACGCTCATTGAGCGGCGGGCCTGTCATCACTTCAACATCCGCATCTCCAAGTGCGGTGGCATCGTCAACTCGCGACGGCTGAGAGACGCCGCCCACGACGCTGGCCTCGGCTGCCAGTTGGGCGCGCAGGTAGGTGAAACCGTGCTCCTCTCGGCCGCAGGCAACCTGTTCGCATCCAGGACAGAGGGACTGCTGTTCGCCGAGGGCTCGTTCGGTACGATCCTCCTCGCGACAGATATTGGCAAGCAGGACCTCACCCTCCGTCCGCGGGCCTGCGCGCGCGCCCTGGATGGGCCGGGGCTCGGCGTCGACGTCGACACGGAGAAGCTTGCTCCCATGGTCGTTAGCACCCTCGAGATGAGAGAGCCCTGATGGGTTTCATCGCATCGGTTGTCATCAAGACCGTCGGACGCTCGGCCGCGAAGCGCTTCGAGGCCGCGACCAGGGACGCCGTGGACACCCAGCTGCGCAAGCTGATGGACATTGTCCAGCGCAACCAGGACACGGAATACGGAAGGGAGTTCGGCTTCCGGTCGATCCGTAGCCTGGAGGACTGGCAGAACGCCGTGCCGGTCATCACCTACGAAGATATCAAGGACCGCGTGGACCGCGTCACGCGAGGTGAATCGAACGTCCTGACGGCTGAAGACCCCGTGATGTTCGCGCGTACGTCCGGCACCACCGGTGACGCGAAATACGTCCCCCTCACACGGACATGCCAGGGGCGCGACCACAGCGACCAGATGCGCACGTGGTTTCATCACGCGGCGGTGGCACACCCCCGCATCTTCAGCGGCAAGGTCCTGAGCCTCGTGTCGCCGGCGATTGAAGGCTACGCACCCTCTGGCGTCCCCTACGGATCGACCAGCGGCCACATCTACAAGAACATGCCCGGGCTCGTCCGCAGCACCTATCTGGTGCCGTACGAGGTCTTCGAGCTCGAGGACTACGAGGCCAAGTACTACATCATCATGCGCCTCGGCATCGGCGCGGATGTCTCGTTCCTCGCGACGGCCAACCCGTCGTCGATCATCAAGATGTGCGAGATCGCGAACGACAATGCCGACGTGCTGCTGAAGGACCTGCACGACGGCACCCTGAACCCGAAGCTCTCCATCCCGCCGGAACTGCGAGCCCTCCTCCAGCCACGCATGCGGCGTGACCCAGAGCGCGCAAAGCGACTCGAGCGGGCTCGCGAGCGGCGCGCGGGGATGCTCCTGCCCGCAGACTACTGGCCGGGCCTCGATCTCATCGGTTGCTGGAAGGGTGGCACCGTGGGCGCGTACGTGGACCGGTTCCCCGGTTGGTTTGACCCGGATGGCCGCAAGGGCGTCCCGGTCCGCGACTGGGGCTACCTGTCGTCCGAAGCCCGCGGCAGCATCCCCCTCAGCGACGACGGGTCGGGCGGCGTCCTCACGGTCGCGACGAACGTATACGAGTTCGTCGCCGTAGACGACCTGGAGGCCAACCCCGACGACCGTGAGGTCTGGAACTTCCTCTCCGTAAACCAGATCAAAGAAGGCCAGGAGTACTACATCTTCTTCACGACCACCGGCGGCCTGTACCGGTACGACATCAATGACGTCATCGAGGTCATCGGGTGGTACAACTCCGCCCCCGTCGTCGTGTTCCGCCGCAAGGGAAGGGGCATGACGTCGATCACTGGCGAGAAGGTCAGCGTCAATCAGGTCATCGACGCCGTCGAGCGGGCCTCGAAGGAGTTCGCCATCGCCGTCGACCACTTCAAGGCGGAGGCTGATGTCGACACAGCGCGATACGTATTCAAGGTAGAGTCCGCGGCGGGGCTACCGCCCGACAAACGGCGCTCGTTCCTTGGGGCAATCGACCGGCACCTGTCCGATCTCAACCTCGAATACGAAGCAAAGCGTAAGAGCCTCCGCCTGAACTCTCCGTTGCTGCACTCCATGAAGACCGGCTGGTACGACGCCGAAAAAAAGAAGCTGGTCGCATCGGGCAAGCGGCTCTTCCAGGCCAAGACCGTGCTCCTGTCGACCAAGAAGGACCTCGACAAGGATGACTGGCTCGAAGACATCACGTCCCTCGACTGACATGGACGGCGAGGTGATCCGGATCCTGGCGCGCGATGGCGTCGAGCTGGCCGTCGGGGCGCGCCCTGCGGCGAACGCGGACGGGCCGGCCGTCGTGGTCGTTCACGGCATCGCCAGCCACATGGGCTGGTACGACGGCGTCGCGCGGGCTTTGCAGGCGCGGGGTATTTCGGCCTACCTCCCCGACCGACGTGGGTGTGGGATCTCCGGCGGTGAGCGCGGCCACGCCGAAGACTGGTCGATCCTCGTGGATGATGTGCGGCGCGTCTGCGAAGAGGTCCGCGGGCGGCACCCCGGGGCGCCCCTGGGCATCATTGGTCTATCCCTTGGCGGCGTTTTCGCTGCCGCCTTGGCCATCCGTCACCCCGACCTCTGCGACACCCTGATCCTGCCGGCGCCCGCGTTCGCGTCGACCGTCAACGTCCCGCTCGCGCGGCGGCTGCGCGTGCTGCGCAGGTCGTTTACAAACCCGACCAAGCTCTACGATTTGCCGTTCGGCCCCAAGGAAATCGTGAACCGGGACGACTGGCGAACAGCCCTCGAGGGCGACGCATTGCGGACACGACGGGTCTCCGCCAGGTTCCTCACCTCCATGTTCAGGTGCCAGCGATTCACGTCACGGCAGTTCTGGCGGATAAAGGTCCCCACGTATTGCATGCTCGCAGAGGACGACCAGGTCATCGACAACGCTGGCGTGCGGAGGGTGGTCGAGAGCGGGAGCGGAGAGCCGAGGTGGATCGAGACATTCCTGGGGGCGCCGCACGTGATCCCCTCCACCCTCCCACGTGACGCGCTGCTGCACCGGCTTGAATCGTGGCTCCGGGGAGCCCCGCAGGAAGCAGGACCAGCGGTGCGAACGTTCGAAACCGAGATCATCGTCGAGCCCGACACCGCGTTCGCCGACCCACCCGATCTGAGCGGGGCCGCGACGTGACCCATCCCCACAACAGCGCCGATGTCCTGGAACGCAAGGAGCAGATCCTGGCGCCGCTCGACCCGGAGCGATACACGGCGCTCATGCGACTCGTCGCCGCCCCCCAGCACCGCATCGTCGCGTCATTCGGGGGCGGTTCGGTGCCCGGCCTTTGCGGCAACCTGGCGTTCGGCAAGATCCTGGAAGAGCTCGGCATCGACGCCCACGTCGACGAGGTCTGGGGCACGAGCGCCGGCGCCGCCATCGGTGGGCCCTGGGCAAGCGGGACGCCCATCGACCGCGTCTACGAGTCGGTCGCGTCCTTGAATCGCAAGGGATCGGTCGATGTCCCCTGGGCTCGGCTCGCCATCGCCCTCCTCCTGAAGCCGTTTGGGCACAAGCTCCCGAACGGGCTCATCCGTGGGGAGTACTTCGCCCGGGCCATCGACAACGCGCTCACCGCCAAGACGTTCGAGGATTGCCCGCGGCCCTTCCGCTGCATCGCCTGCACCGACGACGGCCGCTGCATGCGCAAGGTCTTTCGCCGCGGGCCGCTGCTGTCGGCGATCTTCCAGTCCATGAGCATCCCCGGGATCGTCATTCCGAGGCAACACGACGGCGAAGAGACCGGATTTTACGATGGCGGACTGGTCGAGAAGACCCCGCTCATCTCACCCATCGCCGAGCACAACCGTCGTCACCCCGACAAGAAGTTGATCCTGATCGGCACCCACTTCGGCAATGACCCGCGCCCATCCGCGGCCAGTGGGTTCCTGATGCGATTCCTCGTCTCCATCAACGCCCTGGAGAACCTCGCGTGGGAATATCAGATTCGCGAAGTGCGTGAGACACCAAACGTCGACCTGCTCATCTTGAACCCGAGGATCGACGATCCCGCGCTGTTCGATTTTTCCCGCGTCGAACGCAACTACCTGCGCGCGCGCGAGGTCCTGTCCGACACCCTACAGAACGCCAAGCTCGCCTTGGCGTTCGGCGTGCGATGAACAAATCTCTCCTTACGAATCTCGCCGCCGCGGCCCTGGTCACCGCGGGCTTGGTGACGCCCGTGTGGCGTGAACCTGTGCTGTTCACCGGCCTGTTCGCGCTGTCCGGCGCGATCACCAACTGGCTGGCGGTGTACATGCTGTTCGAGAAGGTGCCGCTGCTATACGGGTCCGGGGTCATCCCTACCCGGTTCGAGGAGTTCAAGAGCGCGATCCACGAGCTGATCATGGAGCAGTTCTTCACCACGGAAAACGTGGAACGCCTGCTCGCGTCGGAATCGGCCGCGGGCATCGGGTCCATTGATCCGAACGCGCTGAAGGAGGCGGTCGATTACGACCGCGTGTTCGACAAGATCTCGGACGCGGTGATGGAGTCGCGGCTCGGGTCCATGCTCGGGATGTTCGGCGGCAAGTCCGCTCTGTCTGCGATGCAAGATCCGGTGGAGGCGGTCCTCAGGGACGTCGTGGAAGACATCGCCACGTCAGAGGGCTTCCGCGACGCGGTCACGCAGAACATCGGCGGACACGATGTGGCTGAGTCCATCACCGCAAAGGTGGACAAGATCGTCGCTGGGCGCCTCGAGGAGCTCACCCCCGATGACGTGAAGCGCATCGTTCAAGACATGATCCGCGCCCACCTGGGCTGGCTGGTCGTCTGGGGAGGCGTCTTCGGGGGACTGATCGGCCTGCTCACGGCGATCGTCGCCTGAGGGGCCCGTCGCCAACTACTTCCCCGACCTCATCCAGCCGCCGAGCAGCTTCTCTGCCTCCTCCCGCACCTCCGACATATCGAAAGAGATGGTCGACATGCCGGTCTTGTCCGCGAAGCCGCCGTTCTCATAGCGAAACATGATCGTGTGGTCGCCGAGGTTGACCACGTCACCGTGGTAGAGACGACGAACCTGGTGAGGCTTGAGGCGGACCTGGTTGACGATCGAGCCGTTGGTGGACTCGAGGTCTTCTATGGAGAACTGATCCCCGCGGGCGCAGACACGGGCGTGGTACTTGCTGATGGCGGGAGACGCGAGGACCAGGTCGTTGTCGGGGCGGCGCCCGAGCGTCACCTCGCCATCCTCGAGCGCCAGGGTCTGCCCGCATGCGGCCCCCTCGATCACGACCAGGAGCGCCTTGCCGTCGCCCTTCGGCCGGGGTGGCGTGAATCTGGTGACGGTGTCCTCGTTCATGGGTGATCGTGCTGAGGCTGCGATCGAGCAGGGCGCTGTCGGCGGACAGACGCAAAGGGCCGACCAGGATGCCTGGCCGGCCCTCGATCCGGCTCGCAGGTGGAGATCAGTAACTGGTGCAGAAGTACTGCCCCGCCCCGATGTTGGTCGCGGAGAAGGTCCGGCCAGTCAGGTCATACGGGTTCGCGGCTGCGGCGGTGTAATACGTGGCGGCGGAGGTGCCGAACCACTCGAACACGGCGTCGTTGGTCGCGCCGGCGAATGGCGCACCCGAGAGGGTCGGGAAGATGTCCATGCAGGAGGTCACGCCGCTCTGGTTACCGCCCGGGCTGATCCCGGTCAGGACCGCGAACGTCGGAGGTGGCGGGTTGAACGCGCTGCTGATGATGTTGATGTTGCCGAGCACATCGATATCCATGCTGAACGTGTGATTCGGGCCAGCGCCGAATTCCGGGACGTTGTCGTAGATCACCCGCACGACCTGGATCGGCGTGCTCTCGTCGACCTGGATGGAAATGAGGCCACCGGTGTTGGGCGACAGGTCACACCAGAACAGCGAGATGCGCGGCATCTGAGAGAGCATCTCCGTGGGTGTCGAGGTGAAGTCCGTCGTCGTCGAGTTGAACGACACGAACCCGTTAGACGCCACGTTGAACTGGGAATAGGTGTTGTTGTAGAACGGCAACGTGAACCCGAAAGGCGTGAGGGTCACCAATGCGCTCGTATCGTCGCCCACGGGGCCCGCGATCGTGGTGATGCCGGGGACGATCTGTATCTCCGTCGCCGCCGTCAAGCTGGCGCCCGCGGGCGCGGTCGGGTCGATGATGCCCGTCTGAAAGGCGCGGGTGGCACCAACGGTCGCGCCCGGCGCATCCGCCTGGAAGGGCACCTGGAACTGTCCGGTCCCATCCAGGGTGTATGCGGGCGAACTGATGCCATCAACGAGGATCGTCGTCGTTGCCCAGTCCAGATCGAACAGCTGGTTCCCCAGCACCGTCCAGCCGCTCGGGGCGAGACCGGCCGCCTCGAACGTCACGAACGGGGCGTTCGGCAGGCCCTGGAGCAAGCCAAGGCTGGGAACCCCCAGCGGCACCGGGGCGTTCGTTATCGGGTAAGGCGGCCCGCTCTGGCCATTGATCGTCTGGGTCGCGTTGGGGCCGTTCGGTTGCTGGGCAAAAACCCCTCCGCCGAGGAGCGCCGTACACAGGCAGACGATAAAAGCGCGATTCATGCAGCCTCCCTCCCGAGGCCCGGGCCTCGGCGTGGATGGACCTTCTGGCCGACCAGCAGCGGGATGTAGCCACCAAGCCGGGGGCTCGATCCTAACCCTCTGAAACAGCAACGATCAAGCGCCGCATTTGCGTGTCAGGCGCGGCAGGGTAGCGTCCTGGCGTGCCCAAAACCCCACTAAATCCCCTTCGGGAGCTATTTCGACTCTTTTTGGCCCTGACGTTGGCCAGCGCGGCCGTGACCTTAATCGCGGGAATCGCCGCCATCGCCGGGGCCCAGGAGCCGGATCGGATCGGCCGCAAGGGCCTGGTCCCACTGGTGGTCATCTGCTGGCTCCTCGTCGCCCGCGTGCCGCGGTCCGGACTCACAAAGGTGCTCGGGCTGGCTGGTGGCCGACAGCCCGTGCGGGACATCGCCGGCGGACTCCTTTGCGGCGTCCTCAGCCTCGTCATCCTGAACGGCGTCCTGCTGCTCCTCGGAGCGCGGCTGATCGAGCCCGAGATGGGGCCGGCCATGCTGTTGCTGAAGACCGTCCTGTACCTGCTGCAGGCCCTCGCCCTCGCTCTGCTCGAGGAGTCCCTGTTCCGCGGTTTGTTGCACGGTCGGCTGCGCGCCACATTCGGCCCCACCGTCGCGATCATCCTCGGCAGCACCATCTTCGCCGTGTCCCACTTCCTGCGCCCACCGAAGAGCCGCCCGCCGGAGGCGTGGTGGGACACAATGCCCGCGTGCTTCGCGGGGCTCGGCGAGATGTTCACCCTGCGCTGGCGAGAGGTGGTGGGCCTTCTGCTCGTCGGACTCATCCTCGCCATCGTGCGAGAAGGCCGCCGGACGATCTTCCTCGCCATGGGCGTCCACGCTGGCTGGGTCTGGGTCCGCTTCACCTCCAACAAGACGCTCGAAGACGTGGACGAGCGCATCAACGAGGACCTCTGGCTACTGGGAACAAAGCGGCTGTACGACGGGCTGCTGGGCTGGGCCGCGCTCTTGTTCACGTTGGCTCTTATATGGTGGCTCAGGGTACGGGCCGCGAAGCGAGAGGTGGGGTCGTGACAAAGACGGTCGTCGTCCCGCTCGTGACCCGCTTCGAAGAAATCGAAGCGCCGAAGATCAACTAGACGCGTTCGAGCTTGCCGCCGCGGCCTGCCAGTCCGTGCTGGGGGATCTCGACGAGGCCGGCGCGATCCGTGACCTGTCCGAGGACGCGCGCCGCATAGCCGTGGCGCGTCGACGTCGCGACGACGGCGTCAGCGTGGTCGGCAGGCAAGATGACGCACAGGCCGATCCCCATATTGAAGACGGTGTACATCTCGGCCAAGTCGACGTTACCTCGACTCTGGATCGCCTTGAAGACCGGGAGGGGGTCGGGGAAATCGTCCAGGCAAAATCCGACGTCGGCCTCGACCCGCGTCAGGTTCATGTAGCCATCGCCGGTGATGTGACAGATGGCATGCAACGGGATGTCCTGTCGAAACAGGTCCTTGGCAAACGCGACGTATAGCGCAGTCGGCTCGAGGAGTTCATCTCCGACCGTGCGTCCCAGGTCGTCGTCATGCCGCGAGTAATCTCCATCCGGGCACAGGGCCTTGCGCGCGAGCGTGTAGCCGTTGCTGTGCAATCCCTTCGACGCGATCCCGACGACGACGTCACCCGGGACGATATCCTGTCCCCACATGACCCTGTCGAGCGGCACCGTGCCGACCGCCGTGCCCACGAGGTCGAAGCCCTCGGTCGCGCCTTCGCCTCGCAGCATCTCCTTGACCTGCGCCAGCTCGCCGCCGGGGATCGTGATCTCGCACTGGCGCGCCCCCTCAAGGAGCCCCTGCCCCACCTGGGCGAGGACATCCTGGTCAGCGGTCCCGACAGCCACGTAATCCAACATCGCGATGGGCTCCGCGCCAACGCAGATGAGATCGTTGACGTTCATCGCGATGCAATCGATGCCGACCGTGTCGTAGCGACCGACCATCTCCGCCACGATGAGCTTGGTGCCGACGCCATCCGCGGCGACGGCCAGGCCACGGCCGTCACCCATGTCAAGTACGTTGGCGTAGTAGCCGAGGCCGCGCAGCGGCCTCCCGACGCCCGCCGCATCCCGAAAGCTATGTGTCTCGACGACGCAGTCGGCGAGCCCCTTGAGCGCGCGGCCGGCCGCGCCCGTATCCACGCCCGACGCACCATAGGTCATGCCTTCGTTCGACTCCGCCATCTCGTGCTCCGTCACTTACGCCCGAGGTTCCAGCACGGCCTCATGCGCTGCCATCAGAACGGCCTCGCCCAGCCGCGCAAACGGCCCCCACTCAGAGGCGCCCACGCACGGGTACCCCTGGTCGGTCGACTTGTGAAACGACGCCATGCGGCGCACCGCGGGGTCACTCACCGTATTGGTCATCAAAAAGCAGCCTCGCGATTCCAACGCCTCGATCATCCGCCCAAAGTCCTCCCAGCAAACGATCGGGTCAAAGGCACCCGCCGCTATCTCCGGGAACAGGACCTGGCGCACGTCGTCCGCTAGGCTGGCCGCGTCCGCGCTCATGGAATAACCTTGGCACACCCCCACCGAGAGGAAAACCCCATGTCCGAGCCTGAGTGCACCCAGAAGAAGCCCTACGTGGTGGAAGAAGAAGCCGGGACCAGAGCCTGGTGCGCGTGCGGCAGGAGCGCCAACCAGCCCTACTGCGACGGCACCCACGCTGGCACCGGCATGAAACCCACCATCGTGCAGATCGAGGAGAAGAAGACCGTCGCGTGGTGTGGGTGCCGCCGCTCTGGCAACGGCGCCTTCTGTGACGGGTCCCACGCTCGCCTGTAGGCGCCTGCCGCGGGGCGCCCCGCGCAGGCGGGGCCAGTGAAATGCCGAGGGAGGGATTTGAACCCTCACTCCCGAAACCGGGAACTAGGCCCTCAACCTAGCGCGTCTGCCAATTCCGCCACCTCGGCTCGAAGTGGACGGACATTATAGAGACGGGAGGGCTGCGCCCAAGGCCGAGGGCCAGAGCAAGCGTAAGGCGCTACTTTTCAGGGGTTTCCAGCTCGATCCGCAAAGACATGCGGACGTCACCGGTCCCGGTCTCCACGAAGAGCCCCGTTCCGCGAATGAGACCATCGAAGTGCTGGAGGTGCCCCTCGATGCCCCGGAGCTTCGCCTCGCGCTGGACCTCCGTCAAATCCGCGTACCGGCGGCGAAACGCGCTATCAACGAAGTCGCTGAACTGCCGGGTGCCCTTGGGGATGCCTTGCTTCACCGCGCGGGCCGCAAATTCTTCGCGCCAGGCCCCCATGTCATCCTGGGTCGGACTGGTCTGGAGAAACGCCCAGCCAGGGGCAGATTGCTCGAGATAGGGCTGCAGGCGGCCGTTGTCGATCACGGCGGCGAACAGCATGCTCTGGGGAGCGTAAGAAAGCGCCACGTCGAACCCGGCCCCCCCCATCGGCTCCATGGTGCCGTCAAGAACCTTGGGGACGTCTCTGAGGAACGGAAAGAAGTTCGTGATGACGAGGTGGCCGGCCACGATCGCCAGCCCGGGGATCGTCACGCGGGGATCATCCACGGCCCCCGCAATCAGGACCGGCTTGTAGAGGCTGACCCCCCCGCGCTCTTCCGTGTAGATCTGCTTGATCGTCCCCTCGCCGCGGCGGTTTTGCACATCGCGGTCGATGAGACTCAGGAGTTGCCGCAAACCCGCCTCATCTGTGATCGGCGCGACGATGGCCTGGCCGGGCTCCGCCTCCTCAGCGAGGACCTCTCGATCCTGCTTGAAAAACGCCACCGTGAGCTCCGGCTCTGTCACCTCCGTCAGCTTCCGGAGCAGCCCCTCTAATCCGCCGAGCCCCGGCACCGCCTGGAACGTCTTCCGCAAGTCCTTGCGGTCCTCAGCGGTTAACAGATTGTCGCGCTTGATCAGGACCTGGCACACCTCTCCGAGCGGTGCCTCCAGTCGAATCGTCGCGAACACCTGATTCGGCAGGAAGTCCTTCAGCGCTCCATGATCCGCGCGCAGGGCTGGGGCACTGAACGGCCGCAGGACCGTGGCCAGGTCACCCTCCTTTTCAGCGCCAACCTGCCCGGCAAACGCCATCCCGAACCCACGTCCGACATCGAGCTCGACGACCATGTCCTCGCCCCCCATGCGCGGGAGCAGGGATTCTGCGAAGTTCAGCGTGGCTGAGCCCCAGAGCGCGAGCAGGCGCTCCTTGTGCTTCAAATACCGGTCCATCCGCTTACGGCGAAACAGGAGCTTCGCCTGGGCCCCGCCATACCGGTCGCGCAAAGACTGGTAGCGACTCGCCGGGCTACGCGGCAGGCCCTTTTGCTGGACGAAGTTGAAGATGCGCGCCAGCTCCCGCTCCTCGGTGCTGACCAGAACAGTATCGGCGATCCGGGTGATCCACAGTTGCCTAGGTGATGCCCCGGGGGGCTCCGCCGGCAGCTCGATCATGGCGAGGTCGCGCCGGTGTTCTATGCGCAGCCCCTGCGATTCGATGGAGTCCCGCATGAACCAGCCGCAGAGGGTCTCGTCCAACAGGATGTTCACTCCGGCCAGGGACTTCCAGGAGTCCGGCTGGAACACGAGCATGAACCGAACGTCCGCGTCGGATCGGGTCTTCTTCTTGCCAATGGCATCGGGCCCGGATCCGGCAACGCGGTCTCGCAGATATCCGCAGACCAGCACATGCGCGCCGGAGACGTCGCCCAGCAGGTCGAGGCCCAAGGGGAGCGACGTGCCGACCTCATCCAGCGCCGCGAAGCCAGCACGGAGTGCGTCGACGACCCCCGTATCTCGCGCGGCCTTGGTCTTGAGGAATGCCTGAAATCCGTCGTGGTCATCAAGCGACTCCACAAACGGCCGATCGCGCAGCTTGCCGAGAAAATCGGGGAAGTCGGGGATGCTCAGCACGAAATCCGCCGACTCCGGAATCAGCACCAACGGCGACTCGATTTGCTCCCCGAAGGGGTTGTGGATGTGGGAGAAGAACAGAACCGCCAGGACGCCGAGCAGGACGCCGAGCGTGCCGAAGACGATGAACCTCCGTAGCCGGCTACGCGGCCTGACCTTCTCGTGGGTGGTCGTTCTGCGCGTCACATCTCTACCCCGGTCCGCCCCGACTCCATCCGAGCCACAGGTTAACTCCCTGGTCTACCAGCACATAGTCGGGTACCTTCCGCGCTGCGAAGGGGCCCCCTCGCTTTCAAGTTTCTCTCCCCCATACGGCGCGATGAAAGAAAGACTCAGTCGGAAGGTCTCGGCGATCGAGAGTTCGATCACGCTGGAGGTGTCCGCGATCGCGGGACGCATGCGGGCCGAGGGTCATCATGTCATCGCATTCGGCGCTGGCGAACCAGACCTCCCAACGCCTGATGTCGTCCAGGACGCCGCGGTGCAGGCGATCCGGGAAGGCCGAGGCCGCTACACTCCGGCAGCCGGCATCCCAGCTTTGCGCGAGGCCCTTTCCGCCCGCTTCCAAGCTGACGGATTTCCGTTGCCCGCCGACCAGGTGATGGTCACGGCCGGCGCCAAGTCCGCGTTGTTCCTCGCTTTCTACGCGCTGCTGAACGAGGGCGATGAATGCGTCTTCCCCGCTCCCTATTGGAGCAGCTACACAGAGATGGTGAAGGCGGGCGGCGGCACCCCCGTCATCCTCGCGACATCCGCCGGCGACGACTTCCAGCCGGACGCCGACCGCTTGCGCGAGACCCTGACTGACCGAACTCGGGTGCTGCTCTTGAACAGCCCGAACAATCCGACGGGGACGGTCTACTCCAGGGAAACACTGCTCGCTATCGCAGAGGTTGTCCGCGAACGCGACCTCGTCGTCATCACGGACGACATCTACGAGCACCTCATCTATACGGACGAGCCCTTCACCAATCTGCTACACGTCGCCCCCGACCTCGCCGACCGAACCCTGGTGATCAACGGGCTGTCCAAGTCGCACAGCATGACCGGGTGGCGCATGGGCTTCGCCGGCGGCCCGAAGGCCCTCATCCAGGCCATGTCGCGCACGCAGAGCCAGATCGCCGGCAGCCCTCCGTCAATCACCCAACACGCCGCCCTGGCCGCGCTCGCGAACCCACCCGCGCCCGATCGACTCGCGAGCCTCGACGCACGTCGCCGCCTCCTCATGGGCGAGCTGGCGAAGATCGACGGCGTCACCTGCCCCGAGCCCCGCGGCGCGTTCTACGCCTTCCCCGACATCTCCGCCTACCTGGGCAAGAGCGGCGTCCCCGACGCCATCGCGTTCACCAAGGCGCTGCTCGAAGCGAAGCTCGTGGCGGCCGTCGCCGGCGATGCCTTCGGCGCGCCTGGCCACATTCGCCTCACCTACTGCACCTCAGAAGAAGACATCCGCGAGGGTGTCCGCAGAATCGGCGAGCTGCTCAGCGAGCTGGCCTGATCATCTTCGCGGGGCGCCCTCGGCGGCGATCGCGTCCATGACGCGATCAACGAAGGCCTGAGACTCCGTCTTTGCCAGATCACCAGGGTCTATGGGCTCCCCAAAGCGCACGGTGACACGATGCGGACGCGGCCAGCGGCCGTGCCTGGGCAAGACCTCGTAGGTGCCCATGATGGCGACGGGGATAACCGGGACACGGCACCTCGAGAGGATCATGCCCACGCCACCCCTGCCCTTCTTAAGGAGGCCGTCCGACGACACCCGGCCTTCCGGGAAGATGACGATGGGTCGGCCGGCGCGCAGCGTCCTCAGGACACTCCTGATCGCCCCCGCCGGGTTCCGGTCGTCGGGAACCGGGATCACGCCCCAGAGCCGGAAGAACCAGTGGATGAACGGCCTCTTGTAGATGCCCTCGGTCATCATGAACGTCACGTGGGAGCGCAGCGCCCCTTGCAGCACCAGCGGGTCGAGAAACGACACGTGGTTCGGCGCGATGATCACCGGCCCCATGTTTTCGATCGCCGGCCGGTTCTCCACCTGCACGGAGAACCACGGCGTCTTGGCGAAGTAAAACAGGCCAAGCGCTACTTCGCGCAGCGCGTGGAGCCACAATGACGACCGCAGCGGCGAACTCATGCCCACAGCTTCACGCCGGGCGGTCAGTTCGAAAGGCCGAGCTTCTTGCGCGCTGCCCGACCTCCGGGCGTACCCCGGAACTCGGTCGCCGCGCGACGGAGGACCCGATTGCCATAGCGCTGCAATTTCTGTCGGTCCGCACCCGACACCTTGCCGGCCTGCATGTGAAATGACTCACCACCGCGGAAGAGCGCCCAGCCGACTGCGCGGGAGAGGTCCTCCCGATCGGTAAACAACGAATAGGTCCGCGAGTAGGACCACATGGCGAGGTCGTACTTCTGCTGCGCAAACTGGCAGTCACCGAGGCCATTGGCGGCGCCGGCGATGACCTCGGGGTTCTTGATCTTCTTCGAGCCGAGGATGCGCTCAAACGCCCTCTCGGCCATGGGGAACTGGCTCAGCTTGACGTAGGCCTGCCCTTTCTCCATGGCGATGAGATTGAGCAGGGACTCGTCCCGGGTCTTTCTCTCCAAGCCCTCGAGCAGAGTCAGTCCCTTGGTCGCGTCCCCCGCCATCACCTCAAGCTTCGCCAGGCCGAGGTCGACCTTGATCTGATAGCTCGCGTCGAGCTTGCTTGCGATCTTGGCGATCCGCTGAAGCGCGGCCTTCGCCGCCTTGGGCCCCGTGCTCCCCGGTCGCAAGTGAATCTTCGCGAGCTCGATGTACGCATCCGGCACAAAGCGATGCATCGGGTTGTCCTTGACGAGCGCCTCGAGGGCCGCGATCGCGTCCTTCAAATACCCCGCGCGGGCAGCGGCGAGACCCATGTAGTAATTGGCGTACGCCGGGAGCCACGGGTAGTTGCCAGCCTTTTCCAGGGATGCCTTCAGAAACTCCGCGGCCTCTTTGTGATCGCCGTCGCGATAGAGGTTCATCCCCTTCTTGTAGGCCGCCGGAGCGATGCGCCACTTGATCTCGATGACCGCGTGGGCCCGCCAGGACTGGCTCCCTTGCCCCGCCTTCTTGCCCGTGACGCCGTCATACTGGTCCTTGGTGATCCGGACCCCGCTGTCTTCCCGCACCTTGCCGGCGCGCTGCGAGACAACGGTGGCCTCCTGGGCAAAGCTCAAAATCGTCGTCGCAACGAACGCAAATGCTGAAACTACAAGGGTCTTATAGCCCGTGATCATGGCGCGTCTCTCCAGGTTCCACGGAACGTGGGGTAGGGAGTCTGCGAAGGCTGGGAACGGCTGTCAAGGCGGGCCGGGGCGCAACGGCCCCGGGACGGGGACCGCGGCGGCAGACCGGAAATAAGATAGCGCTGAAGCATCGAAACGCTCCAGCGCTATCCACGAGCCCTAGTAACACCTTTTTTCCCACTACCTCTTGTCATCGAGCCCCGCGAAAACGGCGAAGAAAACTCCGTTTTTGTCATCGAGCCGGGCCCCGGAGCGGGCGGAGCGGTGGGGAAGGGTCGTCACAATCCACTGGAAAACAACAAGATAGCCTCCGGGAGGTGAGCGATCGGCGCTCGCGGAGTTCCTTCTGCCCTTGAGTCGAACCCATTAGCATCCGGGCATGGGAGTGACCGTCTCGTTCACCGGCCATCAGCCGGAGTCCGGCGCCAGGGACGCGGCCCTCACGTGGGCCCGCACCTTCGCCAAAGAAACTCAGTGGGTTGTAGCCGACACGGTCTGCATCGAGAGGGCGCGGGGATTTCTCGGAGACCAGGTGCTTGAGGCCCCCAAGGTCCTCGGGCTGACCTTCACCCCCCATTTCGCTTGCGAGCCCGTCCCGTTGCTCTTCCTGCAGAGCACGGGACAGTTGGTCGACGCCTTCTTCTTCGACGAAGGCAACGGCGATGTCCGCCTGCAGAGCGAGGTCCTCGTCAAGACCCAGTTCGCGGGCCCGACAGTCCACGCAGAGGTGTGCCAGTTCTTGGCGACACTGAAGGAACGGTTCGTGCCCGATCTCGAGGTCGATGACGAGACCGGCTTCTTCACCACCGGTGACGCCGCCGCGCTCGAGCTCGCGACCGATGCGGCGTGGGTCCGCATCCTCGAGCGGAGCCGGACATTGCGCGAACCGGGCGCTCCGCTCGCCATCGGGGGCATACCCATACGCGAGCAAGCAAGAGAATGCCCTCCGCTGAGCAACGAACACCGCGAGCTCCTCGACGAACTGGAGACATGGCTGGCGACCCGATACGGGGGCTTCGGCCTGGACTTCGACCGGTCTTCATCCAGCATCGAGCATCTAGATCTGCTCATGATCGAGGCAGACCAGGAGGGCTGGTGCGACGACGTCGAAGGCCCCGAGGCCGAACAAATCGCGCACGCCCTCGGAGCGACGTTCGGACAAACCGTAGCGACGAACCTCGGCGGCCACTGGGAGGTCGACCCGGACGAGGGCCTGGTGCTCACCGAGATCGGGGGCGTCGGGCTGATCATGAACCCGTTTCAAGTCGCGGCGAGCCGGATCGCGCATGGACCCTCACATGCGTTCGAGTACCACTTCGCCGTCTACAGAGACCTCGCCCGCCGACTGACAGCGAGCGAATAGGAGAAGGAATGCCGATCCTCAAGGTCGCGCGAATGGGCCACCCGGTGCTCCGGCGAGTCGCGGATCCGGTGCCGAGCAACCACGTCGGCTCCGACGAGATCCAGCGGCTCATCGGCGACATGATCGACACGTGCCGCGAATACTCTGGCGCCGGGTTGGCCGCTCCCCAGGTTCACGTCTCGAAGCGCGTCGTTGTCATGGAGGTCTACGACAATCCGCGATATCCCGACGCGCCGGAGCTCGCCTTGACCGTCGTCGTCAACCCGGAGGTGGAGCACATCGACCCGACACGGCAAATGGTCTGGGAAGGGTGCTTGTCCGTACCGGATCTCCGCGGCCAGGTCCCCCGATCGTCAGCCGTTCGCCTGACCGGGCTCGGCCGAGATGGAGAGCCCATCGACGTCACCCTGGACGGGTTCCCCGCCGCCGTCGTTCAGCACGAATGCGACCACCTGGACGGGAGACTCTACGTCGACCGTATGGAGTCCATGGAGAGCCTGACGTTCCTAGGGGAATTTGACCGATTCGTGCGACCTCGGATCGTCGAGGAGGTGAACGAAGACTGATGGAGCGAACGCCACGGCCGCGCGCATTTCACCACGTCATCGCGTGGTCCCTGTCTGTGCCCGAACGGCTTCTCCGCTGGTTCTCCGGATTGGTCGGCGGACTGCTGCGCACGGCAACGTGGATGCTCCCACGACCTCTCCGTGAAGGGCGCTTCTTCAAGACCGCGGTCGAGCGCCAGATCAAGATGCTCACGGACGACGTCGGCCAAGCGCAGCTTTACAAGAACGCCCCTGAACTCGACGCACGCACGGCTACGCGGCTCGGGATCGGCGGCGCCGTCGACAACCTGCTCGTCCTCACCCTGCACGCATCACCCCTGTGGCTGCTGCTCGCAGCGACCGACGTCTGCAAGGGTGCCCAGGCCTTCGTGCAGGACGTGGGGCAAGAGCTGAAGGACGCCGGGGTGATGGAAGACGGCTCCCGCCTCGATAGCGTCGATGACATCCTCGCGGGGCTCTCCAAGCTCTCCGAGCGCATGGCCGACACGGTCGACATGCCCCCCTTCTCCCTCAGCGAGATGAAGAAGACGGTCACTGGCCTGCGTGACGAGATCGGCAGCGTCGCCGGTTCAACCCTGGACGCCGCTGATGTAGAGAGCCTCATCAAGGATGTCCGGGCCACAGCAGGCAAAACCAACCGGTCCCTGCTGCAGACGACCGCCGCCGTGGCGACCGGTGCCCTGGAAACCACAGGGACCGTGATCGTCGGCGCCGCGGTCGGGACGACCGCGACGCTGAAGTTTCTGGGCCGCAATGTCGGCGACATCCTCGGTGACTACGGCCGCTCTGCCCAACGCATCCAGCGACTCGGCTTCTACGGGTCGTTGCGGACCTTCCTGCGACCGCACACCCGCTCCTCGCGCCGTCTGTTCGCGTACGGGTTCCTGACCTACACCGAGATCGGGCTCAGCCTGGGCCGATGGAAAAACGCTCCCTGGCGATCCTAGCCCGCGCGGCGACCGCGGCTCGACCGCTCTACCAGTCCTTGCGCGCCTCGCGGCGGATGTAGCTGTCACCCTTCGCGGAACCCGTGGTCATCTTCTGCGCATCCCACTGGAGCTTCTCTCCGGCGCGAAACGCGACGTTCCCGAGCAGCACGGTCTCCGTCAGCGGACCGGAATAGTCGAAGCGACAGGTCGTCGTCCCGTTGCCCTTGATCGCTTCCGTCCACTCCCTGTGGTGCCCCTTGGATCGCTCGATCGACTGGGGCGGGCGCTGATAGTCCTTGAAGTTCGCCTCCGGGAGCAGCGCGTTGCGACCGTAATCGGCGAGCATCATCCCCTTATCGCCGACGAACAGGGTGCCGTCACCCCAACGGGGGAGCCCCCCGTTCTCGAAGTACTTCGGACGGGGGCCGCCCTGGTACCAGGTCAGCGCGACGGGTGGTCGGCCTCCCTTCGTGGGGAACGTCCACGTGACCTCGAGCTTCCGCGGCGCCGACTCCGGATGCACCTGCTCCGCGCTCCGCGGCTCCACCGACGTCGGGTGATCGAGATCGAGAGCCCAGAACGGCAGATCCATGTGGTGGCACGCCATGTCAGACAATGTCCCGCCGCCGAAATCCCACCAGCCGCGCCACCTCGCCGGATGGTAGGCCGGGTGGTACGGCCGCGCCGGCGCCGGGCCGAGCCACAGATCCCAGTGAAGGCCCTTCGGGACAGGGGGCGTTGCTTCCGGCCGATCGCTCCCGACCCACGCCTTGCCGACCCACACGTGCACCTCTCGGATGGCCCCAATCGCGCCGGCTCGCACGAGCTCCACGGTGCGCCGGTACGGCTCGTTCGCATGGATCTGCGTTCCCATCTGGGTGACGAGCTTGTTGCTGCGAGCCATCTCCTGCATCCGCCGCGACTCATCCACCGACCAGCTCATCGGCTTCTCGCAGTACAGGTGCTTCCCCCGCTCCATCGCCGCCAGTCCGATCACCGCGTGCGTGTGATCCGCCGTGCTCACCACCACGCCGTCGAGTTTCACTTCGTCCAGCATCTTGCGGAAGTCAACGAAGCGGCCGGCCTTCGGGTGCTTCTTCATCGCACCGTCAAGCCTGCCCTCATCGACGTCGCATAGGGCAGCGACCTCTTCGTGCTGCACGCCGCTCAGGTTGGACGCCCCGCGGCCGCCGACGCCAACCACCCCGAGCCGGAGCTTGTCGCTCCCCGTGAGCCTGGAGAGCGAGGGACGGATGCAGGCGACCGATGCGGCGGTCGCCGCGGATGTGATCAGGAAGTGCCGTCGAGTGATGCGCGTCATGGCACCATCCTAAGGTCTACTCGCCCGCGTCGTCGCCCGCGTCGTCGTCGCCCACGCCCACGCCCACGCCCTCTTCGGGGTCGATGGCCGAATCCTCAGGCTTCACGACCACCGCGGACGCCACCTTGTCCCCCGCCTTCAGGCGCATCACGCGCACACCGGCGGCGCCGCGGCCCACCAGGCGGATCTCGTCGCCGGGCGTACGAATGAGGGTGCCGCCTTCGGACATGAGGATGACGTCGTCACCTTCATCAATGCGGCGTACCAGGACCACCTCTCCGTTGCGCGCGAGCCCCTTGACGTTGACCACCCCCAGCCCGCCGCGGTTCTTCTTCGGGTAGTCCGCCATGCGGGTACGCATGCCGTATCCGTTCTTACAGACCGAGAGGAGCATGGCGTCGTCATCCGCCACCACCATGTCAACCACATGGTCCGCCTGCTTCTTGAACTTGACCGCGATGACGCCGGCGGCGCTCCGCCCCGTGCCGCGGACGTCGCCCTCCGCGAACCGGATCGTCTGGCCCTGGGTCGTGGAGACCATCAGGTTGGTGTCACCGTTGGTCAGGACGGCGCGGACGAGGATGTCGTCCTCCTTGAGGCCGGCGCCGATAATGCCGCCGCGCTTCGGCCTGCTGTAATCCTGCAGCGACGTCTTCTTGATGTAGCCCCCTCGCGACACGGTGCACAGGAAGTGATCGGGCGCGAACGCTGACACGGGGATGATGGACGCGATGCGCTCTTTTCCTCGGCCGTCATCACCCTCCGCTTCCCGCAAAGGGATGAGGTTCTCTATAAACCGCCCGAGGCTGTTTCGACCAAGCTCGGGGATCTTGTAGACCTTGAGCCAGTGGACCCAACCCCAGGTCGTGAAGATCAAAAGAAAATCCTTGTTGTCCGCGAGGATGAGCCGCTCGATGAAGTCGCCGTCCTTCGTGTCGGCGCCGGTGATGCCTTTTCCCCCGCGGCCCTGAGCCCGGTAGATGTCCGGCGACACCCGCTTGATGTAGCCGGAGTGAGACAGCGTTACGAGCATGCGCCCCTCGGGGATGAGCGCCTCATCCTCGATCTCCATCTCCTCCTCGGAGATCTCGGTGCGGCGCGCGCCGGCATAACGCGCGCGGAGATCCCGCTGCTCCTCAATGATGAGCGCGTGGACCTCCCGGATGTCGCCCAGGATCTCGTTGTAGCGCGCGATCGACGCCTCGAGATCCGTCTGCTCCTGCTGTAGCTTCTCAACCTCAAGGCCGGTCAGCCGCGCGAGGCGCATCGCCAGGATGGCCTCGGCCTGACGGGTCGTCAGCTCAAACGTCTCCGTGAGGCTGACCTTGGCGTCTTCCGGCGACTTGGAGGCGCGGACGATCCGGACGACCTCGTCGATGTCCGCGATCGCAATCAGCAGGCCCTCGACAATGTGGAGGCGCTCCTCGGCCTTCCGCTTGAGGTACCGCGTTCGCCGCTGGATCACCTCGACCCGGTGGTCCTTGAACGCCTGCAGCATCTCCTTGAGGTTGAACGTGCGCGGACGTTGCTTATCCAGCGCAAGCAGGATCATGGAGAAGGTGCCCTGGAGCTGCGTGTAGCGATAGAGTTGATTGAGGACGACGTCGGCCTGATGCCCCTTCTTGATCTCGAACACGAGCCGTAGGCCGTCGCGACGGTCGGTCTCGTCGTTGACGTAGCTGATCCCCTCTATCACCTTCTCCGAGATGAGGGCCTTCACCTTGTCAAAGATGTTGTTCGGGTTGACCTGGTATGGGATCTCGGTGACGACGATCTGTTCCCGGTCCTTGCCCTTCGACTCAATCGTCGCGCGCGCGCGCACAGCGATGATGCCGCGCCCGGTGGTGTATGCCCGATAGATCCCCTGGCGCCCAAGGATCACCCCGCCTGTGGGGAAATCTGGACCCTTGATGATGTCCATGAGCTCGAGAACCGTGACCTGCGGATTCTCGATGAGCGTCTCGAGCGCCTCGCAGACCTCCGCCAGGTTGTGCGGCGGGATCGACGTCGCCATGCCGACAGCGATGCCCTGCGACCCGTTACAGATCAAGTTGGGGAAGCGCGCGGGGAGGACCGAGGGCTCCCAGCGGGTGTCGTCGTAGTTGCGCTCCTCGTCGACCGTCTCCTTGTCCCGGTCGTCCATCATGTCGACCGCAGGGAAGCCGAGCCGAGCCTCCGTGTATCGCATGGCCGCCGGCGGAGACCCATCGATGGCCCCGAAGTTGCCCTGCTTGTCGACGAGCGCGTAGCGCATGTTGAAGTCCTGCGCCATCCGGACCAGGGTCGGATACACCACCGCCTCACCGTGAGGGTGGTAGTTGCCAGAGGTGTCGCCGGCGATCTTGGCGCACTTGCGGAACTTGGATCGAGGGCCCAGATTCAGGTCGTCCATGGCCACGAGAATCCGGCGCTGACTGGGCTTCAAACCATCCCGAGCGTCCGGCAACGCACGCTGGATGATGACGCTCATCGCGTAGGTGAGATAGGAACTCCGCATCTCCTCATCGAGGAGGTGGTCCTTGATCCGTTCGACCGGAGGCTGGGCCGGCGGCGTGGTGTCTGACATCTCTCCTAATCCCTATGGTGGCCGGGGGTTCTGACCCCCCCTGTGTGACCTCGAGGGGGCCACTCGCGCGATAGCCAAATTCTAACGTAAGGCCCTGGTTTTTCAACGACTTAACGGCCTCAGGCCAACGCGGATCCAGGGGGCGCCGAAGGGGCGCTCCGGGGCCATTCGGAGGGGGCCCGTTTCGCCATGCAGGGCGGTTCCGTGGAGGGCTCTGAAGCCAGTGTTATGCTCCGCTCCCGAGCATCCGGGGTCTTGGACGAGGAGGTCCATGAGCGATCGGCAACCAGAAGGCGGAGGCAATCAATCCCCGGGCAAGGGCTCGGACCAGCGACAGCCTCCTCGCAAGGGCCTGTTTGCCCGCAACCCCTTCCTCTTCATCATTCTGATCCTGGCCGCGGCCATCCTTGGAAGCGCCATCTGGGGGACGGGCCGAGCGGTCGAGTTGACCTACGACCAGTTCAAGGCCGAGCTGCGCGCGATGGCGACGCTCAACGAGGGTCGCTATCCGCCGGAGCGAGGGGCCGAGCCACCGATCGAAGACCCCGAGAAGCAGCGCGTCCTCGATCCGAAGCAGGACACGATCGAAGACGCGGAGTCGGGCGACGGCCCACGGTTCGGCATCTACGAGGCGACCATTCAGCCCGACAAGGTGCTCGGAAAGCTGTTCCCGGCCCCTGACAACAAGAACCTGCCGAAAGACTGGGACAGCAAGCGCATCACGGGCGACAGCAAGTGGGATGGGTTCATCCAGTTCGTCGTCGAGCACCAGGGGCAGGATGACGAGCTCATCTCGATGCTCGAGTCCAAGGGAGCCGTATTCAAGTACGACCGGCCGACCGACTGGGCGACGATGTGGCTGTGGGGCCTCCCACTCCTGTTCTTCATCTTCATCATGATGATGATGTTTCGCTCGTCGCGCATGCAGGGCGAAAACGTCCTGTCCTTCGGTCGATCCCGCGCCAAGATCGTCGGAGAAGACAAGACAGGCGTCACCTTCGGGGATGTCGCCGGAGCAGACGAGCCCAAGGAAGAGCTGGAGGAGATCGTCGAGTTCCTCAAGGAACCAGAGCGATTCACGGCCCTCGGCGGGAAGATCCCCAAGGGCTGCCTACTCATGGGCCCCCCGGGCTGCGGCAAGACACTGCTGGCGCGCGCCGTCGCGGGTGAAGCGGCTGTCCCGTTCTTCTCCATCTCCGGTTCGGATTTCGTGGAGATGTTCGTCGGCGTGGGCGCCGCCCGCGTCCGCGACCTGTTCAACACCGCCAAGCAAAAGGCCCCGTGCATCGTTTTCGTCGACGAAATCGACGCCGTCGGTCGCCACCGTGGGGCCGGTCTCGGCGGCGGGCACGACGAGCGCGAACAGACGTTGAACCAGCTGCTCGTCGAGATGGACGGCTTCGACGGGCGCAAGGGCGTCATCGTCATCGCGGCGACGAACCGGCCCGACATCCTCGATCCCGCGCTCCTGCGGCCAGGTCGGTTCGACCGTCAGGTCACGCTTGATGCCCCCGACCTCGCGGGGCGGCATGCGATCCTGAAGATTCACTCCCGGGGCAAGCCTCTCGCTGACGACGTTGACCTCGAGATCGTCGCCCGACGCACCCCCGGGTTCACCGGCGCCGACCTTGCCAATGTCATGAACGAAGCAGCGCTGCTCTCTGCCCGGCGACGCCGTAAGGAGATTGGCCGGAACGAGTGCGAGGAGGCCGTCGAGCGCGTCGTCGCCGGACCTGAACGCCGAAGCCGGATCATCAAGGACGGCGAGAAGCGGATCCTCGCGTTCCACGAGCTCGGGCACGCGCTCGTGGCCCGGTTCTCCGAGCGAGCCGACCCGGTCCACAAGGTCAGCATTATTCCGCGCGGCCGAGGAGCCCTCGGCTACACCCTGACCCTCCCCGAAGAGGACCGCTACATCATCACCAAGGATGAGTTGATGGCGCGCATCCGGGTGACCATGGGTGGCCGCAGCGCCGAGGAAGTCGTGTTCGGACACCAGTCAACCGGCGCCGAAGACGACCTGCAGAAGGCCACCAGCCTCGCCCGCTCTCTCGTCTGCCGCTGGGGGATGACGGACGCGCTCGGCCCAATGACCTACGACCGATCACCCGGCAGCCCGTTCCTCGGACGGGAGATGGCCAACCCTGATGTCATCTCCGAGAAGACCGCGGGTGATATCGACCGCGCGGTACGGGACATCATCGAGACTTGCCACAAAGAGGCCGTGGAAATCATCACGAAGAACCGCGACCTCATCGACAAGCTCGCAGACCACCTGATCGAGAATGAGGTCCTCGACCTGGTGGACTTCGAGGCCGCCGTTCAGAACTTCGCCACGGTGGCGCCGCCGCCCTTGCGCAAGGATCTCCTCAAGGAGTCCCGTAAGCCCGACGAAGATCTCCCGGACATCGACTCTCCGCCGATGCCCGAGCCCCCGCCCATCAGCCCCAGCCCGCTCCCGCAAGGGGCATAGGGACCCGCGAGGAAGGCCCTCAGCCGGTCGAACCAACCCGGGGGTGTCGCGGGCCCAACCCTCGCGGGCGTCACCGCAGCTTGTTCAACAAAGCCGGCTTGGCCCGCTCGACTAATTTGCGCCGATACACGCTCTGGTCCATATCCTCTCTCGCCGCGTCGACGAGTCCCTCGTCGAACGCGAGAAGAAGGCGAGCGATCGGGGAGTAGCGCAGCGGACGCCCGGGGGGCCTGTCCGCCGCTCCGCCCGCGCGCAGGACCAAGAACAGGTCTGAGTAGGTCTGGTCGATCGACGCGTTCCACCCGTATCGCTCCATCAACTCATCCAGCCGGACGATGAGTGAGCGCGCCGAAGACAAGACCTCTTCACCGTCAATCGCCCCGAGGATCACCTCCAGGTTGGTGGTGTTGAACAAGCCGAAGGTGTCACCGGACTGAACCCGGTCATCCATCATCGCGAGGACCGCGCGCGCGTCGCCGTAGCGCCCCTCTTTCAGGTGGACGTCCGCGAGCGACGCGAGCACCGCGACCTCGCGCAGGCGCAGCGCAGACGAGTACTCCGGGTGCTCCGCTTCCGACGCCCGCAAAGAAGCCGACAGGCCGCCGTAGAGGCTCGCCGCCTCGCCACGATGACCGCCCTCTTCGGCCTCACGGGCCCGTCCGAGCCGCATGTCGAAGCCGCCCATGACCAGCGCCTCCGGCGCCGCGACCATGACGGGAATTGTCGAGAGGACCAAGAGCAGGGCGATGCCCCAACGGCACCGACGCAACAACCGATCGAACGACACCCGGAACTCCGTTTCGCACGTGTACCGGTTGACCAGCCCGATCCGCGTACCGATGCCGAAGTGTCGCATCCCCCCCTTGCCCGCCTTGAGCGCGCCCATGTGCAACCCGATCGCCTCCAGCGCGCTGACAAACGGGGCGGGGTCGTCCATCGTCCGGACCGCGTGCAGGTCGGCCTCGGTCTCGAAGCGTCGGGACAACCACCCCATGCCGACAAGAAAGAACAACGCGAGCAACGAGACGTAGACGCCGATGGTCAGCGCCAATCCGGTGTACGCCGCGACCTCCGGGTCCAAGCTCGAGAGAATAGGCCCGAGCCACTCGCCAAGGACAAGGCTGGTGGAGTGCGCCCCGAAGACGAGACTGATCGCCAGGAGCATGAACAGGAGCGTGTGTCGCCGCACCCCGTGCCCCGCTTCGTGCGCGTACACGGCCTCGACCTGCGCCGGCTGGAACCTGGAGATCAAGGCGTCCGTCACGACCACATAGCGAAGACCCGGCACGATGCCGATATAGAGCGCGTTGGTGATGGCGTTCCCCGTGCGCCACACGAGGATGTCGTTGGGCCGAAACCCGGTGCGCGTGCCGTACGCTTCGAGGCGGGCGCGCAGCGGCCCCGCCTCGAGCGGGCGCGCCCCGAGGATCCAGCGGATCAACAGGGGCGCGCAGGTGAACACCATCGCCAGGACGCCTGCCGAGGCGACGGGGACGACCAGGGTCTCGTAGGAGGCCACGAACATAGAAATGCCCGGAGCCGTCTGCAGCAGCTCGAGCAGCGTCTGCGCGATAAGGATCGGCACAACAGCCAGCATCAACACCCGCACGTGGAACACGACGTAGTCGCGACGAGACCATGACCGGTTGGCGTTGCGAGCCTCCAGCGGCCACTGCCCCAAGCACCGGGCCACCCGATGCGCCACGTAGGGGGTGAACGCCAGGAGGTGCGCCAGCCCAGGAGTCGCGGCCGTGAGCTCCCAGATCAAGCCGAGCCAACCCGACCCGAACACGACCATCCCCCAAGCCGCCAGGTGCAGCGCGCCATGCCCGCCGCCGCGCCAGGCGTCACCCGCGTCGGCAGCCCGCGCAGCCGCATCAGCGGACCGCCGCGTAACGAACCAACCCATCGCAAGGTACGCCGCGACCGCGACCGGACCCGTCCACGCCTCGGGAAACAAGGGCGTGAAGCCACGGGCCAGGCTCATCATCATGAGAGCGACGATCGGCTGGATCATCTCCACGGCCAATCCCCCTCGAACACAACCCGCGCCGGTCCCGTCAGGCACACCTCCGCTTCGTCGGCCGGCCACTCCAGCGCGAGCGGCCCGCCGGGCAACGCGACCGTGACGGCCCTATCGAGCCGGCCCGACAGGACCCCCGACGCGCAGACCGCGGCCGCGCCCGTGCCGCAGGCGAGGGTCTCCCCGCATCCGCGCTCCCAGGTGCGCTGCCGAACGTGTCCCCTATCAACCACCTCCGCAAACGCGACGTTCGTCCCGTCGGGGAAAGCCTCGTGGACCTCCAGGTGGGGGCCGACGGTCGCAACGGGCGCCGCCGCCACGTCGTCCGTCCAGATGACGCACACGGGGTTTCCTACGCGCAACGCATCCACACGCACGCGAACACCCTCGACCTCGATCACCTGCTCTCCTGTCCGCACAGGCCGCCCCACCGAGGTCCGCACTGAAGCGACGCCGCCGTTCAAGGTGACCACCTCGGTCGCAAAAACCCCACTGTCGGTCGCGACGGCGTTCGCCGCACCGTGACCGTGATCGCGGGCGAGGACGAGCGCGACACAACGCAACGCGTTGCCGCACATGTCAGATCTGCTCCCATCCGCATTCCACATAACCATCCGTGCGTCGGATGACGCGGCCCGCTCGATGACCAACAGTCCATCCCCACCGACGCCACGCTGCCGATCACAAATCTCACGGGCGAGGGACTCCGGGTCAGCGGGGGCGGAGCCTCGCAGCGCATCCACGCAAACGAAATCATTCCCCGCACCCTCCACCTTCAAGAACCGCACGCTTGCATACTAACTGGCCGAGCAGGGTACGATGACCCGCTCCCCGGAGTTCCTTCCCATGACCGAACCCGCGATTGAGCCCCTGTCCGTTGACGCCGTACGCTTCCGCGTGGATCCGTCCGTCCTCGGCATCGACTCGAGCGACGACCTCTCCGCCGCGGATGCGATCGTCGGCCAAGGCGCGGCGCTCGACGCGCTGGGGACGGGCCTCGACATAGATGCTCCGGGCTTCAACGTCTACCTCGCTGGCAGCAAGGGCACCGGTCGATTCGCGGCGGTTCGCCAGATGATCGGCATGTGCGATCTCGAGTGCGAGGCGCCATCAAGCCAGTCGTACATGTACGACTTCACCCACCCGGACCGGGCGCTGCTCATCACCCTCCCGCCCGGAATGGGGCGCGAATTTCAAACCGCGGTCGACGACCTCCGGGCAGCACTGGCGGACGAGATCCCCGCCCTCCTCGGCAGCGATGTCATGTCGAAGAGCCGGCAACGCCTCCTGGAGAAGTTCGAACGCGAATCGAAACGGCTGTTCTCGTCCTTCGAGGGCCGCATAGACCAGGCCGGATTCGCGGTCGCTCAATCGCAGACCGCGACCGGTACCGTTCGCATGTCGGAGATCTTCCCCATCGTGGAAGGGGACCCGGTCTCGATGGAGCAGGTCGAGGCCGACCTGGAGGAGGCCGGGCTCGACGAAGCGAAATTCGCCGAAATGCAGGCGCAACACCGCTCCTTCAAGGGTGAGCTGGGGTCGCTCGTGTCCACCCATCGCACCCTCGGGGAGCGTTACCGCGGCCTCGTGCGAGACTCCGAAACGCGCAAGGTGGGCGACGCGATCGACCCCTTGTTCGCGCCGCTCCTTGAGCGCTTCGACAAGCACGACGCGAACATCGTCGGCTGGATTGCCGGCCTCCGGGACGAGCTCCTGCAGAACCTCGAGCTCTTTCGCCCCCCCGCGCAAGAAGCGTCGCCGCCGCCGGGCCCGACGATGGAGGGCTTCTTGTGGTTTGTCCGCACGAATCTGCTCTGGGACCCGGCCGAAGAGGACGAGAACAACCCGAGCCCGGTCGTCGAAGAAAGCTGGCCGACGTGGCGCAACCTCTTCGGCACCGTCGAGGCCGCGGGTGACCCGCCGATCCCAACGTTCATGGACATCAAGCCCGGCGCCCTGCTCCGAGCCAACGGGGGCTTCCTCGTGCTCTACGCGAGTGAAGCCCTGAGGGAGCGCGGCGTCTACGAGAACCTCAAGCGGATCCTGCGCAAGGGCGAGATCGAGATCGGGCCACAGCAGGAAGGCCCGCACGCTCCGTTTGCCCTTAAGCCAATGCCGATTCCGATCAAGGTCAAGGTCGTGCTCGTGGGTGAGCGTCATTCGTACGACACGCTGCACGCGATGGATCCTGACTTCGCTTCGCTCTTCAAGGTCAAGGTCGAGTTCGAAGACGACATGCCCCGCAACGGCGACAACGTGGGCGCCTTCCTTGCCGTCCTCAAGCGAATCATCGACCGCGAAGACCTCGCGTCCTTCGACGCAGGAGCGCTCGCGAGCCTGCTTGAGGAGGGCGTCCGGGCGAGCGGACACCGCGATCACCTCACGACACGCTTCTCCGAGCTTGCGGATCTCATGCGCGAGGCCAACCACGTGACCAGGGACCGCGGCGGCGAATGCGTCACCAGGGACGACCAGGAGGCAGCCCTGGGTCGCCGCCTGGCGCGGCATAACCTCGTCGAGCGCAAGATGCTCGAGATGATCGAGGACGGCAAGGTCCTGCTCCAGGTCGAAGGCTCGCAAGTCGGCCAGGTCAACGGGCTGGGGTACTACGACCTGGATGACGCCCAATTCGGTCTGCCCGCGCGCATCAGCGCCACCTGCGCCATGGGGCATCGGGGCGTCGTCAACATCGAGCGCGAGGCCGATCTCTCCGGGCGCGTCCACGACAAGGGCGTCCTGATCCTGTCGGGCTTTCTGTCGTCGACGTTCGCCCAAGACAAGCCGCTCTCGCTCCACGCGAACATCGCCTTCGAGCAGTCATACGCCATGGTCGACGGCGACTCCGCCTCGCTGGCCGAGCTCGTCTCCCTGCTCTCGGCGCTGTCGGGCGTGCCCCTGCGGCAAGACGTCGCGGTCACCGGATCACTGAACCAGCACGGCCAGGTCCAGCCCGTGGGCGGCGTGACGGAGAAGACGCAGGGCTTCTTCCGCGCATGCAAGTTCAGGGGCTTGACCGGGACCCAGGGCGTGATGCTGCCGGCGTCCAACGTCTCTGATCTCCACCTGGACCGGGAGATCTGCGCGGCCGTCGAGGCGGGACAGTTCCACCTCTGGCCCGCCACCGACGTCCGCAGCGCGCTTGCGCTGATGACGGGGCGGTCAGCGGACGAGGTGCTGCTGGCCTGCGACGCCACGCTCAAGAAGTACGCAGACACGGTGCGCGACTACCTGCGGTGACAACGCCCCTGGGCCGAGGCCGGCCCCGCCCCACACGAACGAGCGTCCCCGCTGAAGTAAGGGCGCTGCATGACAAGCGGCCCACATCGGTCGCCTAGCCGACCGATGACATCGAGGAACGCATCTCGCTTCTTGCCGACCTTGTCGAGGACGAGCGCGACGTCGGCGTCCGGCCTGGCGGTGTCGCCACCGTGCACGATGCCCCGTGGGAACTTCACGCACATGACGAAGCCGTCCGGTGTCCGCGCCCGCAAATTGTCGACCGTCGCCGGCTTGGGGGTGCCGTAGTACGTCGAGTCGACCTCCACCGTGCTGAACTGGGTGGCGTCGTGAGACAGCCAATCCGGGGACCTCATCCCCTCGGGATAGAACGGGCCGACCCAGGATTTCTCGTGCCAGCTGGAGGTCCCGTAGAGGAACACTACCGGTCCGTCGTCCCCGCCTTCATGCCGCGACGGACACGCTCCTGCTTGCTGGTCACGCCCTTCAGCACCTGCATGCGCCCGACCTTCCGGCTCTCGGCAGGCTGCACCTTCACCGCGCACGTAGCCGCGTCATTGCCCCGCTTGACCGAGAACGTCGCGGTCTCACCGACAGATCGTCCGGCGAGGCGTGCCCGCAACTCCCCCCGAGTTCCAACGCTCTTCCCGTCGACCGCCGTGACGACGTCCTTGTCCCGAAGCCCGCCGCCGTAGAGCGCCGTCCCGCGTGGGACCTCCCCCACGCGCACCCCGCCGGGGACGTCGGTGTAGTCGAGCAATCCGAATTCGTTCGCCGCTTCGGCCTTGCCCTTCACCTTCACGCTCTTCCCGGACCGGATCACGTCGGCGACAAAAGAGGCGCCGGCGTCCACCGCTCGCAAGGACCGCCTCAATCCGAAGCGGCCACGCACCTCGGCTCCGTTGAACGCCTTCACCCTGTCGCCGTCACGGAACCCCGCGCGAAAGAGCGCCCCACCGCGCTGCACCTCCAGCACCGTGTCGCCGCCTTCAACCCGACGCGTCTGCGCCGCCGCGAGCGCGGACGCCTTCTTCGTCTCAAGCTCGAGCTTCCACCCAGCGGCGGCCAGGTAGCGGTTCCAGTCGACCGGTTGGGACTCGCGAATGTGCGCGTCCCAGAAATCCTTGAGATCGACCCCGGTCAGCGCCTTGATCTCCCGCGGCCAGTCTTCGGACTTGAACCCTGGCCGCGGCGGGTGGTGCCGATAATAGCCCCCATGCTTGCGATACATATGCCGCATGACGTCGTCCAGGCTGTACTTGTTGTCGCTCTCGTCTCGGATGGCGAGGTCGATCATCATCCCGAGCACCTGGCCTTGCAGGTAATACGAGATCCGCGTGTCGTTCGTCCAAACGCCACGGGATGACTCCTGAGGCGACTGCACGAGGTGCGCCGGGTTGCTCTCCCAGCTCCTGATGCCACCGGCCTGGCTCTGCAGGAACTCCTCGTCCTGGTAGAGCCCCGCGCGCCACAACCCGAGCGGCGTGTAGTAACTCGTCAACCCCTCGCAGATCCAAAGATCGTCCACGGGCTGCGGCCCCGTGTAATCGAACGGACCGAGGCGCAACGGTCGCAATCGCTTCACGTTCCAAGCGTGAAAGAACTCGTGCGCCGTGACCCCCATCAGGCCGCGGGGCGTCAGCCTGCGGACGCCCCCAATGGTCGTCGACGTCAGGTGCTCCAGGCCACCGCCTCCGGGGGTGAAGATGAAGGTGTAGTGGTCGTACGGGACGTCGTCAAACATGTCCACGTACACCTTCACCACCCGCTTCACCATGTCCAAGAACGGCTCTACGTCGAACCGCGCCACACGCTGCCCGTCGTCCACGACGATCCGGTGCGGTACTCCGCGATAAAGGAATGACCAGCTCCGCATCTTGCCCACGAGGGTCGGGCAATCGATCAGCCGGTCGTAGTCCTTGGCGCTGAAGACCATGGGGTCGAACGTCGGGTCGAGCCCACTGCCGACCTCCCATCCGTCGGGGAGATCAAAGTGAACGTGCACCGGCAGGTCCTTCATGCCCTCGACGTACACCCAGTTGCGCGGACCATCTATCAGCCCGGATCCCGAGCCCAGATAGGAACGATTGTTGGAGGGGCGCCCGGGCTCCGTGTTGGTGTAGGTGAAGGTGATCGTCGTCGCGCCCTTCGCGTCGACCTGCCAGCGGCGGTCCCCATCGGCGCGCACCTTCCGCTGCTTCCCCTTGTCATCGACGGCCTTGAAGCCAGAGAGCTGCTTCCAGGCGACGGTGCGGCTGCGCGCCCCCACCGTGAGCTCCCGGTAAGCACCGGGGGCCCAGTGCGGGACAATGAAAGTCAGCGTTTCATGTCGAGGATTGCGCACCTCGATCGAGAGGTGGAGGTGCCGGGGACCGCCAGGCTTCACGGTAGCCGTGTAGATCAGGTGCGTTTGCCCCGGGTCCGCCGCGGCGGAGGTGAGCAACACGGAGAGGGCGAGAGCGACCTGCGCAAGTCGGATCATCGAGATGCCTCCAGCAGAGCGAAGGGCCATCGTATCCGACGACCAAAGATCATGATCGGGCGCCTGGCCATCGCCGCCAGCGCCGTGCCGCACCGCGCACCCGAGGCGCCTTTGTGGTCAGGGGAGGCGAACCGGGAGCTTCTTCTCGATGGCGATCCCATGCAGCGTCGGACGCGTCCTGTACGCCAGCAACTCCACGCCCTCCCCGTGCGCCCGCCTCAGGGTCTCGCCGTAAGCGGGGTCCACGTCATCCGCCGGCGCCAGCGCTCCGCAATCGCCACGATTAACGAGGAACAGCATGACGGCCCGGGCGCCCTCACGGACCTGCTGCGAGAGCTCCTCCAGGTGCTTACGCCCGCGCTCAGTCACCGAATCCGGGAATCGAGCCTGACGACCGACGCGCATCGTCGCGTTCTTCACCTCCACGAAACACGGCCGGTCCTTCCCCATCAACTTGATATCGATGCGGCTGTTGGCTCCGTACGGGACCTCCCGAGCGAGCTCCTTGTACCCGCGCAGCGGGCCGAGGCGCCCAGCCCGGATCGCCTCCTCGACGATGCGGTTCGGCAGCGACGTGTTGACGCAAATCCAAGACCCATCAACGTCGATGAGCTCCCAGCTCCAAAGCAGCTTGCGTCCCGAATCCGGATGATGGGAGAGCGCGACCCGACTGCCCGGCGTCGAGCAGCCAGCCATCGACCCCGTGTTGGCGATATGCGCGACGACGACCGAACCGTCCTTGAGGCGGACGTCCGCCATGAAGCGCTTGTAGCGACGCAACAAGACCCCGGTAGCGAGCGGCGGGTCGAAACGCATAAAGAGGTGCTCAGCCGTCGTCGTAGGGGATGTTAATCGGCGGCGCCGGGCGGGCCCCCTGCCTGAACCAATAAACGTAGGGGAGCTTCTTCGCCCCGGTCGCCGCCGTGAGCTTCACGTAACCGTCGGGCCGCTGCTCGACATGCAACACCGTGGCGTCTCCCAGCCGCGCTGACTGGCTGCGGTCCTCACGGACGAACAGGCGACCGCCATCGACCATGCGTCCGTAAAACCGCACGAGCCGATGCTCGATGACCGCTCGCGTCCCGCCGAGCCCGACAACCGGCTCGAAGACCGCGATCTCACAAGCCACCTTGCCGTAGTCGTTGACGCGCAGAGTCCCCTTCGCGCGGGGAACGCCCGCCCCCACCGAGCCCGCCGGCGCCTGGAACGTGGGCAGCGCGCCCAGGTTCCCAAGAAGCGACTTGTCCAGCTCCATCCGGGCCAGAGTCCACTGAGTGTCCTCTGTCCGCGGATCCACGCCACGCGTGCGGCACGCCCCACACAGAAGGAGACAGGAGAGGATGATCGCGGTCTTTCGCATGGCTGGATGCTACCTGGGACGACGAACCAACCGGGCTTATTCCCCGGCGTCAATCAACTCCTCGGCCACCTGCCGGGAGAGCCTCCCGTAAGTGCCGTTTTCAAACCGATGGGTCCCGATGAAATGGACAAAACACGCCGCGGTCAAGTCGTGCCCCGGCGCGTGCCAGGCGTAGCGCGGCTCATGGAAGATCTTGGCCTCGAGCTGGTTGGCGATCAGGTAGTTGGAGGTGACCTGCTCGGTACCCCAGGCGGTCCATCGCTCCCCCAGGAGCGCCTCCATCTCCTCCGAAAAGGACTCCACGTCGTCCCGCGAGATGGCCCCACGGGCAAAACCCGCGAACGCCGCGTTGGCCCGGACATAGCGTCGGGTCTCCGGGTTCGAGAGCTTGTCGAACGCGAGCTCGGATTGCACCTGCTCGTGCTGGAGCTGTCGCGCCGTCCAGTCGCGATCGGCGCAGATCTGCTGGGCTTCCAGGATCGGAACGACCTCTGGAACGAAGTCGGTGCCGAGGGTAAAGCAGGTCCCCCCATGGATGCAGGTCACGGCCTCGGTCGGCTCCGAGGTCGTCACCGTGTCCGAATCGAGTTGCATCACGTAGCTGTCCGCAACCAGGTCGGCGATCAGCAAGATGCGCTCGAAGAAGAAGCCCTTGGGGCAGCGAGGGTTCTCCACGTCACCGCGGGTGACCACCGTAAGGCCAGCGACGTGCTCGTTCAGGAGCCCGATGTCGGCGGGGGTCAAGGAGCCATCGTCCAGCAACCAGACCCTGCGCGGGGGCGCGTATCTCGCCCATGATTTCGCCGCAACCAGCCACATCAGGACATCGAAGTGGCAGATCTGGGAAACGAGGGTGTACTGGCTGGTCGGGTCGAGGCGCAGGGGGGGCGCGTCAAGGATGGCCCGCACCTCCTTGTTGTAGCGGCGCACCTGAAGAGATCGTCTGAGTCGAAAGAACATCGGCGCGATGGGCTCAACTTGATCCAGCGGCTGACCCTGACATGACCCTACGCAAGAACGCTTCAAACATGAGGATCGACCAGATCGCAGCGCTGTGATCCTGCCTCTCACCTACGTGCTCGTCGACGAGCTTTTTAAGGACGCCGCCCTCGAACCAGCCCGTATCCAACAACGCTGGGCTGCGAACGGCGTCCGCCACGCGGGCGCGGAGGGGGCCCCTGAACCACGAGGCCAACGGGACCGCGAACCCCTGCTTGCGGCGGTAGAGGATATCCCGAGGAAGGTGTCGCCCCAACCCGCGCTTGAGGACCCACTTGCCCTCGCCATCACGCAACTTCATGCGCCGCGGGAGCCCCGTAAGCCAGCCGACGAGCTCGTGGTCGAGGAAAGGGACACGCACTTCGAGGCTGTGCGCCATGCTCGCCCTGTCGACCTTGGTCAGGATGTCCCCGACGAGGTACGTCTTCATGTCGAGATACTGAATCAGTGAGAGGGGGTCCTCCGTTGGGGCGCGATGAGCATGGTCGTGCAAGACCTGGGCGCCGCGGTAGCCCCCCAGCTCGCGCCGGAACCCGTCCGAGTAAATCCGCTGCCGCAAATCCTCCTGCAGCACGCTCTGGATCGCAGCGTAGCCCTCGACGCCATCGCGACCGAGCATCTGAAGAGTGGAGCGCGCACGGAGAAACCGGGGCGCCCAACGCATCCGTGGGTAGATCGACCCGAGCGCCCCGAACACGGGTCGGCGGATCACACCCGGCAACCCGCTCCGTGAGCGCTCCTCCGACAGGTGACGCTGATAACGCCGGTAGCCTGCGATGGCCTCGTCGCCACCATCCCCGGACAGGGCAACCGTGACGTCCTTTTTAGCCAGCTCGCAGACCCGATACGTGGGGATCGCCGAGCTGTCCGCATACGGCTCGTCGTACAGATCCGCGAGCCGGTCGAGGAGGTCGAAGTCGTCGACGGCGACCTTCTCCGTGCGGTGATCCGTCTTGCAGTGTCGGGCAACGAGTGACGCATGCGCGGATTCATCGAATGCGTCGGCGTCGAATGCAATGTTGCACGTCTTGACCGGACCGGAGGACAGCTCGCTCATCATCGCCACGACGGCGCTGGAGTCGACGCCCCCTGACAGAAACGCACCAAGCGGCACGTCCGAGATGAGCCGTCGCTCGACCGCATCGGACAGGCGAGCAACCAGCTCTTCACACGCCTCGGCGTCGTCCATCGAGCCGAGCGAGGGGAAGGGCACGTCCCAGTATGCCGTCGGGCTCGGCACCGGCTTGCCTCGCTCGATGAGGAGCGACTCCCCAGGTGGGAGCTTCTTGAGTTGCTTGAGGATCGTCCGCGGATCGGGGACGTACCCGTAGGTGAAGTAATCCTCGACTGCGTGAGGGTCGATCTCCCGCGACAGCCCTGGGTGCAGGTAAAGGGACTTCAGCTCCGATCCGAACACCAGGTGCCCGTCCGGCAGGACTCCGTAGTGCAGCGGCTTGATGCCCAGCCGGTCGCGGCAAAGGAACAACGCCTCCCTGTTCCTGTCCCAGAGGGCGAACGCGAACATCCCGTTGAAGCGCTCCACGCACGCCGGGCCCCACTCCTGCCAGCCGTGGACGATGACCTCCGTATCAGAGCGCGTCGCGAACTGGTATCCGGCATCGGAGAGCTCGCGCCTCAATGCCTGGAAGTTGTAGATCTCGCCGTTGTAGACGACGACGACAGAGCCGTCCGCGTTACCCATGGGCTGGCGCCCGCCCGCAAGATCGATGATCGACAAGCGCCGGTGGCCCAACCCGACCCCAGGTTCAACGTGCGTCCCGTCCCCGTCCGGACCGCGATGGGCGATGACATCTGTCATCGCGTTGAGGAGCGACCGATCGATCGCTCTTCGCTCTCGCGTGTCGAAGATGCCCGCGATTCCGCACATCGCTCAGCGGAAATCGTCCGCGAGATCCATCTCGACCTGCTGTTGTTCGCTCGCCCCCCGCCAGAGGACGCGGATCTCGCCAAACTGACCGTCCTGGGCACAGGCCGCCACCTCCTGCTTGAGGAGGAGCAAGAGCGCCAAGAAATAACCGATGGCCTCGGAGCGATCGTGGCCGGCCATGAGCTCCGAGAGCAGGAAGGAGCGGTCCGCGCTCAAGCGCGCCTGCAGCGTATCGACGTAGTGGCGAACGGGCTTGTCGTCCACCTGCACACGCCTCGACTTATCCGACCGTCCGTGACCGATGGACTCGAGGATCTTCGAGAACGCCTCGAGGAGGTCGAACAGGCCGAGCTCTTCGAGTGATTTGTCTTCATGCTTGATGGGCTCAGGCCGCGCGGTGTCGGGCCGGCCGACCCGGCGAGCGGCCTTGTGCGCCTGGTCTACCAGGACCGTGCCGGAGTCCTTCAGTCGTTTGTATTCGAGGAGCTGCTGAACGAGCTCGTAGCGCGGGTCAATCTCCTCCGATAGGTCGATCTCCTCCGCGGGCAACAGCATCTTCGACTTGATGACCATCAGCGTGGCGGCCATGACCAGGAACTCGCCTGCGTCATCGAGGTCGAGCTCCTTCATGAGCCCCATGTAGTGCATGTACTGCTCGAGGATGCGCGAGATGGGGATGTCGTGGATGTCGAGCTCTTCCTTCTTGATCAGATGCAGAAGGAGATCGAGCGGCCCCGCGAAGTTGTCGAGTTCAACCCTGTAGTCACCGTCGGTCATAGCGCGGTTCCCATCCACTTGATCAGGACATCGAGGTAACGACTCGCGACCTCGTAGAGGGTCTGGAACGGCCACGGCTCTGGCGGCGGCCCGTCCATCCAGCCCCAGTGATGAAGATAACCGGCGTAGTAGAAGAGCCCGGCGAGAACCGTAAGGAATCCCAGCGGCGTGCACCAATACCAGACGCGCTGGACCCGATCCGGGAGGCACATGCCCACCACATGGCCTCCGTCCAGCCCCGGTAACGGCAGCAGGTTCAAGCACATCAAGAACAGGGAGAACCAGATCGGGACCTTGAAGATCATCCACGCCGGCGAGTGCACCCGGTCCGCATCTGACAGGCCCCACCACTCCATGCGGACCGCGACGGCGAGGATCACGCCCAAAAACCCGGCGCACAGGAGGTTGCCCGTCGGCCCGGCGAGCGCCGCCAGCGCCATCCCAAGCCGCCCGGTCCTGCTCCGATCGATGAGGACCGGCCTCGCGCCACCGAAAATCACCCCCGCCAGGTACAGGGAAATAAGGGGCAAAACGAGCGTCAGGAACCAGTGGAAGTGCGTGATCGGGTTGAGGGTGCACCTCCTGCGTATGGACCCGCGACGATCCCCTGCCAACCAAGCCACGAGCGCGTGACCGCCTTCGTGGCACGCGTTCGTCATGAGAATCAGGAAGATGATGGCCGCGACCGCCCCCCAGCCGCCTGGCCCCTTCAGCAAGCCGTCGAGATTCATACGCCTCCGGGAGGCAGTCTATCCCGAAGTCCTTTCACGAAGAAGGGTTCGGTGCGTTGATGGGCTTACAGACGTGCGTATAATCCGCCATGCCCCAGGGGGAAGATCGCCTGGCTCGTGCCCGTACGGTCCTCGAGATGGAGGCCCGCGCCATCAAGGGCCTCGTCCCCACCCTCGGGGAGCCTTTCGAGCGAGCGCTCGACCTCTTGCTCGCCTGCCAGGGACACGTCGTCGTCACCGGGATCGGCAAGGCCGGCATCATCGCGACGAAGATCAGCGCGACCCTCGCTTCCACCGGGACGCCGAGCTTCTATCTACACCCCGCCGACGGCATCCACGGCGACCTCGGCCGCGTGCGCAAGGAGGACGTCGTCCTGCTGCTGTCCAACAGCGGCGAGAGCAACGAGGTGATGAACCTCATCGATCCGTTGCGCAAGATCGGAGTGAGCCTGATCGGCATGACCGGGCAACCGGAATCCACGCTCGCAAAGAACGTGGACGTCGTCCTCGATTGCGGACAAGCGCCGGAAGCGTGCCCCATGGGCCTGGCCCCCACCACGAGCACCGCGGCGTTGCTCGCGCTCGGTGACGCGCTCGCCATGTCCCTGCTCGAGGAACGCAAATTCGACACCGAGAACTACGCGCGCTTCCATCCCGGCGGGGCGCTGGGGCGCCAACTCATGAAGGTGCGCGAGATCATGCGGCAGGGCGACGGAATGACCATCGTCACGACCGGCTCCACCGCCCGCGAGACGCTGATCGCCATGAACGCGACGGTCGGACGACCGGGCGCCGCGGCGGTCGTCGACGACAACGGAATGCTGGCGGGCTTCTTCACCGACGGGGACCTGGCCCGCAACCTCCAGGACGACACCGAGTTCCTGGGGAAACCGGTGGATGACGTCATGATGAGCGACCCCGTCGCCATCTCCCCGGAAGCGCTCGCCGCTGAGGCATATCGGCTCCTGCGCGAGAAGCGCATCGATCAGCTCCCCGTCGTCGATGACGCGGGAAAACCCATCGGGCTCGTCGACGTGCAGGACCTGCTGGACGCGCGGATCGTCTGATGACCGACGCATTGTCTGACATTCGGCTGCTGGTCCTCGACGTCGACGGCGTCCTGACGGACGCTGGCGTTTACATCGCGGCGGACGGCTCGGACACCAAGCGCTTCTCCATCAAGGACGGCCTCGGCATCAAGATCGCGATGGAGGCCGGCCTCGGGGTGGCCATCATCTCCGGGCACGCGTCCGAAGCCACGGTCCACCGCTTCCGCGGGCTCGGCGTCGAAGACGTCATCGTCGGCGCCCTGGACAAGACCCCCCCATTCAACGAACTCTTGCAGCGCCACGGACTGGAGGCCCGACAGGTCGCCGCCATGGGAGACGACCTCCCGGACCTGCCGCTGCTCCGCGCCGCAGGCTTCGCCGCCACCGTCCCCGACGCCCCCGTCGAGGTGCGCGGCGCCGCGGACCTCGTCACCCAACGCCGCGGAGGTGAGGGCGCCGTGCGAGAGGTCATCGAGCACATCCTGAAGGCCCAAGGCCGGTGGGTCGACATCGTCTCGAGGTTTGATCGGTGAGGTTGGCGCTCGCTCTCCTTATCGCCGCGGGCGGCGGTATCGCGCTCGTGTTCGTGTTGACCGCCAAGGACGAGGGCCCTCCTCCCGACCTACAGCGGCAGCGCGGGGGAAGCGAAATGCCGAGCGTCGTCAGGCCACCATCGAGCGGACCGCTGGAGGTCGCCGGTGCCCACGGGACGAACGTCTTCACGCCACGATCCGCGACCGCCACCATCGACGAAGGGGAGGAGGTGCCATACGGCGCCCTGCTGGTCTGGTGCGCTCGCTTCGACGCGATCACGGATGACCGGTTCCGCGTCGAAGACGTCCGCGTCATCATGAATGACAAGCCCCTCACCCGAGAAGACCTCGGCAAGCACGTCGTCATCCCTCCGCAGACGCGACCCGAACACATCGGCGACCTGTTGTCCGGCGCGATGGGACGGAGGGCCTCCGGGATCCGCGCGGCCACCGCCCTCTTCGAAGGAGGTCGGGACCTCGAGACCGCGAGCAAGATTTCCATGCAGGGCGGCGTCACGGTCCACTTGCGCGACCCGAGAGACCCCGACCGCAAGGGCAAGATCGAGTGCGAATCGATGCAGGTCGAGCTGGACCATGGCCGCATCGTTCAGGGCTCGACAGAGGGCCCGGTCAGCATCACGACGGCGGACGGCGTCATCCGCGGGCGAGGGCTCTCGTTCGTCACGGAGACCGGCGTGCTTCGCATCGACCATGACATCTCGGGTGCCCTGAAGGACCTGCAGCTCGGCGATCGAACGGGGCTCCCCGCCAGCCTGACCGCGAAGGGGCCCCTGCTGTATCGACCGAAGAGCGCGCCCGACAACCGCGAGGCGCTCCGCCCCGTCGGCTCGTTCGAGGTCGAGAACGACGTCGTCATCGAGCAAGGCGCGTACGCCATTGGTGGGCAAAAGCTGAAGGTTCGCACCCGCAAGGGGCGCCCCGCTATCGAAAGCCTCGACCTGGAAGGGGCCGTAACCGTGACGGCACCAGAGGGGGTCTTCGCCGGCGGCCTCGTCACCTGGACGCAAGCCGACGGGGAGCGGGCGAGGCTCGTCCTCTCCGGGGCACCCGTCAAGGCGACGCTCAAGGACGCGGCGCGGGCGCTCCCGGGGATCGGCGCGCAAGGGGACCTGGACCTGTCCACCGACGGGGAGATCGTGTTCGACGGCGTTGACCTGCCCGAAGGAGAGGAGCGCAAGATCAGCATCGGCCCCGCCGTCACCATGACGAGCCATGACGGGGCGCGCGTCGACGCGCGCTCGGTTCAGATCTCGCTCCGTCACGTCGCGTCCAACCGCGCCGACAAGCCCGCGGCGGACACCGAGCTGTATCCGGTCAAGGTCGTCCTCGACGGCCGGGTCCGCGGGCAGGGTTCTACAGGTTCGTTCAGCTGCGGGAAGCTGGAGTACGAACGCACCATCGCAACCGATGGTCGACCGACACGCGATCGCGTGACCCTCAGCCAAGGGCCGGTGCTCCGCTATCTGCCTTCATCCGCAGGGGCTGACGCGGAGGACGGGGACACCGGGCGCGTCCGAGATCTCCTGTCAGGCAATGGGCCGCTTCAGCTCCGCGCGGAGAACACCATCACCGTCGCCCTGGACCCGCTGCGCACCGGACCCATCGAGGCGGAGGCGCGGGGCGCCGTCCGCATGCAGCGATTCGATCCCGAGGACCCCGACCTCGAGCGTGGCCGACTCGGCGCCGAGGAGATCGACCTCGTGCTCGTCGAGCGGTTCGCGCCGGACCTGGATGCGGTCGGTGTTCGCGTAAAGACGACGCGGCGCGCGCGCCGGGCCGCCGCGAGGAGGGACGTCCGCCTGTGGGTCCCCGACCGGATCGAGGGTCAAGGCGATGTCTTGATTTGGGATGGCGACGCGGGTGACCTGCGGCTCATGCGCCCGGTGGCGAAGCCGGCGCTGGTCGTCGTGACGGACGGCGAAGGTCGGAAGCAGACGCTGCGGGCCCCGAGCCTGCTGTACCGACAAGCGACTCGGGTTGTCGAGGCGACCGGAGGCGTTCTCGCGACGGTGAAGATGCCGACCATCGCGTATGGAGGCGGACGCTCAAAGGAGTCGGTAGAGACCGAGGTGCGCGCCGCCGCGGTGACCGCCTGGCTCAACACCCCGGGCCAGGGGAGCGGCCTGGTGGAACTCCTGGCCCAAGGAGACGTCACCGCCAAGCAAGAATCCGGCGCCGGTATCGGATGCGACCTCCTTCGGGTGGATCTGATCCGCGACGAGACCGTCGTGCGCGGACGCCCCGCGCGGCTTGATTTCGTGCGCGTCGAGAACGGCAAACTCCTGAAGGAGTGGGTCATCGCACCGAGTATGGTCTCCGCCAACGGCGAAGCGATGCTGGGGGGACCGGTACAGGCACGGCTGCATTCAAGCTCCAAGGGCCTCGCCATGAAGGTGGCGGGCGAGCGGCGCGAGGCCGCCCGGCCGAACACCATGATCTCAATCGACATCGTCGCCGAACAAGACCTCTGCTTGTCCGAGGCCCGCCTGCAAGCTCGCGGGCCCGCCGTCATCACCCAGGGAGACCCCAGCGAAGACGGCTTCAGGCTCAACGGCGAACGCATCGTCCTGTTCCTCAAGAAGCCCGAGAGCGACGACGGCTCCCCAACGAAGCGATTCGCGGCGCTGCGCGCCCTCGATGTCACGAGAGCCGTCGTGAAGGGAGCGGTCTCGTTCGTCTCCCCCGAACTGGAGGGCAAGGGTGACGTCATCGAGTTCGACCGCGACGAGAAGGTCATCACCCTCTACCGCCACCGTGGTAACGCGGCGCTGTTGTGGCAGGGTCAGTGGCAGATCCCGCGGCCGCGGTTTGACCTCCACCTGCGAGACCCCGACAATCCCCGCGTGATCTCGACGCTCTCTCCGCCCGACAGAGGCAATCGGTGACCCGCGCCGGGCTCCTGCTCTCCGCGCTCGCCGTCCTCATCGCAGTCGCCCCCGCCCAGGACAGGGACAAGGGGGTGCTGAGGGGACTCTCGACGCCGCGGTTCATTCAGCTGGACGTCGGCCTCGGCATGCTCTACATCGTCGGTGACGTGGAGGTCGAGCTGGACGGACGCTACCTGCGCTGCGACAACCTGGTCGCGTGGTTGGACGTGGCGCGGAAGCGCGCCCCAGGCGAGCCCGCCCCCACGGCCCAGGAGCAGGCGAGCCAGTACGTCAAGGAGGTGTACGCGGAGGGGAACGTCATCTACTCCCGAGAAGGGGAGTGGATTCACGGCGACCGGCTGTTCCTCGACCTGCAACACGAACGCGGCCTCGTCATCGACGCGACCATGGCGATCCCGTTGACCACCCGGGACGGCCAGGTCCCGCTCGTGCTGCGCGCCGAGGAGCTGCGCATCCTCGGACGTGGACGGGTTCAGGGCTCCGGCGTACAGACATGGGCCAGCCCATTCGGACGCCCGTTCACGAACGTGACGTCCGATACGCTCGAGATCTTCGCCGAAGGGAGCCCGTTGCTGGGCAGCGATCAACTCTACCCCGAGCTCCCGGAGAACTACCACGTCGCCACGCAGGGCAACGTCATGCGCCTGGGCACGTTCCCGGTTATGTGGTTCCCCGATTTCGCTGTGGACACCGCCTCCTATCAGAACGCGCTGCTCATCCAGTCCGTGCGGCTGCACAACAGCAGCGAATTCGGCCGTGAGGTCGGGCTTTCATTGGGCACCGACATCACCCACGGAGAGGACCGCCGGCGCTGGGGCTCGTGGCGCACGCACTTCGACTGGTACTCCAGGCGCGGAGCGGGGGCGGGCGTCGACCTCGTGTACGCCACGCCCACCTACCGGGGGGAGTTGATCACCCGCTATCAGCGTGACAAAGGCCGGGACCGCTTCTTCGGCCCCCCTCCGACAAACAACCGCGGGAGGCTGTCTTGGTGGCATCGGCAACTGCTGCCCGCGGGCGTCCAGATGGACGTCGAGTTCCAGTTGTTCAGCGACCGCGGGTACCTCCCCACGTGGTTCGAAGACGACGACAAGCAGCTCAAGCCGCCGGAGAACCTGATCTACCTGAAGAAGGTGTTCTTCAATTCGATGGTCAGCGGGCTCTATTCGACACGGATCAACGACTGGTTCACGCGGGTCGAACACCAGCCCGAGCTTCGCTACGACCTGGTGACCGAGCCGCTGTTCGATCTGGGCCCTCACCCCCTCTACCTCACGGTCACCGCCCGCGGCGGCCACGGTCGCATTGAGTATGACGACGACCTGAATCTCGACTCACCGGATACCTGGCGCTCGGACGTTGACGCCCTGCTCGAATACGCGATGCCGGTGGGACCCTTCAAGGTCACCCCCTTCGCGGGGGTTCGCTACAGCTACTTCGAGAGGGACCTCTTCAACGACAAGAACAAGGACCGCGTCGGTCTCACCTTCGGCGGCACCCTGAACCTGCAGGCATGGAAGGTCTTCGAAGCCCACGGCGGGCTGTTCGATCTGGACGGCCTGCGTCACGTGATGATCCCAGAGATCACATTCAGGAACACCGTCGGGGTCGACACGCCGCCCGAGAGCCTGATCCCGTTGGACGACATCGAGACATTCGACAACCTACAGGCATTTGAGCTTCGGCTCCGCAACCTCTTGCAGACCGTGCGGCACCGCGCCCACGGCACTGAGGTCGACACGTTCATCGATCTCGAGCTCGAGGTTCCCTACTTCCCCAATCCGCGAGACAACCGCGGCGAAGTGTGGGGCAACCTGGATGTCGACATGCTCATAAAATTCAGTGATGCCCTCCAGTTGATCACCGACTTCGAGGTCGACTGGTACGGCCACGACATCGAGGTTGGCAATGTGGCCGTGGGCTACACGCCTTCGCGAGACTTCCAAACATTTGCGGGCTTCCGCCATTTCCACGATGAGTACGACGCGGTGTTCGCGCAGGCGAATTGGCGTGTCGACGAAAAGTGGATGCTCACCGTGGAGTCCTCCTACGACTTCCTCCGCAGCCGCGGCATCGACCACCGGTTCGGCGTCTCCCACATCGGCGCGGAGTGGGTCTTCGAGTTGGGCCTCAAGGCGGACGTCGGCGAGGACGACTTCTCGGTCTTCATTTCGTTCGAGCCGCGCATGTTCTTCGACCCGGCCCCTCGGTCGAGGCACATCCGGTCCGAGCCACGCCTTCACTATCTCGGCACCGGCTTCGGCAAGTGACTGAAACCACGTAGCGATCGGTCCGCCCGTGGGGTTATAGTTCCTCGGGTTTCCGATGCACACAGCCATCACAATCGCCGGGGTTCTCGGCAGCGCATGGCTCCTCTCTGGCCTCGCTGCGCCGTATTGGGTGTGGGTGCTCGCAAGCGGCGGCGCGCTCGCCGGCGCGACGGTCACATCCTCGGCTGCGCCCCTAGGCGCCCCCCTCCTGGTGCTCTGGAGCCTCTACGGCCTCGCCGCGGCGCTGATGATCCCCCCGATCCGGCGCGCCCTGGTCGCGAGCCCTGCCCTGAACGCGATAAGGAACCTGCTGCCGCCGGTATCAAACACGGAGCGAGAGGCCTTGGAGGCTGGCACCGTTTGGTTCGACGCCGACCTGTTCTCCGGCGCGCCGCGATGGGATCACTTTCTCAGCGAGCCCGCGCCGTCGCTGAGCCCCGAAGAGCGGGCCTTCCTCGAGGGGCCGACCGAGGAGTTGTGCGGGATGCTCGACGACTGGCGGATCACGCATGAGCTGCGCGATCTGCCCGAAGCCGTCTGGTCATTCATCAAGACGCGGGGCTTTCTCGGGATGATCATCCCAAAGGAGCACGGTGGGCTTGGCTTCTCCGCGCAGGGGCACTCCGCCATCGTCCACAAGATCTCCACCCGCTCCAGCACCGCGGCCATCTCCGTGATGGTCCCAAACTCCCTCGGCCCGGCGGAGCTGCTGCTTCACTACGGCACCGAAGCGCAACGAGCACGCTACCTCCCCCGCCTCGCCGGTGGGGAGGAGATCCCGTCGTTCGCGCTCACGTCTCCGGCAGCGGGCTCGGACGCCGCCGCCATGCCGGATCGGGGCGTGGTGTGCCGAGGACGCTGGAAGGGCCAGGACGACGTCCTCGGGCTCCGCGTCACCTGGGACAAGCGATACATCACCCTGGCCCCCATAACGACGTTGCTGGGGCTCGCGTTCCGCGCCGTCGACCCGGACGGCCTCCTCGGCCGCGGCGAAGATCTGGGCATCACCTTGGCGCTGGTCCCAGCTGATCTCCCGGGTGTCGACGTCGGGCGGCGTCACGATGTCAGCAAGCAGGCCATGCTCAACGGACCCACCCGCGGCGAGGACGTGTTCATCGCCATGGAGCAGATCGTCGGCGGCGAGGAGCGCATCGGGCAAGGCTGGCGGATGCTCATGGACTGCTTGTCCGCGGGCCGCTCCGTGTCCCTCCCCGCGACGAGCGCCGCGGCCACCAAGTTCTGCGCCCGTAACACCGGCGCGTACGCTCGCGTCCGCAAGCAGTTCAAAACACCCATCGGGAAGTTCGAGGGCGTCGAAGAGAAGCTGGCCAACATCGCCGGCCAGTCCTACGCCCTGGAGGCCGCCCGCGGCATCACGGCCGCGTCCGTTGACGCCGGCGAGAAGCCCTCTGTCATTTCTGCCCTCCTGAAATACGAGAGCACTGAGCGCATGCGCTCCGTCGTTAACGACGCGATGGACATACATGGCGGTCGCGCCATTTGCGAAGGGCCATCCAACTACCTCTCAAACGCATACCAGTTCGTCCCCGTCAGCATCACCGTCGAAGGCGCGAACATCCTCACTCGCACGCTGATCGTCTTCGGGCAAGGCGCCATCCGCTGTCACCCATGGTTGCTGAAGGAGATGGAGGCCGCCGCGGAAGCGGACCGCGGAGCCGCCGTGCGCGCCATGGACCGGGCGATAGGCGGGCACATCCGGCACGTGCTGGCGAACCTGTCCCGAGCGACGTTCCACAACCTTACCGGGGGTCGGTTCGCTTCCGCCCCATCGGCCGCATCGGCCGAGACCCGCCACTGGTATCGGCAGCTCACTCGCGCCAGCGCGTCCTTTGCGATCGCGGCGGACTTCGCATTCCTGTCGCTGGGCGGGGCGCTGAAGCGCAAGGAGAAGCTCTCCGGGCGCTTCGCGGACGCGCTCGCCGAGCTATACCTGTCGAGTTGTGTCCTCAAGCGATTCGAGGACGATGGTCGGCCGCCCGCTGATCAAGCCCTCGTCCACTGGTATCTGCGACGCGCGCTCTGCCGTATCCAGGATGCGCTTCAGGGGGTGCTCCAAAACCTCCCCGCGCGGCCGCTCGCGTGGGCCCTTCGCCTTGCCCTGTTCCCCCTGGGGGGGCGCCGGCAGCCGCCGCCCGACAGCATGGGGCAGCGGGTCGCCCGAATTCTCCTCGAGCCCAGCGAGGCCCGCGACCGGCTGTGTCGCGGCACGTACGTCTCCATGGACAAGGATGACCCCACGGGGCGGCTCGAACACGCGATGCGCGCCTCGATCGAGGCCGAGCCGTACGAACGTCGGCTTCGCAAGGGCGACGAACTGAACGACAACGAGATGAGCATCGTCGGCGCCGCACGCGAAGCCACGGCATTCGCTATCGCCGTCGACGACTTCGGCGAGGATGAGTTCGGCGGCGCCCCCTGGCGACGCCAGCGACGCCGGGAGGAAACAACCGCATGACAAGACCCTTCCGGCCGAGGCGCTGCGCCGTCCTAGGCGCGGGTGTCATGGGCGCGCAGATCGCGGCCCACCTCGCCAACGCCGGGTTGCCGGTCCTCTTGCTCGAACTCGCGTCGGACGGCGACGACCCCGACGCAGGGGCGCGCGCCGCGGCCGCCCGCCTCGCCAAGCTCAAGCCGCCGCCGCTCGCAAACCTGGAGGCGCTCCCCCTCGTAGAGCCCCTCTCCTACGACAACGGGCTCAGCGCCCTCGCCCATTGCGACCTCGTCATCGAGGCCATCGCTGAGCGCATCGACCTGAAGCACGCGCTCTACGAACGTGTCGTCCCCCACCTCGGTCCGGAGGCGGTGCTCGCATCCAACACGTCAGGTCTCTCGCTGGCGACGCTGCAGGAGACGCTCCCGCCGGCCATGCGCGCCCGGTTCCTGGGAATCCATTTCTTCAACCCGCCTCGCTACATGCACCTCGTGGAGCTCGTTCCTGGCCCGGAAACAGACGGCGACCTCGCCGACCGCCTCGAGGCGTTCCTCGTTACCCGTCTCGGCAAAGGCGTGGTCCGTGCGAAGGACGTCCCAAATTTCGTCGCCAACAGGGTCGGCGTGTTCTCCATGCTGTCGACGTTCCACCACGCGACAGAGCTCGACATCCCCCCCGACGTCGTCGACGCGCTGACCGGCCCCGCCATCGGTCGGCCCAAGAGCGCGACGTACCGAACCGCTGACGTCGTCGGGCTCGACACCCTCGGACACGTCGTCGACACCTCCGCACGCACCCTCGCGCAGGACCCCTGGCATCGCCACTACGCCCTCCCGCAGTGGATCGCCAGCCTCATCGAGAACGGCGCAGTTGGGCAAAAGGCGGGGGCCGGGATCTATCGCAAGACCAGGGGAGGCATCGAGGTCATCGACCCGAGCTCCGGAGCCTACCGCCCCAACGCACCCGGCATCGCAGACGAAGTAAAGGCGTTACTCGCGGCGCCGGACCCCCTCGTTCGCATGGGCGCCCTGCGCGAATCCGACCACCCGGAGGCACAGCTACTTTGGCGGATCCACCGTGACGTGTGGCACTACGCCGCCGTACATCTAGAAGACATCGCCTACACGGCCCGAGATGTCGACCTCGCGATCCGGTGGGGATTCGGATGGGCCCGCGGGCCATTCGAGCAGTGGCAGGAGACGGGCTGGGGGCGCGTCGCAGCGTGGATCTCCGACGACATCACTGAAGGACGCGCGCTCGCCGACGCGTTGCTGCCCCCGTGGGTAATGGAGCAGGACGCAGTCCACGTGCCCGCGGGGTCATGGGACGCGGGAAACGGCGCGACCGTCCCCCGTTCAACGCTCCCTGTCTACAAACGGCAGCGCTTCCCTGACCGGGTCGTGGGCGAAGCGATCGACGACCCTGGCGAAGCGTGGCTGGAGAACGACGCCGTCCGCCTGTGGACACTCGATGGGGAGGTCGGCATCCTCTCGGTCCAGACCAAGATGGGCACCCTGGGCACTGCGGCCCTTGACGGGATCGTCGAGGCGATCGGCGTCGCATGCGATCGCGCATCCGCGCTCGTGCTGTGGAGGAAGGATGCCCCCTTCTGCGCTGGCGCCGACCTGTCTGAAGTCGGCCGCGTGCTCGCCTCCGGCGAGCTCGAGAAGGTGGACGCGCTCGTCCGACAATTCCAGCAAATGACCATGCAGCTGCGCCACGCGCCGATCCCGGTCGTCGGAGCCCCCCACGGCATGGCCCTCGGCGGTGGCTGTGAGATCCTCATGCATTGCGACCGCCTCGTCGCAGCGATCGAAACCTATGCCGGATTGGTCGAGATCGGCGTCGGCCTGCTCCCCGCCGGCGCAGGCCTGAAAGAGACGGCGCGCCGCGCCGCCCTCACGGCGGACCCCCTGAAGACCTTGATGGAGCGCTTCGGATACATCGCCAAGGCCTCGGCCTCGGCGAGCGCCGACGACGCACGTCGACTTGGTTACCTTCGGGAGGCGGACGTGGTCGTCATGAACACGCACGAGGTCTTGCACGCAGCCCTCGCCACGGCCCACGGCATGGCTGAGACGGGCTATCGCCCTCCCCTGCCAGGCCAGGTCGTCGTCGCTGGCTCGACCGGGCTCGCCAACCTCAAGGGGGTGATCGCGAACCTGCACACCGGCGGCTTTGCATCTGACCACGACGCACTGTGCGCCACGCGCATCGCCGAGGTCCTGTGTGGCGGCGACGTCGACCCAGGCGTCGCCGTCGACGAGCAGTGGTTGCTCGACCGCGAACGGCACGCCTTCGTCGAGCTGTGCGGAACCGAGAAGACGCGCGATCGAATCGCGCACATGCTAAAGACTGGAAAACCGCTTCGGAACTGATCGGATGGCGAACCAGGCATACATCGTCGCGGCGACCCGGACCCCTGTCGGCAAGGCGTTCCGGGGCGCCCTCGCGCACACACGGCCGGATGACATGCTCGCGCATTCGCTCCGCGCCGCGATTGACCGCTGCCCAGGTCTCGACCCGCAACGCATCGGCGATGTCATCGTCGGCTGCGCCATGCCGGAGGGCCCACAGGGCATGAACGTCGCGCGCATCGGCCTGCTCCTCGCGGGCCTCCCCGAGAGCGTCCCGGGGGTGACGGTCAACCGATTCTGCGCGTCCGGACTGCAGGCCGTCGCGTGGGCCGCGGATCGCATCCGCCTCGGCGAAGCGAGCGTCATGATCGCCGCCGGCACCGAGAGCATGAGCCTCATCCCGATGATGGGCCATCGCCCGGAGCTCAACCCGAAGATCTTCGACGACGAGAACGTCGCGATCGCCTACGGCATGGGTATCACCGCAGAGCGCGTCGCCAAACGCTGGAGCATCAGCCGCGAAGACCAGGACGCGTTCGCGCTCGAGAGCCACCGCCGCGCCAGCCGCGCCATTGATGACGGCGCGTTTAGCGACGAGATCGCCCCCTTCTCGGCCACCGCCCACCGCCCAGACACGGATGGCTCCGTTGCTGTTCATCACAGGACCGTCTCCGTCGACGAGGGCCCGCGGCGCGACACTTCCATTGAAGCGCTCGCCAAGCTGCGCCCGGTCTTCGCCGCGCAGGGGTCGGTTACCGCGGGCACCGCGTCACAGATGAGCGATGGCGCCGCGGCGATCGTCCTCATGGACGAGAAGACAATGGGCGAGCTGAACTTGCAGCCGCTCGCGCGAGTCGCGAGCTTCAGCGTCTGCGGCGTGGCCCCCGAGGTCATGGGGATTGGCCCCGTGGAGGCCGTCCCCAGGGCCTGCCATGGCGCCGGCATCGCCGTGGACGATCTGGATCACGTCGAGCTCAACGAGGCCTTCGCCGCCCAGACCCTCGCATGCATGAAAGACCTCCAGCTCGACCCGCAGCGCGTCAATCCGCTAGGGGGCGCGATCGCGCTGGGGCACCCCCTCGGCGCAACCGGGGCCATCCGCACGGCCACCCTCGTTCACGCGCTGCGCCGCTCCGGCAAAAAATACGGCATGGTGACCATGTGCGTCGGAACCGGCATGGGGGCCGCGGGGGTATTCGAAGCCTGTTGAGCCGCGTATCCTCCCGCCCATGACCGCAACAGACCCGGTCCGTTTCGGCGTCATCGGCGTCGGACGGATTACGCAAAACCGTTTCGCCCCTGCCTTGGCCAACGCCTCGAACGCGACGCTGGTCGCCGCGGCGAGCCGTGACGAAGCGCGCGCCGCAGCCCTGGGCGCGAAGGCGTACGGCCGCTATGACGACCTCATCGCCGACGGCGATGTCGAGGCCGTCTACATCGCGACACACAACGGCCTGCACAGGGACCTGACATTGCAGGCGCTCGCCGCCGGAAAGCACGTGCTCTGCGAGAAGCCTCTGGGTCGGAGCGCCGCGGAGTGCGAGGAGGTCATCAACGCAGCCCAGGCCGCGAACCTCCATCTGGTCGAGGCATTCATGTACCGCCATCATCCGCAGGTCGCCAAGGCTGCGGAGCTCGTGAAGGCCGGCGCGATCGGCGAATTGAAGGTGGTCGAGGCCTCGTTCAGCTTCCACCTGGAGGGAGAGGACGATGTCCGCCTGAACCCCGAGTGGGGCGGGGGCGGGTTACTCGATGTGGGCTGCTACTGCGTCAACTGGTGCCGCCTGTTCCTCGGCGACCAACCCGTCGCCGTGCGCGCGCGCGCGGCCTTCCACCCCGAGCACGACGTGGACATGAGTCTCCACGGCGTCCTCGATTACGGCGACGGCCGCTTCGGTGTCGTCTCGTGCGGGTTCGACTCGGGGCTGCGCCACCCTGCGTTGCTCTCGGGAACCGAAGGGATCATCCGCGTGCCGGAGGCCTTCCTCACCTTCCCCGGGCAGACAACCTCGGTCATCCTCGAGAACGCATCCGGATCTGAGTCCTTCGCGTGCGGGCCGGTAGACACATTCCAATGCGAGATTGAGGATCTCTCCGATTCCATCAGGGTCGGACGCCCGCCCCTGCTGCCCCCCGACGAGGGGCTGCACAACGCCCGCGTCATGGCGTCCTTGCTCGCCGCCGCCCGGGAATCCTGAGCACCGCGGTCACCTCGGGACAAGGAACCCGACCACGTAGACGCCCCCTTTGCTCCAGAGGATGCGCGCGCGCGGTGGGTCGGAGGGCTCTCGACCTCTCCAGCGCCGCTCCAGCTCGCGCATGTCGTACGGCATCCCGGTCTGGATCGCGAGGTCGACGACCGCGAGCAGCGGCGTCGCCGGTGCGTTCGTGGCGACGTCCATCAGATGCTGCCGGGCGCGGTCGAAGTCCGTGTAGAGCGGGCTGCAAGGGATCCCCTGCATCTCCACGGCGAGGACGCCGCGGTTCTGGTAACCAAAGTGCCGCCAGCCCTTCCGGGTGTGCTCCGCCACCCATCGCCCGGCGGGCTCGTAGCGGTGGTCACGGAACGACAGCGTGTCGCTCCCGTGGGAGCCCCACGTGAAGACCGCGGCGAGCGTGAGCCCGAGCGCCGCGGCGCGCCGGACGATGGGGGTCGTCCTGGGTCTTCCGTTCGCGGCCCGCGCAGCGATCGCCGCAGCGAACGCGAAGGTAAAGAGCGTCCACTCCGCGTTGGTCGGCTCGAACCAGCTGTAGAAGGCGAACCGCAACGCGGCGGTGATCGCCGCGAGGGTCGCCATACGGCCCCAGCCCGCATCACCGCGGAAGAGGGCGCCGAAGGCCAGCACGAGGCAGAGCGCCCCAGCCCCGACCCCGACATGGGACCACGGCTCGGAGGCCGCCCATTGCTTGCCCGCCACCGCGACGCCGAACGCCGCACCATGCACCAGCACCGGACGCTGCGCGATCGAATAGTCGTCCTTCGCGATGCCCCACATCCAGTCCAAGAGCCCGACGTCCGGCCCCACCCAAACCAGCCCGGCCCAGATCCCGACGTACGCCATCGCCGTCGCCCCACCGACAACCGCGAGCCATGAGGCCAGCCGCGCCAAGGTCGGAGGCGCCGCGCGCCAGTGGAGCGCCAAGGCGATCGCCGGAACAAGCAACACGTTGTCTTGCCGGAACAGGAGCGCGACGAACGTCCAGAGCCCCACCGTCACCAATGATCTGCGTTCGTCGAGGGCCGCGAACAACGCGGCCATCCCCGCGGCGATGGCCGGCAGGACATTCTCTCCGGTGAACGCCTCGAGAAACCACGCGCGGCCCGTGAGGAGGAGCAGGCCGAGGCCCGCCCCCACGCGCCACCGCTCTCGTCCGGCCAAGCCAGCGAGCAGCAGCAGGATCATCCCTGCACCCAGCCCCGAGAGCAGCCGCGTCCCGATGTGTCCCGGGCGCGGAACCCCAGCGAGGTCGAGGGGCGCGGCGATCCCCGCGACCAGGAGGTGAAACAGGGGGTGGTGCGCCTTGACCGTGGTCGCCGCCAGGTCTCTCTCGGCGCCGACCGCGTACCAGACCGGGTCGAAAACGACGTACTCCGCGTCACATCCGAACGGAAAGACGGCAAATGCCCCGATCACCACGAGCGCGGAGAGCAGAAGGGCGGATCTCCCGGGCCTGTCGCAAAGCGGCAGCATGCGACGTCACGCTACCATGAGAGTTGGGTGTCCACGCGGCGCCCCGTAGAATGTACGGCCATGCTCGCTCCTCTCTTAATCGGCCCCCTGGGCCCCTTCGAGATCCTGATCATCCTTTTCGTGGGCCTGCTGATCTTCGGCGCACGCCTGCCTGAGGTCGGCCGCTCGCTCGGCAAAGGCCTCATGGAATTCAAGCGCGGCCTGCGAGGCATGCAGGATCAGCTTGACGACGTTGATCGAGAAGCCGACCGGCAGGTAGACGACGAGATCGGCCGCCGCGCGTTGCCGACGAACCCCGCTGAAGAAAACGCCCCTTACAAGGACGACCTCGACTCCTACGACCCCCACTACGGGGACGAAGACTACGAAGATCCTGATGTCGACGACGAGGAGGGCACCGGCGAGGAGTACGCCGACGACCCTGCGCAGGAGCCTGGCCCTGAGTTCGGAGGGGACCCGCAACCGGACGCCGACCCCGAACCGACAACCTCAACAAGCAGCGACGCGGAGGACACTACCGTCTACGCCGATCCGGAGTACCTCAAGGACGACGAAGGCACCGACCGGGGCTGACACGCGGGCGGCGTCGGCGTGTCAGGAAAACTCCGTCACGACACAGCGGTCGCGGCCCGCTTCCTTGGCCAGGTATAGGTTCCTGTCTGCGACCGCCAAGAGGTGGTCCGCCGCCATNCCTTGCGGGATGTACTCGACCCATGCGGCGCCAAACGAGGCCGTGACGCTGAGGCCGCCGGCGCCGGCGGTGGGCACCGTCATCTCCGCGACCGCGACACGTAAGCGCTCAGAGATCGCCTCGAGTTCTTCGTAGCTCGCGCCGGGCGCGATCACCACGAACTCCTCGCCGCCGTAGCGACAAACGATGTCAGAACCGGATCGCGAGGCGCCCTCGAGGGTCTTCGCGACGTGCTTGAGGATCTCGTCGNCCACCTGGTGGCCGAAGGTGTCATTGACCGCCTTGAACTTGTCGACGTCGGACATGATGAGCCCGATCGGTGTCCGGGTCGCGCCCGAGGCGCGCTGCTCCCAGTGCTCGGTGACCAATTCGTCGAACGCCGCGCGGTTGCGGATGCCGGTCAACGCGTCCGTTTCCGCCTTTGTGCGCAGCTCCTCGAGCAGACGCAGAGTCGGGTCGAGNTCCCGGGNCGGCCCGACGGCCATGGCCCGCATGTCCTCCTGGGCGCGCCCCATCATCGNCGCCATGTCTTCCCGGCTACCGACGTCCACCCCCATGAGGCCTGCCATGTCGTGAACATGCTCGGTCAGGCCAGCGAGGAACGCGTCGAATGCGTCAGCGTCCATGCCGCACCATTGGGCGGCCTTGTCGCGGGCCGCCTGCAGCGCGGCCCCGCGCGATGACGCTGACGTCACGATGGTCGCCACGTCATGGGCGAGGTTCAGCGTCCGCGCGAGCAGAGTCACCTCCTCGGAGGCATCTTCCGCCAAGCCGTCGGGATCATGGTGATGCTGAATGGGCTGCGAGAGGATCGCGGGCAACCCCCACGACTCGAGGACCTGGGCGCTGACGTCCGCGTGAGTGAAGCCGTCTACGCCGGCCTGCTCTGCCGCGACGTCCGGGTGGCCTGCGTCGATTGCCTCGAACGAGCTCCCGCAATGCAGCATGGTCGCGAAGCCGATGTCCTGGAGCAGCCCGCAGAGGAACGCCTCGTCGGCGAGATCGGGGCGGCTCGAGCCAACCAACTGGTGGGCGGCGACNGCCGAGGTCACCGAGCGGCGCCAGAAACCACGGAACTCCTGGTCCCGCCCATCCCCCACGGAGACGCCACCCAGGGCGGCGCCCACGGAAAAAGAGATGGTCGCCATCTTCACCGTCTTCAGACCGAGCAACATCAGCGCCTGATTGATGCTCNCCACGCCGAGGGTGCGGCCAAACAGGGGGGAGTTGCTCAGCTTCAGCAGGCGCCCAGCGAGCATCGGGTCACGCCCGACGGTCGCGGCGATCTTGTCGAGATCGACCTCCTCTTCTTGAGCGAGACGGATGACCTCGAACGCCACGCCGGGCAGCGAAGGCAAGNGCCCTGCGCTGACGGCAAGCACCGCGTCCACAGTTCCCGCGTTCGACATTGAAGTCTACCCCTCCGCNCGCGTCGGCCCTGCCGCGCAAATCTGAACGCTGGCCGACAGAGCCCGCGCCGGACTCCCTATCGGCGCAGACTCCTCGTGAGGGTGAGCCTGCCCTGCAATCTGGCGAGCCGAAGGGCCGGGGATTTCGTACGCAGGGGCGCCGCTTTTTGCCGACGGTCAGACGTCGAGGTGCTTGACCGCGAGGGCGTTCTCTTCAATGAAGTTCCGGCGCGGCTCGACCTCGGTCCCCATGAGGATCGTAAAGACCTGGTCCGTCACGCCCATGTCCTCGAGCTTGACGCGCAAGAGCGTCCGCGTCGTCGGATCCATGGTCGTATCCCAAAGCTGCTCCGGGTTCATCTCACCCAANCCCTTGTAGCGCTGAATGTCGATGCCCCTCTTGCCCAAGACACGGACGGTATCCGGGACCTCGCGCAAGGACGCGAGGCGCCGGGTGTCTTTCTCTGTTTCGACCAGCAGGCCCCAGTCCTCCTCGGCGTCCGGCTTGGCCACATCGGTTGGGAAATCGAAGTCCCGTGCTCCGAACCCGAACTCCGCCAGGCGGACCAGCAGGCGGCTGACCTCCGTGACGCCATAAAGCTCGGTGAGCACGGTGTCTGATTCCGCTCGCTCCTCCGCCGTCGCGTCAACNTCGCAGACCTTCAGGCTCCGCCCGGTTTTCTCCTCGCAGGCAACCCGCCAGGCTTCGAATTCGTCGAGCTGGCTAAAGAAGTGGGCCTCGCCATCGTGATCCGCGCGGTAGTGGGGCAGCGCATGGTCGTCTCCCGCGGCTTTCAACAAAAAGTCGGCGAGGGAGAGGCCCGACCGACGGACCTGGGCCTCCTTTTGGTCAAGCCTCGAAACGATGTCGATCACCGCAGCCAGGTCACCCCTGGACAGCACTCGCTCGGGCGCGCCGTCTTTTGCCAGGACCCTGAGCGAAGCCCCCTCGAGCCCGAGCTCCATGAGCTCCTGCTCCATCGCGTCCTCGCTGACGACATATCGTTCCTTGCTGCCCTTCTTCACGCGGAACAAGGGGGGCTGGGCGATGTACACGTACCCTTCGACGATGAGATCCGGCATGTGCCGGAAGAAGAACGTGAGCAGCAACGTCCGGATGTGGCTGCCATCCACATCGGCGTCCGTCATGATGATGATCTTGCCGTAACGCAGTCGGCTNAGGTCGAAGTCGTCGCTCCCGATTCCGCACCCTAGGGCCGTGATGATCGTCTTGATCTCNTCGTGGCCGAGCATCTTGTCGATGCGAGCTTTTTCAACGTTGAGGATCTTTCCCTTTAGCGGGAGGATCGCCTGATAGCTCCGGTCCCGCCCCTGCTTGGCCGAGCCGCCAGCCGAGTCTCCCTCGACCAGATAGATCTCGGACTTTTCCTTGTCGCGCGACGAACAGTCCGCGAGCTTCGTCGGCAGTCCGCCACCCGACAGAACCCCTTTTCGGCGCACGAGCTCGCGCGCCCGGCGCGCGGCCTCCCGCGCCGAAGCGGCGTCCACGGCCTTGCGGATGATGCTCTTGGCGACCTTCCCGTTCTCTTCGAGGAACGTCTTGATCCGCTCGTACGNGACGCTCTGCACCACCGTCTGGGCATCACGGTTCGCGAGTTTGATCTTCGTCTGGCTNTCGAATTTAGGGTCCGGCAGGCGGACCGACACGACCGCCGCCAGCCCCTCNCGGAAGTCGTCACCCGAGAGCGTCTTCTCGTCCCTGAGCAACTTCTCCTGCTTCGCGTAGTTGTTCAACGCGGACGTCAACGCCGTCTTGAATCCAGAGAGGTGGGTCCCGCCCTCGACCGTCTTGATCGTGTTCGCGAACGAATAGACGATCTCGCTGTATGACGTCGAATACTGCAGGCCAACCTCGACCTGGTACACCTCCGGTCTCCCACCCGACGGATGAACCGTGTGCTCCGCATTGAAGTAGATGACGTCTTCGTGGACGAGGTCCTTCCCCTGGTTGAGGTGGCGGACAAAGTCCCTGACGCCATCCGAGTAGCTGAAGGTCAGCGTCTCGGCGTTCTCTACGCGATCATCGCGGAGCGTGATCCGCGCGCTGGAGTTGAGGAACGCCAGTTCACGCAGCCGAGTCGCCAGCGTGTCCCCGCTGAACGCCGTCACGCCCATGATCTTCGAGTCGGCCCTGAACGTGACCTTCGTGCCTCGCTGATCCGAGTCTCCAAGGGACCGGAGAGGGACCGCCGTCTCCCCGCACTCGAACCGTATCTGGTGGCCCTGGCCGTCCCGGTAGACATCCACCTCCATCCACTCCGACAGCGCGCACACGCACGAGACACCCACGCCGTGCAGCCCACCCGACACCTTGTAGTTGTCGCCATCGAACTTGCCCCCCGCATGGAGCTTGGTCATGACGACCTCGACCGCGGGTCGGCCCTCACTCTCCATGATCCCGACAGGGATCCCGCGGCCGTTGTCCGACACGGAGATCGAACCATCCGTGTTCAGGACGACCTTGATCTCGTCAGCGTGGCCGTTCTGGACTTCGTCGATGGCGTTGTCGACGACCTCGTACGCCAGGTGGTGCAGGCCGTACTCGTATGTGTCTCCGATATACATGTCCGGCCGCTTGCGCACGGCCTCGAGGCCCTCGAGCACCTTGATTTTCGATGCGTCGTAGGACGGCTGGTTTTCCGTCGTCATGTTTTTCTCGGGGGCGCGCTCACAGCGCGCCGAGACGGAAGCGGATGTCCGTCACGTGTGCGGTGGAGAGCGCATCCTTGAGCGTTGTGATCAACCCGTCCTTTTCGAAGGCGGCGAGTCGATGGCAAAGCGGAGCCGAGTCGACGTCCACCCAGAGGACTCCATCCATGAGGCTCCGCACGCGCGTATGGGACGCGATGTCGTCGCCCGCAGCGCGGACCCACGCCTGCCGCGCGTCGCCGATCTGCCGGTGCTGATGAGCCAACCCGCGGCCCTTCATGAGGCCATCGAGGACGCTCCCTAGCTCGCGGGTACCTTGTTCCCTGCTCATCGCTCTTNGGCCGGGCAGATTAGCCGGANCGGAGGGTGACCGGCATCACCACNTAGACGAAGTCTTCTTCGCCATCGATGCGTGCCGGCGTGTCTTTCCCGGACACAGAGATCTTCAGCCTCTCCGCGTCTATGACCTTGATGCCCTCGACCAGGAAGTCCGGGTTGAACGCGACGTCGATCGCGTCGCCGTCGACCTCGGTCGGGAGCTCCACGCGGGCCTCGCCGACGTCCATCGCCCGCGAGGTCAACACAAGCTTGCCATCGGAAAACGACAGCCGAACGGACCGGCTCTCGTCGTTCGTCAGGATCGCAGCCTGCTTCAGCGCCGAGAGCAACTCTTGCTTCTCGAAGGAGGCCGACAGGACCGTGGTCTTGGGGATGACCGCGTCGTAGCGAGGGAAGGCCCCCTCCACCAGCCGCGACGAAACCTCCGCACACCCGGTCCGAATCATCACCTGGCGGTCTTCGAGATTGATGCGGACCTGATCGTCAGTCTCCGTCAGGACCTTGTCGAATGTCTGCAGCCCCTTTGTCGGGATGATGTGCCCCGCCTTGATGTCTTGGGGGTTATCGATGCCCACGGACTTCACCGCCATGCGCTTGCCGTCCGTCGCGACCATGCGAGCGATATCCCCTTCAACCTCGAAGCGAACGCCGTTGAAGGCGTAGCGGGTCTTCTCTCGCGCCGTCGCAAACGTGGTCTTGCGGATGAGGAGGCGGAAAGGGTCCTTCTCGAGAACAAACGACTTCTCGTCATCGAAGCTCGGCACGACAGGGAAATCCTCCGGGTCCTCGCCGAGCACCTTGAACGAGCCCTTGCCACAAGAGATCCGCATCGCCCGATCATCCGATGCGAAGGTGACCTCCTCGCCGTCCGCCTCACGGAAGATGCCCAGCAGTCGCTGGACCGGGAGCAGGATGTCGCCCCCCTCTTCCACCTCCTCCAGATCTACTCGATAGCGGATGGCGACCTCGAGATCCGTCGCCAGGAGCGTCGCACCACCGGGCTCCACCACCAGCCGGAGATTCTGCAAGATGGGCTTGATGGACCGTGGCGCCACGACGGACCCGACGATCGTCAGGGCCTCGAGAAGGCTTTGTCGCTTCCCTCGAAACTTCATTGAGCGGACCTCCCCTGGAAGACCTCATCTTAGCAGCGACGGAGCCCTTTCGGTAGTGGCCCAGCGGGCTTCGGCGCTTGCCTAACCACCACGGGCAAGGCGCCTTGGGGGCGCCCCGACAGCTCCCGGGCAGCCGGCCCTCGCGGCGGCCCGCAAGGCCGGGCAAGCCGACGCGCGGTAGCTAGGAGCCGGCCACGGAAAGGGCCTGCGTGGCCAGTTGCTCCACGGTGTCCCGCAGCGTCACGTCGTCCTTTGATCGGGCCGTAATGCGATCGACACCATAGAGCACCGTGGAGTGGTCGCGGCCCCCGAAGAACCCGCCGATCTCCTCCAGGGAATGCCCCGTGAGGCGGCGCGCGAGGAACATGCAGATCTGACGAGGAACGGCGACAGCCTGGGTCCGCTTCTTGCTCTGGAGCTCGGCCAGCTTGACCTCGAAGTGGCCCGTCACCGCCTGGGCGATATGGTCGATGGTCACGCGTCGTCGGCGCTCCACAACCAGGTCGCGCAACACCTCGCGGGCCTCGGTGATGTCGATCTTGTGCCCCGTCAGGTGCGCATGCCCGATCACCCTGGTCACTGCACCTTCGAGCTCCCGAACATTGGTTCGAACGCTCTCGGAGACGAACGCACAGACATCCTCTGGCAACTCCTGCCCGAGCCGGTCGGCCCGCTGCCGAACGATGTCAAGGCGAGCCTCGTAACCTGGAGCCTCAACCTCGCAAACCATCCCCCAGCGAAGCCGCGACACGAGCCGCTCGGACAGGCCGGGGATCTCGCGCGGCGACACATCTGCCGAGACGACGATTTGTTGCTGGCGCTGATGCAGCGCATTGAATGTGTGAAAGAACTCTTCCTGGGTGCGCTCTTTGCCGGCGAGAAACTGCACGTCGTCAACGACCAGGAGTTCGACCTCACGATGGCGCTTCCGGAAGGCCTCCAGGTCACCCTTCTCGACCCCAGAGATGAACTGGTTGATGAACTGCTCGCAGGGCACGTAGCGAACCCGGGAGCTCGGACGGCGCGCCCGCCAAGCCGCGCAGATAGCCTGCAAAAGGTGGCTCTTCCCGAGTCCGACGCCGCCATGAAGGAACAGGGGGTTGTAGATCCGGAGGTCTTTCTCTGACACCGCCATCGCCGCCGCATACGGCAATCGATTGCCTGCGCCGACGACGAATGTGTCGAATCGGTACTCAGGGTTCAGCCAGGCGCCACGCGCAGCGTCCGCGGCCGAGGCGGCTGCCGGAGAACGGGGACGGCTAGCCTGGGCGCCCTCCATGAGCAGCGCCTGGGCCTGGTCTTCGAGGCTCGTCGGGCAGTCGTCACTGGAGGTCTCGCCGATGGCCGTGCTTGCCGGCCCGCTGTCCGCCTCACCATCCCCTCCCTCCCGAACCGTGATCCGCAACGTCGGGCGCCGCCCACCGTTGGTGGACGCGACTGCGCCGAGGATGAGGTCGGCGTACTTCTTGCGCAACCACTCACGGGAGAAGCTGTTGGGGACTGTCAGCTCGATTGCGTCCTCAGAACAGCTCGTGGGCTCAACGGTCTTGAACCACGTGTCGAACTGTTGCTCCGTGACGCGGTCACGGATCTGAGAGAGTATCCCTTGCCAGAAGGAACCAGCAGCCTGCGGCTGAGACATCAACGCCCCCATGGCCCGCCCAATGGGGCGGCCCGGTCCAGGTCACGATTTGCGTCCCGTGGACTCGCGAACGACTTCAAGCTCGGCGCATTCCGGTCACCCTCGCGAGCGACCGACCGCCATCCAGGAGCGCGGGATTCTGCGGCCGTTCGCCAGGTCCGTCCATCTGATTTGGTGGGTGTTTCCAAGAGTTGTTGAAAACCCCCCTCGGCCACACGACTTAGTCCATCGTCGGGTTGGACTTGCGAAAGTCCGGCACGTCTTGCGAGCGGTCGCCGGCACGCTTGCGCTTTTTCCATTTGCACGCCCCCCACCGCAGATCGACCGTTCCGAGGGTCCTCTCCGCGCGCCAGGAGAGCGCGGCCATCTGCGCTAGGCCTTGTCTATGCAACGGCTTAGGGTTCACGCCGCGCGGCGCGGCCGCCGCTGTCCGGATCGCGGAGGCCCGCAACCTTCGTGGTCACTTGCGGTTGCGTCCCGCGACGTCTGCGATGACCGCCGCTGCCGCCCGCAGCGCGTCATGATCCGTGTCCCAGCCGAGCGAGACACGAAAACTCTCCAGGTTCTCCACCTTGTTAATTCCCATTGCCAAGAGCACGTGGCTGGGCTCTACCGCGCCGCTGCTGCACGCGCTGCCGAGGCTCAGTGAAACCCCCCCGAGGTCGCAGCCCAGCAACAGGGGTTCGCCCGCGACGCCGGGAATGCGGAGATTGAGGGTGCCCGGTATGCGGGCATCCGCTGCTCCCGGACCATGGCGAACGACGTCCGGAACGCGCGCGCGCAATGACGCCAGGAACGTCTCCTCGGCGCTGCGCAATGCCGAGATGCGCGCCGCCGATTCCTCGACCACCAGGCGACACGCTGCGCCCATGCCCACGATCCCAGCCACGTTCTCCGTTCCTGCTCGGCGTTGTCGCTCCTGCCCGCCTCCGGCGAGCTGCGCGCGCACCCGCGTGTCGGTCCGGATCCACAGCGCGCCCACCCCCTTGGGCCCTCCGATCTTGTGCGCGGAAAGGCTCACCGTGCCCTTACCCGAGTCATGGATCGTGATGGGCGCCTTCCCCGGCAGCTGGACCGCATCGACGTGCAGCGCCGCGCCCCCCGCTCGGCATCGGCTCGCGATATCCGCCCACGGCTGCAGCGTCCCCACCTCGTTGTTCGCGGCCATGATCGCGACCACGTCCACGCCCACCTCCAGCGCAGCGTCGAGCTCGGCCACTCGCACGAGCCCGTCACGGTCGACGGGCAAGCGCACGACCTGTGCGCCCGCGGACTCCAGTCCTTCGGCGCATGAAAGGACGGAGGGGTGCTCGACACACGAAACCGCGAGACGGCCGTTCAGCGGGACCATGCCGGCGAGGGCCAGATTGTTCGCCTCCGTGGCGCCGCTTGTGAAGACGACCTCCCGCGCGTCTTTGCCCAACATGGCAGCGACGTGCTCGCGCGCGTCCTCCACGGCGCGGCGCGCCGCCCGGCCTTCGGTGTGCAGGCTACTCGGGTTTCCCGGTTCGACTCCCAGGTGAGGCTGCATGGCGTCGAGGACGCGCGGGTCCAGCGGTGTGGTCGCGTTGTGGTCGAGGAAGATCCTTTGCACGGCTGTATCTTACGGCGCCATGGATCGGGCCGCGGAGGTCAAGGGTGGGTCCGCCGCTGGTCGAAAGGCCATCCGTAGGGAGCGTCCGCACAGGTGGGCGCAGAGAGTCGCACTTCCACAGCCTTGGATCGGGTCCACGGATGAGCATCGTCAACACTCGCGAGAAGACCATCACCGCGAAGATCGTCTACTACGGCCCTGGCCTGGGGGGGAAGACGACGAGCCTGAAGGCCGTACACCAGGTGCTTGATCCCGCCCAGAAGGTGAAGCTCATCTCCCTGAAGACCGACGAGGAGCGGACGCTGTTCTTTGACTTCTTGCCCATCGACCTTGGCGTGGTCGAAGGCTACAAGATCAAGATCCAGGGATTCACGGTCCCGGGCCAGGTCAAATACAACCTCACGCGCAAGTATGTGCTCATGGGCGCAGACTGCGTGGTGTTTGTCGCGGACTCGCAGGCGGATCGCATTGATGAGAACGTGGAGAGCATCGTCAATCTTGGCGAGAACCTCACCGCTAACGGCCTGGACGTGAGCACCATCCCGATGGTCATGCAATACAACAAGCGCGACCTACCGGGCCTGAGCGCAGTTGAGGACCTGGAGGCCAAGCTCAACTTTCGAAGCGTCCCGTCGTTCGCGACATCCGCGACATCTGGCGAGGGCGTGTTCGATGGGTTCGTCGAGGCAGCGGGCAGGATGCTTGACGCGGTGGCCGCGCGATACGAGGTCTCGCACGATGGCAGCGGGTCCGTCGGTGACGCCGCGCGACGATTCCTGACCCAACTAGCGAAAGAGGCCTCTGCGTAGCTCCTACTGCTGCGGGCTCGGATTCTCGAGCACCCGTCGATACAGGGCCTCGTAATCCGGCACCACCCGGTCGGTCCGAAACGTCTCCTCCACACGCCGGCGCCCCGCGCGCCCCATCCTGCTGAGCGCCTCCGGATCGCCGAGCAGCTCCGAAAGGCGACGGCCCATCTTCTCCACGTCGCCCACCTCTTCCAGGATGCCGACCTCCCCGTCCGTGACGACCTCGGGCAGCCCGCCCGCGCGCGCGCCAACAACAGGGACCCCGCACGAAAGTGACTCCAGCGCCGCGAGGCCGAACGACTCTCCGTCGGATGGGAGTAGGAACGCGTCTGCCTGCGACAACAGCTTTGCCGCGTCCGGCATCGCCCCCGTGAAGGTCACTCGGTGGTGGAGCTCGAGATCGCGGGTCAGCCGCTCCGCGGCGGGACGCTCCGGTCCGTCTCCGATCATCGTGAGGCACGCCGGGTGGTCCTGGTACACGCGGTGGAAGATGCGGATGACATCGAGTACGCGCTTCACCGGGCGGAAATTGCTCATGTGGAGAAGCAGCGGCTCTTGGGGCTTGGCGTAATTCTCGCGCAGCGGGATGTGGCCGGACGGCGCGTAGCGAACGGGGTCGACGAAGTTGGGGATGACATCGATGTCACAGGCGTCACAGATGGTGCGGCGCGTCTCGTCGCGCAGGTAGGCGGAGACCGCGGTGATCGCGTCGGAGCGCCTGAGCGTGAACGCCGTCGACGGGCGGTAGGACGGGTCCGACCCGACGAGCGTGATGTCGGTCCCGTGAAGCGTGGTCACCAGCCCGGTGCCGTTGCCTGTGATCTCGCGCGCCAGGTGCGCAGCCATGCTGTGCGGGATCGCGTAGTGGGCGTGGAGAATCTGAAGTTCGTGGTTCGTCGCAACCTCGGCGAGCTTGCTCGCTAGCGCCATCGCGTACGGCGGGTACTTGAACAGGGGGTATTCGGGAACCGCGACCTCGTGGAACAACAGCTTGCCGCTGGACTCCATGCGGAAGGGGCTCGCGTACGAGATGACGTGCACCTCGTGGCCGCGATTCGCGAGCGCCGCGGCGAGGTCGACCGCGACCGCCCCCGATCCGCCGAACGTCGGGTAGCAGATGATGCCGATCTTCAGGTCGCCGGTATCAACCATTGGTGTCCGTGTCCGGGTAGTACCCGAATGTCTCGAATTGCTTTACTGGGTCCCGCACCGGCACAGGCCCGTCGTGCACGAACCCCTCCCCGAAGGCCGCGCCGATCCGCTGCCCGAGGCTGCGCGCGCGCGCCTCCCACCAGTCCCAGAACCCCTCGCTCGAAATGTACGTCGCGAGCTCGCTCGAATCGGGGTCATGGAACTGACTAGCGTATGCCAGGCACGCCGCCTTCTTCTGCTCGTAGAATTGCGTGATGTCGATCACGAGATCTGGTTCGACCGTCGTGTGGGAGAAATAGCCGAGCACGGTCTTTGGGCGATGACGAGGCTGGCCGGTATCCCAGCGCTCCAGGCCCGCGAGGAAGCAGGCCTCTCTCACGATGCGCCCGGTCCACCCGTGGTCCGGGTGCAGGTCGCGCTCGACCGGGGCGAGCACGAGGGTCGGGCGAAACTCCCGCAAGACACGGATGGCGGCCTCCCGCGATGCGTCGTCCAGGGTGACCCGGCCGTCCGGGAGCCCTAGGTTTCGACGCTGCTCGACGCCAAGTCGGCGGGCCGCCTCGGTGGCCTCTTGCGCGCGGATCTCGGGCGAGCCCCGGGTCCCCATCTCTCCCCGCGTCATGTCGACGATGCCCACCGTGTAGCCCTGCGCACGCAGCGCCAGCACGGTGCCGCCCACCGTCAACTCAACATCGTCGGGGTGCGCCCCGAAAGCAAGAACGTCCAGACTCATAGGGAAAGATCCTCGTCTTCCAGTGTGACCACGTGGTGCCTGAAGTCCAACGGGTCGATCCCGGAAAGCGCCGCGCTCATCAGTGCGGGGTCGCGGCCTCGAAAGAGGGCTATCGGGCCCAGGAGCCGCTCTTGAGGCTTGCCACGCGGCCGCAACGTCTCAGCGAGGCGCCGCCGACCGCGCCGGCCAACTCCGCCGGCGCGTTCCCGGTGCTTCTCGAACGTCCGCTTAAGGCGGGCCAGCGCGTCTGTGATCCGCTTGTTGAACGCCTCCACCGGCTCGCCCAACTCACCGTCCGCTGCATCACCCCTGAGCTTGTCAACGCCGGCTCGCAGGTCGGCCCCGGCCTCGGCGAACAACGCCGCCACGGCGGGCGGCTCCGGCGGCTCCGGCCAGGTGGACGGGCCATCGGCGAGGCTGTTGGTGTCGATGCCGAGGCGCTCCGCGGTGCGCGCCTCGTCAGGCCCGACCACAGTCAACATCGGGCGCGGCCACGCCGCAGGCACGGGCAGGCCAAGGGCGGTGAACAGATCTGGTATCTGCGCGAAGTACGCGTTTTCCGCCGGGCCGTTCACGTGCGCAACGACGGGCAGCGCGTGTTGTTGCGCAGCCGCGCGGCCGAGCACCCCGCACGAGAACGACTCAGGCATCGCGGTCGCCCGCGACGCCAACTCCTCGTCACCGTCGACGGGTACGCGCACGCGACCATCGTCTGTCAACTCGAACAGCAGGGTCACGTCCTTCGGGTCGACCTGGAGCTCAAATCCCTCGTCGGTGAGGCTGCGGCTGCGCGCGGCGACAGCGCGCAGGATGTCCGGGCCGCGCCGGATGACCTCCCCAAAAAATGCGCCAAGGAGCGGGCGCAACACGAACGGCTCCACGTGTACCACAGGGAGATCGGGCATCACCTCGTGAACAACCCGTGACGCCCACCCCGCGAGGCGCTCACCTGAATGCGGCCGCAGATGCCCCTGCTCGTCCGGGACCCACGTCGCGGCCAACTCCGCGTCCGCCCCCGAGAGCGCCAGGGTCTCGATCGCATGCCCGGCATGTCGCGACAACTCCAGTCGCTCTCGCACCACCTCGCCGGAGGCGAAGCGGAAGAACCGATTCATCTCGTCAACGTCGTGATCCTCGGAGTGGTTCCAGAACACCGGGATGGCGGGGACGCCCGCGCGATCTTCGAGGCGCCGAGCCAGTTGTATGGCGCCAGCGATCTTCGCGAACAACATTGATGCGCCGGCATAGAGCCAGGGTTGTTGTCCTGTCATGACGACAACCGCCCGCGGATCTGCGAGCCGCTCCGCCAGTAACGCCCCGGCCTCGTTCCCGAGCTCCCGGTTGTGTTGCGCCAGACGGGCCGCGACCTCTGCTCGGTCGACGGGGGTGTCCGCGACCGACGCCGCGTGGGACGCGAGGGCGTCCAGCGTTGGCGCATGGGGCAGGCAGCCGCCTGGGAGCGCCGCTGGGTCAAGGCGCAGCAAGGTGTCGATGGTCTGGCCTTGCGACCGAATCGGACCCTCTGTCGAGGCGACCCTCACAGGGACCGCTCCGCGACAAGGACGCACCGATGTCCAGCCCCGAGCGCGGCGCCGTCTAGCGCGCCATACCTGCCCACGACCCTTAGCCCCGCGGCCCCCAACATGGCCTCGAGGTCGTCCGGCGAATACAGCCGCACAGACTCTTCGTACGACACCACCTCCCCGCCCGACGCCGGGGTGATGGACACGCGCTTCTTGACGCGCTGGTCTTCGATGCGACGTTCCTCGACCATGTTGTAGCCGGCGACCTCTCGCTCTGTTCGTGGGACGAGGCTGTCCGCCACCCGCGGGCTGTACAGATAGTCGAGAAGGTAGCGCCCCTCGGGCCTGATGACGCGCGCCACCCCCTGGAGAACCCGGGCGTCCGCGTCGTCCGACTCAAAGTACCCAAATGACGTGAAGAAGCTCGTTGCTGCATCGAACCCCGCGTCGGCCAGGGGCAGGGAGCGCATGTCTGCGCGCACCAGCCGTGCCCCCCCCCGGAGCCTGTGCTCTGCCAAGAGCGGCAGCGACAGGTCAATGCCGACGACGTCGATGCCGCGCGCCTGAAGCGCGCGCTGGTGGCGGCCGCCGCCGCACCCGATGTCCACCACCCAGCTCCCAGCCTTGACCCCAAGAACCTGGATCGCAAACGCGGCCTCTGTCGTGGCCGAAGCATCGTCCCGGTGCGCGTAGAGGACGGGATAAAGGTCACCAAACGCGACCTGGTACCACGCGCCCTCGCGGCCCGGCTCGGCCATGTCAGCGAAGAACACGGGCGAGTTCCTCGTGCATCGCTGAGACAGCGGAGAGGATGCGCTCCTCCCAGTTGGCGGGAGGCCCCCCTTCTTTCGCCCAAGGGAAGGTGAGGGACCGGCTGGCGCTCACGAGGGCGCCCTGACCCTGCGCATCGAACGCTGGAATAACGTCCGCCGCGCCAGCCCCTTGCGCGCCATAGCCGGGCAAGAGAAGGATAGAGCCGGGCAGTTGCCCACGCAGCTCCTGTAGGTGTTGTGGATAGGTTGCGCCGACGACGGCGCCGACGGAGCCGTACCCGGTCTCTCCAAGTGGCTCGTTCCATTCGCGAACAAGCGCCGCCATCTCCTCGCAGACCGTCCTCCCGCTCGCTAGCTTCTTATCCTGCAGTTCTCCTGACGACGGGTTGGACGTCTTCACTAGGACAAAGACGCCGCGACCCGTGGCTGCGCCCGCGTCGACAAACGGTCTCACCCCATCGCTGCCGAGGTACGCGTTGACGGTTACCGCGTGGGCGACCGGGTCATCGCCCTCGTGGCTCGCCAGGTACGCCTGGGCGTACGCTGCCGCCGTTGAACCGATGTCCCCACGCTTGACATCCGCTACGACAACCAGTCCCCGATCCCTTGCGTACCGACAAACGTGCTCGAAGACCTCGAAGCCGCGTGATCTCCATGCTTCGAAGAACGCCGCCTGCGGCTTGATGGCGGCGACCTTGTCCGCGACGAGGTCAATGACCCGGTCGCAGAACGCGCGCATTGCTGAGACTGGGTCCTCTCCCTCTCCCCTGGGGATGAGCTCAATGCGTGGGTCGAGCCCGAGGCAAATGGGGTTGCCCACGCGCTGACACCGGTCAATGACTCGGTCACCAAAGGTCCTCATAAGACAGCGGCCTCTGTGCCCTTGAGAAACGCGTTTACCTGTGCCGGGCCTTCCGGCGTGAGGAACGACTCGGGATGAAATTGGATTCCAGCGATCGGCGCCGTTTTGTGACGAAGTCCCATTATTGTCCCGTCATCGAGCCAGGCAGAGACCTCCAGCTCTTCGGGCAAGGTCGCGGCGTCGACGACGAGGGAGTGATAGCGCATCACCTTTATGGTGTCCGGGGCGTCGTGAAAGAGGCCTTTGCCGTCATGCTTGACCAGGCTTGTCTTCCCGTGCACGAGCCGTGGAGACCGAACCAGGCCTCCGCCGAACGCAACGGCAATCGCTTGGTGGCCCAAGCAAACACCAAGGAGCGGAACCTGTCCTGCGGCGCGCTGCACAAGCTCGACCGCGATACCTCGGTCCCCTGGTCGGCCCGGCCCCGGAGAGATAACGATCCGTCTGGGATTTTGGTCGAGTATGTCGCGAACGTTAATTTTGTCGCAACGAAACGTGCGGACCTCTTCTCCGCTCGCGCGTAACAAGTGCGCGAGGTTGAAGGTGAACGAGTCGTAGTTATCGATCAAGACGATCATGCGAATGGTAGTAACAACTCATCAAGCACCCAGAGGCCATCGGTCGTCAGCACCAACCGGCCATCGCTCATCGCCCCAAGCCCTCTCTCTACGATCATATTGAGATGATCGCCGTGACGTACGCGCGCGTCGAGCCCTGTCCGTTCATGTAGCGTTTTAAGGTCTACCCCTTCGGCCGTGCGCAGCCCGGCTGCCAGGGTCTCCAGGTAGGTCTCTTGTGGGCCGAGCTCCTCTTTCGATACACACGCTGTCCCTTCCTCGAGCACTCGGCGCGCGTACGTCCGCGGTTCGGACTCGTTGAGTACGCGATGTCCATCCACACAGCCCCACGCCCCGGCGCCGATGCCGTAGTACGGAAGGTTCCGCCAGTAGTTCAAATTATGAAGAGAGCGGCGTCCTGGTCTGGCGAAGTTGGACACCTCGTACTGACTGAACCCTGCGGCCACCAGGCGGGTCTGCGCGGCATGGAACTGCGCAAGGACAGTATCTTCGGATGCCTCTTGTAGCCGACCGGCGTCTCGGGCCTTGGTGAACGCTGTCCCTTCCTCGTACTGGAGCGCATACAAGCTGAGGTGATCGGGCTGGAGATCGAGAACCGCCTCCACATCTAAAACAAACGCCTCCACGTCCTGATCCGGTTGGCCATAAATCAGGTCAAGATTGATGTTGCGGATTCCACTCTCCCGTAAGGCCCGCACCGTGTCTCGAACGTCGTCAGCGGTGTGAATCCGGCCCATTCGTTTGAGGCCGTCCGGCGCCATGCTTTGCACGCCCATGCTGATCCGATTGACCCCGGCAGCAACCAAGGCCCTGATGTGCTCAGGTGTCACGGTCCCGGGATTCGCTTCGACGGTCCACTCTCGAGGACTGGCTACCCTTCTCAGGCTATCGAGAAGCCGGGCAAGGGCTGACGGCGCAAGAGCCGTCGGTGTTCCGCCGCCCACGTAGATCGTCTCAAGCTGAAGGGCTGGCCCCAGAGCTCCCAACTCAGCCAGCAACGCGTCGAGGTAGGTTTCCGCCTCGTCTCGGTGACTCCCTGCGTAGGAGTTGAACGCGCAATACGGACACTTGCGCTCGCAATAAGGGACGTGAACGTACAAGCAGCGCGGCGTGTCCATCTTGGGATCGCACCGTAGCAGGTGCCCTTCTCCCTTTCCCTTAAGGTGGATCCTTCTCTCTAGAGAAAACCCTTCTTAATCATCATGCACCCCATCAAGTTTGGGGAACCTGTTTTGGGCGCCACCTCATCCTATTTCTACCCCATGACTTGGGAGATCTATCATGGGTTGCGGAGTGTGGGTTTAAGGTGAGGAATCCTGGGTATATCTGCTGTTCTCAATGGGGACGAGAGGTGGACACAGACAGTTGTCGTCCCCAGGGCTCCCCAGAGAGGGGCACCCTTATCTCGCGTTTATAGTGGTAGTTCCCACCATAGCTTTGCGGACAAGGCACGGAAGCAGCAGTGTGCGACAACTGTCCTTGCGCCGTTTCCGCGGCGGTCCTCACAGCGCTGTGGGGAACCGCGAGACCACTCAGGCCAGGATACGGTTCAGCTGCTGGAGCGCCTGTTGTTCGAGTTGGCGCACGCGTTCGCGGGTCAGGGAGACCTGCGCGCCAATCTGCTTGAGGGTCATGGGCTCCTGGTCCCCGAGGCCATAGCGGAGCTTGAGGATCATCGCCTCCCTCTCGGACATCTGCGAGAGAAGGTCATTGAGCCTCTCAATCTGGTTTTGCTCGAGCACGACCTGGTCTGGGAGAGGAGCGCCGTCTTCCACCAGGTTGTTTGACCCGTCATCGCCCTCCAGGGGGATCGGCTGCGACATGCTCTGGTTGGTCGCGATCGCCCGCTCGATGGCGCAGACGTTTTCCGAGGGGAGCTCCATGGCCTTTGCCAACTCCTCTGTGGATGGGGGCCGCCCATCCTTGTCCGTCAGCCGCATCTGGGCGTCCCGCAGCCGGCCGATCAGTTCGACCATGTATGAGGGGATGCGCACCGTCTTGACGCTGTTGATGAGGGAGCGCCGGATTGACTGCTTGATCCACCACGTGGCGTAGGTGGAGAACCGGCACCCAGCGTCCGGGTTGAATTTCTCAACCGCCTTGAGCAGCCCCATGTTCCCCTCTTCAATGAGGTCCATGAAGCCAAGGCCGCGATTGACGTACTTCTTGGCAATGCTGACGACCAGGCGCAGGTTCGCGCGGATCATCTGCTCCCGGGCGTTGTGGTCACCTGATAGGACGAGGCGAGCCAACTCCTTTTCCCCCTCTGCGTTAAGGAGGTCGACGGAGTTGATCTCCTTCAGGTAGATGTTCAGTGTCGCTTCGGCAGCGATTGGAGTGCCCCCCTGTCCTGGCCCCCTCACTCCACGTGGATAGGGGGACGCTTCATGGCCCTAAAGACTGTTCCCACCAAGATCTTCAGGTCACCCACGGGGCTCCACCGGCGGATGTAGCGCAGATCAGAGTGAAGTCGGCGATCAATCGACGTGTTTCCGACAAACCCCGTGACCTGGGCCAGCCCGGTGATCCCAGCCTTGACCTGATGACGTAAGGGGTAGTTCGGCAGCCGCCGGGCAAAATCTTGAACGAAGGCAGGCCGCTCGGGCCGTGGCCCGACGAGGGATAGGGGGCCACGGAAGACATCCCAGAGTTGGGGGAGCTCATCCAACCAGAAGCGCCGAAGAAAACGGCCCAGGGGCGTGATGCGGGTGTCACCCTCTTCTGGCCAGACGGGCTGGCCAGCGGGCTCCGCGTCTCGCACCATGGAGCGCAGCTTGTGGATTCGGAACTCCTTACCACCCAGGGAGATGCGAATCTGAGAATAAAATGCCGGAGCCCCCTCTCGAAGGCGGATACCGAAGGCGAGGACCGCCAACAGGAGGGCTGCGATGGGGGCGCACAGCACGACAAGGAGAAGGTCCATGGTCCGCTTGACGGCCCGACCCATGCCAACGGTCGGCCCCTCTGGGTGCAGGGGGATGGGCCCAAGCGGCGTTCCCATGGTGGAGCCGATCTGGGCCGGGCAGCCCCTGGGCAGCGTGACCAGGAAGGCATCCTCGTCCGGTCGGGCAGGTCTCCAGGCGCACGGCGCCTGCAGGAGAGCCCGCTGGGCTAGGGAGGCCCAAACCCCACGCCCAGGAACCCGGAGCGGCGCCCGGGGCCGCAGCTGTCCAAGCGCCCAGGCGAGGGCGTGCCCTGGCCACGGGATGACCCACGCGGCCCACAGGGCGTCCGCGAGCGCAATCGGCAACCCTGCCTGGCGCAGGCCCAGGGCGGTCAGGCACATACCTCCGCTTGCGAGCACGGCCGCGAAGACGACAACGGAGGGGCGTCGCCATCGCAGAATAGCGTCATGCCGATAGACCAATAGCCAGCCGAGAGCGACAAGGAGATCCGCTGGTGCGATCGCCTCGTGCGCACCAAACCCGAGCGCACACGCCCCCGCCGCGATGTTTGCGACACAGGCAATGGCGGAAGCTGGCCGGACGCTCCGAAGCCGTTGTTTTGCGGTAGCTTGCGCGCCTTTACTCCTTACGGGGGCGGGACTTGTTCATTGTCCGTGTCTCGCGTGCGGGCTATAGTCCCCCCTTGAGGTGCTCAGCCCAAGGGGTCCCCAATGTGGGCCTCACTCGGCGTTTCCACCGAGCGGGCAGGCATCGCGCACCGGAGCCCCACACTTTGGCCGAAGTCGAGACGAAAGCCGCCGCCCATCCTGCCGGAGCGGCCGTCGACGAGCGCGATTTTGCGTCCCTCGTCAGACGCCACGTCGCGCCGTTCAGCGCGGTGAAGAGCCTGATGGAGCGAACTGTTAGTGGCGGCGATGTGGCCCGCCAGGCGTTTGCGGGGATCCAGCAGCGCGCCGAGGACTTCGTGTCCTTCCTTGACGACCATGGCGCTCGCAGCAATCGCACCTATGCGCCTCTGGCGGAGTACGCCGCGTCCGTGCGCGGGTTTGCCAAGATGGGCCGCCACCTCTCGCATATGGAGGCGCGCCTCGACCGCGAGTTGCCCCTGCCCCTCGGTCACGAGAACCGTTTCCGTGACGAGACGCGCCGAACCCTGGAGTTCGTGAAGTGGTCGCTGGCGAACCTCCAAGAGGAAGCGCTGGCGGAAGCGGGGCGGCTACTCGGGGAGCCGGTGCACCCACCTTCGGACACCCAGGGCGACGCCGTTCGTGATCCGAGTCTCCACTTGCCGAGCACGCTCGATGAAGCCGCTGTTCCGCAACCCGAGCGATGGATAGCCGAGATCGCGTCGAAGTTTCTCGCGCACAAGCGGATCTTTGATCGGCAGAGCGGCTTCCGCGCCTGGGCAGACGTGGAAGAGATGCGCACCTTCGTCCTTGAGGTAAGCGACGAGGAGCAGGTGCGGTTCTACACAACGCGCATTCTGAATGTGTTGTCGCGCTACGACACCTACATCCAGGGCACCTCCACGGAAAAGCAGGACCCGGAGTTGATGTGCTTTCGCTCGTTTGTCGTGACCAGCCTTCACCTCCTTGAGGTGATGGCGGAGCTCGTTCACTTCTACGAGCGGCACGAAAACGATGTCCGTTCGGAGACCGCGAAGGACCGCATCGCCGAGTTGGTGGACAAGCAGATGGTCCTAGACCGGGTGCTGAACTACGGCCTGAATTTTTTGCATGTCTACATGGACGAAATCGCGCCGCAGGCAGAGACCCTCGTTGAGCGCTACACCAGACAGACGGTTGCAAAGTGTGATGTGCCCGACGGGGTGTCCCTGCACGCGCGACCCGTTTCGTTGATCGCGCGGGTTGTCGATCATTACGGAACACCCGTGCAGATGTCGATCGGCGAGACCACGTGTTACGCCGGCTCGATTTTGCAAGTCCTGATGGCGGCTGGGCAAAACCCAACTGCCCGGCAGGTCACCTTCAAGGGGGACAAAAAGCCCCTGGAAGACCTGTGCGCCCTGTTTGAGCACGGCTTGGGGGAGACAGAGCTCCCTCTGCCCAAACAACTGGGGTACCTCGCGCGCTGACGGCGCGGAGACGCCCAACATCAAGGGAAACGAGCATGTGGATCGGAGTTATCAGTGACACCGCTGGGGTTTTGATGCCCGGCGTTGTGAACGTGTTCGACGGTGTCGACTACATCCTGCACTGCGGCAACATCGGCAATCCAACCGTCCTTGAGGAGTTGTCACAGATCGCGCCCATTACGGGGGTCATTGGCGGCAGCGACTCTGCCGAGGTGTATCCCTTTGAGCGGACCTTGTACCGCAAGTGGTTCGAGACGGGCATCTACATGCACCACCGCATCGGTGACCCGACGGACCTGCACCGCAATACGCAGAAGGCGATCGACGCGGCGGACCCGCAGGTCATCTTGTTTGGTTCGACTGGCGAGCCATTCAACACTCGGATTGAAAGTCGACTGTTCTTCAACCCTGGCGCGGCGGGGCGGCGTCGCCCGAAGCAGCCGCGCACCGTCGGGCTGCTGGAAATCTCGGGGCACTCCGTGCGCGCGGAGATCGTGCCGATCGACGAGGGCGCGGCTGTAACGTAGCGCTGCGCGTGGCGGGGTGGCCGCGGGGGTTACCCCGTTGCCTCATCTACCGGCCATAGACCAGGCGTTCGCCGAGGATGGCGGGTAGGCCTGCCTTGCGGATCTTCTCGCCGGTCTTTTCGGTGTCGTACGTGTCGCGATACAGCGTGTAGTGCTGCGACCCGGAGTCGTAGACGGCGTAGGCGGTCTTTGGGTTTTCGTCGCGCGGCTGCCCGACACTGCCGACGTTGATCAACGCGCGATCGACATCTGTAAGGCTGAGCTGCTCGCTGTTCGTGTGCACGATGGAGCGTGCTTGCAGAAACGCCATCGGCACGTGCGAGTGGCCCATGAAGCAAACGTGCGTTTGCAGCGCTCTCAGTGACCGGTGCGCGTCGTAGTACGTCTGGATGTAGTCGAAGACCTCTGGCTGGTCGAGGGTCGCGTGGACGAGGGTGATCTCGCCATCGAGCTCGTCTACGAGGGGCAAGGTTTCAAGGTAGTGCAGATCCTCTCGAGAGAGCTGTGCTCGCGTCCAGTCGACCGCCTCTCGCGCATAGACATTGAAGAACGCGGTGTCGAGCTTGCCGATGACCGCCCAGTCGTGGTTTCCGGCGACCACGGCGGCGCCCAACTCCCGGATGCGAGCCAAGCAGGGGGCAGGGTCGGCGCCGTACCCGACGAGGTCGCCCATCTGGACGTACCGGTCGACCTGACGAGAGGCCAAGCCATCAATGGCGACCTCAAGGGCCTCGAGGTTCCCGTGGACGTCACCGAGTATGCCGTAGCGCAAAGGCGGAAACCTCGATTGCAAAAGGGTTTGCGGAGGAAGGGGCCCGTGGCCGGTCCGCGGATTCTATGCGGGGCTCTGGGCTGAATCAACGCCGCGCCCGCGTCCCCATAAAACGCGGAGGGCGACCGCGCCCAGGAGCCACACCATGGCAGCGTGCGTGAGCCCGTAGGCCACAGCCCGTGCGTTCCAGTCACGGTTCTGCGCGAGCTCCACTGGTGCCAGGGCCCCCAGGTCAGGGAGGACTGCGATGATTGGCGCGAGGGCGGCGGACTCGTGGCCAAGCCTTGGCAGCGCGTACCCGGAGAAAACCAGGACCATGAGGGTGAGGAGCGTGAGGGCGGGGTTGAGCAGGATTCGCAGGGTTGTCCCCCAAGCAAGCAGGACGGCGGCGTAGGTGCCCAGCCCCGCCCACAGGACCAGGTAGTGGCCGTCAAGGCGTTCGCCGACTTGCTGAGTAAAGGCGCGCGCCTCGAGGTCGTCGGTTGCGGCCACCAAGAGGTACTGGAAGCCGACAACGCTTGCCAGCAGGCACACGCAGAGGGACAACATTCCGATTGCGCGGCCAAGGACAGCTGTTTCGGCGGCGCATGGCCACCAGGGGCATGGGCTTGCGGGGCGTACAGCCATGACCTGGACAGCCACGAGGAGAAGGACGAGCAGTTGGTCAACAAGGGCGAGAGTATTGAGGCTGAAGCGCCCGGGCTCGCGGAGTGGAATCTCAGCGATGACAGCGACCACGCTGAGGATCAGGGCGCCAGCGGCGAGGGCCCAGGCCGACCGTGCGCGGGCGAGCGCTCGCCAGCCTTCAACCACAAAGGCCCTGAGGTGGACAGCGTGTCGGGACATGCCTAACCTGACCAATGTTCCATGTGAAACAGGGGACTTCTAAAGGGGGGCGGCCGCGGGTTGGCTCACACCATCGCGTTGTACGGGGGAAAGCCCCGAGTAGGCAAGACCACGGCGGCCATGAATCTCGCGGTTCTGGCTGCGCGGGCAGGGCAGCAGACCGCCCTCGTGCATATCGATGAGGGTTGGCCCGCAGCGAAAACCCTGGGGGCGGCGCCCGCGGAGGGCCTCGTGCGGGACGTTCGGCCCGGGCTGGACCTCGCGATGTGGGCCGGAGACGAGAAGGACCTGCCAGACCGGTGCCGCAGCCTGGCCGCGCAGGTCGACTTGGTCCTGATAGATGTGCCAGCGGCCCCCGAGGTCGCCAAAGGTCTTCTCGGCTGCGCCGATGAGGTCATTCTGCTGGCTGGCGCAGGAAAAGAGGCCCTCCGGGGCCTCGCGGAGGACCTCGGCTTGGTGACGGACGTCTTGGCGGACGGCCAGTCCTCGCTTGAGGTGGCGGGCTTGCTGATGACGTTGGCTGACCGCAAACTCACGTCCTTTGAGCGGTTCCTGGTTCAGGCGGAGCGAGCGTTCCCCGTGGACGTGTTTCCTTACTGTGTTCCGAGGGCGGACCATCGCGGTGAAGAGGGCGGCCTTGCGGTGGAATCCGCCGCGACAGGACGTCGTGCACGAGCGTATGTCGAGTTGGCTATGGAGGTTCTGAACAATGGCGGATGAAAAGAAACGGCTCGGGCGCAGCTTGGAAAGCTTGATTTCTGCTGCTCGCGGGCGCGAGTTGAGCATGGATGTGGTGAGCCGTTCCGGGCACCGAGTCCAGGGCGTGGCTGTCGAGAGCGTGGCCCCCAATCCCTTCCAGCCGCGGAGGGAGTTTGCCATCGAAGCGCTCAACGGCCTGGTTGAGTCTCTGCGGACTCACGGGTTGATGCAGCCCATCGTGGTGCGCCAGTCTGGCGATAGCTACGAGATCGTGGCTGGTGAGCGCCGTTGGCGGGCTAGCCGCGAGCTGGGGTGGGACTCGATTGACGCGGTGGTTATCGAAGCGGATGACCGGCGCATGCTGGAGTGGGCGCTGGTTGAGAACATCCAGCGCGAGGGGTTGGGTCCGCTTGAGTTGGCTCGGGCCTTTCGGCAGTTGGCGCAAGAGTTCAGCCTGACCCAGGAGGCCGTGGCTCGCGCAGTGGGGATGAGCCGCCCAGCGGTCGCCAACTTCATTCGGCTGCTGGAGTTGCCGCAGAGTGTTCAGGAGCGTGTTTCACGTGGAACCGTGAGCGTCGGCGCAGCCCGCGCCTTGCTTGCTCTCGGCTCGGCCGCGGAGCAGGAGGCGGCAGCCCAAGAGATCGAAGGGGGCGGCCTCAACGTCCGCCAGGTGGAGGAATTCGTCCGTGAGCGGACACCAGGTCGCCGCCGCAAAGTTGCCGCGACGGGCAAGGCGGCAGTGGACCCCAACCAGCGAGCCCTGGCGGAAGAACTCCAGGAGCTCCTGGGCACCAAGGTCTCGATTCAGGGCAGCCTCAAGAGGGGGCGCCTCTGGATACAGTTTCACTCGGCGCGAGAACTGGACCGCCTCGTGCGCCGTCTGAGGGGCGAAGCCCCGTCTCTGCAAGAACCAGACGAGCAGGTCGGCGAGCCAGATAGCCTTACGGTGTAAGGGTTTATGGCTGCCGAGGGCGGGGGGCCCCTACTTGTCTTGCTTCTTGTCGCCCCCGTCGGCTTTCTTGCCGTCGTCGGTCTTGTCGCCCTCGGTTTTCTCTGGCTGTTCCGGCTGTTCCGGGTCCTTCCAGTGAGACAGATCGAGGGGTGGGTGCGGAGCGGTCTTCGGGGCGCCCTCAATGGAGACGCCTGAGATCACCAAGGTGAGCTTGGGGGCGTAGTTGGCTCCAGCGGACGGGGGTGTGCTGAGGCGCTTTTCGTTGTCACAGGCGAGGTTTTCAAGCCACGCCAGGGTCTCTTCGCTCTCTTCCGCAACCTTCCCGAAGACCACTCGGCCCTGACCATCACGGGGCCGCGCGTGGTCCGAGGTGTGGATCACGAGGTTGGTCGGGCTCGCGCCTGAAATCGCGGCCTTGTCGCGGTGCAATTCGAACGCGACCGTTCCGCGATCGGGGCTCAGGCGGTTCGGCTCGAGGGGCAGGGTGCACTGGACCCAGTCATCTTCGCCGCCATGCTGCTCCCAGGCCCATGGGGACTGGCTCATGGGCGAACCCAAGAGGACGCCGTCGTTGGTCGCCGTGTTCTCGTCGTTCTCCTGCAGGCCATAGACGTGTCGGCCCTTCCAGTAGCCGGAGTCGATGTTCGCCTTGAGCCGGGCAACGGCGTAGGGGGCCGCTTTACTGAAGACCTCAATCTTCAGGACCTTAGGCTCAGCTTCTGCGTCGTTGGCGTCCTTGAGGGTCAGGGTGACGCTGACACCCTCGTCGGGCACGATGTCGCCCGAAAGGTCACGCCGGTTAGCCTCGATGAACTCGGACTGGGCCTTGCAATAGACAAGGCGCCGGTGAACGAGGCTCGGCTCAACGACCTCCGGGTTGCCAGAAGATTTCCAGGGGGTCTTAACCCAAGGCGTGTCCGCATAGTCGCTTATGAGCGTTTCGCAGGCAGCCTGGGCTTGGCGGAAGAGCCCGAGCTTCTTCTCCGCGTCGTCCTCTTCCTCGGCAGCTCGAAAAGCTGCCCGGCTCAGGAGCCAGTAGTAGTAGGGCGCGTATTCGGTGCCCTGGACCTCATCCCTGACGTCGCCAAGGGCCGCGAGAATCTCTCCGCTTGTCCTCGAGGCGTCGATCTCCACGCCCGCAGACTGCGCCTCCGACCAGGTCCCGCCGGCGCGCAGGACCGCCCTGTAGGCCGCGTCTTGCTCTTCGGCTCCGCTGTCGCGGAAGTACTGAACGGCGACAATACCGCCAAGGATGGCGACGAAGATCGCCACCGTCCATGTCGCGTACTTCTTGGGGTTTTCGGCCAGCCCATCGTTGAAGCGGTCGAAGACATTGGCCGAGCGCGGCGCGTCCGGGGCGCCCTCGGGTTCCGGTTTCTTGTTCTGTGTCATGGTGGCCATAGGCCTCTATGCGGGTCCTGCCATATCGATCCGCACGTATGTACCAACCTTTTCGTGTGTGATGGTCACGGTGCAGTCTATGTGGTTTTTGCTGAAGGCGAAGGTCGTGGAGTCCTCTCCGATGTCCTGGGATCGGAGCTGCCACCCGTAGGCCCTTAGCTTCATGGTACGGCGAAAGAAGGCCGCGGCCTCCGCAACGCCGTCGGCCCCCCCTTTGCGCCCCCAGTACACGAATCGGCCAACCCGCACGCCCCCGCGCGAGTAGCTGAACGAGCGATTGCCCCGGGTGACAAATTCGAAGCCCTGGGGGACGGGAATATCTTCGAACTGGGAGCGCTGGAGTTCCAGGGAGCGCGTCTCCGCAATCGCGGGCTCCCCTGGGGCGAGCGTCCTGGGATTTTCTATCGAATCACACGCAGTGAGGAGCAACGCGAGCGCGCCACAACACATAACCATCGCGAACCGCTGGGAATCCCGCATCTGACCGACCCTCCGTACGAGAAGAGAGGTCATTATACGAGCCCTCGGCGCCTGCCAAGAGCAGGCCGAATTCAGCCCGCCTTCTGGGCACCAGGTGCTTTGGGCTGCCGGATGGGGATCCGGGCCGTTGGGGGATCTGAAACGAGGAGCAGCTTGCGACATCCGGGGCAGCAGTAGCCCCGCTCCGTCGCGACGAACGACCGTGTCTTCAGGCATCCACTGCAGTAGAGGTTCTGCGTCATGGCTCGGCTCCTGGGCTTTCCGCGTGGGCGCCGTTCTATATGGCAACCGCCGTGCCGAAGTTCGTGGGGGCATGGGGCATCGGGATGTAAGCGGTTCTGATGCCATGGCTTATGCCCCCCCCGCTGGGCGGCGGCCCCCACTTCGGTGCGCAGCACATCTGACCTCGCTGGGGCACACCGAGTCACCCTCGTGGACACACAGGGGCAACCGTGGCCGCCTGGGTGCGCTCCGGTCCGTATAATTACGGGGGCCTGGGGTCGCCAGGCTCCGGGTTGCGACAGATGTTGAATGAGCCGACTCTTGTGCTGAACCGGTCCTGGGTGGCGATCTCGACGACCTCCGTGCGGACTGCGCTGTCGCTGGTCTATCGGGACGTCGCCAGGGTGATCCAGCCAGAGACCTACGAGACCCACGACCTCACCTCCTGGGCCGATCTCGCGGTGCCGACAGGCGAGCCCTGCATCCGGACGGTGCGGCTGGCGATCCCGGTCCCAGAGATCATCTTGCTCACGGGGCACGACCACATGCCTCGCCGCTCGGTGCCGTTCAGCCGCCGCAACCTGTATCGCCGTGACGGCAACCGCTGCCAGTTCTGCGGCCGCCGCCTCCCGACCTGCGACCTGTCCATCGACCACGTGATCCCAAGGAGTCGCGGCGGCCGGACGACGTGGGAGAACTGCGCTCTGGCCTGCGTCTCCTGCAACGTGCGCAAAGGCAGTCGGTTGCCAAAAGAGGCTGGCATGGCCTTGCTGAGGCCCGCCACGAAACCCAAGTGGTCGCCCTGTCTCACCGTGACCGTGAGCCGACGGCGGGCGTCCTGGGAGAAGTTCGTCAGCGAGCAATACTGGAACGTCGCGCTCGAGGAAGACTGAGGGCGGCTCTCCCCTACGGTGCCCCGCCTTTACCGGGGCGCGGCTTGCCGAGCCGCTTCCAGAAGGCCGGCACGGCCTGCTCGACGGCTGGAAGGACCTGGTCTGACAGGGCCCGCAGCGCGCCTCCGAGGGCCTTGGCCGCGGTTGACTCTATTCCCGTGACCATCGCCGCCACGGCCGTGCGTTCGACAGTGAAGAGCTGCTCGAGGTAAACCCGGCCGACCACGTCTCGTAGCACAAGGCGCACCTCGCAGTGGGCCTTGATCGCCGACGTCGGGAGGAGGGGGACCAGGGTCTCGACCCCGTCGTTATAGCTGGCGCCCAGGTGCTCCACGGTGACGCCGAGCACGTAGCCTTGCTCCCGCGCGACGAGGCCGGCCTCGCCCGCCACGCCCGAGAGCACGAGATCGCGGGCCAATACGCGCACGAGAGAGACAGCTGTCGGTTCTATGAGCGCATTACCCCCAAGATATGATCGGCCCGGGTACTTACGTACTCCGTGCTCCTGGGGGGGACGCCTGTCGGTCTCGATGCTGACGTGAAATGGGGCGAGAGGCTCTTCGGCGGCCCGATAGGCCGGTGGCGGAGTCAGCGCGACCAGATCCTGGGGGTCATATGCGCAGCCGGCCAGCCATGCGGCCGCAGCGAGTAGGGCAGCGGTGCGTCCCATGGGCCCGTTATAGGGCATGGGCGGGCCTCATGCTTGGGGGACGCCTCGTTATGATCCGCACCCATGGGATTGCAGGCAGACAACGAGGAGCCCGGGCACGACCTCGAGGTCGCCATCGCGCACCTTGAGCAGGCGGTCCGCCTGTCGCCAGGGAATGCGCGCTACTCGGGTCTCTTGGGCGAGGCGTGGCTATTGCGGGGCGATCCGGAGGCGGGCCTGGCGCCACTCCAGAGCAGCCTCCAGCAGGAGCCGCATCCCCGGATCGCGAGCCTGATGGCCTTCGCGCTCTTGCGGCTCGACCGACCCGCCGAGGCCGCTCAGGTCGCGACCATGGCCCTCGGGGAGACGTCCGCGTTTCATCGCGGACACTTCCTGCGGGCCGAGGCCCGCACCGCAACCGGGGACGTGGCCGGCGCCATTGAAGACTTGCGGCAGGCGATCAGCCTCGCGCCGTCGAGCGAGCCTTATCGCCTGCGCCTCGCGACGCACCTGGTTGACCGGGCGCGCGCAGGCGACCACGGATCGCTTGTCGAAGCGCGCGAGGTCCTCGATAGCATGGACGCCCCGCGGGAGGCGCGCGCATGGCGCTACCTGCGCGGGTGCGTGCTCGTCGAGCTCGGCGAACCCGACGCGGCCTTGCTGGCGTTCGACAACCTCTCGTGGCCGACGGCGAGTGAGGTCGCCTTGCGCCGCGCCTACGCGTTGGTGCAGCTGGAGCGCCGCGACGAGGCCGTGCTCGCGCTGCAAGAAGCGCGGGTCGACCCCACCTTGACCGTTGAGGCGGATCGCGTCGTGGCCGAACTAAACTCGAAGGCATCGCCGATCCGCGCTGCGCCGATGACCGAACTGGTTACGGCAATCGTCGTCGATGCCACGCAGGTCCTCGCCTCCGAAGACGACCAGGACGAGTCGGCCGCGGAGATGGAGTTGCTGCAGTCGTCTCCGGAGGGCGATCTCGACTCCGCCTCCCACATCAAAGACCTGTCCGACGAGGACCCCGACGATGCAGCATGACCGCGCGCGTGATCAACTTGAGAAAGGCCGCGCGCATGCTGAGGGCGGCCGACTGCGTCGCGCCATAGCGGCGCTCGGCAAGGGAATCGACGCGCTAGACGGCGAGGACCCGAGTGATGGTCGGTCCGCGTCGATTCTGGGCCCCCTCTCTGACGCGCTTTTCGATGCGGCACAGCGAGCGGGGAAGCCGTCCGCGTGGACCGAGCGGCTGCCTGCCCTGTTCGCGAACGGCTTGCACGAGGGTCGCGCTGCGGGAGCCCTGGTGCGAGAACTGGCGGTCGAGCAGAAGCGAACGGATGACGAGGCGTTGGATGTCTACATCACCTTCCTCGCGCGGGGGGGAGCTATCGAAGAGACGGTTCGCGTTCCGTTGTACCGGGCGCTTTCTTTTGCCCTGCATGTCCGCTTGACGACGCCGATCGAAGAGGCGCGGGCGCGAGAGAGTCGCCTGCGAAAGCTCCACGCCGCGCGGCCCAAGCTGACATTTCCACGCTTGTATCTGGGGCGCCTTTGCTATCTCGAGCGAGACTACAAGAGCGCCCGCGCCTTGCTCGCCGGGGTGTCTGGCCGCCTCGCGTCCAACCCCAAGGTCCTCAACGTGCGCGCGCGCTCTGCCGAGAAGTTGGACAAAGCTGAGGAGGCTCTCGAGCTATATCGCAAGTCGCTCGAGAGCGATCATCACCAGCCGCACGCGCATTTTCGCATCGGGAGGCTCCTCGTCGAACGCTATCGCCGAGCGACAGGAGGCGCCTCGCTTCTTAACCCCACGGAAACGAAAAGATGAAGTTTGAAACGCGGGCCATCCATGCGGGGCAAGAGCCCGATAAACTCACCGGTGCCGTCGTGGTGCCGATCTACCAGACGTCGACGTACGCGCAACCTGAGCCAGGGCGCGACCTGGGCCACGAATACACGCGGACCAGCAACCCGACCCGTGACGCCCTGCAGACATGCGTCGCCGCCCTCGAGGGTGCGGGGCACGGCGTCGCCTTCGCGTCGGGCATGGCCGCGACGTCGACGGTTATGACTTTGTTCGAATCGGGCGACCACATCATCTCCACCGACGATGTGTACGGCGGGACCTCCCGCGTGTTCGGCACGGTGTTCCGCGGCTTCGGGTTGCACTACACACACGTTGACACTTCTGACCTCGAAGCGGTTGAAGCGGCGATCCGGCCCGCGACGAAGATGATCTGGGTCGAGACGCCGACGAACCCGCTGCTGGTGGTGAGTGATCTCGTGAAGCTCGCAGAGTTGGCGCACGCACACGGCCTCCTGCTCGCGGTCGACAACACGTTCATGAGCCCCGCGCTGCAGCGCCCGTTAGAGCTCGGCGCCGATCTCGTCGTTCACTCGACCACCAAGTACATAGGCGGCCACAGCGATGTCGTTGGTGGGTTCGTCGCCACCAACGACGACGACCTCGCGGACCGCCTCGCCTTCGCCCAGAATGCGGTCGGCGCGGTGCCGGGGCCCTTCGACTCCTGGCTCACCTTGCGCGGCGTCAAGACGCTGGGCATCCGCATGCGGGCGCACGAGGAGAACGCGGGGCAGGTGGCTCGGTTCCTCGTCGAGCACTCCGCGGTGGAAGACGTGTTGTGGCCGGGGCTGCCAGAGCACCCGGGGCACGCAGTTCAGCAACGGCAGGCCACCGGCTCCGGGGGGGTCGTCAGTTTCCGGGTACGCGGCAACCAGGAGAAGGCCTGCCGCGTCTGCTCCAAGACCAAACTCTTTGTCCTCGCCGAGAGCCTCGGTGGGGTCGAGAGCCTCATAGAGCACCCGGCCATCATGACCCACGCGTCAGTCCCGGCGGAGCAGCGCCGCGCCCGCGGGATCACGGACAACCTCATTCGGGTGTCCGTGGGGATCGAGCATATCGACGACCTCCTCGCAGACCTCGACCAGGCGCTCCTCGGGTAGGCCCGCAAAGCATTGTGCGGCAGCCACTTGCGGCGGCACCCGCCACCGCTCCAGGTTGACTATCTGGGGGGTGATCGGGTAGGATGCTTCTTTCCAGAAGATTTCGTTGGCCCGCACCCAAGCTTCCTGGCCCGGCCGGTCCCGTGCGCCTCGACCGCGCGCTCCAGTCACTCTCGGACCCATGTCGGCCCCAGGATCGTGGAGATTGTCGTTGAGCGAACTGATGCATAGTGAGGGGCTGATCCGTCGCCTGAAGAAGGGATCACCCATCTTGTTGGAGAAGGAGACCATTCGCCTTCCCCGATTCACAGAGATCAAGGAGGTGGAGCCCACGGACATCGGGGGCAAAGGCAAGGAGCCCATAGTGGTTGCTCGCTCCCGGACAGCGACCTGGGCGCTGCTGCCTTGGCCGAAGAAGTCTGGCTTCAACGCTAAAGATGCGGACGCGTTCCTGAAGATGGTCGGTGTCCTGCAGCAGCAAAACCCGCAAAAACCCATCAAGGGCTACGTCCTCGTCCAGGGCGCGGTCAAGGATGACGGGGCGGCGCTCCTGGAGAAGCAGGGGCACCTGGCGAGCACCATCGCGGAGTAGCCGCAGGGCGCCCTGCGAGCACCGCTCATGGCGGCCCGGAGAGCGCGACACGCCTCCGGGCCGCGACTCATTCCGGCGCCCCTATCGACGCTGCGATCCCGCCTCGGCCTTCCACCGCGCGCGCCACAGGTGGCGCGGCCATTCGTACCAGGAGTCCACCAGCCCAAAGGTCAGGCCCTCGATCTCCACGCGCACCGCGAACAGGTAGTCGGGGTAGGCGAGCGGTATCCAGGGGACCTGTTCGTCGAGCATGAGCTGGATCTCGCGCACGCTCGCCATGCGGTCGGCGTTCAACGCGGACGCCGCCGCGTCGCCCAGCGCCTTGTCGATGCCGGGGTGGGAAAAGTGCCCCCGGTTCTGGGCGCCGTCCGTGCCGACCTTGCGAGCGAGGACCGTCACGGGCATGCGGAGCGCGCCCCAGCCGCCGACGAACGCCTCGGCGCGGCCACCCAGATCCTGGGCGAGGGCGGTGTAGCCGGCGTGATCGACAGGGATGACCTCAGCATCTACGCCGGCGGCGCGCCACGTCTTGACGATGAGGTCGCTGGCTTTGCGTCTGAATGCCTCGCCCTGCCACCCGACGACGCGCACCTTGAGGGTCTCGCCGTTCTTCTTGCGCAAGCCGCCTTCGCTTACGGGCCACCCGGCGGCATCCAGCAGCGCGGTCGCTTCGTCGTGCGTCATGCGCGACTGGTCAAGAGACGAGACGAAGCCCGGACTGCCGGGCGCGAGGAGTTGCCATGCTGGCCGGCCGAACCCGCCGAGGGCTTCCTTGATCAGCTCCCCGCGGTCGACGAGCGCGGCGAGCGCACGGCGCACGCGAGGGTTGGCCAGCCCCGGCGCGCGCGCGTCGAGAGGCATGGCGCGGATCACGCCGGAGGACGCGCGGTGCACCCGGAAGCGCGCCGGATCGCCGACCAGGGCCAAGCTCTCCGGCTTGACGTGCGCCGCGTCGACCATGCCACCGGCCAGGGCACGAGCGCGCTCTCGGTCGTCCTCGATGATCTTGAGGACCAACGCTGGTGGGCGCACGCCGCCGCCGTGCCATTGCACGTGCGGGGCCATTGCGAATGTCCCCGGCGATTGTCTTACAAGCCGGAATGGGCCGGCGCCGATCGGCAGCTTCTCTATGGCCCCGGGCCCCGCGCCGATGATATGCGCGGGCAGGACAGCCATCTCGGTGAGGATGTCGGCCAACTCAGGGAAGGGGCGGGACAGGTTGAAGCGGACGCTGTCCCCGCTGGCTTCGACCGAGACGACACCCGCGACGTCGACGAGATTCCGCCGTGTCTCCGACTTCGGATCTGCGGCGAGGGCCCTCCATGTCGCCATGACGTCCCTGGCCGTGACCGCCGCACCGTCGTGCCACCGGCCATCGTCGCGCAACCGGATAATCCATGTGCGCCCGTCGCCTTCCGTCCGGGCGTCTGCGGCGAGGTCGTTGGAGAGCCGCCCGCGCGTATCAGTGGTGAATAGCCGCGCATGGAGGAGAGACGTGACCTCGCACCACCCGGCGGCGCCGTTGGGATCAAATGACTTCAGCGGCAGGCCACCGCCCCAGACGATCGGGCGAATGGACTCGCGCGGCGGCTGCCCCCGACCCTCGATGAGCGTGCTGTCAAAGAACTTGACGCTGGTGCCCGAGCAGGCGCACAGCAGCAAGAGGGGGAGGCCGATGTATCGCTTCATGTCAGTACCGGCGCCGAGGCGCGTGGACGTATCGGCATTCCGAGCAACGCAAGGAGTCGACGCCAAGAACCCGGAATGAGTGGGCGGATTTCTTGACCACGATGTCCGCGCCGTCGCTCAGCTGGTGGGTGTCTGGGTCATTGTCCGTCGCCAGGGTTGCCGGGCCGCGGGTGAGTCGCACGCGGATCTCCTCGTCTTCCCCGATCACGAGGTGATTCAACAGGTCGGTGCAGTTGTTAATGGCTACGCCGATCCCGGTGCGAATGACGGTGCGTGTGACCGAACGAAAGTACGCGGAAGAACCGAACGGCGTGCACACGATCACGCCATCCGCGATGAGCTCTTCGGTCACGGGGAGATCGTTCAGGAACAACCGGAATCGCACGGCTGCCCGTACGTCGCCATTGCGGACGATGATGTCGTTCACGGCGTCGGCCCGGCCCCCGTTGAATGTCGCCTCGAGCTTCATGAGCAGCGTCTCTTCCAGGCGCCCCTCCCGCAGCCTCGCCATGAACACGTCGTCTTGATGCGCAGGGCACTTGTTCGTGGTCGCCTCGTGGCGGACGCCGACCTTGGGGATGCCGGGATGGACCCGCTCAGCCCCGATGAACCGGCCGTCACCCCCGTAGGAGATGACGACGTCCGGCTGGTCTTCCACGATACTCAGGCCCGCGTCCGACACGACGTCACGGAACGAACCGAGGTCTTCTCCCAGGATCAAGACACGCACGCCACCATTGTCGCCGGGAGGAACATCCAGGGCCAGGGGTGAAGCCGGGGCGCGGGGATGTCAGGATGCCCGTTCGTGAGTTTTGACCCAGCGAATCCCCCGGTCCCTCCGGACCTTGTCCTCCCGGTCGGTGGCCGCTTGCGCGAGCGGCCAGAGGACTTTGTCGTCGAGGAAATCCCGCTGTACCCGGCGTCCGGGGAAGGCGAGTGGTCCATGATCCTCGTGGAGAAGCGAGAGATCACGACACCGGCCTTGGTCCGCCACCTGGCGGCGGCGCTCGACGCCCGACCTCGAGAGATCGGCTGGGCTGGGTACAAGGATCGCCGCGCCGTCGCGCGCCAGTGGCTCACCGTGCGTGCGCGGGACGACCTGGAGGGACTTGAAGGCGACGGGTGGCGCATCCTCGAAGCACGGCGACACAGGAACAAGCTGAAGACTGGTCACCTGTGGGGGAACCGGTTTGAGGTCCGGGTGCGCGGCGCGACGCGCCCCGCTGAGGAGGTGGCGCCCTGGATTGACAAGATCGTCCGATCTGGGGTGCCCAACGGCTTCGGTCCGCAACGCTTCGGGACCTTCGGGCGGAACCACCTGGCCGGTGACGCGATTATTCGTGGCGACCCCGACGCGCTCTTGCGGGTGCTCTCCGAGCCGGTCGAGGGAGAGAACGCGCGCGTGTCGGAGGGTCGCGAGGCGCTCGCGAATGAACAGTGGGCGCAGGCGGTGCGCGCATTCCCTCGCGATTTCGAAATCGAGCGTCATCTCGCCCAGGTCCTACGTGGTCGCGACGACCGCGAGCGGGCGCTGCGCACGCTGCCACGGCGGCCGCGGGATTTTCTCATTTCTGCCTGGCAATCGGCGTGCTTCAACGAGGTGCTCGTTGCTCGATTGGAGGACGCACGCCCCCTGGTCCTCGGCGACCTGGCGTTGCGGCTGCCGCGCGGCCGGCCCTTTTCGGTGACGGATCTGGCGGCGGAGCTCCCTCGTGCGCAGCGCCTCGAGATCTCCGCCACCGGCCCGTTGCCCGGCCGCGAGGCGCCGTCCCCGACGGACGATGCGGCCGCGCTCGAGCGGCCCGTTCTTGAGCGGCTGGGGGTGCCGACGACCGCCGAGACCTTGCCTCGGGGTACGTTTCGCGGAGCGCGTCGGCCGCTCCGTGTTCGAATCGTCGATCCCCATGTACGCGGCGAGGACGCCGAGACGCTCGTCTTTTCGTTTTCGCTCCCCGCGGGCAGCTTCGCGACCTCGGTGTTTGCCCTGCTCGGGATCCGCGACGGCTGATTCGGGTTGGCCGGTGGTATCCTCTATCCCCTCGACCCATGCGCCATCTCGTTGTTGTTCTTCTCCTGCCCACCGTCTCGGTGGGGCAGGGCGCGTTTACTCGCGAGCCCTCCGGGGCGGTCCCCTTGCTCGCGATTGCGGGGGTGCTCTTTGGCGGCCTGTTCATCGTCGACGCGTTCTTTGGGCTGAGGACGGCGCGAGCGTTCGCCAGGACTCCCGCCCGCATGTGGCGCGGCGCGTTCGCATGCGTGAGGCGACGGGCGGCCCGGGTCAGGAGAGCACGGGAGCGGGAGAGCGCTTCTGATGCCCTATCCGACGAGATCCAGGAGTGGTTCGCGCGGGAGGAGGCCAAGGGATAGAGACCCAGCGGGGCATGGGGCCGGCGCCGCCCTACCGCAGCTTCAGGGTCGCGAGGCTCAGCACGGCCAGCAGGAACGATACGATCCAGAACCGGAGGACCACCTTCGTTTCGGCGACGCCCTGGTACTGGAACGCATGGTGCGCGGGTGCGCGAAGGAGCAGGCGCTTGCCGATGCGCCGAATGCCGATCACGTCTTGGATGAACACCGACAGGAATTCGTAGACGAAGATCCCACCCGCGATCAAGAACAGCAGCTCCGTCTTGGTTACGACGCAAAGCGCCGCGAGCGTGCCCCCGATCGCCATCGAGCCGGTGTCGCCCATGAACACCTGCGCTGGGTAGGAGTTGAACCACAGGAAGCCGACGGCCGCGCCGAGGAACGCGGCCGCGAAAACCGCGACCTCGGTCATCCCCTCCAGGTGGGCGAGCTGCGTTGCGGAGGCCAGTGTCGCGTGGCTGAAGAAGTAGGCGAAGACCCCGCAGACCAGGGCGGTCATCCCCGACGGGACGATGGCGAGCCCGTCGAGGCCGTCCGCGAAGTTAATCGCGTTGGAGATGCACAGGAAGGCGATCACGATCAAGCCGAAGTACAGGGCGCCGAGCTCGGGCGGCGGGATAATCTTGGGGGGCAACCCGGGTAGGTAGAGTTGGTCGCGGACGCCGTCCGGGAAGGGTGACGACCCCTCGCTTAGCACCAGGACGGCGAACAGGCTGGCGAACCCGCCCTGGAGCAACAGCTTCATCCGGCGCGAGAGGCCGGAGTCGGCGCCGCCGCGCTTGACCTTCAGGTAGTCGTCGACGGCGCCCACCCCGCCGAAGAAGAGCAGGGTCATGAATAACAGGGGGATCGCGCTCGCGAGGTCCGACATCCCGGCCGCCGAGCCGGTCTTTCGTGGATTGCACCACAGCGCGGCGGCCGTGAGGATCCCCGCGATGATGATCAAGCCGCCCATCGTGGGCGTGCCGGACTTGGTCTGGCTGAACTCCTTGCCGTAGTCCCGAACCTGGTCGCGCATGCTGCGCTTGTAGAGCGCCTTGATCACGCGGGGGCTGATGGCATAGGTGATCGCGAAAGCCGTCAGGAAGGCCAGGACCATACGCGTGGTCGTGTAGTGGACGAGGCGGAGCGGCGTCTCGTCGAGCCCCCAGGAGCTCTTGAAGGCCAGGTAGAGCATGTCGATCATCGGCCTGGCTCCTGGTCGTCCCGCAGGAGGCGGGCCTGTAGCTCGGTCATGTGCTCCTTGAGGAGGAACCGCGGGACGAAGCCCTCCGACGTGGCGAGCACGTCGTCGAGGAGCGCCAGAATCCGGTGCCTGTCCGTGAGGACGCGTCGCACGAACAGCCGGCGGTATGCCTGAACCACGCGATCGCGAACCTGCCAGTTGCGGTGATAGTGCAGGCTCTTCAAGACCTCGACGACGGAGTCGTCAACGACGAGATGGCCGAGCGCGGTGACGGCTTCGGCGGCGACCTCGAAGTTCTTGTCCTTGACGAGCCTCTTGAGCCCCGCAGCGGCGTCTTGTCTCTGCTCGCTTCCGAGCGATTCCGCGAACTGCCCGAGCACGCGCGCGGCTTCGGAGCGGACCTCGAAATAGGGGTCATCGAGCGCCATCAGCAGGCAGCCCGAGACGCGCTCGTCCGGCTCACCCAGGCGGGCCAGCGCGACGATCGCGTTGCGCCGAAGGAAGCCAGGCTTGACGAAGTCCCCGCCGAACAGGCGCTGCATGAAGGTGGCGGGCTCGCGGCAGGTCGCGATCTCGGCGAGGTCGTAACGGAAGGACGGAATGCGCAGCTCGCCCACGAGCTTGATGCCGACGTTGCCGACCCTCCAGTCCTTGTGGTTGAGGAACGTCGTGGCGCGTCGCGTGAAGTTGTATTCGGATGCCAGCTTCGGGTTGGCCTTGACCCAGGAGAGGAGGCGCTGGGGCGGGTCCATGCAGTAGGGGTTCACCGGGCGCGGCTCGTGCGGGGCCTCGGCGTCGCTGCGGCCATAGCGGCCGAGCTTAATCAGCACTTCGTCGATCTGCTCCGACCGCAACAAGAGGCTCGCCGCGCAGTAGGCGGAGAAGCCGAAGCAGAGGGGCACGGACAAGACGAAGAACCGATTCAACGCCAGCGGCAAGGCGTCGAAGTCGCGAACGGCCATGTGAACGACCAGCATGACCAGTAACGCGGCAGCGGTCGCCAGCCCGGTCCTGACGATGCTGGGCATGACGTCGGAGGCCTTCAGGGCGACGCCTTCGGATCGCAGGCTGGCGTTCAGCATCCAGAGGCGCATCGCGGCGCACAGGACGAAGGCCGCGGTTGTCCCGAGGGCGAGCCCGGCGACGCCCATGCCCTGCTTGACGAGTGCGATGGAGACGGCGACGTTGACGGCCAGCGCGACGAGGCTGGTGATGGTGTTCTTGCTCTGCTCCATGCGGGCGGCGAAGAACCGTCCGCACAGCCCCGTGAGGCCCCAGGCCGCGAGGCCGATGGCGTAGCACCGCAGCGCGATCGCGACATTGGAGGCGGCGACCGAGTCGAAGCTCATCCACTGGAAGAGCAGGCTGACGATCGGGTCTGCGAGGGCGAGAAGGACCACGGTGATCGGGAGCAGGGCGAACACCGTCCAGTTGATGCCTCCGGCGAGGAGCCGGCGGGTGTCGTCTCGGTCACGGAGCGCCTGGCCTTCGCTGAGCTCCTTTAAGACCACGCTGTTGATCGAGACGGAGATCAGCCCAAAGGGGAGCATGAAGACCACCATCGCGAAATGCAGAGCCGACACCATGCCTGCGGCGAGGGAGGTGGCGAGGACGGTGTCGACCATGGTGCCCGCGCGCTGCACGGAGACGTCCGCGAGGATGTTCGGGGTGACGCGGCCGACCTTGCGTACCCCCTGCGCCTTGAGGTCGATGCGCGGCCGAAGCTGAACGCCGAACCCGCGCCGCACGTCACTGGAAAACAATGATGGCAGCAGCACCGCCAGCTGGCCGGCCCCGCCGAGGAGGACGCCGACCCCGAGGGCGGGTAATCCCATTATTGGGTAGAGGGCGACCCCGATGAGGACACCGACGGAGAACATGATCGAAGAGAACGCGGGCACCGCGAACCGGTTGCAGGCCTTCAGCACGGCGGCGACCACGGCCGCGAGCGAGATCAGCACCAGGTACGGGAACATGATCTGCGTCAGCAGCACGGCGTCGTCAATGATGCCGCGCTCAACGAAGCCCGGGGCGATGTGCGGGAGCCAGGCTGGCAGCGTGAGGATGGCGGCGACGGTGACGGCGCCGCTGCCGATCAGGGTCAGGGCCAACACCGAAGAGAACAGGCGGTTTGCCTCGGAGGTGCGACCTGTTCGCTGCAGGTGCACGAAGGTGGGGAGGAACGCGGAGTCGACGGCCTGTTCGGCGAACACCCCGCGGAAGTAGTTGGAGACCTGCAGGGCGATGGACATGAGGTCCATCGTGTTGCCGAGGCCGAAGATCGCGCCCATGACGGCCTCGCGCACGAACCCGAATCCGCGGGAGACGAGGGTTCCGAGGGCGGTGACCGCGACACGCATCGACATGCCCGCGGTCGCGGCGGGCCGCTCGACCTCACGCTCTCGGAGCATGAAGGTGAAGCGCCGCCCACCGATGGTGATCACGTCCTCTGGGTGCAGTTTCACACGACCGTCGACGGGCTTGGCTCCGACCTCGACGGTGCCGGCGCGACGCAGCACATGAAATTCAAAGCCGTCGCCGTGGCGCGTGCGGATGATGACGGCGCGTGCGGAGCGGCCGCCCTCCGGGTCCTTCACGCGGATGTCGGGGAGCAGCCCCGTGCCGACGATGTTGTTGCGGAAGAGGAGCTCGTGCGTCTGCCCCGCTTCGTCGATGAGCAGTCCCACGCGGTCGACCTCCTTGACCCGCTGGATGAGCGATTCGTCGTCGGCGAGACGGCACACGATCTCGACGTGCAGCCCGAGCGCGTCCCCGACGGCGCCGCGCGCCGCGCGCCGCCCCATCTGTCCGAGATCGGCCTCATCACCCATGAGCTGGGTGATCATGTTGGCGAGCGCGTCGCCACGGACACGGGTGATGGCGCGGCCGGCCTCCTCGCCACGCTCTTCGAACAGCACCTGTGCGGAGCCCGCGCGCTGCCGCGACACAGCGTTCATCAACTGATGATCACCGGGGACGTCGCTCTTCGGGATCAGGAGGCTCGGCTTGCCTACGGTGGCGAGCTCCATGATCGTGCCCGCGCCGGCGCGGGCCACGACGAGGTCCGCGATCGCATAGACGTCCTGGATGTTGTTGAAGAACGGCTTGCAGACGTAGCGGCCCGGGAGCGTCGTGCCTAGCCCGGCGTGCTCGAGGCGCTCGCGCGTATCGTCGTAGGCCCGATATTCACCGGACGTGGACAAGCCCGTTGCGTGGATGACGGCGATGTCGTCTTTGCGTAGGAGCGTGTGCAGAGCCTCCACGGTGCCGCGGTTGATGGCGCGCGACCCCATGCTGCCCCCGACGATGAACGCGACCCTGCGGTCCTGCGGAATGTTGAATCGTTCGCGCGCGCGGTCGGGTGACCCCTCGCCGATCTGGCGCCGCACCGGGTAACCGCGGAGGTCGGTCTTCTCGGCCGGGAAGAACTCGAGCGTCTCCTTGAAGGCGACGCCGACCCGAGTTGCGAGATGCGCGAGCGCGCGATTTGCGCGGCCTGGGTGGACGTTTTGCTCGTGTACGTAGATGCGTCGGCGCATGATCCACGCGCCGATAACGCAAGGAACGGATACGTAGCCGCCGCTTGCGATCACGACGTGGGGCCTGAAGCGTGCCATGATCCACATCGCGCGGAGGACCCCGCACATAATGCGCGCGGTCATGATCGCGAAGCGCCAGGGCCGACGAGGTGAGCAGAACGGCGCGCATGGGATCGCCAGGAACGGGACCCCTTCCTCCTGCACACGGGTTTCGTACCCATGGGCGTTGCCGACGTAGAGGAAGGAGGCGTCGCGCGAGGTGCCCTTGATCTCAGAGATGATGGCGAGATTGGGGGTGACATGTCCCCCGGTACCGCCCCCAGTGAAGAGATACCTCTTCCCTTGCCCCAATGCGTCCCTCCCCGCAGCGTGCCCCTCCCTGGAACGGGAGCACCGTGAGCAATCGCAACGATGGGCGGCGGTCCCAACGCTAAGTCGGTTCTGCGTTAGACCTTCGAGCCACTGGGCCGGGCAAGCCGCGAGTAATGTAGACCCCGTAACCACAGAATGCAACATCCCACCCGATAGAGGGTAAGACGTTTGGGGTTGCCACGATCGAGCGGCATCTTGACCGCGCTCCTGGTGGGGGTCACGATGCGGATCCTGTGGACGACACAGTCGCCGAACGGTTCCTCGAGGAAGAGGAGGCGGTCTCAGTGGCCGGCCTTGACCCCCTCGACCGCGCGCGGTTTGCCCGGCTCGTGCGCCAATGCGTTGCCAACTGGCTGCAGCATCCGCGCGTGGGTCTTCGGGCGACGCGCGGCAAGTATGGGATGGCCCTTCAGTTCGAGGGGCCACTCGGAGACAAGATGGTCTCCATCTTCTCGCTGCGGGCGCACCACAAGACGGCGGAATACCGATTCGTTGGGCCCAACCCAGACCGCCGACGTCTCGGATTCAACAAGGAGACTCAAGATGCCCTCGATCGTCTCCGCGACCTCTACGAGGCGTTGCTCGCTGGCAAGGATGGCGCAGGGGACACGGTGACCTGCGTCCTGAACGGAGCCCGTACTCCTGACCTCGTGCCCTTGGTCGAGGAGACGCGCCGGACGCTGGGCGGCGGCATGGAGGCCGGGGCGGTGTCGACCAACAAGTCGCGGGCTCGCGCTCAAGCAAAGGTGGCGCAGACCGCGCCGGCCCCAGCCGCGGGGGCTGCACCGGTCGCTCGCGCGGGGGTCGAACGCGACGGGGGCAAGCCCATCAACGTGACAACCCTGCGCCTCGCGTGCTCCGAGCCCGGGGCGGTCATTGATTTCTGGGCCCGCGTTCTCAAGCGGCGGCCGGCGGCGCGCGACCCGGAGAACGGCGGCACCATCTGCCTCGGCGGCCTGGTGCTCCTCGTCACGGGTGCTCTCGACAGCCGCACCAGAGAAGCCTGGGGCTACGGTTCGTCGGAGGCGCCCGGGCCGGGGCTCGTGCCGACGCTTCGCGTGCCTGACTTTGACCTGTGTCTGCGCCGCGCTCGTCGCATCGGGAACGCTGTCGTCGAAGAGGACAGAAAGGCGGGCCGCTTCGTGGTGAAGGACCCGGCTGGCTTCGCCATCGAGATCGCGCGCGACTGACTAGACGCCAGGGGGGTCCTCGTCGCCGCGGAGCCGTCGGATGGGCGGACGTCGACCTGTTGGATGCTGGCCAGGCGGTGCATTGCGAGCCGCCGGGTCGTCGCCGCTCTCGCCAGCCTCTTCGTGCGCCCACTGCTCTCGGAGCGCGCGTCGGCGAAGGACGATGCGTGACGCACCCATGACGACGACGACGGCGATCAACGCTCCGACAAGGAGCTGCCCGATGGTCGCGGGCATCCAGGAGCGATCGCTGCGCAAGTCCGATCGCCAGCTGGCTTCGAGCTCGTCGATTGAGCGCAGGAAGATGTCGCGAACGGCGCGCTTGACCGAGTGTCCTTGTTTCAGCGCGGCGAGCAGTCGGGGGAGTCGCTGCCTTGTCGGCCCGGTCTTCGCGAGCCAGTTCACGAACGACTCGGACTGGGCATAGGCCAGCGCGGACGCACCTTCGGTTCGAGGGAAGGAGCGCTCGAGCTCGGAGAGGCTGAGGAGTTGCCCGAAGAAAGCACGCATGGCGAGGTTGGCGGCCTCCGGGCTGAACACGCGGCCCTCGGCGTGCTGGGCGAGGCCTTCGTCGAGCCAGCGTGGAATCGGGGTCGCGCCAGGAATGGAAACGACGTGGTGGGCGACGATGTGGCACAGCTCGTGGGCGAGCAGCCCCTCGACCCGCGCCGGCGCGGGTGTGCGTAGATCCAGCCGGATGACGATGAGCTGGTGTCCCGGGAGCGCGACTCCGGCGACCCAGGGGGGCACGGGCGCGGCGCCGCGCTTGCCCAAGGCGGCTGTCAGGGCGGCCGAGTCCTTGACCAGCTCGATGGAGACTCCCTGGGGCGGCAGAGCTCCCGTGACCCGACGCACCCGCGCGCGGGCCTCTCGGTATGCGTCGTGATAGAGGAACGCGCTTGCGCGACGACCCTCCGGATAGAGGATGGTCGCCCCGAGAACGGGGAGGCGACCCTGGGCCAGCGCGCAGAGCGCCAGGGTCGCGAGCACCAGGATCGTCCGCATCACGAGACCATAACCCCGTCAGTGCGTGATTTGCCCGCCACCTTCGTATGATCGGGGCGTGTCCTGGGCCGGCAACAGTCTGTTTCGCGGTGTCCGCAACGGGTTTCTGACGGGGGTGACGAGCCTCGCGGTCCGTGGCCTGTATCTGACCGTGCGATTTCGGGATGACGGGTGGGAGCGCGCGAGAAAGGCGGCGTCGGAGCGAGGCATCATCTTCGTGTTCTGGCACAACGGCCTCATGATTCCCCTAGGGCACGAGTGTCGGCGTGGCGTGCGTGCGCTGATCAGCCCCGGGCGCGACGGCGAGTTCGCGGCGCGTGTCGTGCGTCGTTTCGGGGTGGACGCGGTCAGGGGCAGCTCGTCGGGGGAAGGTGCCCGCGCGCTGCTGGAGGCGGTGCGCTCGACCTCGGCCCCCGGGGAGACCCCGCGCTGGGCGGTGACCCCGGACGGCCCGCGTGGGCCGCGTTATGTTCTCCAGGCGGGCGCGGTCTGGCTGGCGGCACGGACCGGCCTGCCGGTCGCGCCCATCGGGATCGCTGCGGAGCGCGCGTGGCACCTGAAGACCTGGGATCGCTACCGTATTCCGAAGCCGTTTAGCCGCGTGCACCTGGTGTTCGGAGAGCCGATAGCCATCCCGGCGGTGGGGACTCGTGAAGAGGTCGAACGCGAACGGATCCGCGTGGAGCGCGCACTTACAGAGGCGTCACGGACAGCCGCGGCGAGGGCAGGAGTTGCATGGCCGGACTGAACATGTTTGTGGATCGGATTGACGACGCGACCGGCGCCCAGCTTGAGGAGATGCTCCGCTCCGCAGGGTACGAGTTCCGTGAGGTGGAGTACGCCCGCTTCGGCGCCAAGGGGGAGAGCGTGAGCGTCGTCTTGTACACGAGCGGCAAGCTCGTGGTCCAAGGAAAGGGCGCCTCCGACTTTCGCCTCCATCGATTGCAAGAGCTGACGGGTCTCCCGGAGCCCAGGCTTAAGGTCGCGACCATCGGCTGTGACGAAGCAGGGAAGGGGGACTACTTCGGTCCCATTGTCGTGGCGGCGGTGGCCATGACCCCGGAGGAGGAGCAGTTCCTCGATGAGATCCCGTTATGTGACAGCAAGACGCTGAGTGACCGGCAGATCGCCGGGGCTGCGGAGCACTTGCGCAACGTGGTGCCTCACGAGGTGATCGTGATCGGGCCGCGTCGCTACAACGAGCTCTATGCGAAGTTCCAGAACGTGAATCACCTCTTGGCTTGGGCCCACGGGAAGGCGATGCTCGCGGTCAAGGACAAGACGGGCATCGACCACGTGCTGCTCGACAAGTTCTGCGACGAGTCGGTCGTCAAGCGCGCGCTGGGCGCCCGGTCCTCCGAGATCGACCTGCACTCCCGTCCCCGCGCCGAGGACGATCCGGCGGTCGCCGCGGCTTCGCTGCTTGCCCGCGACGCGTTCGTTCGGGGCATCGACCGGCTGCGGCATGTGGCGGGCCGCCCGCTGCCGAAGGGCGCCGGCAGCCCGGTCCTCAAGGCGGGCCGGGAGCTGGTGAAGGAGCGCGGGCGCGACATCCTCGCCGAGGTCGCGAAGGTCCACTTCCGCACGACGGGCCAACTCGGGGGCTGAGGCCCCACCCGGACAGGGCGGGCATGTCGACCATTTCCCTCGACATGTCGCAGGTCCGCGCGGAAGCCGCCAAGCTGCGCGGTGATTGGGTGAAGCCATGAAGCCGCCCATCGGGCCGAGACGACCCGGTCCGCGCTGGGCCCATGGGGTACTCTGGAGACTCGTTAGTTCTGCATCTTGAGGACCCATCGATGGCGCGCCTACTCATCACAGTCGTCACGCTCGCATCGGCTGTCGCGGCGCAAGGCTGGCCACTGCCGCCGACGCAGACAGGGAATCTGTACATCTCCGGATACTCGAGCGCCAACGTCGGCGAGTATTTGCCGGGCGGGACGCTGCTGCGGACGTTCACGCACCCGACGATGACCAATCCCCGGGGGGTCGCCGTGGACGACGATGGCAACCTGATCGTCGTCGTTCAGACCAGCTCGCGGATTCTCAGGCTCGCACCAGACGGTACGCACCTGCAAACGGTGACGCACCCGGACCTGACGAGCGGAACAGGGATCTCGCGAGCACCCAACGGGAACTGGTATGTGGGGAGCTTCAGCCCCGGACGCGTCGTCGTGTTTGACGCGGCCTGGAGCTACGTGACGACGATCACCGCTGCCGGGATGAATGGCGTCAATTGCGTGTCGTTCGACACGAGTGGAACCGGCGCCTTCGCCGTGACCTCGGCGACGGCCAATCTCGTGTACCGCTTCGACGCCACGCACACGATGGTGGGGACGGTGGGGCACCCCAACATGAGCTCTCCGATGTCGATCGCGTCGGACGGCCAGGGCGCCCGCTTCGTTTCGAATGGCTCTTCGGGCTGGATCATCAAGTTCGACGCAGCGTGGAATCCGTTGTTGTCGTTCGGCCAGGGCACTCTGTCCGCGCCCCAGGGGATTGCCGTCGATCAGTTTGGTGACCTGACCATTTCCAACTTCGGTGCATCGACGGTGCACCGGTATGACACTCAAGGTGCGCTGCTCGGTTCATGGCCGCTGGTCGGCGTGACGACAGGGCGCAACATGGCCTGGCAGACCAGCCCGCGGGTCCTGTCGCGGGCCGGCACGGTCGGGTTAGGCGCTGCGGTGATCCCGGAAGACGTCCTCCTGGTGTCCGGGCAGGCGGGCGACGCGATGCGTCGCGTCTTTCTGACGCAGTCAGCGGCGTTCGACCTGACTCTCAGCGCGCCGACAGGCACGACGATCCCAGCGCACTTCGTTCTCTATGCTTTCTTCGGCGAACCGGTTCTTGGCGATGTGACCGATGTGACGAATGGCATCGGGTCGATGTGCTTCGCGCCCCCGCTGTTTGGCGGCGCTCCGATTGTCGTTGCGAACACGATCGGAGCGGAGTCCTTGTTGGGAACGCCCATCTTCTTGGTGTCGCCTGCCCCGTCTACGGTCCTCAGCTATCCCACAGGATTCGGTGCCCCGGTGACCGCGACGATCCAGGGCGTGATCTTGGACACGAACTCCGCCGCCGGACCCGGTGTCGCGTGGAGCGTGACGAACGCGGTCACCGTTCAGATCAACTGATCGAGCAGGCCTGCCGAGGACCGAGGTGGCGAAGGCCGATCAATCCGCCGAAGCGCCGCCCCAGGCGACGAGCCAGCCCAGCGGCGCCGTCCTCAAGCCGAGGCAGAATAAGGATTTGCGGGTTTTTTCACCGAGTTTTGCGGCGGAGCTTGCTTATTTATGAGCATTTTCGGACGATAATGCGCATAGAGAGAGCCCATGCCAGTCGATCCACGTCAACGCGAACAGCGCCTCGATGCGATTCGGAACATCATCGCGGCGCACTCTGTCCGGAGCCAGGAGGAGCTGGTCCGCCGGCTGACGGAGCTCGGCCTGAGCGTGACCCAGTCCTCGGTCTCGCGTGACCTGCGGAGCTTGCCGATCAGCAAGGTCGGCGGCGCTTACCGCCTGACCCCGCCCGCTGGCGGCCCCACCAATGGCGCCGCGCTTCAAGAGACCATGCGTGATGCGGTGACCGGGATTTCGTCCGCCGGGCCAAACCTGGTGGTCCTCCACACCGTCATCGGCGCGGCGTCTCGCGTGGGCAGCATCATCGACGGCGCGGCCTGGCCGGAGATCGTCGGGACGGTCGCGGGCGACGACACCTTGTTCGTCGCAGTGGGAGGTCCGCGTGCGGCGACCGGACTGCGGCGCCGGATCGGGGAGCTGGTCGGAAGGGAATCCAACGATGGCTGACACCATTGCGCTCGCGTACTCAGGCGGCCTCGACACCAGCTGGTGTATCCCCCATCTGGCAGAGACGCTGGGCGCGGAGATCATCACCGTCAACGTCGACGTGGGCGGGATCGACCCGGACGAATTGCGCTCGCTCGAAGAGCGCAGCGCCCAGCTTGGCGCCAAGAGGCACGTGCACGTGGACGCGCGCGACACCTTCTTCGAGGAGGTGATCCGCTTCTTGTTGATGGGCAACGTCCTCCGCGGCCAGCTCTATCCCCTGTGCGTGGGCGCCGAGCGCAGCCTGCAGGCCCGCGAGGTCGCCCGGATCGCCAACGAGCTGGGTGTCTCGGCGGTCGCCCACGGATGCACCGCGGCTGGCAACGATCAGGTGCGGTTCGAGGTGGCGCTCCGGACCGCGGCTCCGGAGATCGAGATCATCGCCCCGGTGCGGGATCTGGCCCCGAGCCGCGAGGATGAGATCGCGTTTCTCGCAAAGCAGGGCTTCACCATCGCGGACTCTACCGGCTCGTATTCCATCAACAGCGGGCTGTGGGGCGTCACGATCGGGGGCCGCGAGACCCTGGACACGAAGGAGTCACTGCCCGAGGACGCGTGGGTCCGGACCCGCGGCGCGTTTGAGAACCCTCGCGAAGCCGAGCGTCACGTGATTTCGTTCGAGCGCGGGGTCCCGGTCGCGGTCGACGGAGAGGCGGGCTCGGCCGTCGATACGATCGAACGCGTCGACGCGCTGGCCTCAGGGTTCGGCATCGGTCGCGGCATTCACCTGGGCGAGACCGTGCTCGGGGTCAAGGGCCGCGTCGCCTTCGAGGCGCCGGCGGCGACCGTTCTCATCACCGCTCACCGCGAGCTTGAGAAGCTCGTGTTGACGGCCCAGCAGCAGACCGTGAAGGACCACGTCTCTCGCGTCTACGGCGACCTCGTGCACGCGGGCCAGTTCCTCGAGCCGACCTGCAGGGATATCGAGTCCCTGATGTCGTCGTCCCAGTCTCGCGTCACCGGGGACGTGACGTTGACGCTGCGCCCAGGCAGCGTGTTCGTCGACGGGGTCACCTCGCCATGGTCGTTGCGCGACGCGTCGTCCGCCCTCTATGGCGAAGCGATTGGGGAGTGGACCCCGGCCGACGCCGCCGGGTTCTCGCGCATCGTTGGAATCCCGGGGCAACTCCATGCCCGCGCCGGCGATCGGAGCCAGCAATGAAGTCCGTCGTCGTCGACAAGATCGCCTCCGTGACCTCGAACTGCCACTTGCCCCGCGAGGTCAAGCTCGGGTCGACGTTCCCGTGCGAAGAAGGTGACGTCATCGCGGTGCGGGTGACTTCACGCAAGTCCACCTACAACAAGCTCGAGCTCACGACGGGGCGCTTCTCCCACCTGAAGCCTGGAGACGTCGTCGCGGGTGCGCTCGGGCACCGGCGCGCCCTGATGGGATACGCGGGGCACATCCCGGAGCAGATTGCCCCGGGCGATGTCCTGAACTTGCTGAACATCGGCGGCTGCCTGGGGGTTTGCACCTCCAGCAATCCGGACATCGGGCCACCGTTTGAGTGCGAAGTGCTCGGCCAGGTGCTGCACTTCCCGTATCTCGGCGAGCGCATTGGCGTGCCCGCGAACATCCGGCAGGGGGCGCGAGAGCTGACCGACCGGCTGGACGTGGGGGACATCCCCGTGGTGGCGGTGGTCGGGACGTGCATGAACTCCGGAAAGACGTTCGCGTGCACGAGCCTCATTCAGGAGTTCGCTCGTTCACGGCTGAGGGTCGCGGCGGCGAAGGCCACCGGTGTCAGCTTGCGGCGCGACGTCCACGCGATGGAGGACGCGGGCGCGCGGGAGACCATGGTCTTCACCGACCTCGGTATCGTGACGACGCAGCGGTCGAACGCGCCCGCGCTGACGCGCACCATGCTGACGGCGCTCTCCGCGTCGCGGCCGGACGTGATTGTCCTCGAGCTCGGGGATGGCCTGATGGGGGACTACGGGGTTGACGCGATCCTCGAGGCGAGCGACATCCGAGACGCGCTGACGGCGGTCGTGCTGGCGGCGAATGATCCCGTAGGAGCCTGGGGCGGCCACCGTCAGCTGGTCGACCGCTTCGGGATCGAGACGGCGGCGATCACCGGACCCGCGACCGACAACGTCGCCGGGACGGACTTGATCCGCGAGAAGATCGGCGTCGCTGGGCTCAACGCGCGGACGTGTCCGGCGGAGCTTGCGGAGCACGTCCTGGGTTGCCTGGGCAGAGGTGGCGATGCGGAGAGGGCCGATGGCTGAGATCCCTGTGGTGGTGCTCGGGTCGGGAGGTTACGTCGCCGGAGAGCTCCTGCGGTTGCTCTCCGGGCACCCCGTGATGCGGCTGCGGGCGGCGGTCTCCCGGTCGAAGACCGGGACGCGCATAGCGGAGGCGTTCCCTCATCTCGCCGGCGTTTGGCCGGCGGAGACGTTCGTATCCGCAGACGCTGTCGACGCGCTTCTCGACACCGATGGCCCGGTCGCCCTGTTCTCCTGCTTGCCACACGGCCAGGCGGCGCGAATCCTGGATGGGCTGCTGGCGTCGGCGGAGGGGGCGCGCGCCAACATGAAGGTGGTGGACCTCTCTGCGGACTTTCGGTTGCCTGACGCGGCGGCGTGGACGGAAGTCTACGGCGAGTCGCATGGGGCCCCCGAGCGGTGCCCTTCGTTTTCGTGCGCGATCCCGGAGCTCGAGCCGTCGGCGCCGTCGGAGCACGTGGCCCATCCGGGTTGCTTCACGACGGCGGTCACGCTGGCCTGCGCGCCTTTGGTGGCCCTCGGCCTCGCCTCGCCGCCGTATCGGGTCAGCGCGGTGACGGGGAGCACGGGGAGTGGCGCCAAGCCGAGCGAGACGACCCATCACCCGTCGCGCTTCGGGAACCTGAAGGCGTACCGTCCGCTGATTCACCGGCACGCGCCAGAGATGGAGATGCTGCTCGGCCGGCTGGGCGGGCCTGCCCCCGAGGTTCGATTCGTGCCCCACTCGGGCCCGTTTGCGCGCGGGATTCACGCGACGGTTCACGTCGACCTCGCGCACCCGATGGACACGGCATCGCTGGCGGACGCCTACGCAGCCTTCTACGCGGACGCGCCGTTCGTCGGCGTTTCGGCGACGCCCCCGGCGCTCAAGGAGGTGGTGGGGACCAACCGATGCCGGATTGGCGTGGCGGCCACGGGCACGTCGGCCGTGGTCATGTCGGTCATCGACAACCTGGTGAAGGGCGCCGCCGGCGGCGCGATCCAGTGGATGAATCGCCTGTGTGATCTCGACGAGTCCTCGGGCCTGGAGCTCGCGGGCCTGGGGTGGGGATGATGAGCGCGGGCTACGAATTTCCCGTCTACAAGCGCCTCGACTTTGACGTCGTGGATGGGGACGGGGTGCGGGTCCGGACCGCTGACGGCCGCGAGTTCATCGACTTCTACGGTGGGCATGCGGTTGCGTCGCTGGGCTATGGCGACCCTGGGTTGCTCGCCGCCATGCAGGGGCAAGCGGAGCGCATCCACTTCCAGACCAACCTTGTCGAGATGGAGGTGCGTCGTCTCGCACACGCGGATCTGGCGTCGGTCGCCCCAGCCGGGCTCGACCGCGTCTTCATGGTCAACTCTGGCGCCGAGGCGAACGAGAACGCGTTGCGATTGGCGTTCAGGGCGACCGATCGAACGCGGGTCGTCGCGCTCGAGGGCGGCTTTCACGGCCGGACGGCGGCCGCAGGAGCCTGCACCCACGGCAATCAGAAGTGGTATGCGTTTCCCCGGGCCCCGTTCGACGTGACATGGGTCGCGCCGGATGACGGAGACGCCCTTCGTTCCGCCATCGACGACGACGTCGCCGCCGTCATCCTTGAGCCGGTGCAGGGCATCGCCGGCGCGCGACCGCTGAGCCAAGAGGTCTTGCAGGTCGCGCGTTCGGAGTCGTCGCGTCGCGGCGCGCTGCTGATCTCCGACGAGGTGCAGTGCGGGATGGGTCGCACCGGGTCGATGTTCGCGATCGACGACTCGGGCGTCGTCCCTGACATCATCACCACCGCCAAGGGTCTCGCCGGCGGTTTCCCCGCGGGCGCGGTCATCGCGCGCAGCGACCTCGCCGACGCGCTGACCCCGGGCGCCCTCGGCACGACGTTTGGCGGCGGCCCGCTTGCATGCGCGATGGTCCGCGAGGTGGTCGCGCGCTTGCGCGCCCCTGGGTTCCTTGATCGTGTACTGACCGTGGGGGAGTCCATCGCAGCGCGGTGCGTCACGGGTCCAGTGGTCGCGGTCCAGGGCCGCGGCCTGCTCGTCGGGCTTGTCTGCGATCGTCCCGCGGCGGAAGTCCTGCCGTGGCTTCGGGAGCGAGGGGTGCTCGCCGGAGGGGCCAGCGACCCGAACGTGGTGCGCCTGATGCCGCCGTTGATCATCGGGGAGTCGGAGGTGGATGTCCTTGTGTCGGCGCTCGCCGACGTGGCAACCTCTGCCCCCGCCTCCAACCCAAGCCCCCCGGGTGGGGGGGCGCAGACTCTGCCCCAAGGGGGGGACGGTGACAGCGTTCCTTCGGGAGCTTCTTCGTGAACCGGTTCCTCGATATAGAGCTACTTGACGATCAGGCGATCGCCTCGTTGCTGGAGACGGCGGCGGCTCTGCAGCGCGACCCGGTCAGCGATGCGTTGCGCGGGCGTGTGCTCGGCCTGGTGTTCATGAATCCCTCGGTGCGGACCCTCGCCTCCTTTCAGGCCGGAATGGCGCAGCTGGGCGGGAGCAGCTTCGTGATCACCCCGGGCCAGGGGAGCTGGGGCTTCGAGACCCGGGGCGGCGTCGTCATGGACGGCGCCCACGCCGAGCACGTGAAAGAAGGCATCCCGGTCCTCGCGGAATACGCTGACGCTCTCGGTGTCCGCTGTTTCGCGGAAGGCAAGGACCTGGCGACAGACCTCGGCGAGCCCGTCCTCAGCGCGATCGCTGCCGCGTCACCGGTGCCGCTCGTGAATCTCGAGTCCGCGGTGAACCACCCGTGTCAGGCGCTCGCCGACTGGAAGACGCTCGACGATCTGGGTGTCCCGCGTGACGGCAAGTTCGTCTTATCGTGGGCCTACCACCCTCGGCCTCTGCCGCTGGCCGTACCGGCCGCGGTGGTGGCGATGGCCGCGCGTCGCGGCATGGACGTGACCGTTCTCCGACCCGAAGGGTACGGGCTCCCAGGGCAGGTGATGGAGACCGCCGCACAGGCCGCGTCCTTCTCCGGCGGGTCCGTGCGAGAGACCGACGATCGAGCCGAGGCGATGGAGGGGGCGCACATTGTGTACGCCAAGTCCTGGCAGGCGCCGTCGGTGTATGGCGAGGTCGAGGCGGAGGCGCGACTCCGCGACGGGCTGCGTGGCTGGAGCGTCAGCGAAGAGTGGTTCGGTCCGGCGCGCACCGACGCTCGATTCATGCATTGCCTACCCGTGCGGCGCAACGTCGTCGTCGCGGACGAGATCCTCGACGGCGCGCGCAGCGCGGTCGTGCAGCAGGCGGGCAATCGCCTACACGTTCAGAAGGCCGTCCTTTTGGAGATGCTCGGAGGAAGAGCCACATGACCACCGATCACGACCGCTATGTCGCCGTCGCCGCGCTCCGCGCGGCGGTCCCCTACCTGCGCCTGTACCAGGGCCGGACGTTTGTCATCAAGGCTGGCGGCGAGGTGTTCACGAAGCGGGCCACGACGCGCGCGATCATGGAGCAGGTGGGCATCCTGCATCAGCTCGGCATCCGCGTCGTCCTCGTTCACGGCGGCGGCGGGCAAGCTACGGAGCTCGCGGGTCGACTCGGGATTGAAACCCGCATGGTGGAAGGTCGGCGCGTCACCGACGGAGGAACCCGGGACGTCGCGACCATGACCCTCAACGGGACGGTCAACACCGGGATCGTTGCCGTATGCCGCGAGCTTGGCATCCCCGCGCTCGGCCTCTCCGGTGTCGACGCCGGGCTGGTGCGGGCGCGCAAGCGCCCGCCGCGGCACGTGGACGGAGAGGGGGACGTCGACTATGGCTACGTCGGCGACATCGTCTCGGTCGACGTCGGCGTGCTCGATCGCATCCTGGACGACCGCTTCGTCCCTGTGGTCAGCCCGCTCTCGGCTGACGATTCAGGTGAGGTGCTCAACATCAACGCGGACGTGGTCGCGGCGCGCATCGCGAAGGAGATGAAGGCGGAGAAGCTCCTCCTGGTCACCGGCGCCTCGGGCATTCTGGAGGATCGGTCGGACTCGGCGACCCTCGTCTCCTACACCGACGTCAATGGCCTCAACGATCTGCACGAAAGCGGCTCCCTCGTCGACGGCATGCTCCCCAAGGTCACCGCGATCAAGGACGCGCTGTACGGGGGGGTGAGCCGGGTGCACGTGATCTCCTACAAGATCACGGACTCACTCCTGACGGAGGTGTTCACCAACGAGGGCTGCGGGACGCTCGTCGTGCTTGACACGCAGGAGTTGTCCGCCGAGGAGCAGAAGCCGAGTCGCGTCGAGCAACTCCTGGACAAGGAGACGGACGCACCGTGACCGACCACGCCTCGCTCCTTCGTTTCCATGAGCAGCTCGTGACGACGCCGTCGCCGTCGCACGAAGAGGGTCCGATCGTCGACCTCGTGGTGAAGTGGTTGAGCGAGCGGGGCGCCACCGTCGAGCGTGTCGGCGACAACGTCATCGCGCGCGCCGGATCCGGCCCGCGGCTCATCCTGTGCTCTCACCTGGACACGGTGCCAGCGACGGAGGCGTGGACACGTGACCCATGGTCCGCGGATCGCGAAGACGACCGCATCTACGGACTCGGCAGCAATGACGCGAAGGCGTCCGTCGCCGCCATGACATTCGCGTTCCTGGACGTCCTCGAGAATGGCGGCCCGTGCGAGGTCGCCCTCCTGCTGGTCCCGGAGGAAGAGACAGGAGGGAAGGGGGCGGAGATCTCGTGGCCGCACCTGCGAGGCCTGGGCTTCGCCGGGGCGAGCGCCGTTGTCGGTGAACCCACCAACCTGGACATCGCTACGTCGCAGAAGGGGCTGTTGATCCTCGAGCTGACGGCGACCGGAGACGGCTGCCACTCCGCCAATGCCGCGGCGCTGGGGGCGAGGAACGCCATCCGTGCCCTCGCACGGGACGTCATCGCGCTGGACGATGTCGCCCTCGGCGGTGAGCATGCTGCGCTCGGGCCGACCACCCTGGAGCCGACGGTCACGCGGGCTGGCGATCGCCGCAACATGGTCCCGGACCGGGCGACCACGTGGCTCGATGTGCGTACGGTCCCAGGTGTCACCCACGCGGACATCATCTCAGCCGTGCGCGCGCGGGTGGAGGGGGACGTGCGGGTTCACTCCGAGCGCCTGATCCCGTGCGAGTGTCCGCAGGATGCTGCCGTCATCACGGCGGCGAAGCTCGCCCATCCTGACGGCGACACCTACGGGTCGCGCACGATGTCGGACATGGTTTGGTTCTCCGATGTCCCCGCGATCAAATGCGGTCCGGGGCGCACGGAGCGCTCCCACACGGCGGACGAGTTTGTCCTCGAATCAGAGATCGTGGACGGCTACGCCTTCTACGCCGGGCTCATCCGGCGCTTCGCGGAGGTCTCACGATGAGCCGTCTCTGGGACAAGGGGGAGCCGGTGGATGATCTCGTCCTGCGGTATACCGTCGGCGATGACCACGTCCTTGACGGGCGCCTGGTGCCGTATGACGTCAAGGGGTCCATCGCGCACGCGCAGGGCTTGGTGGAGGCCGGCCATCTCACCGCAGAGGAGTGCGGATCCCTGACCGCGGCCCTGGAGCAACTCGCCCTCACGCACGAGTCGGGAGAGTGGTCGATTTCGCGGGAGGAAGAGGATTGCCATACGGCCCTCGAGACGCGACTCACGGAGCGGCTCGGCGATCTCGGAAAGAAGATCCACCTGGGCCGGTCGCGGAATGACCAGGTGCTCGCCGCCCTCCGGCTCTTCCTCGATGAGGCGATCACCGAGCTGCGGGCGCAGGGACAAGGTGTGGTCGCCGCGCTCGAGGGCTTGGGCGCGGCGCAGGCGTCCGTCCCGCTTCCCGGCTACACCCACCAGCAGCGCGCGATGCCGAGCTCTGTGGGGCTTTGGGCCGGCGGCTTCGTCACGGAGCTCACCGATGACCTGGAGGGGCTCGACGCGGCGCGGCGGCGCATCCGCAAGAGCCCGCTGGGCTCGGCGGCGGGCTATGGCGTCCCTGAGGTGCTCGGCATCGACCGCGCTGTCGCGGCGGCGGCGCTGGGGTTTCCGGTTCAGGCTCCCGTCACCGCGGTCCAGCTGTCTCGAGGCAAGGCGGAGGCGCAGGTCGCGTTCGAGTGCGCGCTGCTGATGCAGGACCTGGGCCGCCTCGCGGCGGACCTGTGCCTGTTCGCGACCCAGGAGTTTGCATTTGTGCGTCTGCCCGACGGGTTCACGACGGGCAGCTCGATCATGCCGCAGAAACGAAACCCGGATGTCTTCGAGCTCGTGCGCGCACGCTCGGCGATGGTGGCGGCCGATCTCCAGTCGATCCTCGCCATCACGTCCAAGATGACGTCCGGGTACCACCGGGACCTGCAGCTGGTGAAGCCCCCCTTGTTCCGCGTCCTCGACGCGACCCGCGACACGCTCGCGGTCATGGCCCACGCGCTGCCCCATGTCCGGTTTGACGCCGAGCGTACGGCGGCGGCCATGGACAGATCCCTCTACGCCACCGAGGAGGCGTACCGGCTCGTCATAGAAGAGGGCATCCCGTTCCGCGACGCCTACCGTCGCGTCGCCGAGGGGTGATCACTTCCGGACACCATCGATGAACGCGAAGACCTTATCGGTGAACCGCTCGTGCGCGCGGTTCTCCACCTTCACGTACTCCACCCGCCTGTGACCGAGCTTCTGTAGGGCGGCGATGGCCGCCTCGTTCTGGGGCCAGCGTCGGAACTTGCCACGCACGTCGGCGGCGCCCACGAGGATGCGGACAGCGGGACCTTGCCCCCGCGGCTTGACGGGCATCTGGCTGCAGCGGTCCGAGTAGTGCCCCGACGCGGGGGCAGCGGCCCACAGGTCCTGCGGCCGCCGAAACAGCCACCAGTAGTTGAGCATCGCGCCTACCGAGAACCCGGACATGGCGAAGGTCTTCTCCGCTTTGAAGGCGCGCCGCACCTCTTTCATGATCGCCTTCACACCGGGGACATCGTGCTCGACGAGCAAGCTCTTGGGGGCGACATCTTCGCCGGCATCGGGGATCCAGTCCGGCTCCAGAGTCTTGTGATTCGAGCGGATGAACGGCACGACGACGATGTAGGGGCGGTCCTCCATGAGGTCGCGCAGGTCGAGGGCGGCCTTCAAATAGTCTTGCTCGGGGCCGTCGAGATAGACGAGGACCGGCCAGGTCCGGTCTTCGCTCCATGACCGCGGGAGCAGGACCCAGGCCTCCATGTCGTGCTTGTCGCCCCTGATCTTCACCCGGCTTCGCTTCGCCTGCGCGCGCATGGCGGGCAGGTACTTGTCGCGTGCGGCGCCCTGTGGGTCGAGGGATGGGGCACGATCGAGGACGCGGCGCACTCGATCAAGGTGTCCCTGGGCCACGGCTCGGTCGGAGAGCTTGCGCAGGATCCGCGCACGCTTTGCGCCGCCCCCGGGGTCCAGGACGTAGGCCATCCAGAGCCATCCTTCGATGCGCTCCTCGTCATCCTCTGGCACATCTAGGAGGGCGAGCTCGTCGAGCGTGCGACACACGTTGCGCACGACGACCGCGCGTTTCTTGGTGACGGCCGGGTCTTCGGGCTGTGCGTCCGCCGCCAGGGCCTTGGCGCGACGGTCCAGCGATTCGAGCCGCAGGCGATCTTCAGGTTCGAGGGGGCGGGCGTGCTTGAGGGCGAAGGCGGCGGTGGTCTTCGATCCCTTGGCGACGCTGATGGCGGCGAGGTTGAGCCACTCGCGGGCGAGCCGCTGTTTCAGTGGCGCCTCGCGCAGGAGCGCTTTTTGCGCCGCCTTATCCGGCTTCTGCCCGTACCCGGGCAGCGCGAGGATCACGGATACGAGCACCAGGAGGGGGCGACGCATGGAGAGAGTGTACGCTTTTCGCATGCGCGTCTTTCTCCTCCTCTGCTTCGCCGGCGTCGTCGCCGGCCAAGAAGCGCGGACTCCGGTTCACTATCAGGGCCGACGTATCGCCACGACGATGTCGTATCACGGCGCCGACTGGCTCCTCCGCAAGGAGCGCGAACGGGAGGAGCGGACCTCAGAGCTCTTGAAGGTGCTCGACGTGAAGCCGGGGCAGGTCGCGTGCGACCTGGGCTGCGGTAACGGGTACCACGCGCTCCCGCTCGCGGAGATGGTCGGGGACAAGGGCAAGGTCCTCTGCGTCGACATCCAGCCGGAGATGCTCGCGTTGCTGAAGCGCCGCGCAAAGAAGGCGAACCTGCTCGGGCGCATAGAGCCCATCCTCGCGACGGCCACTGACCCCCGGTTGCCGCCGCGAAGCGTCGACCTCGTGCTGATGGTCGACGTCTATCACGAGATCTCCCATCCCGCGCGGGTGCTCGGCCATGTCCGGGAGGCGCTGAAGCCCGGGGGCCGCGTCGTGTTTGTGGAGTTTCGCAAGGAGGACCTCGACGTCCCCATCAAATCCGAGCACAAGATGAGCAAAAAGCAGGTTGTTCGCGAGGCGAAAGCGAACGGGCTGAAGCTCGTGCGGTCCCATGACGACCTACCCTGGCAGCACGTGTTGTTCTTCGAGCGCGCCGATGGTGAGGATCACCCGAAGGGCGCAGAGGGCTGGAGCGATGTCGGCGGGGGCGAGGTGCGACTCGATGGACTCACGGTCGCGTCATCGGCGCGGCTCGCGAGGGGCAGCGTGGATGGCGCGTCAGACTTCATTGTCCGCGGCGTCGCGCCGAAGAAGAAGACCCCCGGCCCGCTGACGTTGTCGGTCACCCTCACCGGCAAGCGCGTGGCCAGCCTGCCTCTGCGCTTCATGGCGCGCGCCCGTGGCTTGCCCCGTGATCGTCCCGCCTGGGTCTCCTCGCCCATGGTGACCGTGGGGAAGGGGCTCGCTCATGGCGGCACGGATCGGGGCGCGGCGCTTGAAGGGAGCTCTCGCTCTGACGCCACGTGGGCGTGGCCGTTCATGCGCACCGAGACATCGGGCCCGGGCGTCGTCCTCATGCTCGAGCGAACCACCTCGAGTGAGGAGATTCAGATCATCCAGGAGCGGGACCGCATCGTGATTCTCGGGGTGCAGCGCCGCTGGAGTCCGGGGCAGGCGTTCGCCTTCCGCTTCGCGGTTGCGCCGGTGGAGGCCGCTACGGATGCGCTGGCCATCGAGCGCTACGAGGCCTGGTCCCATGAGGTCGTGAAGTAGGTGATAATGGTCGCCTTCATGCGACTCCTTGCCCTTTTGCTGATCGCCTCCGCTGCCATCGCTCAGGCGCCGAAGTGGCACCCGCTGGTGCCCTCCAAGGCTACGTCTGCGAAGGGGGCCACCGTTGAGGTCGACGCGGAGGGTGTCGTGCGCGTCTCGGGGAAGAACCCGGAAGTCGACACGATCGTCATCGAGGGCACGACGTCGCTCACCGAGCTGACCGGGCTTCGCATTGAGGCGTTGCCCGACCCCAAGCTGCCCGCGAAGGGGCCGGGTCGCGCACGGAACGGCAACTTCGTCCTCACTCACGTCAAGCTGGAGACATCATCCCGACTCTCGCCCGGCCGCTTCCGCCTCGCCCGCTTGGGCGGAGCCGTCTCGTCATTCGCTCAGGGGAGCTACCCCGCGACGGCCGCGCTCAATCCCTCTCCGCGCACCGGGTGGGCGATCTCGCCGCACTTCGGCAAACCCCACACGATGGTGGTCATGCCGGCGACGCCTCCGCGGTGGAAGGCGCAGGTCCACGTCCGCCTGACGTTGTCGTTCGCCTTCGGGTCCCAGCACGTCTTCGGCCGGTTCCGCGTCTCCGCTACGGACGGTGTCGATCCTGTCGCCGGCATGAAGCGCCTCGGTGAGTCGTGGGGGAAGACCCAGCTCAAGGTGAACAAGGCGATCGATCGAGGCGTCGAGTGGTTGATGCAGAAGCAGTACCTGGATGGCTCCTTCGTCGACTACATGGCGGGTTACCCCACCGGCTGCACGGCTCTTGGGCTGTACACCCTCCTGAAGTCAGGTGTCAGCAAGAAGCACCTGGCGGTGCGCAAGGCTGCCGCGTTCCTGCGCGTCCATCGCCCGGCCAAGACCTACTCGACCGCGTGTCAATTGCTCGCCTTCGTGGCCCTGGGCAAGGCGGAGGATGAAGAGTTGATCGGCGACCTGGTTGCCCAGCTCCTGCAGTTTCAAAAATCGAGCGGGGGCTGGGGTTACCCCGGCGGCGCTGTTGATTTGTCCAACACGCAGTACGCCGCGCTGGCCCTGCACATGGCCTCCCTCAAGGGGCACAAGGTTCCGCGACGGGCATGGATCAAGCTGGCGTCGTGTGCGCTCAGGCATCTGCGGGAGACGGAGAAGAACGCGTATGCCCCGGCTGGGTTCGGCTATCGACCGGGCACGACCGCGACGGGGAGCATGACGTCCGCCGGGATCGGAACGCTGGCGATCTGCGACCTTCAGCTGCGTCGCAAGAACAACGAGGTCAGCGTCGCGATCAAGCGCGGCATCCAGTGGCTCGGCCGTTACTTCTCGCCGTCGAGCAACATGTTCGCGCCCAACCAGACGTGGGTTTACTACTACCTCTATGGGCTCGAGCGCGCGGGGGGGCTCACGGGGGAGGACCGGTTCGGCCCGCACGATTGGTATCGGGCGGGCGCGCGCTGGCTCGTCGGCAAGCAGGCGACGGAGGGCGCGTGGCCCGTGGGCGCGTCCAAGACGGCGACGAACACCTGCTTCGCGCTCCTGTTTCTCTCGAAGGCGACCGGTTCGGTGACCGGCGGCCAGGCGTCGGGTGCGCGGGTGTTCGGATACGAGGACCGCAAGAAGCCCGTGTCGCTGCGCGCGTCCGGGGACAGCCCCCTGGCGATGTGGATATCCCGCTTCGGAGATAAGGCCCTCAAGGAGAACGCGTGGCCGGGGGAGACGGGCAAGGGGTTGCACGTCGAGAAGGTCGAGTACGTCGCCAGTCGCCGCAAGGACCTCAAGGGCGCGAAGGTGATCCAGCGCGTTGGTCGGGACCCCGCTGCGCCCCACGGCAAGGCCGCGCTCGCAGCGCAGCACGCGTTCAAACAGCCTGGTGGTTGGTGGTTGCAGGCACGGGCCACGGTCGTCAAGCCGGGCGGCGCCGGGGCGAAGGTCGTTCTCAAGTCGGATCCGGTGCGCGTGGTCGTGTGGAACGTGAGGAACGCGGAGTACGAGGCGTACGCTTCGGACGCGTCCCGCAACCTCCTGCGCCAGACCAAGGTCGCCGCCACCGCCTCCAGCGAGTTCAACAACAACTGGCGCTCGATCCAGTCCGTGGACGGCCTCGCCATCCGGGGCTGGCTGGCAAAGGATGACGACAAGAAACCGAAGATCAGGCTGCTGCCCGAGCAGCCCATCCGGGCGAACGCCCTCGTGCTCTGTCACGCGCAACATGGCGACGCTGGCCGAAGTCGTCCGACGAAGGTGGCCGTCAAGATCAACGGTCGCGTGCCCCTCGGCACCGTCGACATGATCATGGACAACCGGCGCAAGACGATCTTCCGGTTCTCGGGCCCCAAGGTGATCCGCTCCCTGGAGCTCACCATCGTCGAGACGAACAACAAGGCGCGCAAGGGGTCGGGTTTCGGGGAGATCGAGCTTCAGCTCATCAGGGACGACCGATAGAACCCGGAGCGCCGGCAGCGAATGGGCTCCGTGCGCGCGTCTTTTGACGGGCCCCCGCGGGTCTTTTTCGGGGGTAACCTTCCCGTGCCATGACCTCCGCCCGAGGCCCCATTCTTGTGTTGCTCGCCCTCGCCGCCGCCGCGCCGTCGCAGGTCGTGATCAACGAGTTCCACACCGGCTCGCCCGACTGGGTCGAGTTGAGGAACGTGAGCGGCGTCCCGTTCGATCTCGGAGGCTGGAGCGTAACGACGTACCAGTCGGGATCCGGGATGCCGATCTTGGAGGGGACGTTCACGATTCCGTTCGCGACCCTGGTCCCGTCGGGTGGGTTCCTCGTGCTCCAAGAGTACGGGGCATCTGGCGCGGCAGGGACGCTGCCGTGTTCGATCTCGACGGGCTCTAATTACAGCTGGACTTCCGTGAGGAGCGTCGAGGTCATTTTGCGGAGCCCACAGCAGACAGCGGTGGATTACGTGTATCGACAGGGAGCGGGAGGGCCGATCGCGCCGCCGCACCTACCGATCGGGGCGACGTGGACCGGTCTCTTCTCGCTGAGCGGGGACGGCTGCGCGCGCGCGAGCAATCAGGACACGGACGCGGCGTCCGATTGGGCGATCGCCAGCGCGACGGCGTGCGCGTCGAATCCAGGGCAAGGTGCGAGCCAGAGCGTAGGCCTCACCGTGACCACCTCCGGAGCTGGCGACGTGTCCGTGGTCATCCAGACGACCCCGGCGATCCCTGGCGCGGAGTTCGTCACGCTGACCTCTACGGTCGACCTTGTCCCGAACGGCTCGGGGCCCGTCCTTGGCCTCGCCTGGGACGCCCTGGGGAGCATCCATCCTGCGCAGCCCGGTAGCCCGCTTCACGGGTGGCTCGATCCACAGGGCTCGCTGGTTTTCGCCGCCCCTGTCGGCAGCGTGCCGCCAGGTCTTCACATCGAGGCCGTGGTTGCAATGCTCGCACCGACCGGACAGCTCCTCGCGTCCCAGGTGGTCGAGATCACGTTCTGATCCTCCGCCCTGTGGGCGGGGGGTTGATCTGAGCAAGCTCAGTCTGCCCGCTCTTCCTGTGCTTCCTCCAGCGTCTCGGCGACCAGCCCAACGAAGTAAGCCTGGTCTTCCTTGCCGCCGGACAGGCGTGCGGCTTGAGCTAAGGCCCCCTCCGCGGTCTCGCGATCACCGCATTGGGCTGCGGCCCAGGCGAACATGTGCAGAACGCTGGGGTCTCCTGGGACGTCCTCAGAGAGCTCAGATAGCAACTGTGCGGCGACCCGCGGGCGACCCTCGTGCACGGCCATCACTCCTTGCAGGTAGCGGGCCTCGAGCGTCGTGGAGGGATAGGCGGCGGCCCGCTCGAGGTGTTTTGCGGCTTCCTGGAAGTGGCCAATCTGAATGAGCAGCCGTGCGATCGCCAGGTTCAGGCGCCGGTCGTCGGGGGAGAGCGCCATCGCGCGGGTGTACCAACGAACGGCGGCGTCGAGATGTGCTCCGTCTGAGTTGGTGATCGCCAGGTCGCCGAACAAGCGGGCGAGCTCGGAGGACGCCTCCGCGTCGTCGTCCGCACAGCCTGCGGCGCGGTCCGCGTGTCCGGCGGCTCCCTCCTCGTCCCCGGCTTCGAAGGCGAGACGAGCGAGGGCGAGGTGGGGCTGGGGCTGGCCGGGACGAGCCTTCGCGACCACCGCAAACAGCCTCGCAGCCTCGTCACGTCGGGCCGGCGTCACCTCCGCCATGAACGATCCGGCCCGCACGCAGGAGTCGAGGCATGCGCTCCGCAGCGCCTCGCCGTCTGGTGGGTCACCATCGAGGACCCCTGACCCGTCCATGAGCAAGAAGCCCGTTCGCCCCTTGTGGGCGTCGTACTCGGCGATCAGTTCGCGATCGAGGGTTCCGGCGGCGACGAACACGCGTAGCCCCTCAAGGCGGGCCTCTTCGTGGCAATCCGGGCACTTGCGCACCCGCTCCTCGCGCCCTTGGCCCTCTACGAACGTAACCAGCGCGGATGGCGACTCGTAGGCGTTGTCGGGCCAGGCGGTGAAGGTCCGGTCCCACCCGGTGAAGCCGCAGTTATCACAACTTACGTAACAGAAGCCCTTATCGACCTGCACGTCGCCGAGGTCATCGAAGGACTCGAGGCGGTGCGTGACGACGTCGTTATCCGGTTCCAGGGGCGGCAGGGCCATTCGTGTCCAAGGCTATCACGGCGTGACTTACAATGGCCGGCCCTGATCGGAGATCGAGCATGAAGCGCACCCTCATAGCCATGGTCTTGTTGACGAATGCCCTGACGGGACAGGGCGTCGCGTGGTGGAGAGGAACGTGGGAGGGGGCCACAGAGGACGCCAGGCGTCGCAACGTCCCGCTTCTCGTTGCCTTCGTCATGGACGGAGAGGAAGCGAACGATCGCATCGTGGCGGGGCTCTACAAAGAAGACGCGTTCATCCAAGCCAGCCGGCGTACGGTGGCAGTTCTGGCCTGTCCGAATACACACAAGCCGGTGGAGGCAAAGGTCGACGGGAAGAGCGTGCGGGTCTGTTCCAAGTTCGGGCACGTCAAGTGCGAGGATCACAAGAATCTCGAGATGGAGGTGCGGCTGACGTTCTGGCCCGACGGGCGTGTCGCGACGCCGACCCACTGCGTCGTGCTCGCCGACGAGACGAAGATTCGGGTCATCTCGGATGTCATGCCTACGGGGTCTTATCTGGATGCGATCAAGGATGCGCGCTCCAAGCTTGGAGGCCGCGGCCTGACCCGAGCGGAGTACGCTGAGGTCCTGAGCCTGATAGGCCGAGCCAAGGTGGCGATGAACGCTGACGACTACATCGGAAGCGGCAAGGCCCTGGCCGAAGCTGACAGGATGGCCCAGGGCACGCCGCTGGCCAGCGAGACCGGCGCGGTGCGCGCGGCGTTGATGACCAAGGGGGAAGAGCTCGCGTTGCGGGCGGCGGCGGCAGCCGAGGCGGGAGACGTGCTCGGCGCGCTCCGGCTCCTCCGCAGCGGGGTCGTCGCGTTCCGTGGCACGGAGTTGGCGCGAGCCCTTAGAAAGGCCGAATCCAAGCTGTCGAGGACGAAGGCGGGTCGCGCGGCTGCCAAGCTCATCAAGGCGGAGGACCGCGCGCGTCCGAGCTTTGACAAGGCGAAGGGGTACGAGCGGGGGCGCGAATACGTGAAGGCGGTGAAGGCGTATTACCGCGTGATTAGCCTCGCCGCGGGTTCGCCCCTTGCGGGCCAGGCTCGCGAGCGCCTTGCGGCCCTGAGTGCGGACGCGGATATTGCGCCGCTGGTGTCGAAGCAGGCGGCATCGGAGGAAGCCGAGCTCGAGCTCAAGGCGGCGCGCACGTTGCTGCGACAGCGCAAGAAGGAGGCGGCGCGCGCGGCGCTGGAGCGGATCGTGAAGCAGTGGCCAAAAACCGGCGCCGCCGCCAAGGCGAGGAAGCTGCTCGGGAGCGACGGTTGAACATCGTCTTCGCCGGAACCGGAGCGTTTGGAGTCCCATCACTCGGGGCCCTCGTCGAGGCCGGCCTCGCACCGGCGTTGGTGATCTCCCAGCCCGATAGGGCCAAGGGGCGGAGCGGGACCGCGACGCCGCCGCCGCTGGCAGCGGAGGCCACGCGGCTCGGGCTCCCGCTGTTTCAACCCGAGAAGTTGAATCGACCCGAGCCACGGGCACGCATCGACGAGCAGCGGCCAGACGCGCTCGTCGTCATCGCGTACGGCCAGATCCTGCGGCCCAAGGTGCTGGCCATTCCCCGGCTCGGATGCGTGAACGTGCACGGGTCTCTCTTGCCACGCCATCGAGGCGCGTCTCCGGTTCAGGCGGCGGTGTTGGCGGGCGACGCGGAGACCGGGGTGACGGTCATGCTGATGGACGAGGGGCTGGACAGCGGGCCGGTGCTGTTACAGGACCGGATGACGCTGAAGGGAAACGAGACGGGCGGCGATCTGCATGACGAGTTGGCGCGGCGCGGCGCGGCGCTGCTCGTCGATGCGCTGCGCGGGCTTGACGGAGGGATGGCTGTCTCGCGCCCGCAGGAGCATGACCTGGCCACCACCTGCGGGCTCATCCAGAAGACCGAGGCGCGCCTGGACTGGAGGTGCTCCGCGATCGAACTGGAACGTCGGGTACGGGCCTACGACCCCTGGCCTGGCGCCTACACGACGGTGCCGGTGAGGGGCCGAGAGCAGCGCGTTGTCGTGGAGGCGGTGGGGCTGGAGATGGACGTCAACGGCGCGCCGGGCGAGGTCGTGGCTGCGTCGAATGATCGGTTCATCGTCGCGGCGGGGGAGGGAGCCCTCGCCTTACTGCGGCTGAAGCCCGCCGGAAAGCGGCCCATGGATGCGGCGGCGTTCCTGCGGGGTTACCCTGTCGAAATGGGCGCCGTTCTCGACTCATGATCCTCGACTTCTGCCTCTCCCATCGCGATCGCCTCGACCGGGGGTTCTCCCACGAAGCGCTCGACCAAAACGAGCGGCTGCTCGAAGCGAAGGGTGCGCCGCTGGGGGTGGGCACGAGTCAGTTGCACGCGGTCCTCACGAGCGGCTTGCTGGAGTCGACCACGGCATCCGGGGAGCGCGGCCGCCGCGTGGAGCGTATCCGGGAGACGAATCGCGCCGAGTACGCGCGCCTCATCAGCAAGGGCCGGCTCCTCTACGAGCACTGCATGACGGAGGTCAGCCACGCGTGCGTCGTCGGGTTCATGCATCACGAATTGGCGAAGAGCCGTGATGCGGAGCGCGTGATCCTCGACCTCCTCGGGTGGATGGTCGAGCAGCGCTTCGAAATAGCGGACCTCGCTGATGAGGAGGGCGAGGAGGCCCTGCGCCGCTGCGCCCACACGGACTACATGATCGACCAGGGCGTCAGCTTCCTCCACGGCCTCGATCGCGCCACCGCCGCCGAGCTCGCCGCGGACAAGGAGCCGCTTGACTGAGGTCTCCGGCGGTCACCGGAACTCGATACGGCGGACCTTCTTCGACAGCTTGTCGAACTTCGTCTGGAACGCCCGTAGGCGCTTCTCCCAGAGCTGGTCACCGCGGTCCTCACCGCCGGCGGCGCGGGTCACGTCCTCACGCAGCCCGTCGTACAGGTCGCCCGCTTCGAGCTTGTAGTTCTTGGCGCTCTCGAGTCGCTTCTTGTCGGGGGACCCGCTCTTCTCGCTGCGCTTGTAGTGGTCAAACTCGCTGACCGCGTCCTGCATCAGGCTGATGATCTTGTCCCGGCGTTGGTCGAGGTTGCGCACCTTGCCGATCATCGCCCCCCAGTTGGGGGCTGCCCGCTTCAGGGTCTGGCTGGGGGCGCTGCGATCGCCACCGGACGTCTGCGCGGTTGGTGGCGGGCCCTTGGTGCAGGCAGAGGCAATGAGGATCAGGGCAACGAGCGGGGCGAGGCTTTTCATGATGAAGCGACCATACCATCCCGGACCATCCGGGCCATGTACCCACCGTCCCGACCGGTGCGGTGTGGATACCGCAGCCGCTCCTCGTCGATCCGGAATGTCCCGCGAGCCTCTATCAGCTGCCGGGTCAGCAGGTGGTTCTCGCCGGGGATGATGCTGCATGTGGCGTACACCAGGACGCCCCCGGGGCGCACCAGGTCCGCTGCCCGGATCAGCAGCTCACGCTGCAGCGCCTCGAGCCGACGCAGCTCGTCTTCGTTGACCCGGAAGCGCGCGTCGACGCGCTTCATAAGGACGCCGGTGTTGCTGCAAGGGGCGTCCACGAGGACGCGGTCGAACAGACCCTCGGGCATCGCGGCTCCGCGCTCGCCCAGGTCGTGCAGGGTCACGATGCCGTCGTGACCGAGCCTCGCCACGTTTTCGCGCAGGCGCGCGGTGTGCGCTTGTCCGAGATGCGCCGCGACGACCTCGCCCTCTCCGTTCATCAACTCGGCGAGGTGGACCGTCTTGCCCCCAGGGGGCGCGCACAGGTCGAGGACCCGCTCGCCCGGCTGCGGATCGACGAACGGAGCCACCTCGGCTGCGACCATGTCCTGCACGACGGCGCTCCCGTCGGTGAGCGGCGCCAGGCCAGACATCGGGCCACTCGACCGGATCTCGATGACGCCGCCCCGCGCGCCGATCACGGTGGCCCCGGCCGCCTCGACGCGCCGACGCAGCTCGTCGAGGCTCACACCTGCGACCGGGCGCAGCGACACCGGCATCCGTCGGGAGCACGCCTCGAACAGGGCCTCGTGGTCGATTGGCAACGCGTGAACGAACGCTCCTACAAAGAGCTCGGTCAACGTGTATCGCGTGGCGTAGTGCTTGACGATATCGATATCCGGGTCGGGGAGCACCGGGCGCTCGAATCGCACGATGCGCTGGGGGCGCGCACAGACGTGATGCCGATCTGTTGGCGCGCGCTCCATATCCACCACCTCGAACTCGTCCGCCACGCGACGCAGCACCGCGTTCACCAACCCGCGCAAGCTGCCGCTTCGCCTGATCAGGGCCACGGTGTCGGAAACGATCGCGGCTGCGGGGACCCGCTCGTTGAACACCAGGTCATAGACGCCGCAGCGCAGGGCCTCCCGGACCGGCGGCGGGACGGATTTGACGGGCTGTTTCAGGTACCGGCGGAGGACGGCGTCAAGCAGGAACAAGTTGCGACGAACCCCGAGGACGAGGTCGTGTGCTTGCTTTCTCCGGGGCGGGTCCAGGCGCGCCATGGCCGCTCCGTCGACATCGACGCGACCTCTTTGCCTGGCGAGCAGCGTATCGAGCGCCGCTCGCCGCGCGGGATGATCAGCCACTGATGGACGCCCCCCGCGCGAGGAGCTCGAAGTACCGCTGCTCCGTATCTCTGGCGTCGTCTTCGATGGACTTGAGCGTGAGCGTGCCCGGCTCGAAGCCGGTCATCGGGTCCTCGAGGAACGACATGATTTTGGTCCGCAGGTCCGACGCGTCCCCGAGGGCGAAGTGCCGCCCCGTGATCTCTGGGAGGACGTATTCGGCTAGCCCGCCCTGGTCGCTGGCCAGCACGGGGATGCCGCACGCCGCCGCCTCGTGCACGGTGAGCGGAGAGTTCTCGAACCAGACGGAGGGCACGATCAGCAGGTCGATGTCGTGGAGGATGTCCGTGATGCGGTCGTTGTCGAATGGCCCCATCAGGATGGTCCTGGGGTTCGTGATCGAGCGCTGGAGTTGCTCGGTGTACTCCCAGAAGGCGGTCACGTCTCCCCAGATGCGGCAGGTCACCCGTTCGTCGTCCATGCGGTTCATGGCATCGACGATGAGATGGATGCCCTTGTGCTCTGCGATCGTTCCCACGTATCCGACCCGCAGGCGATCCACTGGCGGCGCGCTCCGCTTCGATGCGTCGGGGAACCGGGTCAGGTCGTACCCGTTGTCTGAGGCGATGATCCTGTCGGCGTCGACCATCCCCGAGTCGATGAAGCGCTGACGCAGGAACTCGCTCGGCGATACGAACAGGTCCACGTCGGCGAGCACGTGCTTGAGGTAGTCGAGCCGCTCGGCCGCGGCCTCCTCATGTGGGTCCCCGGCGTCGTGCCCGTCGACTCGCATGTTGCGTATGGCGCGGACGACGTCGTCAGGGACCAGCGCGTCAACACCTGGGCGTAATCCCCGGGGCAGGGCCGGTGCCGGGGCCCCGTCGAGCTCGTGGTGCGCGATGCAGTCTTTGCACTTGGAGGGTATGGGGACCTGGCAGATCTCGCCGTCCTCTCGGCGCAGCGTGCCGTCTCGCGCGCACATGAGCATGTAATCGTGGAGGGTGTAGACGACCGGGATGCCGCGTGACCGCGCGATCGTCACGAAGTTGGCCGAGAAGTAGTGCAGGTGCTGGATGTGGACGACATCCGGCGCCTCCTCGCGAAGGACGCGTCGGAAGATCGCGTCCGCCTCCGGGCAATCGTAGGTATCTCGGAAGCTCGCCCACTTGTAGTTGTGAATCACCTGGTGGACGGGGATGCCTTCGACGTATACCCGTTGCTCGTCGAACCGGTCCTTGTCGTAGTCGGATTCGGCCGACAACACGAGCACGTCGTGTCGGGCAGAGAGGGCCTTGGCCAGGTTGTGGGTATAGACCTCCGTGCCCGCGACGTGTCGGGGCACGTACTGGTGGACGACCATCAGGATCTTCAGCCTCTCGCCGGTGCGCCTGACGGGGCTTGACTCGGCCTCCGAGCGATGCTGCTTGCGATCTGTGGACTCGACGATCTGGAGTAGCCCGTCGAGGGTCTCCGACATCTCGTGGATCAGCGCGTCGCGCTCGTCGACGGTCGCCTGGAGCCCTGCCTGGCGTTGCGCGGCGGATCTCATCGCATCCACGGCGTCGCCTTCCGCTTCGGCGATTTCACGAAGGAGGGCTGAATCCTGCCGCCCGAGGGGCTCGGCCGCGGTGGCGGGGTCCGTCGCTTGCTCTTGTTGCGGCGGGTTGCCTTCGCTGTCGCCGATCCCGTCGCGCGAATCGAAGACCTCTTCGCCCAGCGTGAGGTTGTCGCTCGATAGATCCTCGAGTTGCCGTCGCTGTGTTTCGAGCGCGCCTCTCAGGCGACGGATTGCGTCACGCTCGTGTTCGAGGGCTTCGCGCAGCTCGATGAAGTACTGCTCTTCCTTTTGGCGTACGTGCTCGAGCGCCTGCTTCCCCTGAATGATGTCAGCGTGACATCCCTCGAGGGCGCCGATCTCGGCCGCCCGTGTCGCCAGCGCCGCGCGGGCCTCCCGGTGTTTCAGGGTCAGCGCCGCGTTGACCGTCTCGAGCGCGCGCATGCGGACCTCCAGCAACGCCCCCCCCTCTCGCCGCTCACCGTGCGCCTCGAGGCCCTCCGCCGCTTCGTCGACGCCTTCGGGGTCGCCCGCGTTCCCCTCGCCCTGGCGTGTCTGGAGGAGCTCGATGTTCAGTCGATCGATCTCCTTGTCCTTCTCGCGATGGGAGGACCCCATCTCTTCCATGGCGGTCTTGGCGCGGGTGTAGTCCTTCCTGAGGTTCGCCAGTTCGCCACCCTGCGACTCCATGTCGCGGTTGCGGAGCTCGAGCTGATACGAGCGGACCTGCAGTCGCCTCGTCCTCAGGATCGCGGGTGTGCGGGGCAGCGGGGCCCGTGATGTGAGGACCTCTTTGTAGACCCGCTCGACCGACTCCGCGTGGTGAGGCATGGGCGGCAGGTCGGGGATGCGCCCGCGCCATCGATCGAGTGACTCTGGCTCATCGAACAGCCCATCGATGACCCGTCGCAGATCCTCGGAGTCATCCGCCGCGAACGTAGCACCCGCACCCTCAACGCGTTCCCCGAGGGCGCCTCGATCAGAGACGATCACAGGGACCCCCAGGAGGAACGCTTCGTCGAGGACGAAGCTCCACGACTCGCTGCAGCGCGAAGGGATGACCGCCACGTCCATGGGGACGCCGGCGAGGTCCGTCGGTTCGTAGCGGCCGTGCCACGTGATGTCGAGCCCCTGGGACAGCTCCTCGACTCGGGGTCGTTCCTGTGGGTAGACGACGTCACCGAACAGCTGCAGCTTGATGTCGGCCTTGTGCTTCGACCCCTGCAACGCTTCGAGGAGCAGGTCGAGGCCTTTGAAGAAGTTCAGGTGGCCCCAGTGGGCGATGCGGAGGGGCCCGGTCGGGAAGTCGCCGGTATGCGGCGCGGTGGATTTCTCGAGCGCCGAGATGTTGCCGTGCGGCACCACGCGGAACTTGCCCCGCAGAGATGGCATCTGAGCGAGCAGGACGTCTCTGTGCGCGCAGCTGGGCACGATCAGGCGCCGCGCCAGCTCCAGCTCGTTGCTGAAGTCGTCTCGGAACAGGGCGAGCTCCTGTTGCTGCTCCGCGTCGCTCATGTTTTCGCCGGCGGGGGCGCAGCCGAGGCAGTTGACCGGGCCCACATCGAGCGTGCAGTGGGTGTTGTCTCGGATGCGGAACGCCTTGGGGCAGCACGTCCACAGGTCGTGGAGGGTGCACACCGCGGGTACGCCGGCGTCGTGGCAGATCTCCACCAGGTTGCGCGACATGCGGATCCAGTGGTGGACGTGAACGAGATCGGGCTGCTGCTCTTCCAGCACCCGTCGCAGGAGGGGCTCGACCTCCGGGGCGAGGCTCTTCTCCCAGTTGTCCACGAAGAGCCCGGTTCGGTGGAGCCGGTGGACCGGGATGCCCTCGTGTTCGGAGCGCTCCAGGCGGGGCTCCCACTGGTCCGCCCCCGCGCCCTCGTGGGAGCCGGCGAGCACCTCTACCTCGTGCCCGCGCTCAAGGAGCTCCTGGCACAAGGCGAGGACGTACGACTCGGTTCCCCCGCTGCACTCGGGGGGGAACCCGTGGGTGATCATCAGGACTTTCATGGTCGCTGGCGGCGGACGGCGGGATGATAGCAACTCCCGTGTCCGCGGTCATTTCGGCGCCTTGACGTTCGCGTTTTGAGGAAAAAGCGTCAGAATCATGGCGGTCGACACACGACCCTTCTGGCCGCGCCCCTGTTCGAGGAGGTCATCTTTCGCGGGATGATCTACCGGGGGTTCCGGGGCACCCTCTCGGCGCCGGCCTCCATCGTCGCGAGCGCGGCGCTCTTCGCCATCGTGCATCCGGCGGTGTCGACGATTCCGGTGTTCGTCCTGGGCCTCGTCGCCGCGTTCGTGTTCGAACGAACCAGGCTCCTGATCGCGCCAATCCTGGCGCACATGGTCTACAACGCCGCGGTCATAGCCTTCCAGTCATGATCGGTGGCCGGACGCCCGGCCCGACGGGCGTGTATGATGCCTGCTTCCCGCAAGGAGTCTCCCTCATGTCCACTGACCGCAGATCCTTCATGAAGAAGTCCGCCGTGGCCGCCGGAGCGGTCGCCATGGCATCGCCTGCCGCGTTCGGACGCGGCCCGAACGACACCATCGGAGTCGGTGTCATCGGCGTTGGCGGCATGGGCAGCGCCCACTGCGGCTCGTTGATGAACATCAACAAGAACAAGCAGGAGAACCTGCAGATTCGCGCCGTGTGCGACGTCGCCAAGCCCCGGGTCGATCGTCGCGCCAAGGACTGCTCGAACAAGCAGGGCATCAAGGTCGCGGCCCATCGGTACTACCAGGACCTGATCGAGCGCAAGGACATCGACTGCGTCTGGATCGCCAGCCCCGAGCACTGGCACGCGCAGATGGCGATCGACGCCATCGCCGCCGGCAAGGACGTCTACGTCGAGAAGCCGATGACGTACAACCTGCCGGACGCCGTTCGCCTGATGGACGCGGCCAAGGGCAGCGATCGCATCGTTCAGGTCGGCACCCAGTACGTGACCGACCCCAAGTACCACAAGGCGCACGACCTCATCAAATCCGGCGCCATCGGCAAGCCCGTCTCGTCCGAGACCGGGTATTGCCGTAACTCCAAGACCGGCGAGTGGAACTACTACGGGATCGAGAAGGACATCGTCCCCGGCCCCAACCTGGACTGGAACGCGTGGTGCGGCCCCCTCGGCCCGCAGGAGTGGAATACGCTCGTCTACCACCGCTGGCGTCGCTACTCGAAGTTCTCCACGGGCATCGTCGGCGACCTTCTGGTGCACCAGATGACGCCCCTGCTGTGGTCCATCGATCCGGGCTTTCCGAAGCGCGTCGTCGCCACGGGCGTCCACAACATCGACAAGGCCATGGACAACTTCGATCAGGTCAACCTGACCATCGAATTCGACGGCGGACACACCCACGTGTGCTGGGGATCGACGTGCAACGCGACGAGCCCGGCGCCGCTGATCCGGGGGTACAAGGCGAACCTGCAGCTCTCCGGCAACAACTGCAACCTGGTCCCCGAGCAGATCTGGGCCGAGGACATCGATCGCCAGAAGCACAAGTTCCAGCGCGGATCGAGCCACGACGAGCTCCGCGTCAACCTGCTGAACCGCTCCCGCGACCGCAAGGCGCCCCTCAGCCCGGTGGAGCTCGGCTACAAGATCATGATCATCGTCGACCTCGCAGCCCGCTCCATGTGGGAAGGCAAGGCCTTCGGTTACGACCCGGACACGCGCCAGGGCGTCGCTCTCTGACGTCCGGTCCCCTGACCCTCGCGCTGCAGGCCATGGCGACGCGCTTCGAGCTCGTCATGGCCGGCGGCGCGGAGCGCGACCTGCGCGCCGCCGGTGAGGAGGCCCTCGAAGAGGTCGCCCGCGTAGAGCGCCTGATCTCTCCCTTTCGCAACGACAGCCAGGTCGCGCACCTGGGCCGTCACGGAGCGGGCTGGGTGGCGCTCGATCCCGAGGTCATCGCCCTGCTGGAGCTCTGCCTCGAGCTTCGCGACGCGACGGAGGGGCGCTTCGACCCGATGTTGGGGCGCGGTAGGTTCGAGATCGAGGGGACGCGGGCTCGGCTCGTGGACGCGGAGGAATCGTTGGACCTCGGCGCCATCGGCAAGGGCTGGGCCATCGATCTCGCGGTGGAGGCGCTCCGTGACGCGGGCGTCTCCTGCGCGTTGTTGCACGGGGGGACCAGCACGGTGGCCGCCATGGGATGCCCGCCCGATGCCGACGCCTGGCGCGTCTCCGTGGTGGACGCGGGCGTCGTCATCCTCGGGGACGGGGCAGCCTTGTCCGTTTCAGCTCCCCACGGGCGCTCCCGTGAGACCTCCCACGTGATCGACCCTCGCTGCGGCGAGCCGACGACCGAGCGCGCCCTCGCCGCCGTCGTTTCCACGTCCGCCGCCCACGCCGACGCGTGGTCCACGGCGCTGCTCGTGGGCGGCAGCCCGCCCTCGGGCCTGGCGGCGCTGATCGTGGAAGGGGGTCGCGTTACGCGCCACGGCCCGGACGGGGTGTTCGTCTCTGAGTAGGATGGCTGGACCATGTCTCGTTCAGACCGCCGCACATTCATCCAGTCCGCCGTCGGTGTCACCGCCGCCATGGCGATCACCCCCGACGCCCTCGCACTTGGACCCATCTACCGGCCGCCTCGGGCGGTGACGGTGGCCGTCATCGGGGGGGGGGCCGCAGGGCCGGGAGATCCTCGCCGAGCTGGCGAAGTTCGAAGACGTCAACGTCGCCGCCGTTTGCGAGCTCGACTCGCGCCGTTTGCGGCGCTCCGTGCGACGGACGAAGGCCGCCAAGGGATACGCGGACTGGAAGGACATGATCGCGAAGGAATCCGCGATCCAGGGGGTGTTCGTCGCCACCCCGACGCACCTGCACAAGGACATCGCCCTCGGGCTCCTGGAGATGGGCAAGCACGTCTATTGCGAGGCCCCCATGGCGTCGTCCATCGACGATTTGCAGGCGATGGCCCGCGCGGCCAAGGGCGCCAAGACCGCGTTCCAGGTCGGGCATCCGGCGCGCAGCAACCCGGTCTACAAGTTGGCGCGGTCGTTCTTCCGGTCCGGCTCCATCGACGACGTTGTCTCCATGCATGGGTCGTGGCACCGCAAGCTGACGTGGCGGACCCCCACCCAGGACGCCTCCAGGGAGAAGGCGCTGAACTGGCGGCTCTACAACGCGACTTCGTCAGGGCTCCCTGGAGAGGTGGGCAGCCACCTCTACGATGCGCTCCATTGGTTCACCAAGAAGGTGCCGACGAGCGTGAAGGGACAGGGGGCGAAGCTGCTGCATGACGACGGCCGCGAGGTCCCGGACACGGTGCTCTGCCAGTTCGGCCTGGACGGCGGCGTCAGCCTCGTCATCGAAGCGACGCTTGCGAACTCGTTCGGGAGCTCCCACGTCCTCCTGAACGGGACCATGGGCACCATCAAGCTCGCCGGCCGCCACGGCTGGTTGTTCAAGGAGGCCGACGCCCCTGTGCAGGGGTGGGAGGTCTACGCCAACCGCCAACAGTTCCACGACGAGCGGGGGATCACGCTCATCGCCGACGCGACCAAGCTGGCGTCCCAGGGCAAGCTCAAGGAGGGGATCGGGCTGCCGCATCCGGAGCTGTACTACTCGGTGGAGCGGTTCCTGAAGTCCGTGGCCGAGGGCAAGCCCGTGGCGTGCACGGCGGAGGACGGCCTGCGTGCGGGTGCGGTGGCCATCCGCGCGCACGAGGCGACCCTGGCGAATCGCGAGGTCCCGATCGAAGCCGACCTCTTCAAGGTCTGAGGCCACGAGAACCGCAGGCATGGATCGCAAGACACCAACCGCCGATGAGCAGATGGCGTTTGCGGTCTTCGGTCATGTACCGGGCGTTGGAAAGAGCATTTCCGTAGACCTGTGGGAGCTCGGGATGCGATCGATAGAAGATCTCGCGAAGGGCGACCCGGATACGATGTTCGAGGAGACTCGCCGACTTGCCGGCGGGTCCATGGATCGCTGCGTGCTGTACGTCTATCGTTGCGCGGTCGCGGCCGCCAAGAACCCCGACCTCGATCCCGCGCTCAGGAAGTGGTGGACCTGGAAGGACTGACCCCGCCGGATGGTGAAGGGAGCGATTCCGATGTCAGAGACCCGTCCAGTCATGAACCTGAGGGACCTCAGCATCCCGCTCCGCGTCGCGGCCACGTGTCTGCTCCTGGTGATCGTCGGCGGGTACGCCGCGTCGCTTCACTTCATGAAGCACCACATCAGCCAGAAGGACGGGGACCCTGAGCTGTCCTGGGTCGACCTGGTGGGCACGTATCACGGCGTCGACAAGCCGGCGCCCATGCTGACCGCGCTCGATGACTCCCGGCACGGGGTCTGGCTGAAGGACGCCCCCGCCGACGACTTGCAGATCCTCCGCGACTGGCTGTCGAAGGGATCAGCTGTCGGCGGAGGGACGGATCCGGTCCAACAGGGCTGGGACGCGCTGCCACCCGGGGCGTCGGAGGAGGCGCTGACCCCGGCGGACGTCATCGACGAGCGGTGCGTGCGTTGCCACGGCGCCGCCGCGACTGACGCAGACGCCCACAAGGAGGTGGCGCTGGAGCGCTGGCCGACGCTGAAGAACTTCGTTTATTCGAAGAAGCTCGACCCCATCTCCACCGACATCCTTGCCCAATCAACCCACGCCCACGCGTTGAGTATCCCGGTGTTCACCCTCATCGCCTGCGGGATGCTGCTGGCTACCTGCTGGCCCCGCTGGTTCCGCCACGGCGCCGCCATGCTCGCGTTCCTTGGCTTGCTGCTCGATTTTGGCGGCATGTGGCTGGCCCGTGCCTCTGAATTCGGCTGCTATGTCCTCGTCGCCGGAGGCGCCCTCTACGGACTCGCGCTCGGGTCCGCCATCGCGGCATCCCTCGTCGCCATGTGGTTGGGACGCAGCGCCTCGGCCCCCTAAACCTCATTTCCGGCGCGTGCTTGGCTGCGGACTGTCACCGTCCGAAAATGTAGGTGTGATGGTGATGGACTACATCATGGAGCGCCAGCGGCGCGTGGCAGCCACGGCGGTCCACTGACGGATACAATCGGGGCCATGCGCGCCCCCTTGTTCTGCCTGACCCTCCTCGCGCTCGCGGCTTGCGGGGGCGACAACGCTCTCCTCCGCTCCGAGATCGACGCACGGCACGCCGTCGTGGTCGGCATCGAGGGGCGGAGAGTCATCATCGAGAACCTCGGGTCCAGCACATTGGAGCTGCTTCGCCGAGCGCCCACGGGAGAGGTCGTGGCGACGACGACCCTGGCGCCGGGTCAGACTTACGAGACGATCGCTCATCGCCGCGGCGCCGTTGAGATCATGAACAGGAGCGGGGCCGCCGTCCCCTACCGCGTCGAAGCGCTCGCGTCGGAAGACGGCGCCGCTCGGGTGGTCATCCTGGGCGATCGCGTGCTGTAGAGCGCGCGGGCGCCGACCCGGGTGCAATTGAACTACACGCACCCGCCACGGGTGCGCGTCTGCTCGTCGAGGGTCGGAGCGACGTAGCTGTCGCCGAGGAGGTGCTGGTAGACGCTGATCAACTCCTCCGCGTTTCGGGCGACGGACTTGATCGGCGGCGGGTTTCCGGCGAGCCCTTCTACGAGGGAGCGGTCGGACGCGAGCTCCTTCATCACCTCGGCCAGGGAGTGAGCGTTGCCCAGCTCGAACGTCCGGCCGTAATTGTTGGCTCGGGCGAATTCGAGCATGCCGCCGCGGTCGGAGACGATCACCGGCGTTCGGGTCATGGCCGCTTCGTTGAGGGTCAGCGGCGCGTTCTCGAACCAGATAGACGGGAGGACGAGGACATCCATGTCGGCGAGGACTTCGCCCACGCGCTTGTTGTCGAAGCGTCCGTGGAACGTAATGCGATCCGAGCAGGGGCTGCTATCCGCGACAGCCTGCAGCTCATCCAGGAAGCTCTGGGTCCAGCGGTTCGGGGCGCCGTAGACCTCCAGCGCGATGTCATCGTGCTCCTTCGCGGCCTCGATGAAGCCATCGACGAGAACGCGGACCCCCTTGGTGGGAATGATCGAGCCCGTGAAGCCAAAGCGCAGCCTGTCAGACGGCGTCTTCGGTAGCGACTTCACGTAGCCAAAGTCCATGCCGTTTGCCGAGTGGATGATCTGGGTTGGGGAGAGGGAGAAGTGGGTGATGAACTCGTCGCGCAGGAAGGCTGAAGGAGTGATCAGCAAATCCACCTGGTGGAGTTTCTCGCGCAAGACATTGAACCGATGTTCGAATGGGCTCTCCGTGAACGGGAGGCTCCCGTCGTCATCGGCTTTTTTGCTGAACAGGTCGCGCAGCGTTTGCTGGGCAGCGCGGACCATGGCTCGCGGTCGCCGCGCAAATCTCCCCGGTGTCTCGGCGTAACGGCGACCGTAGTACGCGCTGAAGCCCCGGCCGCTCGCCTTGGGCTCGGCGACGTCCTCCGCCCCGGTGTCTCGCGTCTCCGTGCCCTGGAGCCCCTGCCATCCATCTCCGAACACGCAGGGCCCGCATTTGCCGAAGTCGATGGGGTCACAAATGACGTTGTCCGTGTAGCACATGCGCTGGCCCATCGGGCACATGGTCCAGAAGTCGTGCAGGGTGAACAGCGTCTTGATGCCGAGCTCGCGGACGGCGTCGAGGGTGCCGGCACCCAGGCCGACGATGTGCTGGAAGTGGATGATGTCGGGCCGTACTTCGTCGACGAAGTCGCGGAAGATCCGCTCGGCCTTGGGGGCCACGTAGGAATCTTCGAATGGCGTCCACGCGATGTCGGCGATATTGACGAACTTGATGGTGCAGCCGTCCCGCAGTTCCGTGCTCTGGCGGTAGGCCTCGATCTCCGGATCCTGCAGCCGCGCGAAGATGAAGACATCATGGTGCTGCGACTGCGCCCGCGCGATATTCAGGCTGTAGATAGCCGTGCCAGCGAGCTCGTAGGGGGGCAGCTCGTGAGTGACGTGGAGGATCCGCATGGGGTGATGATCGGCGGTAAGCGGGACAACCGTTAGTATGGTGCTGGCCCACCAAGTATCCGTGGCCATGGGCGAACTGCAAGACAACCTGTCCGGTTATGCGGGCACTTGCCCTTGCGGAGATCGAGGTTGCGGAAGAATCCGCAGAGTGAGGAGGGCTTCGGGGCCCACGAGGCTCGCGGAGTAGCCGAGCATCACGCCGTCATGAGGATCCTCAAGGTCATCCATGTCTGGCCGCCCGAAGGGCGCGGCGGGACCGAGGCGCACGCCGCCCAGGCCGCCCAGGCGCTGAGCGCGCGTGGGCACCAGGTCGGCGTATTCGCCCGTACGGGGCGGCCGGATCGGCCTGAATACGAGGTGACGACCGAGTGGCTGGGCAATATCGGCGTCACGCGGGTGAACAACACGTACCAGGATTCCTGGTCGTTTCCCTGGACGTACAAGAACGAGCGCGTCCACGAGGCCTTCTTGGGGGAGCTCGGAGAGTTCAAGCCCGGGCTGGTTCATATCCACCACCTGACCGGCCTCAGCACGACCATCGTCGAGGCGATCAAGAGCCGCGGGATCCCCTGCGTCATGACGCTGCATGACTTCTGGACGGTGTGCCCACGCGGGCAGCGCATGATGACCGATCTGCACCTGTGTGACGACATCGTCCGGGACCGCTGCTTCGACTGCCTCGGCGGCATGTGGCCTCACATGTTCCACTCCCGTGGAGAGCACCCGACCATCGTCGATGAACGGGGGGAGCTGTCCCCGCAGATCCTCGCCGAATACGACCGGCACATGGCGTACGCCCTCAATCTCGTCGACCTCCTGGTGACTCCGAGCGCGTTTCATCGCGAACGCATGCTCGAGGCCCGGATCGATCCTGATCGCATCGTCTCCTTGCCTCACGGCATGGATCACGCGCCGTTTGCCGCGCGGCATCGGGGGCCGGACCCGGTCAAGCGAATCGCGTTCATCGGGTCTGTCACTCCGGTCAAGGGGGTGCACGTCCTCATCGAGGCGTTCCGGGCCATGGGTCGTTCGGACATCGACCTGGACATCTTCGGCGCCATGGAGTCGTTCCACGAGGATACGACCTACGGGGATCGCATACGGGGCATGGCGGAGGGCGCGGGCAACATTCACTTCCACGGCGAGTATGCACCGGCGGACGTCCCCGGGATGCTCGAGAACGTTGACGTCCTCGTCGTGCCCTCACTTTGGTGGGAGACGTTCTGCTTGACCATTCGTGAGGGGTTGCTGGCGGGTCTCCCGGTCGTCGCATCGGACCTCGGCGCCATGCGCGAGGCCCTGGATGGTGAGCAGGACGGTGTCTTCTTCCGAACCGGCGACCCGGGGGATCTTCGGGAGAAGCTGGAGCGGCTGATTGACGACGATCAGTACCGCCAACGCTTCTTGAACCGGGGAACGTCAGTGAAGTCGCTGACGGATTACGCAGAGGAGCTGGAGGACGTCTATGCCCGGGCCGTGCGCCTGGCTCGGAAGCGGGCCAAGGGCCTCGTCGTGGCGCCGTCGTACTTTCCGACCGACGCGCCGTTGGCTAAGGCGGTTGCTCCACCCGAGGAGCAGCCTGCTCCGCCCGCCCGGCCTACGGGCGCGCGCGGGAGACGTGCTTCCCCATCCGGTCAGGTTTCCCCTGAAGACCGGGAGGTGGGCGAGCAGAGCGCCGGCGCTGGTGGCGCCCCGGTGGTTCGCAAACGGGATCTGCCTCGCGCGCGCCCGGGAGCACGCCATGAAGTGGGGGGGGCCCCTGGCAAGAGCCGGACGATCGTCTCGGAGGGCGTCCTGCCGATCGACCGCTGGGACGTGCAGGGCCCCGTGAAGACACGCAAGGTGACCGTGACCGAGGATTCGTGACCGAGCTTCTTCCACTATGCCGTTCGCGCCTGACGACCCTCATCCTTTCGTAACCGTGTTCATACCGACCTGGAACGGCGGCGAACTGTTCGAGGAGGTGCTGACGGAGCTCAAGGCGCAGGAGACGTCGTGGCCCTACGAGATCTTTGCGATCGACTCCGGGTCGAAGGACGGGACCATCGAGCGGCTTAAGCGACATGGCATCCGCGTGACCAGTATCGACAACAGCGAATTCGATCACGGGCTCACGCGTAATCGGGCGGTGCATGAGGCTCGTGGGGAGATCGTCGCCCTGACCGTGCAAGACGCGACGCCCGAGTCCCGCGACTGGTTACACCGGCTGGTTTCCAATTTTGAGGACCAGGAGGTCGCGGGGGCGTATTGCAACCAGATCCCGCGCCCGAACTGCAGCCCGTTCTTGAAGTGGCGGCTGCAGACCTGGGTTCGTGGAGGAGGTGAACCCGAGGTGAGGCAGGTGTCGTCACAGGAGGCGTTTTGGAACGACCTCGACCACGTGGAGCGCTGGCGCACGATCGCGTTCGATAACGTCGCATCCGCTGTTCGTCGCCGCGTGGCGCTCGAGTATCCCTTCCCCCGCCGTCGGTTCGGGGAGGACGTGACCTGGGCGAAGGGTGCGATCCTCGCCGGCTACAAGATCGTCATGGAGCCCCGGGTCGCGGTTATTCATAGCCACGACAACTCGATCTGGTACGAGTTTCGGCGCGCTTACCTCGATCATCAAAACGTCAATAACCTGGTAGGGCTGCGCCTCGCGCCGCGGCTGAGGAACGTGTTCGAATACGCGGCAGGGCAGTCCCGCCATCTCGCGAAGGCGGTCTGGGCGGACCGTGATCTCTCCATCCCGGAGAAGATCTGGTGGACGCTGAAGATCCCGCTGTTCACGTTCACCCAGAATCTGGCTCAGTTTCTTGGGCCGCTCTCCAACCAGCAGGGCCGGCGCGGCCTCTGGAAGATCTGGGACAAGATCGCGGGGCACCACGTTTGAGCGCGGTGGTCCGGGTCGCGATCATCAACCAGCTCCAGGGGGGTGGCGCTACGACAGCGGCCAAGGAGGTGCTGGAGTGGGGTCCGGGCAAGGGGATCGAGGCGACCTACTTCCCGCGCGGAGAGCGGGCGGAGTCACGGGAAGCCCTCTGGCGCGAGCTCGATGCCTTCGCGCCAGACGTGGTGCACCTGCATTGCTGGTACCAGAGCTGGGAGTACGGTCTGATCTCCGCGCTCGCGGCCAGGTGGCCGGTGGTCTTCACCGCGCACGATCCATATGTCGTTAATCAGTACGGCATCGAATGCTGGGAGTGCTTCCGAAATGGGTTCTGCTTCGGGTGCCCCGCCCTCGGACCGTTGCGACGATGGCGTCCCAATTACCGCATCATGGAGCGCCTAGCCAAGCGCCGCGTGAGTCGCGCCCTCGACGTTCATGTCATCTGCCCCTCCGAGTGGATGGGCCGACGCCTGTCGCGTTCGGAGTGGGGGAAGCAGCCGACCAGCGTGATCCCGTACAGCGTGGACACGGAGCGATACGCAGGTGATGCGCCGCGGCGCGCACGGGTGGGGCTGCCGGAGACGGGGCCGGTCGCGTTGTTCGTCGGCAACATGTACAGCCCGGAAGATCACCGCAAGGGCTTGCCGGATCTCCTGGCGGCGTTCGGGGCGGTGCGCGAGCTCGTGCCAGATGCGACGCTCGCGATCGCGGGGCACCTGGAGGGCGTGACGGCCCCGGGCGGCGCGCTCGTCCTCGGTGAGGTCGACGCGGAACGGCTCGTCGGCCTCTACCAGGCGTCCGACGTGTTCGTCCTCCCTTCCCATGGCGACAATCTCCCCGTGACCGTCCTGGAGGCGATGGCGGCGGGGCTGCCGGTGGTGGGGACGCGGGTCGGGGGTATCCCGGAGCAGGTCGTCGAGGCGGAGACCGGGTTGCTGGTCGGAGTGGGTGACCGGGCGGCGCTCTCCGACGCGCTCGCGCTGCTGCTGTCCGATCCGGACCGCCGCGACGCCATGGGGCGGGCCGGTCGCGCCCGTTGCCGATCGCGGTTCTCGCGCGATGTTTCGGGCGAGATGCACGCGACGTTGTACCGTCGTGTTGCTGACGAGAATTCGTAGGATCCAGCCATGAGTGACCCCAAGGAGAACGGCGGGCTCGCGCGCGCCCTCGGGCGTGTGCCAAGCGGTCTGTTCATTGTCACGGTGCGTAAGGGCGACCAGGCGAACGCGTTCCTCGCGTCGTGGGTGCAGCAGGCGTCCTTCGACCCCCCCACCCTCACCCTCGCCATCAAAGACGGTCGGCCTGCGTCCGACCTGTTGAACGACGGCGCGGCCTGCGCGGTCAACGTCATCCCCAAGGGCGACGCCGGCGGCCTGATGAAGCACTTCGGGAAAGGATTCGGACTCGACGAGGACCCGTTCGACGGCATCGAGACCGTTCAGGGTTCGACGGGTGTGGAGCTCCTCGCTGCAGCGATCGGGGCGGTCGAGTGCAAGGTCACAGGGTCGGTCGCGGCCGGCGACCACCACGTCTTTGTCGGGGAGGTCGTTGACGGCCGGTCGTTCGATGAGGATGGCGAGTCGGCGGTGCACCTACGCAAGAGCGGCTTCCACTACTAGGCCTCGTCCGGGCCGGAGACTCCAGCTTGCTTCGGGCGCCAGTCCGCGCCCCCAGGAGAGGTCATGAGCGAACCACGAGTTGGCTATCAGGTCCGGGAAGGGGTCGCGACGCTCGCGCTCGATGCTCCGCCGGTGAACGGGTACAGCTACGAGATGATGCGCGCGTTGGATGACGGGATCTTGAAGGCGCGCTTCGACGACGACGTACACGTCATCGTCCTCACTGGTGGAGGTGATCGTTTCTTTTGCGCAGGCGCCGACATCAACAAGCTCGCGACCATGTCGCAGAGCTACAAGTACCAGTTCTGTCTCCACGCCAACGAGACGTTGCTGCGCCTCGAGCACACGCCGAAGCTGGTTATCGCGGCTTTGAATGGGCACACGGTGGGCGGCGGCCTGGAGGTGGCGCTCGCGTGCGACCTGCGGGTGGCGAAGAAGGACGGTGGGAAGCTCGGTTTGCCGGAGGTGGCGCTCGGCGTGCTGCCCGGTACTGGCGGGACGCAGCGACTCGTGCGCGTCGTGGGCAAGTCGCGGGCCCTGGAGATGATGGTCTCGGGCCGAAACATGTCCTTCGACGAGGCCCTGGAGATGGGGCTCGTCCACGAGGTCATGGAGGGAGACTTCGGCGACGCCGTCCATGCTTATGCGCGCGGCTTCTGTCCCCCCGCGAAGGCGGCTCTGGCGGTGGGTCTCATCAAGCGGGCCGTGCAGACGGGGGCTGAGGTGCCCCTCGAGTCGGGCCTGGCGCTGGAGCGCGAGCTGCAGGCCCGGTTGTTTCAGTCCGGCGACGCGGGGGAGGGTCTCGCGGCGTACCTGGAGAAGCGCAAGCCGGGTTTCTCTGGCCGATAGGCGCCCCGCGCGGCTCGACGGGGCCCTACGCCTACTGACCGGAGAGCGTGTCGTCGTAGACCTGGGCGGTGCGCGCGCACATGCCCTCGAGGGAGTGCAGGAGCAGGGCCCGTTCGCGGGCGACGCGGCCGAACCGGAGCATCCGATCCCGGTCACCGAGCGCCACGTGGAGCGCGTCACCGAGCGCGTCCCCATCCTGCTGCGCGTAGGTGACCCCGCTCGCGAGGTGCGCGATGAGCTGCTCGTTGCCCGCGATGCGTGTGCCGACCACGGGAACCCGCCGGAACATGGCCTCGAGGATGGTGAAGGGCATGCCCTCGTAGCGAGACGTGTTGACGAGAACGTCGAGGCCGCAGAGCAGCTCCGCGGCGTCGCGACGGAAGCCGTAGCAGCGCGTGACCGCTCCGATCTCCAGCTCGTTGATGCGCGCCTCGGTCGCGTGAAAGAGGGGGCCGTCCCCGATGAGGGCGAAGCGTACGTCCGGGATGACGTCGTGCACGCGTCGGATACCCTCGAGCATGAGGTCCGGGTCTTTCTGCTCGGCGAAGCGCCCGACCCAGCCGACGAGCAGATGGTGTGGATCGAAGCCGAGCTCGGCGCGCGCGGCGGCGCGCTGCTCAGGGGTCGGGTCCCCCGGATCCGGGATGCCGTTTGGGATCACGGTGACGCTGCCGTTGTGGTGCGGTCGCGCTTGCATGGCCACCCTGCCGGCGGCGGTGTTGACGATCGTCGCCGCCGTGCTGCGGGCCGCGAGGCGATGGCGGAACGGCAGTGGTCGGTCATCGAAGGTCGAGGTCGGCAGGTGCTCGGTGCACACGAAGCGTCCCCGCATCGCCATGCGGGCGGCCGTCATGGCGCCGTTACATGACCGGGGGTCCGTGAGGTTGAAGTGGAGGATGTCGGCGCGGTGCGTCGCGAAGTAACGTGCGACCTTCAGGAACGCGCCGCGAGCCTTGAGCGTCGGTATCTCGGGGAGACGCTTGACCGGGAGGCCGGCGTCCGTGAACTCCGCCGCTAATGCGTCGACGCCTTCGCTCTCCGAGCAGACGATCTCGACGGCCCAGTGGTCCTTCGGGAGCCCGCGCGCCAGCTCGACGAGGTAGCGCTCCGCTCCGGCGTAGAGCTGGGCATCGCTGAACAGAAGGACACGTCGTGCAGACATGGCTGCGGGATCATGCCATACCCGCCCAGCGTCGGAAAGAACAACGCGCCGTCGGGCGGAGATGGACTGGGGCATGCTGCACCCCCGCGGGGACCTCGGCGATCCCTATCTCGCCCCCTCCTGCAGGTCCTCGAGGAGGACAGGGTCGCGGATGGCGAATCGCTTCATCGCGTCGAGCCCCGCTCGCGCGTGGGTCCGGCGGGATGCGGTGTCCCCGTCGACCATGGCCACGCGCATCATGGACCGCCGAATCCAAGGCTCCATGGCCTCGCCGGGGTGCAGGAGGTGGGCCATGTCGTGCCGCTCGCCCAGGAACCTCCGGCGCGCCAGGTGCTCGGCTTCAATGCGTCGGTAGATGGGCCACGTGCGCATGGAGGTGGGCAGCGCATCAAGCGCGCGGGTGAACCGTGCCGGGTGGCGGCTCAACCCTTCGAGGGCGACGGGATCGGGGAGCGACGTCGCCAGGTCCTCGATCGTCCTCAGGTGTTCCTCCACGGCGTCGCCCCGCCGGACGGCGTTGATGGCGAGCCGCGCGTTGTCGCGAGCGAGCCCCACCAGGCCAACGACCAGGGGCAGGGTCAAGAGCACGAGGCCCGCGACGGCGAGGAGCGGCCGATCCATGGACCTTGTTTGCGCTGGCTTGATCGGGGCGAGTGCGCAGGCGGCGCCGAGCATGGTGGCGGCCGCGGGCACGTACAGGTCGTAATCCACCAGCCCATGCAGGGCGAAGGCGACGATTCCCCACGTCCACGCCGCGCCGCTCGGCGGAATGACATTGCGCAGCATGCGCGCGGAGAGCAGGACGCAACCGGCGAGCCCGAGCGCGTCGAGGATCGGGGGCGCGGCCCAGCCGAGGGGGAGGACGCGGGGCACGCCGTTCAGCAAGGGCGCCATCGTGACCCCGACGGTCACCCCGATTCCGAATGCAACGGCCGCCCGGCTCCCATGCTCTGTTGGCCGGTCCTGCTCCGGGGCTGGGGTCTTCGCGCGCCGTCGGTAGGCGAGCAGGCCGACCCCGCTGGCGGCCAGGAGCATTCCCACCGGGCCGATCTCGATCAGCAATTGCAGCCACGTGTCGTGGATGTAGTCGCTGTGCCCTTCGTCGGGCCGTGCGTGCGCCCAGCGGAGCTCCTGGGTAGCTTCGATTCCAGCGCCCAGCGGCCCTGCGTCCGCGAGCATGCGCGCGCCGAGCGCGTGGTAGTCCAGGCGCTGGCGGAAGGTCTCGATCTTGTCACCAACCAGCGGTGGCTGCCAGGACGTGGCGAGGGCGGTGACGAGAAGGAGGACCCCCGCGGCGCCTCCGATGAACCCCGCGCGGCACCAACGTCCATGGGTGTCGGGCGCTCGCCAGCGGACCCCCAGCGCGAGCAGTAATGCCAGGATGGCTCCCGCCGACCCGGTCGTTGCGAGGGTGGCGAGCAGTACGATCAGGACGCCGCGGCCCGACCGGCTACCGCGACCTCCGATGGCGAGGGGGAGGAGCAAGAGCAAGAGGCCCGCGAATGCGTTTGCGTTTACGAGGGTCGATGTGGCTCGGTTGGAGTCGAGGAACGCCCGCGCCATGGGGCTCGCGTCCCACGCGGTGCCGACGGCTTCGCGCAGCTCATCCCGTTGCCAGAGCGCTTGCGCGAGGCCGATCAGGCAGAGGGCCAAGCCGAGGGCGAGGAGCCATCGGCAGAGCGTTGCCCCGAAGCGATCGTGGACGACCAGGTCACGGAGGGCGATGCCGGCGCAGACCGCCGCGACCAGGTCCATCGCCCGCGTGACGCCGATCGCGGTCAGCGGGAAGCACCCGGGGAGGATGGCGAGCGGTATGAGCCACACCACCGCGGACGGCGCCGATCCGCGTCGAATGAGCCGCTCGAGGAGGATGATCGCCGCGCCGGAGAGGAGGGGGATCCGCACGAGGGCGCCTTCGAGCGGGCTGCTCGAAGGTTCGTCTGGCAGCAGGAAGCGGAGCCCGAGACCCAACCCGAGCATGAGCGCGCCGAGCAACCCGAGCGGTCGCGGGTCGGACTTCGCTGGGGTCACGGGCTCGCCTCCCGGACGGTGTAGCGCCAACCGAGAACGAGAGCGGTGACGCCTGCGGTCCCCCAGATGGCGAGCAGGACATCGATGGGCACCCCGCCTAGGAGCACCACCGGGAGGCCGGCGACGAGCTGGGTGGCCCAGAGGGCGAGCACCGCTCGTGTCGGCGTGAACCCGGCGCGCACCAGTCGGTGGGAGAGGTGATCATGGCCGGCGGTGAACGGGTGTTTGCCTTGCAGCAGGCGCGAGCATACGACGACCGCGCCGTCGAGCAGGGGAACCGCCAGGACAGCGACAGGCAGCAGGAACGGCCTCGCGCTCGGCGCTCCACCCTCGAAGGTGAACGCGATCGAGAGGGCGGCGAGCAAGAACCCCAGAGACGTGCTCCCGGCGTCTCCGAGGAACACCCGTGCTCTCGGGAAGTTGCGGGGCAAGAAGGCGCAGAGCCCCCCGGCGAGGCAGGCGAGGATCGCGGCCATGAACAGCTGACCGGTGGCGATGGCGAGGCCGAGCAAGTGCAAGGAACCGATCAACACCACGCCGGACATGAGGCCGTTCATGTTGTCGATGAAGTTCACCGCGTTGGTCGTGAAGACGACGAACAAGATCGTCAGCGCGATCTGCAGCGCAGGTGACTCGATGTACAGGGTCGCGCGCAGGCCGACAGCTACGAGGCCGGCGGCGCAGGCGGCCTGTATCAGCAGCCTCAGCCAGGGAGAGAGCCCGCGCCGGTCATCGATGTGCCCGAGCAGCATCATCACCGCTGACCCCAGTAGGATCGCGAGCAGCTGAGGAGCTCGCCGCCTGATCCCCGGCAAGTGATCGGCCAGCTCGGCGGGCAGCACGTCCCCCATCGCCACGCCCCGCAAGGCGAGGAACAGGCCGGCCATCGCCGGTATGGCGACCGAGAGCAAGACCGCGATGCCGCCGGTCAATGGGGTCGGCCGGTCATGGTTCTTTCGTCCTCCAGGACGATCCAACGGCCCGGTCTTCAACGCGCGGCGCTCCAGGAGCGGCAGCACGATGGCGGCGATGATCAGCGAGGCGCCGAACAACAGCAATCCTGCCCGGGATAGGACCACGTGCTCAGGGCCTTCCGAAGGGGACGCCGAGGGGGGACAGGATGCCTCGTGAACGCTCGGCCTGGTAGGGGCCCTCGTGGCTGTGGCGCCCGAGCTCTACTGCCACGACCCCTTCGAAGGCGATCTCGGAGAGCGCGTCGATGAGGGGCGGGAGGTCCAGGTCGCCCTCGCCGAAGGGGAGGTGTTCGTGGACCCCCCGCCGCATGTCTTCTATCGCGACGCACGCGAGCAGCTCGCGTTGCTCGCGTATGACGTCATGGGGTTCGCCTTCGCCGGTCACCAGGAGATGTCCACAGTCCAGAGATAGCTTGAGACGGCGCGGATCACCGAGGTCTTCCCTCAGTCGCAGGAATTGATCGACGCGCTCGATGAGCATGCCGGGCTCGGGTTCGAACGCGAGGTCGACGCCTGCTGCGTCTGCGTGTTGGAGCAGTCGGGCGACCGCGTCGCGGAGCTTGTCGTGTGCCTCGTCTTCGGTCAGCCGGTCCGTGTTTGCCCCCGACCACATCGAGACACAAGGGGCGCCGAGGTCTCGAGCCACGTCGATTGCGGTTCGTAGAAACGCCACCCGCCGCTCGGACCCCGTCGAAGACAACAGGTTGGGCCAGTGCTTGCGAGCGGGGTCGAGTACATACCGGGCGCCGGTCTCGACGATGGGGATGAGGTCGAGGGATTCCAGCATCGCCCGTGTGTGCGCGACCCGCCCCTTCAGGTCGGCCGCCAGCGGGTCGAGGTGGTGAACATCGAGGGTCAGAAAAACGCCTCGATACCCCAGGTCAGAGAGCAGGCGTAGAGCGTCCCCGAGCCGGTGTCCCTGAAGACCCGAGGTGCAGTAGCCGATGCGAAAGCGAGGTTTCGCTTGCCCCATGTGCGCATTCTGGGTGTTGGTGGATGGGGTGTCCAACCCGTAGGCTGTGCGCGGATTGTGGAGGCGCAGCGTTGGGGGAGAAAGCGGAAGACAACAGGGGCCGGCCCCGTCGCAGGCGAAAGCTGCTCTTTGCGCTCTGGGTGACCGTGGCCGCCCTCCTGCTCATCGAGGCCGTCTCGCGCCTGAAGACCCAGGCCGTGAACGGGGGTTTGCGCCTCAACGGCATCGACCTGTTGCCCCTACCCCTCGTGACCGAGAGTCGTCGTCGGGCGCTGATCGAGGACCACCCTTACCTCGTCGCCGATGAGCATTGCGGATGGACGATCCGGCCGCACGGCCGCACTGATGACGGGCTCTACGCGGCAAACGGACACGGGCTGCGATCGGCCCCCCTGAACGTCCCAAAGGCGCGGCTCGCCGGTGTCCGCCGCGTCCTCGTGGTCGGCGACTCCCTCGCGCACGGCGACGAGCTGCCATGGGGCGAGACGTGGTGTGCGCGTTTGCAGGAGGGGCTAGGCGCAGGCCAGGAGATCTGGTGCGGCGCCGTTCCCGGGTACGGCACCGATCAGGCCTTGTTGAGGCTCGAGCGCTTGCTGCCAGTGATTGAGCCCGAGGTCGTCATCCTCGGCGTCTACCGGCAGAACCTCCTCCGCAACCTCACCTTCTTTCGTAGCCTGCAGCACCCACGGACAGGCATCCCATGGTCGAAGCCTCGCTTCGTCTTGAGAGACGGTGAGCTCACGCTGGCTAACTACCCAGCGCTCCCTCCGGCCGAGGTTGATGTCACCTTGGCGTCCTACGAAGGGACACCGCTATCGCGCGACGACCGCTTCTGGGGGCCCTCGCTTTACGAGGACGACGGTCGTTACCGGTCGCGAATCTGGCGCTACTTCATCAGCCGTGGGCGGCTCAACGGCTTCTATGAGCGTTCAGCGGAGATGCTCCATCGAGGGGGTCCGGGGGTCACCCTCGGCGTGGCTCTCGTGCAGAAGTTCAGGCGCGACATGTCCGCCCTCGGCCGCAGGCCGTTGATCCTGATTTTGCCCGATGAGATCGACGTGCGGGGTTGGCGCACGGGGGAGCCGCCCATCCAACCGTTCCTGGATGCGCTCGCCGCGGCGTCGATCCCGTTTATCGAGACCGGGCAATCGCTCGCTGCCTCACTCGCGGAGGGAGAGACGGTTGCGGCGCTGTTCGTCGGAGGGAGGGGGCACCCGAACGGCCGCGCGACCCGAGTCATCGCCGAGGCCCTGCTCCCGGTCCTCCGCTGAGGGCGGTCCGCGGCGGGGGTTTGTCTTCGACGTGGCCTTCGCCCCTTGCTATCGCCGCCGCCGCAGCGGCGGCGGATTCCGCACGATCTCCAGGATCTTCTCGCCATAACGCTGCAGCCGCTTCTTCCCGAGACCAGGGATCTCTGCGAGGGCGTCGACGGTCGACGGCCGGGCGTGGGCGATGCGCTCGACGACGTGGTTGGGGAGGATGACGATTGAGGGGACGTTTCGCTTGCTGATCTCCTCGCGGCGCCAGCTCCGGATCCCCTCGTCGACCCTCTGTTGCTCTTCCGGGGGCCGTTCGCCTCGCGGCTTGGCTCGCAGGGGGACCTCGTCCTTCCTGTCGGTGCCGTCGATCACCGCTTGCAACGCGTCGTCTCCGATCCTCCGAAGGACACGGTCCGTGAAGCCACGGATGTCGCGCAGCTCCCTCCGGCTCTTTGGGCACCGCGTGGCGACGGCGAGGAGCTGCTCGTTGCCGAGAACGCGGAAGGGGGGCACGTCGGCTTTTCGGGAGACCCGGTCGCGGAGCATGTACATCTCCTTGAGGATCGACAGCCCGGTCTGGTTGAGGGTGCGGGAACCCTTGATCTTGCGGAAGCGATCCGGATCAGCCTCCTCCGATCCTCCCCACTGCAACGCGGAGACGCGCTCGAACTCGATCTCGGATTCTTCAACAAGGTCCGTGTCATCCAGGTCAGCGGAGAGGATGTCGTGCAGCCCCTCCAGGTAGATGACGTCGTCGATGAGGTAGGGGACGTAGCGTTCTTCGAGCGGGCGGCGTCCCCAGTCATGGCGCGTCATTGACTTGTCCAGGGACGCCCCGAAGTGGCGCTCCACGAGGGCCGCGAGCCCGAGCTGCTCATATCCGAGCATCTGGGCGGAGATCATGGTGTCGAAGAGCGGGGTCATCTGGATCCCGAAGTCCCGACGCAAGCACACGACGTCGTAGTCGGCTCCGTGCAGCAGCTTCAGCGACGCCGGGTCGGCGAGCGGTTCGAGGAGCGGCTCGAGGTCGCGGACCGCGACGGTGTCGACCAGGAAGACGCGCCCCTTCGCCGCGATCTGAATGAAACAGACGCGCTCCTTGTAGACGTGGAGGCTATTCGACTCCGTGTCTATCGCGATGCGATCTGCACCTCGAAGAGCTTCAGCGGCGTCCCGTACTCCGCTTGCGTCATCGACGAGGACGATGTCGTGGTCCGTGGAGTCGCTTATGGCTGTCCTCGCTTTCGGCCGATCTTGGCCCTGAGCTTGGCGAAGTCCTCACGGCATTCGTCGAGGGCGTCGGCGCGTGTCTTGGCGTCGTCATCCATCAAGAAGAGGATCCGCGTGCGGATACGGGCCCTGGTCACGGGCCACGGATCAAAAACCGGGTCACCCATCATGGCAGCGATCTCGCGGGTGAGGGCCAGCAGGTGCCTGGATGCCTCTCGTCCCGCGTCCCCCTCCGAAGCCGCGGCGACGAGCAGGGGCCCCGCCCGTTGCAGGCGTTGCGCGATGGCCATCACCGGGTCCCGTATGTCCTGGACGTTCTCCGGCACGTAGCCGGCGCGCATCGTCGGCAGCTGAGATCCGCATCCACCGACGAGGGCGAGCGCGAGGAGAGAGGTGGCGGTCTTTGAGATCATCGTGCGACGTAGGACCCGCCCGTTGCCTCGGCGAGCCCCTTCATGAGTCTGACATCGTGATTTGGCCCGATGCCGATGGAGTGGATCCGGACCTTCTTGAGCGCGTTCATGTCCTGAATCTCCTTGAGGATCTGAGGCGGCTCCAGGATGCGCCCTCGGTTGGCCAGACCATCGCTCATGAAGAAGATCGTGTCCAGCAGGAGCTTGTAGGCCTTGTCGTGGGTGCCCCGTCCGGCGAGTTGAAACGCGCGCTCGAGCGGGTCGAAGATGTTGGTCGCGCCGACCTCTTCGATTCCCTTCACCCAGGTGACCGCCTTTTTGCGATTCGCCGCTGTCGCGACGGTCATCTTCTTCTTCCAGACGTCCCACGTGCTGTTGTAGAAGATGATGTTGAACGTGGAGTCGTCGGGGAGCGACGTGATCGCCTTGATGACCTCGTCCTTCGCCACGTCGATCTTCGACCCTTTGCCCTTGGCGTCGGGCATCTGCATGCTCCCCGACCGGTCGAGGATGAACACGATGTGCTTGGAGCGGGTCTCGATGCCGTAGAATCGTGTCCCTCCCTTGCGCTCGTTCGGTGCCGGCTCGGGATCGGGTCCGCCGGCGATGTCTCCCTTCTTGGGCGTCCACTTCGCGACGGAGGCCTCCCACCACGCGTGCCACGCGTTGGCGCTCGCGTGCTCGACGCCCGTCATCTGGACGAGGGCGTCGTGGCACGCCTGACGCACCTCTTTTGCCTCCGATCCGAGCCCCTCAATGAGCGGAAAAACGCACTCCTTGAGATTCAGGGTGCGCAGAGATTTCGCTGCCGCGATTCGGACCGCGGTCTTCACGCCGAAACCGGTGAGCGCCTGGCGGAGCGCCGATGCGGCCGAGGGGTGGCCCTGGCGGCCCATGGCCTGGGCCGCCGCGAGGCGCATGCGTTCCCGGTCCGCGCTCGGCAGGCGCTTGTCGGTGCCGGGCGCGGTGATGCGGGCGGTACCTAGGATCGGCCGCAAGGCTTGCCGCGCCTGTTCGGTACGCACACCCCCGAGGAAGGTGGTCAGCCGAAGGCGAGCGTCGGTGCTCGTGGCTTGGTGGAGCGGGTTGATGAGAAACCGTGAAACAAACCCATCCCGTAGATTGCCTGGAAGCCTCGTGAACACCCGGCCCACGGCGTCGCGCCTTCCCTCGGCGAGCGCGACGTGATCCTCCGAGCCCGTGATCGCCGCGGGCTCCAGGTCCCTTTCGTCTGCGTTCAGAGGTCCGACTCCCTCCTGTGCGAGGAGCCGGCGTGCCCCGAGGAGAAATCGCCCCTGGCCGATGGCGATCATCCCGCCGACCTGCGTACCGGGATTGCTGGAGGAGATCTTCTCGAGCATGGCTCGCAGGGCCGACTCCTCGCCCTTCCACCATTGCTGCCAGAGGGTGACGTTGTCGTGAAAGGTGACCCCGGCGAGAGAGACGAGGGCCTCGAGGATCTCCTCCAGGGCTCGTCCGTCGGCGTTCGGGAGCGCGCCCAGCAGCGCCGGGATGCACTCGATAGAACCGATCCCGGAGAGGGCGCGTGTGGCTGCGACGCGTACTGGCCAGACGTCATCTTCGAGGGCTCTCGCGAGCGCGGGGATCGTCTGAACGTCGCGCCGCGCAGCGATCGCGTCGATGACGGCGACCCGGAGCACGTTGTCCTCGACTCGCTGGGCGAGCTCCACGAGGGCGTCTCTTGCGATGGGGCCCCGACTCTGGGCGATGATCGCGAGGCGGATCTTGCGCTCTTCGAAGTCGCGCCCGTTTGAGAACTTGGAGACCTGCAACGCGATGGCTTCTCCGCGCGCCCCGTCCGTGAACTTGTCGAGGAGGGTCCCGCAGCCGGCCAGCAACATCCGCTGCCACCTCTGAAGCGATCGCTTCTTTGAGAGGCCCCGAGCGAGCTCCTGGCGAAAAGGGGCGGCCTTGCGTTCGGCTGCCTGCATCGCGCCCACGGTGATCGGGCGCCCCTTATCGCCCTGCTTGTCGAGCGCCTTCAGGGCCCCCCCGATTGCCTGTCCAGACTTGACGATCTTCTTCTCGAGCTTCGCCAGGTCCTTCGTCGTCTTGAGGGCAGCGGACAACAGGTCGCCGATCGCCCGGGGGTCTTCGCACGCGATGAGCGCGTCGATGCCGGCCTGCCGACTCTTCGTATCGGTCGCCTTGATGGCTGACCTGAACGAGCGTCGGGCGGCGTGAATGTCCTGCGCTGGGGACAGGGCGCCGAGCGCGATCACGCAAAGGACAAGTCGTGGGATCATGTGCGGCTCCGGCGAAGCAGGAACCAGACGATATCATTCAGGGTGCCTGCATTCCCAAGGAGGGGTGAACATGCCTCGATCCGCCCGACGCAGCAAGAAGGCCCGGTCCTTCCGGAGGACCCTCGGCCTACTGGTGCTGGTGAACGTTGTTCCGCTGGTGATCGTCGCGGCCCTCGGCGTCATGTACGCGCGTGGCGAACTCGAGATACAGGAGGACCAGATCCCTGAGGGCATGGGGCAGACCCTGGCCTGGGTCGGCGGGATCTTCGTGGGACTGTTCCTGGTGGCGTCGGTGTCGCTGCCGGCTGCGCACGACGCGGTCAAGGCGATCCAGGGTCAGCTCCGACGGGGCGGCAGGGTCATGCGTCGGGAGGAGGAGGGGAGCAGGGCCCTGGTGGTTCTCGTCTGGCCGTTTCTTGTCCTGCTCCTGTCGATCGGGTGGGTCGCGCGTTTCGCGCTGTTCGTGCTCTCCTTCGTCTTGATCGCGCTCCTGGCGCTGTTCTTGGCGCGGCTCAAATGGCCGGACCTGGCGTCCGAGCAGATCAACGCGGTCCTGAGCTGGGGCGGCGGGGGGTGATCAGCCGCCGTCTTCGCGGAGAAGCTCCTCGTCCTTGCCGTCCCACGTCACCTTGATGATCCGCAGGTTATAGGGCTCCCCTGTGATCTCCACGGTCATCGGCAGGCTGTGGTAGTTGCCCCGGTTGTCGCCGCGCCAGTCGATGTAGTGGATGTACTTGCGGGCGGGGATCTCCCTGGTCCACCCATCCCAGTGGACGATCTCGGCCTTGCGATCGATGAGCGTTGAGTCCCGATGCAGGATCTTGGGGTTTTCTCCGACGACCCGGTGGAATTCGTCACGAAGGACCGGGACCACCACGGTGTCGTCCTTGCATCGAAACCAGTCTCTGCGGGAGTCCCCTCCGTTGAGCTGGCCGTCGATGAATCGTTTGATGTGATGGCGGTCGAAGCGGAGGGTCTTGCTGCGCTCCTTGGCGAGATAGACCGCGTCACCGATGGTGAACAGGACCACGGATAGGAGGATGAAGAGCCCCGCCCCCTTGGAGAAGATCCGCTTTCGGCGGACCCTCAACTTCTCTCCACAGTGGTGGCAGACCTCTGCGCCGTCGTAGACCAGCGAGATGCAGTTGTGGCAGCGGACGATTTTGGGCACGGCGAAGGCTCCGTTTCCCTATACGGCAGGGGCGCGGCCCATTGCGGGGTTTCGCAACCCGAACATCATACAGGCTTTGTGAACTCGGTTAGAATCCCGCCGCCATGGACGCGGGGGCGGTAGAGCAGGCCTACGGGCGCATCTCGGGGATCATCCACAAGAGCCCGGTCATCCACTCCAGGACCCTGGACGAGATGGCGGGGGGGACGCTCTATTTGAAGATGGAGTCGTTCCAGCGGACGGGCGCCTTCAAGTTCCGGGGCGCCTTCCACGCCCTGACGCGCAACCTGGAAGCGGCGCGGGCGAACGGCGTCGTGACGGGGTCGAGCGGCAACCACGGGGGCGCGCTTGCCTTCGCGGCGAAGATCTTGGGGGTCCCGTGTACGGTCGTGATGCCCGAAGACGCTGCCGAGGTGAAGGTGGCGGCCATCAAGGCGTTCGGCGCGACGATTATCCGGTGCGGTCGCTCCTCTGCTGAGCGCCTCGCGAAGGCCGCCGAGCTCGCTGACGGGGATGGACTCATGATGGTCCCGCCCTATGACCACCCGGACGTGATCGCCGGGCAAGGGACCGTCGCGCTTGAAGTGATGGAGCAGGTCCCCGAGGTCGACGTGTTCATCTCCCCGTGTGGCGGCGGAGGTCTCCTCGCTGGCTGCGCCGCGTTCTTGTCGAGCCGGGCGCCCGACGTCGAGGTCTGGGGCGTCGAGGCCGAAGGCGCGGACGATACGGCCCGGTCGCTCGACGCTGGGGAGCGGGTCGAGATCGACCTCCCGAACACGATCGCGGATGGCATACGCAATGTCATGCCGGGGGAGCTCACGTTCCCCATCATCAAGCAGATGGTTCGTGGCGTTGTCCTGGTGAGCGATGACGAGATCCAGGCGGCGCTGCGCCTGATGATGTTGCGTGCGAAGATCGTCGCGGAGCCCACCGGCGCCGTGTCTGTCGCGGCGGCGCTCTTCGGGAAGGTGCCGCTCGACGGGCGCACCGCTGTCGCCGTGGTCAGCGGCGGCAACGTGGACCCGGCGGTGCTGATCCGCGTCCTGGAGTCGAGCGGTTGAGTCCCGACTCGGCTCCCCCTCCGGAGCCGGTGTGCGCCACGCTCAGCCTTCGCCTGGAGGAGTGAGCGTCGAATAGACGAGGCAGGCCGTGAGGGGCCACGCGTCTTCGCGATCAGGTTCCGCCGGCCGCACGGTCCACTGCTTCGAGTCGGCTCGCCACAGGCCCACGTCGCCGCCATTGTCGAGCAGGATCGCGTCCCGTGCGCCATGGGCGACGAGCTGGGCGGCGAGGGCGTCAATCGATGTCCCCGCGCGGTTGCTGAGACCGGGGACGATCCATGAAGTCACGGCACCGTCTGCCCCGACGGCGAGGGCGTGGTGTGGGTAGAGCCCGGGGAAGAAGACGATCTCGAGGACGTCGCCGTCGATGTCATATGTCCCAGGGCGCCCTGGTTGAGCAGATGCGGCGTAGCCCTTGACCGCGAGCGCGTCGAGGAGCGCTTCGTGGGCGACGTCGGTGATCGGCAGGCGTACGGGGCGATGGGCCGCGGCGGACCTGTAGAGGTCCGGGTCAGCGAGCAGGATGTCATGTCCGAAGTCGACGCGCGCGCCGGGTTCGGTCGTCACGTAGGGGAACAGGAGCCGGTGGCGTGGGTCCGCGAACGTGGTGACGTCCGATACCGCGGGGCACCCATCACGGACGAGCCCGGGACCGGTGATGACCCACCCATCCTCCGGTTCGTCATCGCCCGCGACGCGCCGGCCCCGTCCTTCGTCGTCGACCGCTATCGCGCCACCCTCGGGGCCCGCGACGCCAAGCCACTCGCCGTCTTTCCACGCGCGCACTCCAGCGTTGAGGCCGAGGTTGCCGCATCCCACGACAGCGATTGCGGAGCGCTGGGGATGGGCTGCGTGGAATCGTGCGATGTGGCCCTCGGGGCCGAGGGCCGTCCTGAATCCACGCCGCAGCTCAGATTGCCCGGTGATGCGTTGGCCCTTTCGCATGAGGTATGGAGGCCCGTCGCCGCGCGTGATCGGACCCTCACCGATGGCCTCTACGTCGGCACAGAGCGTCAGGCGGACGCGGGGCGGCTCGGTGGAGATCTTCGGCATGGGCTGATCATAGGAAAGAGCGAGCGTTGCGGGGAAACGAGGGGGGTGCGTGAGACGGAGGCCGTTCCGCTCGCGGCCCGTCTTGCCGGTATCCTGACGCTCGCGGAGGAGCGAGATGAAGTACAGGCGACTTGGGAAAGCCGGGCTGCAGGTGAGCGAGCTCTCGTTCGGGTCGTGGCTCACCTTCGGCCCGCAGCTGGATATTGGCCACGTGAAGAAGCTGATGCGACAGGCGTTCGACGCCGGGGTGAACTTCTTCGATAACGCGGAGGCCTACGCCAAGGGGCAGGCGGAAGAGCTCATGGGCGTGGCCCTCGAGGAGTACCGCCGCGAAGACCTGGTGGTCTCGTCCAAGATCTTCTGGGGCGGACCTGGCCCCAACGACGAGGGGCTCTGCTGGAAGCACCTGATGGAGGGCACGAACAACGCGCTCCGGCGCTTGCGCCTCGAGTACGTCGATCTCCTGTTCTGCCATCGACCTGACCCGGACACTCCCATCGAAGAGACGGTTCGCGCGATGGACGTGATCGTGCGCCAGGGCAAGGCGTTTTACTGGGGGACCTCCGAGTGGTCGGGTCAGCAGATCGAGGAGGCGCACTCCCTCGCCAAGGAGCTGGGCTGTATCCCTCCGGCGATGGAGCAACCCGAATACAACATGTTCGCCCGTGACCGCGTCGAACGAGAGTACGCGCCGCTCTACGAACGATACGGCATGGGCACGACCATCTGGAGTCCGCTCAGCTCTGGCATCTTGACGGGGAAGTACAACGAGGGGATCCCGGAAGATAGTCGGCTCGCGCGTCAGTCCTGGCTGCAGTCCCGTTTATCTGAAGAACGGATCGCGACCGTACGGGAACTCCAGGGCGTGGCGGATGAGATCGAATGCTCCATGGGCCAGCTGGCGATCGCCTGGTGCCTGCGAAACGAGCACGTGAGCACGGTCATACTCGGCGCCTCGAGCAGCGCACAGTTGGAGGAAAACCTTGGGGCTTCGGATGTCGTTGACCGCCTCACGGATGACGTGATGGCTCGTGTCGCTGCGATCCTCGGATAGGCCTTCTGTTACCCTGCTACCCATGCGGAGTCTTCCGTTCGTCATCCTGTTGTCCTTGCTCGCCGGATGCTCCATGCGGACCTACCGCTTCGACGGCGTCGGCGCTGACGGGTCCACCGTGCGGGAAGTGCGGCACGTGCTCGAATCGGACGCCGGACGGGAAGGCGCGATCACGATCAGTATGGGTGGCAAGACCCACGACAAGGTCGGCGATCGAGAGACCGATACGGTTCGCGTCACCGTCGTACTCGACAACGCGAGCGAGGACACGGTGGAACTCCCGCTTGAGGGGCTCACCCTCAAGGACGATGAAGGCCGGGCGTGGAACCGCGTCTCGGTCTCCTTCCCCGCGGGAGCCTCGGAGACCACCATGGCCGCGGGCGCCCATCAACGAGCCTCCTATGAGGTGCTCTACGACGCCGGCGCGCCCGGCGCGCTCAAGACGACCGGCTCGGTGACCCTCGATTGGGGATATCGATTCCGTGGGCAGGAAACCCGGCACCAGAGCCGCTTTCTCCCGGTCCGCATCGAGCGCCGCCCCGTCTTTTTTTCCGGCGGCGTCCTCTACGGTCGCAGGCACCGAGGGCTGCACTGGGGGCCGGGGTGGCACTGGTAACGGACACGGATGGGCACCTGTCGCATCTGTAAGGAGAACCCGGCGTCACTGCCGGAGGGTCTGGCCGAGCCGCGCTTCTGTCCGAAGTGCTGGGATACGCGTCTTCGCCAGGTGTTCCTGGAGGAAGACCGCTTTTGCATCCAGCGGGTCTTTCGTGCTTCGGACGCTGAGAAGTACCTCGTGTATCACGCTGATCAGGAGGGCGGCACGACGGCCGTGGCGCAGATCGTCGCGGTTCACGACCGTCTCGCCGATCACCTTGAGGTCTCCGCCTTTCTCTACGACCGCATGAACTGGGACGCGTCGGTTCCATTCATCTACGAGCAGGGCGTGGAATGCGAGGTGGCGACCATGGACATCTTCCTGGGTGTCCTCGAGGCCGAGCTCGTCCCCTCCTGGCGTTGCCACTCCTGGACGGCGGAGGTCACCCGATGCCAGGGTGAGCCGTTCTGGATCGACAGCAGGGATCGCGAAGCCGCCCCCGACCCGGAAGAGTGAGGTGCCCGCGGCACCGCGTCTTCGCCAGTCCTTGACCCGCCCCTTGGTCTTCCTAAACTGACCATTCCACAGGGGTATAGCTCAATTGGCAGAGCAGTTGATTCCAAATCAACAGGTTCGGGGTTCAAGTCCTCGTGCCCCTGCTCGAGGGTGAAGGGGACAGGGCGCGTCAACTCGCGGAAATGCGATGGGTGGCGCGCCCTCTCTCTTTGAACGACGTGACCCCATGGGGCGTCACGAGTCGACATCGCGAGACCGTGGTGGTGGTTACGTGGTGCGCGGTCGGTCAGCGCCCGCGGCTTCGTCGGGCAGGACGGGCTGAGCGGCTTGCTACTGGGCCGTGCCGACCATGGCGTGTTAGCGGCGGATCGTTGACGCGCGCCTGGCCAAGCGTGCGCGAAGATGTGAGTCGGCTTCCGAATTCGCGGGAGGATTGGAGCGGGCAACGCAGAGAGTTCTTCGCCCCATGATGGGGTAGTGTGTCCGTTCGATGACGGAAGCAGCGGGGGAGCCGAAGCAGGCACCAAGCGAGACGTGCGCCTTGATGGTGCCAGTGTGCGTGAGCGCCGCACCCCGCGGGAGAGACCGATGATCGTTGGCTGTGGTGAATGGGGGTTCCGCGAGCTGCCTCTCGCGGACCATTTCGAAATCGCGGCGCGGCTCGGCTTCCGATATCTGGAGTTTGGCATCGGCGGCGGCCAGGTCGGTCGGCTCCCGGAAGCTCCGTCCGCTTCCGACGTGGCCGCCCTGCGGAAGCTGTCCGTGGACCACGGGGTCGCGGCGCCGTTTTGTTGTATCGAAAACGACTTCACGTTGCCGGATGGCCAGGGTCACGCCGCGACGGTCGCTCGTGTCGTTGATCAGATCCGTGTCGCCGCGGATTGCGGGGCTACTCACGTGCGCTTGTTCGCCGGGTTCACGGCGTCGGCGGCGATGACGGAGCCCCTCTGGACCCAGATGTTCGACGCGTTCTCCATCTGCGACGCGCTGTGCGAAGAGCTCGGGCTCGTCATCGCCATCGAGACCCACGGGGCGATCAGCTTCAACGACGATGGCTCGGCGAATCACGTCGGAACGCCGACGACCGATCCGGACGGGCTGCGTCGGATGATGCGCGAGCTGCCGCCGCGAGTCGGCTTCAATTACGACCCCGGCAACATCAAGGCCGCGCGGCCCGATGACAAGAGCTACGGACTCGAGATCATCGACTCCCGCATCAACTACTGTCACCTTAAGGACTGGACGCGGCGGGGGGACGGCTGGGTCGCGGTGGCCATCGGCGAGGATGACATGGACTACGCGTCGCTGCTCGCCAGCATGTCGTTCGATGGTGTGTATCTGATTGAGTACGAGCCCACGGCGGATGTGGAGGATGGTATTCGCCGTAGCCTCACCCACCTGGATCAGGTCGCGTCCGGGTATCGGTTGGCGTGACGCGCTTCGTTGCGGTTATTTGCCGACCGATCGCACGTACGCCAGCAGGTCAAGGATCTGGTCGCGGGAGAGCGGATTGAGGACGCCCATGGGCATGGTGGACGTGCCCGACGGACGCATCTCCGCGATCTGGTCGCGGGGCAGCTTTACGCCCACCTTGTCCAGACGCGGGTTCTCGACGACGCGGATCCAATCATCGGTCCGCTCCACGATCACCCCGTAGGCGACCTCCTCGTCCCGGGTGGTGATGATCCAGCTTCGGTATGCGTCGTCGATCTTCTTGGAGGGCATGAGCATCTCCGCGAGCATCTCCGCGGGGCTCAGCCGCGCAGACACCTCGATCAGATCCGGGCCGACGACGAATCCGGCCTCTTCGAGGCGATGACACGGGCTGCAGTGCGTTGCGAACAGGCGCTTGCCTCGGTCTCCGTCGCGGCCGCTGGCGAGGCTGGACAGGTCACCCGTGAGATCGTCGAGCTTCCAGTCTCGAGGTTGGACCCGAGCCAAGGGGTTGCTGCCGAAGGCCTTCTCCGGGTTCTCGCGGACCCACTGGGCGACGTCCGCGACGACGTGGAGCGTGCCGTTCATGCGCACCCAGTGTCCCGGCACGGTGCAGAGATAGGGGTAGGCGCCAGCAGTCGTCGGCGCCACGAATGAGAGGGTCACGGCCTCCCGGGGTTTCACCATCCCCGAGTGGTGAAGGACCTTGTCGGAGTCGGGGACGAAGCGATGGGCTGGGTCGCCCGCGACGTCCCCCACCATGGCGTCGGCCCGTCCTCCGATCTCCTCCAAGGCTCTCGGTTTGACGATCACCAGGTTGTGGCCCATGACGCCGGGGTTTTCGAACGTCAACTCGACGGGCTCGCCCACCTCCACCACGAGGTGGGTCTTGTCGAAGAGCATGAGGTGGGGGACCGCGCGCACGGTCAGCCCACGGACCCCCAGGCTGCCCAAGCGGTCCTGGAGAGGCTTGGCGGCGACGGGGTCAAGGAGCGACACGAGTTCGTTGGCTAACCGTAGCGCGCGCTTGAAGGTCGGCCGGCCCCGGTCTTCGGGCTCGACGTTCGCCACGTGGGCCGTCACGTCTGTCGCCACGGCCGCGATCCTGTCTCGTGGCCAGAACGCAGAGGGTACGCGCGCGAGGGCTGTGATCGCGGTGTCGACATCGTCTCGGTCGCGCAGGAGGCTGGCCAGGGTGGCGAAGACCGTGTCGTCGACGCCGGACAAGGAAGAGAGCGCGAGGATGGCGGCGCGTCGCAAGGGAGGCGCCGTCTCCGGCGCGAGCAGGGAGTTGATCTGTCCGGTCAACTGAGCCCGCGTAGTCGGCTCGCGAATGACGCGCACCCCTTCGAGAAGGTGGGTCACCCCGTCCGTCCGCGCTGCGAAGGCCCAGCCTTCTTCTGCGCCCCGGGCGACCACCATGGCTGCGTATCCGGCGGCGCGTGAGTCCGCGTGCTTGGCTCCCGACGCGAGCGCGCTCAAGGATTCCATCGCCCGCCGTAACTCCGGCCGTGGTCGCGCCATCAGCAGCTGTATCAGGTCGGCGCGGACATCTTGCCTCGTTGTCCCCTCGCGGCTCGTGGTCGCGAGGGCGTCCAGGAGCTCGGCGATGAAGGTGGTCCCCTTGCGTTGCGCCGATGTCGCGAGCGCGTCTCGCCGCAGGGAGGCGTCGAGCCCGGATCGTGTCGCGATCTCGCGGCAGACGGAGGCGCCTCGCTTCATTGTCACGAGCCGAGATGACGGGATGCGGCGCAGTACGTAGGCGTCTCCCTCCGGGAACCCGGGCAGGGTCGCTGCGACGCCGCGCCGATCAAAGGCCTGCGTGGTGTCATCGAGGGCGTGGCGCAGGCCGTCGTCCATGGCGTGTCGGGTGACGCGCAGCATCACCGCTCGCGCCCGGGGCGACCCGTCGAAGCCGCACGCCAGGAGCGCCTGCAGCCTTACCTTGGCGTCATCGTCTTCCACGAGCGCCTCGAGGAGCGACAGAGAATTGTCGATGCGGTCTTGCCAGAAGCGCAGGACTCGGGTCGCTGCTGCCCTCGCCCGCGGATCTTTGGCGTCGAGGAGCGTCGACAGCAGCGCGGAGTTCACGTCCTCGAAGGCCTGGTGCAGCCACAAGGCCTCCAGCAGGTGGCGCTCATGGTCGGCCTTCGTGCGATCGAGTTGGGATGTCCACGTGTTCACGTGGGGGAGGACGGCCTCGGCGCCCCGCTCGTGCAGCTCCCGTCGCGCCAGCTCTCGGGTGCGCTCCTCGGCGTCCTGCAGGAGCTCGATGAGCGTCGGCACCGACTCGCTCGCGATCTGGGGTTGGGGGCGCAGCGGACGGCCCTTGTGGCGGATGCGCCAGATGCGTCCGTGCATGTGGTCCCGGCCGAGCGCGCGTTTCGGCTCGGACGTGTTTTCGATCAGGGGCGAGTAGAAGTCGACGAGGTAGAGGGCGCCGTCGGGGCCGAAGTTCATGGCGATCGGGCGGAAATGGGGGTCACTGGAAACCAGCAGGGGTGGGTCCACCTGCGTGACGGCGTACGAGCTTCCCCGGTCCTGGATGTCGAACCAGCGGGTGCCGCGAAACCCACCCGAGAGTTGGTTGGCCATGAACCGCCCCTGGGCTTCGTCGGGGAACTGATGGCTGCGGATGATCTCGATACCCGCCGCCGGGCCGAGCCCCCCGGGAGCGAAGGAGAGCGCTCCGTGACGGTTCTGCTTGTGCTTCGGGTAGACGAAGGGAGAGGCGAGGACGCTGGCGTTGAAGTAATCGTGGGACGAAGCGTCCAGCACGAGCTGCCTCCCCCATGCGTCGAACACCTGACCCCAGGGGTTCCAGAACGCGTACGAGGCGAAGACATCAAAGCGTGCGGTGGACGGCTTGTAGCGGAACACGCCGCCGTCGAGCAGGCGGCGCGGCCCCAAGGGCGTCTCCACCTGGGTGTGGAAGAAGATGCCCTCCATGAAATACAGCGCGCCGTCCGGCCCCCACCGGTAGTTGTTGATGGAGTGCTCCACGTCCTCGCCGCCGAAGCCGTGGAGCTTCACCTCGAATGAATCGGCGACGAGGTCGTCGTCCGTGTCCCGAGCGAAGATGAGGTTGGGCGTCTGGGAGATGTATGCGCCGCCGTCACCGAGGGCGAGGCCATGGACCATGTCGAGGCCGTCCATGAACACGGTGTGCTTGTCCGCGACGCCGTCGCGATCGATGTCCTGGAGGATGATGATCGCGTCATTCGGGGCCTGCCCTGGGATGGGGTGTGGCCAGGTGGGTGATGTGGCGACCCACAGCCGACCGTGGGCGTCCCAGCTCATGGCGACGGGGTTGTACACCGGTGCGTCCAGCTCAGACGCGAACAGGTTGATCTCGTAGCCATCCGGGAGAGTGAACGACTTCAAGGCCGCCGCCGGGTCCAGGATGGTCCCGGGCACGTCGTCCTCAAAGACGACGGCGGGGAGGTCAAGCTCCTCGTAGCCAGGGGGCGTGATCCAGTGTGGTTTGCCGCCGGGCTCTGAACGCCAGATGCTCCCCGGCGGTGGCTTGGGCATGCTCCGGATGCGCGCGTCCATCTGGCGCAGCAGGTCTCGTAGTTGGACCCGCTCGGCGGGCATCCGCTTGGCCCCGCCCAGTCGGTTCCGTCGTCCGTGGACGTACTCCATGTTGGGACCGTGCCAGAGCAGCTGCCAGGTGTCGTTCTTGTCGTGGACAGCGCGGCGTAAGGCCTCCGCAGAGGCCAGGGGTGTGGCGGCGTCTGGCGGAGGGACCCCATCGATCAACCCGAGGGCTCGAGCCATGATCTGGCTCACGCGCCAGTAGCCGTATCGCGTCAGGTGGATGCCGTTGGAGGTGAGGGGTTTCCCCGCGTGTTTCAGGGTTGGATGAAACAGGTCAACGAACGGGACGCTGTGTGCCCGAGCGGTCTCTGCCATCACGCGCGAGTAGCGCTCCAGGACCCCGTTGTGCGCGTCACCATCCGGCAGCATCCCGCCCAGGCTCTCGTGTGCGATGGGTGAGACGAGCACCAGCCTCGGCGGCGAGCGCTCGTTATAGGGGCGCGAGAGCAGCTCGCGAATCCACGCGTCCAGGGCGCCCCGGAAGGGCTGTAGGCCCTGCTCCCCAGCGTACGACTCGTTCATGCCGAAGCATGCGATGACGACGTCTGCTCCCTCCTCGGCCAGGTAGCGCTGGCGGCTTCCGAAACCCAGCGGGCGCGGGCGTGCGCCGATCTCGTCGGCGGACCAGCCCATGTTGCGGACCGTCAGGTCATGATCCGGGAATCTCGTGTGCAGGAAGGTCTCGAACCAACCAAAGAGCTGCATACGCTCCGCGAACGTGTTGCCGACGAAGACGATGCGATCACCCTTCTGGAGTTCTAGTTCTTGAGCGTTGGCGGCGGAGAGGACCGCGAGCAGCAGTAGCAGGCAGCGCATCGCGGGACCGTATGACGGCGTCTGTAGTGCGTCAATCAGCCATCTGGATCGTGCCCGCCTCGTCGGCGATGAGCGTCGCGGGTGTGTCAGACCCGCGAACGCGAGCGTGAGGTGATTTGAGGTGGGTGGCCGTCGCGTGGGTCCATGACACCCCGACCATCACGTCGTCTCACGCCCGCGTTTTCCGTCGGCAAGCTCGGGGAGAATCATGTATATCCAGGGGCGGGGGCGCGAAATCAGGTCAGCAGGAGCTGTTCACGCGGGGAGAGGTGGATGACTGCGTCAAGTGAGCCCTTTTTGGGCTCTTCGTCTGTGCTGCTGGAGGGGATCAGCGCGGCGGATACGGGTTGGGTGCTGGTCTCGACGGCCATGGTGCTGTTGATGACACCGGCGCTGGCGTTCTTCTACGGCGGCATGGTCCGCTCGAAGAACGCGCTCAACACGATGATGATGAGCTTCTGCTCACTCGGAGTCGTCGGCTGCGTGTGGGCCTTCGCCGGCTACAGCCTCGCGTTCTCAGAAGGCAACGCATGGATTGGAGGCCTCGACCATCTCTTCCTCCAAGG
>NYSS01000004.1 GCA_002683135.1 Planctomycetota bacterium | reverse complement strand
CCGGTGCGCGGCTTGACGCCGGTGCGCGGCTTGACGCCGGTGCGCGGCTTGACGCTGGTNCGCGGCTTGACGCTGGTGCGCGGCTTGACGCNGGTGCGCGGCTTGACGCCCCTCGGGAGCTCCGAGGCGTTCCCATTGNNCCGCGATGACCCGGATTGCGCGTTCACCGTCCCCGTAGAGACCGTGATGGTGAGAAGCATGACTCCGAGAGTCGTCAGGATGCTGAGAGTAAGTTTCTTCATGACAAGGACCTCCGAGATTCCCGTGTGTCACTTCCAACCTGGCAAACCAGGTGCTCGAGCAGACTGCGCGAGCCGCCCCACATATTGCAGATGCCGTGCCAGCCCCATTCTCGCAGTCCAATAATTCACATAACTTTATTTACTGCAGTATCTTATGTCAGATCAAGAACGGGGCCTGCCCGGCATGAAGGGGTCATAACCTGTGTCCCCCCGCGGGGACAGATGGCCCCACAGGGCGACAGGGAGCCCCGGCGCGCTCCGGTCNGGCGCAGCGACATGCGTGATAGCCTGTCCGCCGTTCCAGGACGACACGGAAGGCCTTACATGCGTTTCATCCTTCCCACCCTCTTGAGCCTGATCGCAGTTGTGCCGGCCCAGTGCCTCTGGGGTCCGACCGGTGCGCCGATGNCCGGATGGGGTGCGTACGAGGCGTGCGCGGCCGACCTCGGCTCGGGTGCTCGGATCTACGTGGGCGGGAACTTCTCCTCGTTTGGTGGCGTCGCGGCCCACAGCATCGCCAGCTGGGACGGGGTCCAGTGGTCCGCCATGGGCAGTGGCTTCCCGTCTGCAATCGTCTGGTGCCTCAAGGCGTGGGACGATGGGTCCGGGATACAGCTGTACTGCGGTGGCACGTTCTTCACGAACAGCGGCGCGCCCGCCGACGGTCTGGCGCGCTGGAACGGGACCCAATGGTCGGACGTGGGCGGTCTCGGCGGGACCGTCTACGACCTCGAGGTCTTTGACGACGGCACGGGACCAGCGCTCCACATCGCAGGACGGTCGCTCAGCGCCAACGGCACGCCCCTGGGCAACGTCGCCCGCTGGGATGGCGCCCAGTGGACCGCCGTCGGCGGCAACCTCACCCACGGAAATCCCCTCACCGAGTGGGTCTCGAACCTGGCCACGCTCCCCGGACCGAACGGCGGCGAACTCTGGGCCATCGGCAACTTCGAATTCGCCAACGGCCAGCCGACGAACCGTTTGACCCGACTCGTCGGAGGCCAGTGGCAACCCATGCTGTTAGGGCTGAACCCCACCGTCCCCACCGATCTCGAGGCATGCGTCGGCCCGTACGGACCGCGCCTCTACCTGACCGGACGACTCCTCNGCGGCGGCACGAGCGACGTCGTCCTCACATACGACGGCACCTCTCTGCAGGTCTCGGCCCCGCTCACCTACGCCTCGTTCCTCGACGTCCACGACGATGGCAGCGGCCCCGCCCTCTACGTCACCCGCGCGGGCACGGCGACCCACCGGATGGACCCGAACTCAGGCACGTGGTCTCAGGTCCCCGGCCCCCTCGTCTACGGCAATCGAAGCGGACTCGCGTCCGTTACCTTCGGCGCGACATCCGCGTTACTCAGCCTCGGCATGCCACAGTTGAACGGCGTCCTGCAGGGGGCTCACACCGTCGCGTGCAACGGCGGTGCCTCCATCTCATTGCGCCAGGCCTCCCCCGGCGCACCGATCACCGTCACCAGCGCGAACCTCATAGAGGGCGTCGAGTACTACAACTTCGCGAGCCTCGATCCGTGCCCGAGCCTCGGCGCGGGGCTCTACGGCGGCCTGTGCGCCGGCGCGAGCCTGCCGTTCCTCCAGCAACAGCTCGCCATGCCCCTCGGCGCTCATCCCTTCCACTTCCGCGCACACGCTCAGGCCATGACCTTCGACCCGATCCTGGCCCCCGCGGGGCTGATCATCGACGCGATCTGCGTCCGACTCACCGGCGGAACCCCCGAGGTCTCAGCCGTAAGACGCCTGTTCGTGCAGTAATCACACCCCTCAGAGGGAAAAAGCCTCGACCGCTTCGTGCTTGGCTCCTCCGGGGACGATAGGCTTGGAGAATGGCATCCAGACGTTGGACACCGATGGCGAACGCCGCCGTCCTGTTCGTGGCGCTGGTTTCCCTGGGTCTCCCCGGGGGGATCACGCTGTCCGTTTGCCTGAGCACCAACACCGTGCAGATCCACGGCGTCGGACAGGACGTCTGCGGCGGCTGCGGTGCTGGTGACGCCACATCCACCGATCTCGCTCCCTGCTGCGGCGGAGAGCCCGGCGTCGCCGACCCCGAAGACGACGAGTGCATGTGCTGCCTCGAGCTCGCGACCGTGNCGAAGCAGCCAACCAGGCCGCTCCCCGACAGCCAGGGCAACGCGGAGCCACCGCGCGCNACGAGCGCGCTCGACCACGCACCAGACCGCGCCGCCCGGCACGCCACGCCTATCCGGGCGACCGCGTCGCCGCCCGCCGGCGGGTCGTTCGTCTCTCCCCTGCTCATCTGATCCCGACCTCCGCGTCGGGCCCCCAGCTTGCGCGAGGGGTCCGTTGGTCGTTTTCGTATCGCTCTCTCGCGGAGGGACCGCCCATGGGCACGTCTCCCACCAAGGTCAGATCATGTTTGCTCACGATTTCGTTGCTGCTCGTCGCGTCCTGCGCGGCGCCGCCCGCAGCGCCGCTTGAACCGGAGAAGCTCGTCGCTGACGTCGAAGGGCGCGCCGATCCGTCTCCNGCGCTGGTGCTGGCTGCGCTCGCGCTGCACGACGCGACGCCCCTCGGGCTCTCGTTGCCCGCGCGCTGGGACCCGCAGCAAGACGCCGCCCATGACGTGTTCTGGCACGCCCACGCCATCGCCTTCGAGCCAACCGTGCAGGCATCTCGTCGCACATGGCGCGCGGCGCGCCATGACGCCGCCGCGGCCGGCCACCCCGATCGCGCCGTCGTCTCGTACCGGCTGGAGGACACGGGGCAACCGGATCGCCAGAGCGACCTGGTCTCCACCCTGGACCTGCTCGGGCTCCTGGGCATCGGCCCCAAAGCCGCGGAACAAGAGGTGGCCGCTCGTGCCACAGGGCTCGCCCTGGGCCAACTCGAGCAGGACATCTGGGCCGCGGTGTTCGACGTCGACCGCGCCCGTGTGTCGTTGGCTGCGTCACGACAGCGCGAGGCCCGTCTCGCATCCTTCGCAGCCGACGCCGCGAGCGACATCCATCGCCTCGAAACTCTCTACACGCGGGGGCGACTCTCGGAAGGACTGATCGGCCGCGCGCGCGCCGTGCATGCCGCTTTCCTTGCCCGCTTCCATCAGCACACGGCGGCCACCGCCCGCGCGCGAGAGACCCTCGCGCACGTGTCCGGTCTCCCGCCCCACGCGCCCGCCCTCGACGCCATCGGCGCGGCGATGCTGCAGGTCAATCCCACGGACCCCGCCCCTGTGCCCATCGCTGCCCACCTGCTGGACGGCGTCCCCGCGCTCCGCGCAGCCCGACTCCGATACGCCCTCGTCGAGGCGCAAGTCCGCGCCGCGGCGGCCGCCTGGTGGCCCTCCCTGCGGGTCGGCCCCCACCTCAAGATGCGACCGGACGAGTTCCTCACCGGCGGCATCGTCGCCCTGGATCTCCCCTGGCCGAGCAAGGTGTCTGCGCAGATCGAAGCCGCCCTCGAACGACGGGAGCGAGCCCGTGAAGCCGTCGAAGGGGCCCTCGCACGGACGCTCGCGTCGGGCGTCGCGCGGCGCCAAGAACTGTTGATCGCACGCGCGCACTACGCGACGCACGCCTTGACGCTCGCATCTCAGAGCGCCCGCGCGTGGCGAGGCGCCCGCGCCCGCCTCTCCGTGGATGAGAGCGGCGGCGCCGTCGACGCGTGGGTGGACGCGCTCACGCTCCGCTCCCGCGGCGTGCTCGCCGAGGTGGACGCGCTCGAACGCGCGCGCCTCATGGAGTTGGAATTCCGAGAAGCCGCGGGCTTGTGCCCGGGCCTCGACACGGAGGATGGCCGATGAGCGCCCGCAGCCAAGATGTAGACCTGGAAGCGCTGGCCCGTCCGGCCAGCGACGCCGCCGTCCCCACGCCCCGCCGGCGGTGGATCTGGGTGCTCGTACCCGCCCTGCTGCTCGGAGGACTGGCATTCGTGTTCCTGGACACGGCGAGGAGCTACTTCTCTCCCGTCACCGACGTCACCGTCGTCCGACCCCGCGCCGTGACCGATGCCGGGCCCGGCAAGGGCTCCGTCGTCTTCCAGGCAGCGGGATGGATCGAACCCGACCCCTACCCCGTCCGCGTCACCGCCCTCGCCGAGGGTGTGGTCAGCAAGATGCTCGTCCTGGAAGCAGACACCGTGGCGGCCGGCGACCCTGTGTGCGAACTGGTCCGGGACGACGCGACCATCGCGGTGGCCGCGGCCGAAGCGACCCTCGCCCGCGCCCGCGCCGAAGCGACATTACGGCGCATCGAGCTCGCCAACGCCCAGCAGTCCTTCGACGAGGCCATCGACGCAACGGAGGCCAGGGATAGCACGGCCGCCGATGTCCGCGGCAAGGAGGCCGCCCAGCTGCAACGCAAGGCGGCAGCCCAGGAAGCGGAGGCCGCGGTGCACATCGCCAAGCACGACCTCGCCACCCAGACATTCCTCCGCAAGGAGAAGGCCGTGGGCCCCTGGCAAGTGGAGCTTGCCCAGGCGCGGCTCGACGAAGCGCAGGCGCACTACGCGGCGTTGACCGCAGAGGTGGCGCGCGCGATCGCCGATACGGACGGGGCCAAGGCGCGGTCGAGCAAGGCCAAGCGTGATTTTGAACTCCGCCTTAAGGAACGGCTCGCGCGGGACACCGCCGCCGCCGCGGTTCCGAAGGCGGACGCCGCCGTGGCGGAAGCCCAGGCGGCGCTCGACGACGCCAAGCTCACCGCATCACGCATGACGGTCACCGCGCCGAGCGCCGGCGTGGTCCTCACCCGTGACGCCCAGCCGGGCTCGGTGGTCGGACCGGGTGGACAACAGCCGGCGGTCTGCCACCTGTACGATCCCGCCGAGCTGCGCGTTCGCGTCGACGTGCCCCAGTCCCAGGTCGCCGGGACTTCCGCGGGGCAGCGCGCAGAGATCCTCTGCGACGTGCGACGTGGACGACCGTACGAGGGACGCGTGCTGCGCATCGTGGACACGGCGGACATCCAGAAGGTCACCCTGGAGGTGCAGGTGCGGGTCGTCGATCCGGACGGGCTCCTGAAACCGGACATGCTGTGCCAGGTGGCCGTCTACCGTGACGCCGACACCGACCCATCCGCGACCAGGGGCGCGGCGGTGATCATTCCCTCACGCTGCCTCGCTACACCGGACAGCGTCTGGGTCGTTGACGGCGTCAGCGGGCACGCCGCGCGACGCCGAGTGAAGACCGGCCGCCGATCGGGAAACGATGTGGTCGTCCTCGAAGGGCTCAACGTCACCGACAAGGTCATCGACGGCGGGATGAGCGGCATCACAGAGGGCTCACGAGTTCGCATGGAGGATCGACCATGAGCTTCATCACGCTCGAGGGTGTCACCAAGTCCTACCGCCTCGGGGAGCACCTTGTCACCCCCCTGCAGGACGTCAGCCTCGAGATGGAGAAGGGCGAACTCCTGGTCCTCCTCGGCCCCTCCGGCAGCGGCAAGAGCACCTTGCTGAACCTGGTCGCCGGGATCGACCGACCGGACGCCGGGAGCATCACCGTCGGTGATCAGGACCTCTCATCCCTGTCGCGATCGGCGGCCGCCGACTGGAGGGCGCGCACCATCGGCTACGTCTTCCAGGACTACAGCCTTGTCCCGGTGCTCACCGCGTATGAGAACGTCGAGATCCCCCTGTGGCTGTTCCGCATGAGCCGCACCGAGCGCCATCGCCGCGTCTCCCTCGCCCTCGATGCGGTGGGGCTCTCCGACCGACACGCCCACCTCCCCAAGCAGCTGTCGGGTGGGCAGCAACAGCGGGTCGCCATCGCACGCGCCATCGTGGCCGACCCAGACCTGATCGTCGCTGATGAACCAACGGGCAACCTGGACGAGGAGTCGGCTCAGGATGTCCTGCACCTGTTAGAGCGGCTCAACAAGGAGCGCGGCAAGACCATCATGATGGTCACCCACGATGTCCGCGCCGTGAATCGCGGCACCCGCGCCCTGCGCCTGGACAAGGGACGCCTGACCCAATTCGAAGGGGCCACGTCATGACCACTCGCGACACCCTGCGCATGGTCCGCAAGAACCTGGGGCGGCGGCCGTTGCGCACGGCCCTCACCACCCTGGGGGTCGGCCTCGCCGTCATGCTCCTGGTGGGCACTGAGGCGTTCTCCGCCGGCATGGACCTGGCGCTCGAATCGGGCGACAAGGCCCGCACTCTGGTCGTCTATCGCAAGAACCGCTATTGCCCACAGACGTCGTTTCTTCCGGAGCGCTACGTGGAAGAGATCACGTCCATCGCCGGGGTCGAATCTGTCCTCCCGGTGAAGGTCTTCCTCAATAACTGCCGCACGAATCTCGACATGATCACCTTCCACGGGGCGCCCGTGGAGACCATGCTGGTAGCCCGCGACATCCGGTTGCTGGATGGCGACGTGGAGGCGTTCCGTCGCGAACCGGACGCCGCCCTCGTCGGACGCCTGTTCGCTGAGCGGCGCGGGCTCTCCGTTGGCGACAAGTTCCAGTTCGGCGAGATCCTCGTCAAGGTCACCGGTGTCTTCGCGTCATCGGACTCGGTCCAGGAGGGGCTTGTCCTCACGCACCTGGAGTTCCTCCAGCGCGCCGGGCCGGTGGATCGCCTCGGCACCGTGACACAGATCGAGGTGAAGATCACCGATCCGTCCCAAGCCGAGGTCATCGCCCAGGAGATCGATCGCCGGCTCGCCACCGCAGAGGAGCCGACGGACACGCGGCCAATGGCCGCCTTCCTCAAGAGAGCCACCCGAGATCTGCGGGAGATCCTCCAGTTCGGTCGGATGTTCGGCATCGCCTGCGTGCTGGTGGTGGTGGTCCTCGTAGCCAACACCATCTACATGGCGGTGAACGAACGCCGCCGCGAATTCGGGGTCCTGCGCGCGCTCGGATTCAAGGCCCATCACCTCGCGCTGATGGTCCTCGGCGAATCAACGGCCATCGCCGTGACTGGGGGTTTGCTCGGCCTCGGCGCCATGTACGCAGTGATCTCCGCGACCGGCATCGCCGTCGGCGTGGAGGGCGTCCAGGTCGGCTTTGCCATGACCACCATGGTCGTCGCCACAAGCCTCGCCGTGACCATCGGCGCAGCGGTGCTNGCCAGCGTGNTGCCGGCCATNCANGCCGCNCGNATCGACGTGATCAAGGCCATCAGGAGCGGCGGCTGATGGGACGACTACCGCTGCATCACGCCATCAGAAACGCAGGTCGCCGACCGGTGCGCAGCCTGCTCATGGTGTTCGCCGCTGCGCTGGTCGCCGCGTTGCTGGTGTCGACGAGCGCGTTCGTGCGCAGCCTCGAGGCGAGCCACCTGGGCGCCTCCCCACCCAACACCGCACTGCTGCTGTCCTCCGCCGCGGACAACGACATCGTCCGCTCCACCATGAGCCCCGCCGTCGCCGCGCTGGTCGCCGCCGACGTCCCGACCATCGTTCGTGTCGGCGGCGTCCCCGCCTCCTCCCCTGAGATCCACATGGGCACGGAGTTGACCGTCCCCGGCGATGCCCAGGCCCGGCAGGCCTTCGTGCGCGGCGTCACCGAGCGCGCGTACTTAGTCCACGAAGCGGTGACGCTCGTCGAAGGGGAGCTCCCGGGACCGGGCGAAGCCCTCGTNGGACGGCTCGCCGCAGCCAAGAGTGACGTGGACCCGGCGGTGCTCGCCGTCGGGCGGACCATCGAGATCGAAGGCGGGTCGTTCACCATCGCGGGGATCTTCGCCGCCCCCGGCACGACCATCGAGTCCGAAATCTGGCTACCCCTCGCGGAGCTGCAAGGCTACGCCCAGCGCGACGACTGCTCCGCCGTCTTCGTGCGCGTCGAGGAGCCCGACGACCTGGGCGACGTGGAACTATTCGCCGCGCGGCGCCTCGATCTGGAGCTGATCAGCATGTCGGCCGCGGAGTACTACGCCGAGATGGCTGCGTACTTCGACCCGATCCTGGGGCTGGCCTGGGCCATGGCGATCCTCATCGGCATCGCCGCGGCCACCGGCGGAGCCAACACCGTGATCGCCGCGGTCCAGGATCGCGTGCGCGAGATCGGCACCCTGCGCGCCATCGGCTACCGCGGAAGTGCCGTGGCCCTGGCCGTGCTCCAGGAGAACCTCGTGCTCAGCATGGCCGGCGCCCTCCTGGGGCTGTTCCTGGCTCGNGTGGCCCTCTCGCAGGCGTCCGTGAGCATGGCCATGACCGCCTTCCGAGTGCAGGTGGACCCGGTCAGCGTCCTNATCGGCCTCGGCGGGATGATCGCCATCTCGGTCGTCAGCTCGGCCCCCGCCCTTATCCGTATTCTTCGCCTCCCCGTCACACGCGCCCTCAAGGAGTCGTGATAACGTCCGTTGGAGACCACGATCATGTCCAAGACACCGCTCATCTTATTCGTCGCTCTTACCACGCTCCTCCTCGGCTCCTGCGGCGACGCCGCAGAACCGGAGGCAACCGGCCCCAGTCAGCTGGACGCCTTCTGGTCGCAGGATTCCCCCTCCGGAGCACGGGAGGTCCTGGACATTCGCAGCAACGCCGGTGCGGGCGACCAGATCGTCGTCACGGGCCGTATCCAGGACTTCGTCGACGGGCGCGCCTTCATCAAGATGACGGACTCCGCGCTGAAGAGCTGCCTGGACCTCGACGGGGCCGACTGCAGCTGCCCCACCCCGTGGGACTACTGCTGCGAGGACCCGGCGAAGGTCAAGACCCACATCATCGGCGTCGCGTTCCATGATGAAGGTGGCCGACTTCTGCGCGAGGGCCTGAAGGGCTTCAACGGCCTCGACCACTTGCAGACCATCACCGTCACCGGCACCGTCAACAAGGACGACGAGGGCAACGTGATCGTGGTCGCAACCGCGCTCCACAGGAAGGGATAACCAGCGCCGTCGGCGCGCGAGGGCGCACAGCCCGATCCCGATCTACTGCACCGTGATAGCCACAGGTGCAGAGATGCCAGCCACGGCTGACGGCGGCCCCAAGGTCACAAAGCCAGCGTAGACCGTGAGCCCGGAGAGGCTGGGGTCAGGCGGCACGAGGACCGTGACCGTAGCCCCCCCAGCGGCGTCGAGCGTGCCGTTGGTGTTGAGGAAGATCGTGTTCAAGGGGTCGGTGGACAGCATCAACAAGAAGTCGTTCGCCAGCGAAACGACCCGGCCGTCAGGGAGAGGAATCCCGGGCGACGTGGCGCCGGAGAAGCCACAGATATACGGCAATCCCGGCTGAAGGGGACTCGAAAGCGTGACGGCCAGAGGGGCCCCCACCATGGCGACGCCGGCCGTGAGCGACGGCATGGCGACGCACGGCCCCCAGTTCACCGGAATGCTCATCGCGTTCACATCCGAGATGATCACGCTGGACATGCAGATATTCGGACCCGTCCCATTCGGGACGACCTGCAGCCTGGTCAGCAACACGCCCGCAGATGGCGGAATGGTGCTCAACGTCAGGGAGAAGCCGATAACCACACCGGTCGCACCGGAGAAGACCTGCAGACCAGCCACCGCGGCGGTTCCCCCGGTCGCCCCCGTGACAGTGGCACCGGAGATGGTGAACTGAAAAGCCGCCACGGGAACCGTGTTTGACATGTAGACGTCCACCGTCCCGGGCTGCGCGCTGGGATTTTCGAGGGTCAGGACGACGGGCACCTGGGCCGCCGAAATTCCGGTCAGGACGAGGACGAGCAACGAGGCGAGGAGGGACCTATGCGACATGGGAAACGACTCCGATAGACCTCGAACAGCGCGTCCGAGGTCCTCACCATTCTACCCCCACCGCTTGCTCGATTGACAATCGCCGCACTATGATCTCGCACACCTCCATTCGACACCTCCGTCACACCCCACAGGAAGTTCCTGCATGCCCCGCACACGCACAACCACCACCCTCGCCCTCGCCCTCGCAGCTCAACTGCTCCTGCTGCTCGCCGCTCCCGCCGTCGTAGCGCAGGTGCCCGACCAGCTGCCGGACCCCGATGGCAAGCCCGCGGACATGCGCAAGCCGGTCCAGGTCTACATCCTGCTGGGCCAGTCCAACATGCTGGGCTTCGGCAAGGTCAAGGGGGCGGAAGGCTCCCTCGCGCACGCCGTGAAGGAGAAGGGTCTCTACCCCTACCTCGTCGACGACGACGGCAACTGGACCGTGCGCCAGGATGTCCGCAACGTACGCGTCATGGGGAGCGGCACGGGTGGCGCGAGGCAGTTCAACAACGAGTTCATGACCATCAAGGGGGGCAAGATCGGCCCTGAGATCGGTATCGGACATCACGTGGGGGAAGCCATCGACGCGCCGGTGATGATCCTCAAGAGCTGCATTGGCAATCGCGCCCTCGGCTGGGACTTGCTACCGCCGGGCAGCGAAGGCTTCGAGTTCACCGATGGCAAGGGCGTCACCTGGGTTCATCCGGGATACAAGGGATCGCCTGAGCGGTGGGAGAAGGGCACGGAGCCGAAGAAGATCGGCTGGTACGCCGGCATGCAGTACGACGGCGACATCGCCAGGGCAAAGCAACCGCTGGCCGAGCTCGACAAGTACTATCCCGGCGCAAAGAAGTACGAGGTCGCGGGCTTCTTCTGGTGGCAGGGTGATCGGGACAGCCGAAGCGCCGCGCTNTCCGGCCGATACGAGAAGAACCTCGTNCATCTCATCAAGCAGCTNCGCAAGGAGTTCAANGCNCCNGACGCGAAGTTCGTCTGCGCCACNCTCGGCCAGACCANGAAGGGCNCCACTGACAATGGCGGCAAGGTCCTCGAGGCCATGNTGGCGGTCGACGGCAAGTCCGGNAANTACCCNGAGTTCAAGGGCAACGTCGCCACCGTCTACGCTCACCCGCTGTCCAAGGGGGGCAGCTCCGGCGGCCACTACGGCGGCAACGCCGAGACCTACATGAACATCGGTCAGGCCATGGGCAAGGCGATGGCGGAGCTCCTCAAGGGCAAGGGCCGCAAGTCCAAGCGGCGGCGCTAACCGCGCCGACTCACGCGCCCGACGAGCCCACCGACTGGCGCATCGACCTCATCGATGCGACCAAGGTCACTTCGGGGCCTGGAATTGAGGCACGGCGAGTTGCTCGCCGTCCTTGTTGGCGGACTGGTGCGCGACGATGCCGGGCACGGTGACCGCCAGGGCTTCGTAGACGTCGATCTCGGGCTCCCGGTCCTGCAGAAGCGCGTTGATGAACTCGGCGGAGATGAAGGTGTGGGACCCACCGTGGCCGGAGCTGTGCCGCATCGCCTTCGGCAGCATGTCGCTCTCCCAGTACCTGGGCACGGCGATGTCCCCACCAGACTGTTCGGGGAGGTCGAACATGGTGGGCGTATCACCCTTGGTCCGGAAGCGCAGCTGGGTCTCGTGCATCCCTCCCTTGTCCATGTAGAGGGACGCCCGATCACCGAACCACTGAGCACGCTCACCATGCGCCGCGCACAGCCAGAACACGTTGCAGCGGACCATCCCACCCTTGTCCGTCTGCATGATCGCCGCCTCGTTCCAGAACCGGTTGCCGTACTCATTGTCGGTCAGGTACGGATGGTCCTCCGTCCCCCACCCCAGACATGACACCCGCGTCACCCGCTCGCCCGTCACGCCGGGGACGAACCCCAACGAATGGGTCGGGTAGTGCATGGGCGGGAAACCCCAGCGCCACGAGTGGGAACCGTCGGGATCGAAGAAGCGACTCTTCTTGTCCGCGGCCAGCTTCTTCAGGTCACCACGGTCGTGGTAATACTCGGCCTCGGTGTAGAAGACGCGGCCGAACGCCCCCTTGCGGTGAAGGCCGCGGGCCAGGATCGCGGATTGGCGATACCAGCTCGTCTCCGCCAGCATGTAGCGCAACCCGGTGCGCTCCTTCAACTCCTTGAGCGCCGCCGCCTCCTCCAGGGTGAAGCAAGCAGGGACGGCGGACACGACGTGCCACCCGCGGTCCATGCACATCTTCGTGTGCTTCACGTGGTCGAGGGCCCCGGAGAAGACCGCCACGGCGTCGATGTCTCGGGCCTTCGCGACCATCTCCTCCAGGGAGTCGTACGCAGTGTCACACCCGTAGACTTTCTGCAGGCGGGCACGCCGGTCCGGCCGCAGGTCGGTCACCGCGACCACGTCGCAATCGGGGTGCTCGTGCCACTGGAATTGGGTGCCGAAGCCGCCGCCCACGACCGCGATGCGGACGCGCTTGCCGACCTCGGGACGGTACGGTTGCCCCGCCTCGGCCAGCAGGGCTGAGACGCTGGCCAATCCGAGGCCCGAGCTCTGGAGGAAATCTCGGCGAGAGGGGTGATCGGTCATGCCGCCCATCTTAAGTTCGGGCGGCCGAGCCTGCTTGTCACTCGACAGTGACGCGCCTCATGGGCCGGGCGCCGACGTCGTTCTCCTGGGCACCCGGCTCCCCGTAGCAGGAATGACCTGTGGAGACATCGGCTGCTGCGACGTTGACACGGCCCATCGAGCCTCTTAGTTTTCAGTTGTTCGGGTTCGGTCAGGCTCTCTCGGGGAGATCTCCATTCATGCCCACGGTGTCGGCGCCCCTGGTACGTCGCGGCTTCGGTGAAACGACGCGGCGAGATGCGTGGTGGCGCAAACCTCTGTTCACGTTCCTGGGGCTGGGCGCCTTCGCCGTCTATGCCACCTGGGCGGCCTTCCAGGGGGACCACTACGCCCACGGCGAGTACCTCTCGCCGTTCTATTCCCCCGAGCTCTTCGGCGACTCGTCCCATAGCTGGTTCGGACCCAAGCCCGGCATCTGGCCGTCCTGGCTTCCGTGGTCACCGGCGTTCCTGATCCTCTGGGCGCCCGGCGGCTTCCGTCTCACCTGCTACTACTATCGCGGCGCCTACTACAAGGCGTTCTGGGGTGATCCCCCGAGCTGTGCGGTCGGTGAGCTGCGCAAGGGCTACCGCGGCGAGAACTCCATGCCGCTGATCCTCCAGAACGTCCACCGGTACTTCATGTACCTGGCCGTCATCTTCATCTTCTTCCTCGCCCACGACGCGTGGAAGGCCATGTGGTTCCTCGATCCCGAGACCGGAGTGAAGACCTTCGGCGTCGGCGTCGGCACCCTGGTCCTGACCGCCAATACCATCCTCCTGGGGGGATACACCTTCGGGTGTCACTCCCTGAGACACATGGTCGGCGGCTTCATGAACAGCATCTCCCGATCGCCCATGCGGAAGAAGGCCTATGACTGCGTGAGCTGCCTCAACCGCGGGCACATGATCTGGGCCTGGTGCAGTTTGTTCATGGTGGGCTTCTCCGACGTGTACGTCCGGCTCTGTTCCCAGGGAATCTGGACTGATCTGAGGCTCTTCTGATGTCGGACTACCGAACAGTCAAACACGACGTACTCGTCGTGGGTGCGGGAGGCGCGGGTCTCCGCGCCTCTATCGAAGCTTCGTCCAAGGGGGCGAGCGTAGGCCTCGTGTGCAAGTCCCTGCTCGGCAAGGCCCACACGGTCATGGCCGAAGGCGGCATGGCCGCGTCCCTCGCCAACGTGGACGACCGCGACAACTGGAAGACCCACTTCGCGGACACCATGCGAGGCGGCCAGTACGTGAACAACTGGCGCATGGCCCAGCTTCACGCCCAGGAAGCCCCGGCCCGTGTCCACGAACTAGAAGCGTGGGGCGCGGTGTTCGACCGCACCCCCGACGGCCGCATCCTGCAACGCAACTTCGGCGGGCACCGCTATCCTCGCCTCGCCCACGTCGGCGACCGCACCGGCCTGGAGATGATCCGTACCCTGCAGGACCACGGCATCCACCAGGGAATCGATGTCCACATGGAGTGCACCGTCGTGCGCCTGCTCGTGGACTCGGGCCGGGTCGTCGGTGCGTTCGGCTACGACCGCGAGCGCGGGCGCTTCGTGGTGTACCAGGCCAACGCCGTGATCCTCGCCACCGGCGGAATCGGACGAGCGTTCCGCATCACCAGCAACAGCTGGGAGTACACGGGCGACGGCCACGCCCTCGCGTACAACGCGGGCGCCGACCTCATCGACATGGAGTACGTCCAGTTCCATCCCACGGGCATGGTCTGGCCATCGAGCGTCCAGGGCATCCTGGTGACGGAAGGCGTCCGCGGCGAGGGCGGGGTCCTGCGCAACAGCGAGGGCAAGCGGTTCATGTTCGATGACATCCCCGATGCATACAAGAACCAGACCGCGGACAACGAAGAGGAGGGGTGGCGTTACACCCAAGGCGACAAGGACGCGCGGCGTCCACCGGAGCTGCTGACCCGTGACCATGTCGCCCGCTGCATCATGCGCGAGGTCCGCGCCGGACGCGGCAGCCCCCACGGCGGCGTGTTCCTCGACATCGCGTGGATCAAGGAACGCATGAAGGACGGCGAGGAGCACATCAAGCGCAAGCTCCCCAGCATGTATCACCAGTTCAAGGAGCTCGCCGGCATCGACATCACGGATGAGGCCATGGAGGTCGGCCCCACCACCCACTACGTCATGGGCGGCATCCGCGTCGAGGCCGACACCCAGATGTCCACCGTCCCCGGGCTGTTCGCCGCCGGTGAATGCGCCGCTGGCCTGCACGGCGCCAACCGTCTCGGAGGCAACTCGCTGTCGGACCTGCTGGTGTTCGGCAAGCGCGCCGGCGAACACGCCGCCGCCTTCGCCCAGGAACACAGCCACGGCACCATCGACGAAGCCCAGGTCAACGCCGCGGCCGCCGACACCCTCGCCCCCTTTGACAACGACGGCGAGGTCCCCTACGTCGTTCAGGACGACCTCCAGGACTGCATGCAGGAGCGGGTCGGGATCGTCCGGAGCCAGGCTCCCCTCGATGAGGCCATCGAGAAGCTCGGCGAGTTCAAGAAGCGCGTCGCCAACGTGTCGGTCTCCGGCAACCGCGAATACAACATGGGCTGGCACACGGCGCTCGACCTCCCCAACCTGCTGGTCGTCTCCGAAGCCCTCACGCGCGCCGCCTCGCTGCGCACCGAAAGCCGGGGCGCCCACTTCCGGGAAGACCACCCGGAGAAGGACCCGGCGCAGGGCGAGATCACCTTCGCCGTCCGAAAGGGAGAGGACGGGAACATGCAGATCGAACCCGAACCAATTCGCGATATACCCGACGATCTCCAGCAGATCATCGAGGAGAACCGCTGATGGCGACCGCCACACTGAGGATCTGGCGCGGCAACGCCGACGGCGGCGACTTCCACGACTACGAGCAGGATCTCGACGGCTGCACCGTCGTCCTGGACGCCGTCCGCAAGGTCCAGGCTGCCCACGTCAACGACCTGGCGCTGCGATGGAACTGCAAGGCCGGCAAGTGCGGGTCTTGTTCCGCGGAGGTCAACGGCATGCCGCGGCTGATGTGCATGACCCGTCTGTCGGACATCCCCGTCGACGAGCCGATCACGGTGGAGCCGTTGAAGGCGCTCCCCGTCAAGAAGGATCTGGTGACCGACGTCTCGTGGAACTACGAGGTCAAGAAGGGCGTCCGCAAGTTCAAGCCGCGCCCCCCCGACGCCCCCGACGGCACCTGGCGTATGACGCAGGACGACGTCGACCGGGTCCAGGAGTTCCGCAAGTGCATCGAGTGCTACCTGTGCCAGAACGTGTGCCACGTCCTGCGTGACCACCACAAGCACGATGAGTTCATCGGGCCCCGTTTCCTGGTCCATGTGGCGGCCCTGGAGATGCACCCCCTCGACGTCGAGGACCGCCTGGCAGACCTGAAGAACACCGACGGCATCGGCTACTGCAACATCACCAAGTGCTGCACCGTCGTCTGCCCCGAGCACATCACCATCACCGACAACGCCATCATCCCGCTCAAGGAGAGGGTGGTGGATGAGTTCTACGATCCGCTGAAGCGGCTCTGGCGCGCGATCACGGGCAAGAAGCAGAAATCGGCGCCGTAGATCGGGCGTGCCGGCCCTTGCCCCGAGGGCCTCTCCACCGCATCATGCATGCTCACCTCGGGGAGTAGCTTAGCCTGGTAAAGCGTCGGCTTTGGGAGCCGAAGATCGCTGGTTCGAATCCAGTTTCCCCGACTCGCTACGGCGTTCTGGAGAAGCCCCCGGCTTCTCCACGCCTGCGCTCCCCGGGAACGACGCTGCGCGGCGACGCGCTCCGCTTCGCTCCACGCGGCCTGCCCTGGCGTCACGGCCAAACGGAAGTTCCGGTGGTGTACGTCCACCTCTCCACAGTACAATTTCACGGAACGCTTACCCGCGTCTCCCTCCCCTCCCTCCCCAAGTCATGCAAAAGCTGATCGCCCTCCTTCCAGTCCTGCTGCTTTGTCCGGCGGTCGCTCTGGCACAACAATCGACGACCATTGGCGCCGCGAAGGACAACACCCTCTACGAGAACGCCCTGGGCACGCTCAGCAACGGTGCTGGCAGTGGGATCTTCGCCGGCGTTAACAACGGGAACTTCAGTCCCCAGATCATCCGCCGGGGACTCATCGCGTTCGACGTGGCCGCTGCCATCCCCGCCGGGTCCACCATCACCGGTGTGCAACTCCACATGGTTCTGGTCGCGTCCAACGTCGGTTCCCGGCCCGTCACGCTGAACCCGGTCCTCGCCGATTGGGGCGAAGGCAGCTCGGTCGCCGGCGTGGGTGGTGGCGGCGGTGGCCCGAGCCAACCCGGAGATGCCACCTGGGTTCACACGTTCTCACCCGGATCCTCGTGGAGCAATCTGGGTGGCGACTTCAATCCGACGAGCAGCGCGACGCAATCGGTTGGGAGCAGCACCGGCGCCAACGTGGTTTGGGGAAGCACTCCTCAACTCGTGACCGACGTCCAATCCTGGCTCGATACACCGTCCACCAACTTTGGGTGGATATTGAGGGCGCCAGAGTCCGCTGGCACTTCCGCCAAGAAGTTCGCCTCGAGAGAAGGGTTCTACCCGCCCGCACTCACGATCGACTATCTCCTCCCTGTGGGCGCCAGCCTCAGCATCGCTGCGACCGCGACGATCGGTAACCCCTTGACCGTCTCGCTCCAGTCGCCCGCGGCGAACGCGCCCTGCTTCGTCTTCGCTCACACGCAAACCGCCAACCTCCTCCTCGGAACGATTGGCACCACCACCTACTACTCGCACCTGGCGCTGGGACCGAGCGTCCTCTCGCTCGCTGATCCGACCAACACCTACGGGCCGAGCCTCACGACCCCTGTGACTGACGCCAACGGCGACTGGTCCATCACCGTGGCCGTGCCCAACAATCCGGCTTTTCAGGGGGTGACCTACTACAGCGAAGGGTTCGTTCAGGACCCCAGCTTGTTGCCCACCGGCCTGTTCTGGCAGACCAATCTGCTGACCGTCACCATCCAGTGAGCGACCAGGGTGCACTCATCGCAGTGCCCACCACGTGCCGCCTTTATTGCCGTCCAGTTGCCATCGGTTGATCCGGACCGGGGCGGACACGGGAGCCGCGTTGGCGGGTGCTTCTTCTACAAGTCGTCGTCACGGGCACGTTTGCGTCCGGTTTGGCCGCCTCTGACCGGACGCCGTTTTCTGAGCCGCGTCCTTTTGGGAGCCGAAGATCGCTGGTTCGAATCCAGTTTCCCCGACTCGCTGCGCGCCCGCGCGGTGCCCTGCGCTGCCGCTATTTCTTGGCAGCGGCGACTCCACCGGAGCGACTGTCGGCGGCCCCGTGGTAGGTGTCTCCGGTGCAGAGGATGGAGTTGGCGTCGCCCAGGCGACCGGACGAGACCTTGTGGCCGAGAGCGGTGAGCGCTTTGACGAGGTCTGCGTGGGCCGGATCCCTGGCGCCCGCGAACCGGACACGCTCGGGGAACCACTCGTGATCGGTGCGGGGCGCGTCGATCGCTGAGCGCAGGTCCATGCCGAAGTCCAGGACGTTGATGGTGACACAGAGCACCGTGTTGATGATCGTCCGGCCGCCGGGGCTGCCGGTGATCAGGTAGGGCTTGCCGTTCTTGCCGACGATCGTCGGGGTCATGGAGCTCAGCATGCGCTTCTCGGGCTTGATCAGGTTGGCAGAGCTGCCGATCGTGCCCTTGCGGTTGGTCACCCCGGGCTTGGGATTGAAGTCCCCCATCTCGTTGTTCAGCAGGAAGCCCGCCCCCTTGACCACCACCCCGGATCCGTAGCCGGCCTCCAAGGTGTAGGTGTTGGACACCCCCATCCCCGTCTTGTCGATGACGCTGAAGTGGGTCGTCTCGCGGCTCTCCTCCTCCTCGGTGATGGGGGGGCCGAGGGTGTCACTCGCCGTTGCCTTCTTCGGATCGATGCTGGCAGCGAGCTCCTTGGCGAAGCTCTTCGTCGTCAAGCGGTCCGGGATCGTGACGAAGTCGGAGTCGCCCAGAAACTTGGCGCGATTGGCGTAGCCCCGACGCATGGCTTCGATGATCAAGTGGTGGGCCTGCGGCGACCACCGGCCCAGGGCTTTCAGATCGAAGTTCTCCAGGATCTGCAGCATCTGGGCCAACGTGATGCCACCCGAGCTCGGCGGGGGCGCGCTGTACACGTCGAAGCCGCGGTAGGTGAAGTGGATCGGAACACGAACCCGCGCCCGGTATCGGGACAGATCCTCCTCGGTGATGAAACCGCCACCCCGCTTCATCTCCGCCGCCAGGAGCTTCGCCGTCTCCCCTTTGTAGAACCCGGCGGTCCCGTGATCCGCGATGCGTTGCAGGGTGGCGCCCAGATCCGAAAGGACCATCTTGTCACCGCCCTGCCACTGGCCGCCGCCGGCCTTGCCGTAGACTCGTTTGAACTCCGCGTTCTTCGAACGTTGAACGGTGCGGCTGATGGACCGCGCCAGACCCGCGTGCATGACGAACCCGTCCTTGGCCAGGCGCACCGCCGGTTCCACCACGTTCTTCCAGGGCAAATTGCCGTAGAGCTCGTGGGCCAGGGACAGTCCGCGCACGGTGCCGGGCACACCGGCGTACCGGTGGTTCTTGCGGCTGCCACCCTCGGCGAACATCAGCGGAGTCGAGGCCAGCGGTGCCTTCTCCCGGTAGTCGATGAACACGGGCGGACTGCCGTCGGACGGGTGCACCAACATGAAACCACCGCCGCCGATGTTGCCAGCCGTGGGATAGGTGACCGCCATGGCGAAGGCGGTGGCGACTGCGGCGTCCACCGCGTTGCCTCCCTGCTCCATGATCGCGGCCCCGATGTCCGAAGCGATCGGAGAAGAGGAGGCCACGACCCCGAAGGGGCTCGATGCGTTGCGCCGATCCTGCCCCATCAGAAGGGAAGGCAGGACAAAGAACAGAAGCGAGATGCGCAGGGTTCGTTTCATGGACATGCTCAGTAAGGATGGGTCGTGCATGATACCGCGGCGCATGTCCGACTGCCGTGGACCCGGCCCGGTCACTGTTCTGGCAGAGCAACCTGCTGACCGTCACCATTCAGTGAGCGACCTGGGTGTACTCGCGGCAGTGCCCACAAATGCCCACAATTCAGTCGTCGTCATGGGCACGTTTGCGTCCGGTTTAGCCGCCTCTGACCGGACGCCGTTTTCTTAGCCGCATCCTTTTGGGAGCCGAAGATCGCTGGTTCGAATCCAGTTTCCCCGATTCTTCCCAACTCCTTGCACGGCGACGGAGCGCTGATCAGGGAAGGATCGTGAACGAGAGCGGGTTGCTCAGCCCGATCTGACCCGCGGCGCCGAGGATCGCACCCTGCACGTGGAACGGGGAATGCGCCAGCGAAGGGATGTTCGGGCAATGCACCGAGAGGCCCGCACCGCCGTTGCCATCAAGCGCACCCTGGAACCCGCTAAACACCGAGGTGATCGGCGATGGATAGGAGAACGCGAAGACGCTGTCCATGTCGAGGGAGCAGAAGACGGTGGGGGTGGCGTTGAACCCCTGGTTCGTCGTGATGGATCCGGCGCACAGGTAGCCGGCACCCGGGCTCCCGGGATCGGTCAACGAGAGCGACAAGGTCTGGCCGACCTGGGCGTTGTTCGCCGCCGACAGCAAGGGCTGGGCAGGGTCGAGGATCGTCAACGGGAACCACTCGGTGATCGGCGGACCCGCGGGGCGATAGACCACCTTCAGGTAGTACAGCCCCGGCGCCATGCCGCTCGGCGCGGTCCAGGTCTGGGCGCGGGTCCCGTGGGGCCCCAGGGTCGACAACGCCTGGGCGCACAAGACGCTCGAAGCAATCGGTCCGTTGGGCGTCCCCGCATGCACCGAAGTGAAGACGCAGCTGGATAGGAACGTGATGTTTACCCCGTTGGATTCGGTCAGGACGACCGACAGGGCGCCGCCCGCAGGGAGCGGATCAGGGGTCATCTGGAGCGCCACTCCCTGAGCGAAGACGGCGGACGACAACAGGCAGAGGACCACGGCCAATCGCTTCATGAGATCTCTCCAGTGATCATGGGGACAACGGTGACGCTCATGGACAGATCCTGATCTCCACCGCGTTCGAGCCGTGCAGCTGCCCAGCCGCGATGGCGTACGCCTGCACATACACCGTGACACCGACCAGCGCCGGGTCGTTCGGGAGCCCGATCGCGTACGCCGCATCACCCCAGTTATCGGAGTTCAACTGGAGGTAATCGATGAAGCTGAGATCCACCAGAAGATCGAGGGAGGTGCCCGGCACCGGAAACTCACTGGGAGCGAACGCCACGAGGACGTGGTGGAGGGACTGGGGCGGCCCGAAGCGCAGCTGCACCGTGAAGCTGGACCCCGGAGCGGGGTTGCCCAGGATGTCCAGATCTATGCCTGACGCCGCCGGGTCGCGCATGTCGTAGCGGCGCACACCGCACGTCCCCGGGGCGTTGAGCGCGTCGGGGGAAGGCGTCGGGAACGTGACCACCTGGGCCGCGCCATCGAACAGACGTCCGGTCGACACGTCGTCCAGCTGCGGACCGAACACCACCTGATCCTGAAGCGTGACCCCATCAGGCTGGAACAAGGACACCTGCTCTCCCCCGGCATCCAGCTTGAACGTCGCGTGGTTCGGCCCATCCGTGGGCTCGTTGTCAGCCCACACCAGATAGGTGTCCCCCGGCATCAGCAGGGTGCCCGCCGGGATCGCCCAGGCGGTCGGAGACGCCGGATCATCCGTCAGGAAGTAACCCGAGAGGTCGACGGCGAAGGACGTGGCGTTGACCAGCTCGATCCAGTCCTCGTGTTCACCGACCTGGTCCACGATGCCGTTGACGTTCTTCGCCAAGACCTCGTTGACGCTGATCCCCTCGACGAGGAACGGGGCCTCGTTCAGGGCGCTCCAGTCGTTGCCGACACGCGCGCGTGCCTTCACGGTGGTCGACTGGGCCAGGGTCACGGGGCCGGTCCATGTCTGGGCCGTCCCTGCCACCGCGCCTCCCTGCAGGCGAGGGTCGGATCCGTCCAGGGTGTACCAGATGGTGCCGCCGGTCGGGCCTGTGGCGTTCAGCACGAACCCCGCGGGCACCGTCCCCCCGTGCTGAGAGAACACCGGCGCGTCCACCGTCGGATACAGGTCGATGCTCCGGAACTGGTTCAGGACGATGGCCGCGCGCTGCGGGAAGTACTGATTGAGGATTCGGTCACGCTCGACGACCCAGAAGTTGTCGAGGGTGTACGGCGGGCCCGAGGTCACGAACACATCACCCCAGCGCGCCGACTCCATGATGATCCCGTCCTCGATCTCGTTCGCGAGCTGGGCGTAAAGCGCCGAGGGGCGATTGTTCTGCGGGTTCTGGGGATCCCACGCCGGGATTTGGGGATTCACGTACAGGGGGCCGCCGTTGAAGAAGAACCGGTGCACGCGATCGCCGAACAGGACCTTGAACTCCTCGTTCTGCCGGAGGCGGTGATAGAGCCGGGCAGGCGAACCGTTGGTGCTGTAGCCGGTGGAGTTCTGGTTCACGTCCTTCAGCGTGTGCTCGGCGTCCCACGAGTACATCTTCCACTTCGCCCCCGGCGTGACCCGGTCGTGCGCGGCGTACCAGTTGGACCCGGGCCAGTCCTGCGAGAACCCGGTGAACAGGTTCATGATCATGTAGTCGCAGAGGTTCTCCACGTCCAGGATCTGCTTGACGGCGTCGTATCCCGCCTGGGTCTGGACGTAGGTCCCGCTGCTCTGGTTGACGAGATCCCGCAGAGCGATCCAGCCCGCGTTGTTCCCCGACTGGACGTCGTTCTGGTTGTGCCGCATGACATCCCAGTCGTCCGGGTCCCCGCCCTCGTAGGTCGCCATGTAGTTCTCGTCCGGTCGCTCGTGGAGGTTGTAGAGCCCCCAGTAAACGCCGTTGATCATCAGGTGCACCCACTTGCCGTGGATCGCGGCGCCGCCCAGGTCCGCATACAAGACGCTCGAGAAGTGATCGCGGAGATACTGGGCGGACTGCCAGCGGTAGAGCCAGGTCGAGAGCCCGTTGTAGTAAGGGGCGTAGTTCCAGGTGAACGCGTAGTAGGCATCCAGGGTCAGCGTGTCGAAGCTGGTCGTCGCCCCCTCCCCCAGCAGCGGATATTCCAGCTTGCCCGCCCCGTACGCGCCCTTGAAGAGCAGCCGCAGGGACAGCTTCTTGGACGACCACCGATGGGTGGAGCCATTACCCGAGACGCGCACACCCGCGTCGATCTGGAACATGCCCGAGCCGTTGGGCTCGATGTACTCAACCGACGTGAACGCCTCTCGCGGGGTCGCCGGGTCGCTGGTCGGGCTGATGTAGATCCCCACCGACGGATCCAGCCACTGATCCGGGTCCATCACCAGGCTGACGATCGGATGGTTGCTCAGCGCCGTCTGCAAGCGCCCCGCATACGCGGGGTCCGTCGTCACCGTCGGGTCCATCTCGTAGTCCGCGGCGATGGACAGGCCATTCGAACCGGTGCCTCCCCACGTGTTCGGCAGGCCCGGTATCTGCGCCGGTTGGTTGAAGAGGTCCGGCGGGAAAACGTAGGTGTGGGTCAACGTCCGCGACGGCCCCCAGCCGGACAAGAACGCGCGGGCGCGCAGCACCGTGCTCCCCGTGATGTTGAGCGGCCCGGGGTAGATCGGGCTCGTCTCGGTGGGGACGCTGCTGTCCATCGTGTAACGGATGGTCGCCAGGGGCGTCGGGCACGAGACATCCACGGTGAAGGCCGTCGACTTCAGCCCACGCGGGACCGTCGCCGTCAGGTCCGCCACGAAATCGATCACCGACTCCGTGTTCACGGCGCCCGGCGTGGCCTCCACCAGGAAACCGGTCTGCGTCCCGTACCCACCCGCCACCAGCTCCGGGATGACCAGGAAGTCAATGTTGGTGGTGGACACGTTCAAGCCCTGGATGGCGAGGACATTGGTGCCCGCCACCAGGCCAGGGAGCCCGCCCCCCGCGTCGTAGTCCTCAAAAACAACCGCCTGGGAATCAGGACGGTTGGAGGTGGCCGTGGAGTTCCACTGCGGTGTCGACGGAGCGTTCGACGAACCGACCAGCGTTCCATTCACGTAGGCGAGGAACCCGTCGTCGTATTTCATGCGCAGGGTCATGCCCTCGAACACGCTCGGGTCAACGACGTTGAACGGGACGCGGATGTACGCCGATGGGTTCACTCCGTACATGACCGACGCCAGGTTGAGTGAGATCAAGCTCTGATAGCCGCTCCCCTGTTCGAAACCGACACCGGTGGTGCCGGTGAGCCACCCGGATACGGCCCCGCTCTGCCACGTCGATCCGAGGTTCCCGTTCGACGGCACCAGCGCCTCGCATGGGGCGCCCTCCACTACGAGGTCGGCCTGTATGCCCTCGAGGCCGTACGCCACGTCGATGCGTTGCGGCGGGAACGCGGGTGCGAACTCCGTGGCGACGCTTCCGCCTGGGGCGAACAGGGCCAGGTATTCCCCCTCGGCGTCAAGCTTGAAGTTGGTGTGCAGCTCCAGGCCAGCGACCGCCCGGTTCTTCGATGACGCGAACACCACCAGGTGGGCGCCAGCCGCGACGGTCTCCGCCGGGAACATCCACTTCGCCGGATCGGTCGCGTCATCCGTCAGCCGATACCCGGACAGGGAGACCGACTGGGGTCCGGTGTTGCGAATTTCGATCCAGTCGGAGGAATCCCCGTCCTGGTCATCCAGGGTGCCGCCGTTCCTGGCCATGAACTCGGTGATGACGACCTGGGCCGAAACCGCGGGGACAAAAACGACCAGCAATAAGAACGCGGTGAGGGACAGGCGCATGCCTGGATCGTACCAGTTATGCGCCTGTCCCCGCTTCGCGACGAGGAGCTTCGGTCACTGCAGCACGAGGGTCGCCGGAGGTGAAGGGACGTAGGGAACCGGGTCGTCAGGCGCGGAGATCACCGCCTGGGTGTAGAGCGTCAACCCGGAGAGCCATGGGCTGCACGACGTCAAGACGAAGAAACCCAACTTCTTGGGACTCCACGACATGCACGGGAACGTGAAAGAGTGGTGTCGGCGAGTCAAGGCCTTCCCCACTTGGTACGCAGGTAGACTCGGCAAATACCCTACGCGTGGCGGGTCTTACATGAGCCCCTGCGGAGGTTGTCGCGCCAGCGCGCGTTTGCTGGAACACGGCGATGACATCGCCCGCACCATTGGCTTCCGGATCATCGCACGCAGGAAGATGTAGTCGAGGGCCCCCCATCAAGATCATGCGCGTCTTCGTGACCTGCGAAGACGCTTAGCGCTGATCGTGGTTGGTTCGCTTTGGGATCACCGGCCGATGGGGTTGCGTGCGCCGCATTGCGCTGACAGGCCGCGAACTCAGGGAAATGCAGCACCCATATTCACGTTTCCCACCCATCCCTCACGCGCGTCGAACAACGATGACCCGCTCTATTATGCGCCCCAATCCAGCCGATAGGCACGGAGTTGGACAATGATGAAGCGTCACGGAAAAAGAACTGCGCGCGTGTGTGTTTGCATGACTGCGTTGCTGCTGGCCAGCGGCTGCACGGTCACCCTGCGGGGCACCGCGGACGGTGTCTGGGATGTGACTGCGTGGGCCGTCGTCGGCTCCGGCAAGGTGGTCAAGGCCGCCGCGGTGACCACCATCCAGGTGACCGGATCCGTCGCGAAGACCGCCATCGGCGAGGGCACGTCGACAGCGAAGACCGCCCAACGAGCCGAGCTCGCGATCGTTCCAGGTCAATCGGTAGGCGGACTCGCGACGCGCCGCCTCAGCATACGCTGAGCCACCGCGCTCACGAATCCGTCGCTCAACGGCGCTTGTTCACGGCCTTCCCGATGATGCCGAGCTCCGCCGCCGACGCCCACGCACCGCCGCCCACTTCGGAGAGGACGCGGATGCGGACGTAGCGTCCGCGCACCGCCTGTCCGGTCGCCTCCTGGGCGGCCTTCTCCTTCTTGAACGTGCCCTTCAGGGCGACGGCCGCAAAACCGTCCGGCTTGTCCGCGACCGACAATTCCCAGTTGGCGAACGCCCCGTTCCAGCCGTTGTCCTGGCGCGCCAGGTAGCGCAGACCGGTGACGTCGCACGGGCCACCGAGGTCGAGCACCAGGTCGTGGGGATGACGGTCCGCGCCCCCTTGCCAGCTGGTGTGCCAGTGGGTGCGTGGCTTGCCGTCGAACGCCTTGCTCGCCAGCTTGCCATTGCTGCTGGATTCGCTGCTGACCGAGACCAGGCTCACGCGCTTGCGAGCGATCAGACCCTTGCGCGGCATCTTGCTCACCTTGCGGCCCGCGCTCGCAGGACGGCGGGCATCCCCCCACTTGGCGTCCCGGTCCTTCTGATGATCCGCGTTCTCCGCGAACGTGCCGCTCACCACCGGCGTGTGGGCGCTCTTCGCCATGGCCTGCATCTCGGCCAGCAAGTCGCCGTGCTGGGCCGCGACGTCGGTGGCCTCCGAGATGTCCTTGGACAGATCGTAGAGCTCCCAGGCCCCGTTGCGCTTGGGGCGGATCGCCTTCCAGTGGCCCTTGCGGACCGCCACCTGCTGCCCGAGCTCCCAGTACAGGAACGGGTGGTCCTTTTGCTCCCGACCCGCGGCCTCGGCGCCGAGCAGCTCGGGGACGATGGACATGCCGTCCACGTCCGCCGGCGCCTCCACACCCGCCAGCTCGGCCAGGGTCGGCAGCACGTCAGGGAACGACCACAGCCGATCACTCACGCGCCCCGGCGCGATGCGCCCGGGCCAGCGCACCATCATGGGGATGCGCAGGCCGCCCTCGTAGAGGTTCCCCTTGTGGCCGCGGAACGCGACGCCGGTCTCGGGATTCACGTTGGGCCCATGGAACCCGCGGCTGTGGTCCTTGTCGCGGAAGTAGTCGTTGCCGCCGTTATCGCCGCAGAACACCACCATGGTGTTCCCCTCGAGCTTCAGCTCGCGCAACAGGTCGAGGATCTCACCCACCTGACGGTCCAGCATGGTGACCATGGCCGCGTAGCGCCGCGCGGTCTCCGGCCACTCCCGGTCCTTGTACATCTGCCACGCGGGATCATCGTCCGGGATGTTGAACATCCCGTGGGGCGGGGTCACGGGCATGTAGCAGAAGAACGGCTTGTCCTTGTTGTCGCGGATGAACTGCTTGGCCGCGTCCACGATCCGGTAGTGGGAGTACGTCTCCCCCGAAGCGCCACCCTTGTTGCCCTTGAGCGCGACCTCTTCGCTGTTGCGCACGATGTAGGCCGGGTAGTAGCTGTGCGCGTGGACCTGGTCGTAGTAGCCGAGGAAGGTGTCGAAGCCGTGCTCCTCGGGGACACCCGTGGAGCCCCGTCCGCCGCACCCCCACTTGCCGAAGCCTCCGGTGGCGTAGCCCGCGCGCTTGAGCACGGACGCCACCGTCTCCTCCCCCGCCCGCAGCGGCGTGCCGCCGCCGTTGCTGCGCACGGAGGTGTGCCCCGAGTGCTTGCCGGTCATCAGGCACGCCCGGGTCGGCGCGCACAAGGACGACCCGGCGAGGGCCTGGGTGAACCGCACCCCCTCCGCCGCCATGGCATCGATCCGCGGCGTCTTGATGTGCGGGTTCCCCATGCAGGACAGCTCGTAGTACCCGAGCTCGTCGGCCATGATGTAGACCACGTTGGGCTTCTTGTCCTGGGCGAGGGTCGCGCTCGCGAGCACGAGGGACAGGAGCATCAAGCGCAGGGAATGGGAGTGGGGCATGGATGGGCTCCGCGACCGGATGGGCAGAGGTCGCTGGTCAAGAGTCGAGGGGCGAGGGCCCCGTGTCAAGCCACAAGGCCCTTGGCGATCAGCGCTCCCGCAGCCACTGCTCGGCCACACGCTCGATGAGCGCGGTCGCGCGGGCGGCCCAAGGCGCGTCCTTGGGCGGATACTGGAAGATGACCAGGAACGGGTCGTCGAGGATGTGCTTGAGAACACGGCGCAGCCGCTTGACCTCGCCCTTGTCCTCAGTGGCCGACAGCCCGGCGAGGACCTCGTCAACGCAGGTCCGGAGCAAGTTGAACGCACGCGCGTTGGCAGCGGCGCGCGCATCATCATCCAGAAGATCTCCGAGCAATCGTGCAGAACGGGAGTCGATGAATCGCACCTGGCCTTCAGGGTTGAGGAGGGGCGCTCCAGCCTCGTCGCGGATCACGAGGGGGGGGACGTACTCCCGCCCCAACCCGCGGCCCATCATGGCGGCCGCACGGGCAGCATCTAGCGCACCCTCCGCGAGTCGAGCGGGCCCGCCCTTCAACGTCGCGCTCGCCTTCGCTCGCTTGTAGCCCTCGTCGAAGAGATCCGCACAGCGTCGCGTTTCCCATCGATGGATAGCTGCCCGTGACGCACGCAGAAGATCGAGCGCCGTTTTGGGCTCAGCGACGCCGCGAACCACGGGTTGGATGGCGAGGATGTCCTCGGCTACCGCCCTGGCGGACGACCCCTCAGCAGACAGCTCGCGCACCTTGAGCAGACGCGCGAGCGAGGCCTCGTAGTCTCCGAGAAAAGCGTCGAGACCGCTCAACAACAAATGCGGGTCGGCAGAGGTCGATGTCGCGTCGATCCACCGCTCTGTCGCGCGACGCGCGCCCTCCATGTCACCCGTCGCCATCAACCCGCTGACGAGCGCCGACAGCGGCCACTCTGGTTTCCCGTTGGCCGCTTTGGCGAGGGTCTCGGCCTTCTCGAGCAACGGGATTGACTCGCTGAAGGCACCTGTCGCCGCCAGGCTCCCTCCCAGCGCGAGGTTGATGCTGAAGCCGGCCACACCAAGTTCGACAGCCCTGCGCCCCACCGCCACGGCCTCGGCCGGCTCCGCGTCTCGCCAGAGAGATAGGGTGAGCAGGCGGTGCAGGTCGACGTCGTCGGGCCAGATCTCCAGCCCCTCGCGGCAGATTACCCGGGCGCGCGATTCGTCGACGCTGGAGAGCAATTGGGCGACCGCGATCCACGATTCGCGCGAGCGGGCGTCCGCTTCCACGGCCTGCTCAAAAGCCTTCAACGCGGCCTGCTGTTGTCCGCGCATGGCGCTGACCTGGCCCTCGAGGAGGAACGGCTCGGCGGAGTTCGGCAACGCCGCGCGGAACTTCTCGAACACGGCTTTGGCTCGCACCGGATCTTGAAGCCGGGCCAGAGTCATGGCCATCATGTTCCGAATCTGGCGTTGTCCAGGCGCCACCTCAATCGCGCGCTGAAGGATGTCGAAGGCGGCTTCGGCATCTCCCGATTGCAGCCGGAACAGAGACAGGTTGACATAGGCCTGCACCTGGTTCGGATCAAGTTCGAGGGCCCTCCGGTACGCGATGACCGCGTCATCCACGGCCCCCAATCCGTGCATCAGCACATCGCCCAAGTAGCGGTGATACGTGGCGACGTCCGGGTTCGTGTCCACCAACTCCTGAAAGATCTCCGAAGCCGCGGCAGGATCACCCCCCTGGAAGAGCCCCTCCGCATAATTCACACGGGTCGATGCCGCGTGGTCGGGAGCCAACGCTAAAGCGCGATCGAACGCCGCCCGGGCAGCCTCGCTGCGGCCCAGGGCCAAGCTGACTCGGGCGATCCACTGGTGCGGAATATGAGCGCTCGGCCGCAAATCCCGAATGATCTTGAAAGCCCTCAGGGCTTCCTCCCAGGCGAGCCTCTTGTCCTCCGCCGAAACCGCGCCTGTCAGGCCCATACCCGACGTGAACCGGGAAACGCCCTTGGTGAACCAGGCGACATAGATCGTGGCGAGGTCACTGCTCTGCTTGTCGAGCGCCATGTCGATGATCCGCTCGATCCGCGGGAGGTTATCGAGCAAGCCCACGACGTCTCCGCCGGCCATCAACGCCCGTGCGAGCCACACGAGGGTCGACGCGCTCTGTTCGCGAAGGTGAGCGTCGGAGGTGAACTCGCCGAGGTCCGGAATGCGGCCGGCTTCTCCGGCGCTCACGATCTCAGCCCAGATCCTCCGTCGCCAAACGACCGTTTCAGACGCCAGGATCCCGGACAGGCGATCCCAGCGAGCCACGGCCTCAGGCGCGGATGCGAGGACCCCCTTGAACTCCTCCACTTGTTCCGGGGTGAGCTGCGCAGGGGGACGGCCATCGCGAATCGCCACCGCCTGCACCACGCCAGCCTGGGTGAGCACGAAGGCGGCGTCGTACAACGCGTCGCGGATTTGGTTCTGCAAAGGCACGTCGTCTTTGCCCACCCGCTCCATGTCGCGAATGACGGCGTCCACTCCCGATTCGTTCATCAGAGACAACCCGAAGGCGTCGAAGGCGTCGAAATAGTTGTTCGCGTATTCACGAGCAGCAGATCTCACATCACCCGCACCTGATCCGGTCGTCACACCCTCGCTCGTCGCCAACTCGAGGAGTCGTTCGCGGAACACCCGCTCGCGATCCTGGGCGCGCAGCTGCTCCCGCTCTGCTTCCGCTTCCTCCGCGCGGAGCGTCTCCAGCCCCCGCGCCTTCTGCTCCGCCACGGTCTTGTCTTCCGAGAGTTGGGCGCGCTGGCTCTCCCCCAGGGACCACGTGATGAGGGCTGCGCTGATCAGCAAGATCAGCACGATCGCGACGGTAGCCGTGGCGCGCGCAGGGTTGCGCTGGGTCCAACGCAACACCCGCGTCGCGGTGGACGCCGGGCGGGCCTGGATAGGCTCATGCTCCCGCACTCGCCGCAGCTCCTCCGCCAGATCTTCGGCGGTCTGGTAGCGGCGGTCCCGGTTCTTGTCCATGGCGGTCGCAATCACGACCTCCAGATCCGGAGAGATCGCAGGGTTGATGCTGCGCGGCGAGGATGGCTCCTCCGTCAGGATGGCCTGATACAGGGCCTCCCGCGTGGGCACCTGGAAGGGACGCTCCAGGGTCAGGCACTCGTAGAGCAGCACGCCGAGCGAGTAGACGTCGGTGCGCCGATCCACCGTGATCCGATTGGCCGCCAGCTGCTCCGGAGACATGTACGCGGGGGTGCCGAAGAAATCGCCCTCACGAGTGAGGGTCTGCAGGTCGCTCTCCGTATCCCCGGCGAGCCCGAAGTCGAGCACCACGGGGTCGCCCTCGCGCGTGACCATGATGTTGCCCGGCTTGATGTCACGGTGGATCACCCCCGCCTCGTGGGCGGTGTGAAGCGCCCGGGCGGTGCGCTCGACGACCTCGATAGTCCGCATGACGTCGATGCGGTCGGGGACCGTATTGGTCTCCGAATCCGAGGGCGCCTCCTCCGTGGCGTCGTCCAGGTCAAAAAAGAGAGACGCAGGCTCGTCCCGGTCGTCGTCCCGCGCTCGCTTGATGCGCTCGCCGAGGGTCTCACCATCGACCAGGCGCATGGCGATGTAGGCGGTCTTGTCGAAGGCCCCCGATTCGTAGACGGTGCAGATCCCCGGGTCGTCGAGTCGAGAGGCCACCTCCGCCTCCCGCTGAAAGCGGGCCAGCGCCGCGTCATCGAAGTCGCCGAACCCCGTCATGACCTTCAAGGCGACCTTCCTGTTCAGACGGGTGTCGTCCGCCAGGTAGACGATCGCCTGCCCGCCGCGGCCGAGCTCCTTCACGACGCGGTAGTGACCGAATCCGTCACCGTCCGAAACGGATTCGGGGGCGCTCCGGCTCTCGCGCAGCGTCCGATAGACGCCGCTGTGATCGGGGCTCAGATCGATCTTGGAATCCGCTGGCAGGGTGACCAGCCCCATGTCGGCGAGCCACGCGATCCGCTTCTTGATCTGGGATGCGGCGTCCGGGTGCTGGGACAGAAACTCCGAGAGCCCACCCTGGCCGTCCGCCTCAACGCGGAGCAGACACTGGGCGACCAGCTCCTCGATGTTCTCCGAAGAACCGTCCGATTGGGGTGCCGCGGATTCTTGTTCGTTCGCCATGGTCAAGCCGTCTCGTCGTCGACCAGTACAGCATCAGCCCGACGGGGCGGCAACCACGGGCTGCATGTCAGGGACTGAAGATGCCCTGGTGGAAGAAGGCGAAGTACGCCACCACCTGCTTCTCACACCAGCTACCCGTCGCCCGACCGATGCTCGAGCCGTGGCTGTCGGTGATGCGCCCGCTGGAATCCAGCCGACCCACCGAGCTCCCGTGCTTGTTGGTGAGCCGGCCGCTGCTGACCCTGCCGATGCTGCTGCCGTGGGAGTTCACCAGCCGGCCATCCTTCTTGATGCGACCGACGCTGGAGCCGTGGGAGTTGACGACCCGACCGTCCGACTTGATGCGCCCGAGACTCGATCCGTGGGAGTCGGTGACACGACCGTCGGACGATATCTTGGCGACGGTGCTGCCGTGCGCGTTACGGATCGTCGTCTGAGCGCTGGCGACGGAGAGGAGCGGGAGCAGGGTGAGGAGAACAAAGACTCTCGACATGTCGGCCTCCATATGGGGGGCGTGGCCTCCGCTCCAGGAGCCGCCGCCGAGCCGTTGCCTCCATTATACACCTGCGAGGTCCGGTAAGATCCGCGCCCATGCACGCGTTTCGGTGCCCTCTGCTGGTGAACCTCGTACTCCTGATCGGGTTTTTCGCGGTGTTCCGCGTCGTCGACCCGTTCACTGAGGCGGGATACGCGCGCGCCCCCTGGTGGAGCTTTGGGTTCGACGCCGGCGCCGCATGCACGCTGATCCTCCTCGGCGGCGTCGCCGCCGGGTTGCTCCACAAGCTGACCCCGCGCTTCCTCACCCCCCTCCTCTTCGCCGCCTGGTCCACATCGCTGCTCGCCTTCCTCTACGTGGACCTGCTGACCATGTACCTCTACCTGGCGCACCTGGATTGGAGCTTCCTCGCCCTCATGAACGAGCCTGGCATCCTGGGTGACCTGGCCCTCGCGCCGGGTGACGTGTGGCAGCTCGCGCTGATCGTGCTGGCCGTGTTCGCATTCCAGTTGTCTCTGTTTCCCACAGGAACGTGGCTGCAAGAGCACGGGTGGCGCCTCCCCCGCTGTCGCCGGGTCCTCCTGGTCACCGCCCTCGTGGCCGGGGCGACGTCGGCCTGGTGGTCGGCGTGGCACCATGTTCATGCGCGGGAGGCCCGGGAGGCCACGGCGCCGATCCCCCTCTTCGCCCCGCGCTACATGGACCTCGGCGTGGCGCGCCTCTGGTCCGCCATCGGGATAGAGAGCCACTACATCCTGGTCGACCGGGAGCTGGCCCGGGAAGCCTACGAACAGGCCCCCGAGACACGCGACTACACCCGCTTCCGTCGCGACTGGAGTCCTCCGAAAGACCTCTCCGCTGAACGTGACTGGAACGTCCTGGTCATCGCGGCGGAGAGCTGGCGCTGGGACATGCTCACGCCCGAGATCATGCCCGGCTTGTCCCGGTTCGCCGATGACGCGTTCACGTCACCCGCCCACTTCTCCACCGGCACGCGGACGCCCGAGGGGCTCTTCGGCCTGTTCTCCGGCCTCGCCCCCATGTACTGGTATGCGTGCCGCTACAACGACCTGAACACGGTCCTGTTTCCGACGCTCGCGCATCTCGGCTGGAAGAACACGGTGTGGACGTCGTCCGACCTGAGCTACGGGCACCTGAACCGCTTCGTGTTCGACGAGGGGGTCGACCGCACCTTCCTGACCAACCGCATGAAGCGTCACGACGAGACCCGGGTGTGGAAGCGCCGCCCCCTCGAGGAGGAGGACGCGGAGATGGTCGACGCCTATCTCCATGACCTTGAGCAGCGGGGTCCGGGCCGCCACCTCGACTTCCTGTTCTTCTACGTCACCCACTACAACTACTACCACCCCGACGAGTTCGAGGTGTTCACCCCGTCCATGCCATCCGACTTCTCCGTACACGACTTCGACCTGCGCGGGAAACGGGATCGCCTGCTGAACAGGTACAAGAACGCCGCCCACTACCTGGACCATCTGGTGACGCGGGTCATCGATCGCTTGCGCGAGCGCGGAGAGCTGGAGCGCACCATCATCGTCATCACGGGCGACCATGGAGAGGAGTTCTTCGAGCGCGGGAGGTTCGGCCACTCCATGGCCCTGAACAACTACCAGACGCGGGTCCCCCTGATCCTGCGCATCCCTGGAACGCCCAGCATCCGGTACACCGTCACCTCCCACGCAGACGTCGCCCCGACCGTTCTCGCCGCCCTCGGGGTCAACCTCCCCATCGATCGCACCTTCACCGGCAAGAACCTCCTGGATCATGACCCGGAACGCAACCAGGCCGTGATCATGTCCCAGATGAGTGACGGTGTCCCGCTCGACTTCGCCCTGGTCCAAGACGACCTGAAGTTCCACTTCGTAAACCAAAAAAACGACGTGGTCATCCAGGACGTCTTCGACATGAACGATGCGCCGCGATCTGCCACACAAGCACAGCGGGCGCGAGCTCGGAGATCTCTCCTCTCGCAGAAGCGGTGGTTCTCAGCCCGATAAATCGTGGATTAGCTAAGGGGTTGCCCTCTCAGGGCGCATGAGGTTCTATGATTAGATCGTCGGTGTAGCAGATCCTGCATTTGCCCTACGCCGTCGCCATTGAGCGAGCCAGACTGACGTCGGCCCCCGCGACCGAGACCGAGACCGCGCTCGCACGCCCCTTTCCGTCCACCAAGCACAGCCAAGGAGTTCCCCATGCGCACCCCATGCGTCGCTCTCCTCGTCGCGTCAGCCTGCCTCCTCACCGGGGTGGCTTCAGCCCAGTCCATCACCACGCCGCCGAACTTCGCCTCGAACAACGGGGGATCTTCCGGTGGAGCGGTCTACTTCGACCTCACCGTCACATGGGGTGGCCCCGCGGGTCTCACCGTGACCTCCCTCGACACGAACTGTAGCGCCACCGCCGGCACTATCGCCACTCTGGATGTCTACACCACACCCGGAAGCTACGTGGGGGTCGAGACCGACCCGGCCGCCTGGACCCTGGTCAGCAGCGGCACCGGATGCTCATTGGGCCAGGACGTGCCGACACCCGTCAACATCTCGGACTTCCCGTTGCCGTCCGGAAGTTACGGCATCGCCATCGTGAACTCCGGCGGACACCGCTACACCAACGGCAACGGCACCAATCAAACGGTCTCCGGACCTCACCTCTCCCTGTCTCTCGGGGCGGCGACGAACGTCCCGTTTACCGGAGGCATCTTCAGCCCCCGCGTCTGGAACGGAACCGTCCACTACGACGCGAGCCCCCAGGTGCTCGTCACGTCGTCCCTCCTGTCTCCTATCGGGCTGGTCGCGGACGCACAGGATCGACTCTGGATCGGAGAAGCGGGGGACGGCACGGGCGCCACCGGCAGGGTGTCTCGCTACGATCCCTCCACCGGAATGCTGCAGACGGTGCTCTCCGGTTTCCCGTCCGAAATCATCGAGAACTCCCCCACCGGCGTTCATCACATGGCATGGGACCCGCAGAACGCAGATCACCTGAACATCGCCGTGGGCGGCACGACCGGTCGCGTCCAGACCTGGGACGTGAACAGCGCGACGCTGCTTCCGGGAGAAGATCACGACGTACGTAGCTACGTCTTGGCGCAGGGCTTGCCCCCGGGGGAGCCGACACCCGACTCCAACGTCTACTCCGTCGCCGTCGACGCCGCAGGCGATCGCTACGCCGTGGATGCGGGCGCCAACGCAATCATCAGGATCGATAGCGCCGGCGCGATGAGCGTGTTCGCCCAGTTCCCCAACCTCCCGGGATCAGGCCCGCCGTTCGTCGGCCAGCAGGCTGTCCCGACCAAGATCCTCGCAGACGGAAACGGCGGATTCTGGGTGTGCAACCTCACGGGTGGCCCCTTCTTTCCGGGTACCGCCAGCGTGTTCCACGTTGACTCCACGGGGACCATCACGACCGTACAGACCGGATTCACGACCCTCGTCGACATGGCCGTCGATCCGACCGACGGTCGCCTCGCGGTGCTCAGCTGGGGCCAGTTCGACCTCACCTTGACGCCCCCCAACTTCGTCCCCTTCACGGGCACCATCACCAAACTCACCAGCACCGGGACCCACACCGTGGCCTCCGGCCTCATGCTCCCCACGGGCATGGCATACACCAGCAACGGCGATCTGTACGTGCTCTCCTACGCCCTCGGCGGCCTGTTCCTGGTGTCCCGCTCCCAGCTCTCTGCCTCCCTGTCCCAAGGTTGCATGGGCGACCTCGACATTCAGGTCGCCGGTGGCGTCGCGGACGACCCCTACTACCTCTTCCACTCGTTCGACCCGGCCAACGGCACGTTCCCCGGCGGCGGCTGGCTGGGTGGGTTGCACATCGGCGTCGCCGATGCATTCGCCCAGTTCACCATCGGCACTCAAGGCATGAAAATCTTCGGCGGTGCGCTGGATCCCGTGGGCGGGGTATCGATTCAGGTTCCCCCCAACATCATGCAGCAATTCTCCGGGATGCAGTTGTGGGGCGTGGCCCTCACTCTGACCCCAGGGGATGTCCAGTTCAGCAACATCACGACCGTGACGATCCAGTAGAAGCGAGGCCCAAGCCCCACCGGATAGAGCACGCCGGTGGGGCTATTCGGACCTGCAAGGCCTCGAATGAACAGTTGGGATGGAAAGCCCCGCCCCCCGGGTCCACAATGGAGGCCATCACCTGACGGCCCCCTACCAGAGAGGAAACTGGTCATGAGATCGGCGCTCGTCCTCATCGCTTTGTCCCAGTTGTTGGCCGCGCAGCCTAGCTACGTGTGGGACCTCTCCATCGTCCCCCAAACTGGCCAGCGCACCTCGTTCCTCTTCCAGTCCGGGGGGGGCTACTGCGGCATCCCCATTGACGTCGGGGACTTCGACAACGACGGCAACCTCGACTACGCGATCACCCCGCTGCTCGCAGACAGCGGCCCGCTGCAGAATCGCACGGACTCGGGAGAGGTCCTGATCATGAAGGGCAACGGGTCGGTCGGGGGTGTGGTCAACCTCCTCAACCCGTGGGAATGGTCCAACGTGATGCTGCAGGTTTACGGGGCGAACAGCAACGACTTCGCCGGCACGGAATTGGTCGGCGCCGACGTCACCGGCGATGGCATCGACGACCTCGTGCTGAGCGCCATGGGCGCCGACCCCCAAGGGCGCAGCCGGGCGGGCGCGGTTTACATCATCCCGGGTGGCAGCAACTTCACGGGCGTCATCGACCTCGCTAACCCCCCATCCTCGGTCACCGTGATCCAAGGGAGCAACTCGGTCGACCGGCTCGGCATCTGGATCGCCGGCGGCGACATCAACGGCGACGGCGTGACCGACGTCATCATGGGCGCAGATGGCGGCGACGGCATCAGCAACAGCAACCAGAACCGCGGCGAGGTCGTCGTCCTCTTCGGCGGCAACCCCTGGCCCGCGACGATCGATCTCGCGAACCCGCCGTTCGGTGTCCCCATGACGACCATCTACGGCGTCGACAACCAAGACCACCTGGGCACGACCCTGCTCGGGAGCGACCTCGACGCAGACGGCTTCGACGAGCTGATCATCTCCGCCGCCATGAACCGGGCGGGCGCCGCCAACACGGGATCCGGCTACACCGGCGCCGACGGGCCGGGCAACACCCGCAGCAACTGCGGCGACACCTACGTCCTGTGGGGGCGCCCCAACTGGCCGACCTCCATCAACCTGGCGACCCCCGCCGTCACCGCCCCCAACCTCACCACCATCTACGGCGCCGACAGCGGTGACGTGCTCGGCGAAGAGCTCAAGGCGGGCGACTTCGACGGCGACGGCTACAACGACATCGCCCTGGGCGCGCTCACCGCGGACGGGCCGGGTAACTGCTGCAACTGGGCTGGAGAAGCCTTCATCGTCTACGGCGGCAATTGGCTACGCAACCAGACACTCGACGCACGCAACACCCCGGCAAACACCTCGACCATCTACGGCGCTGGGTCCAGTGAGATCGCCGCCGACTCGGTCTCCGCGTCCGACGTGAACGGGGATGGATGCGACGACATCTGCATCGGCTCCCCGTATCACAACGTGGTCCGGCCAACCGGCACCGCCAACCGCGCCGGGCAGGTGGACGTGGTCTTCGGCAGCCCCGTCCGCTGGCCTAGCCAGCTGGTCCTCGGAGCGCTGCCGGCAGAGATCGTGTACCGCGTCATCCAGGGCGTCGACGCGGACGACTTCACCAGCTACAGCATGGAGGCTGGGGACTTCGATAACGACGGCTTCGGAGACGTGTTCCCCAACGCCATGCGCGGCGACGGCTACAACAACGCCGCGTCCAACGCCGGTGAAATCAACATCGTCTCCGGTCGAGAACTGGCCCGCGGCACGACGGTCCTCGGAGCGCGCCCGCGCATCGGCACGTCGGTGCCGTTCAACGCCCTCGCCGAGCCGGGCGCCAACTACGTGGCCGCGTTCGCCGCAGGGACGACCCCGGCGCAGAACCTGGCAGGACAGTCCGTGGCCCTGGCCAACGACTTCCTGTTCACCGTCTCCACGGCGCCCGGGCCCGGCCTGTTCTTCGGCATGGCGGGCAACCTGGATGCTCAAGGCCGGGGTCAGTACGGCGGAGCCATCCCCAACGACCCAGCGCTGATCGGGCTCCAGCTGTTCACCGCCTTCGCCACGTGGACCGCCCCGCCCCTGTCCTTCCCGACGATCTCCCAGGTCACGGCTTTCGTGATCGAACCATAGGATCGCCTAATCGGCGCAGACATCGCGGCGCCCTGCCCCGGAATCCACGGGGACAGGGCGCCGCGTTCATTTAGCCCAGCCCGCTACACTAAGAGGCATGAAGAGCGCCGTACTCTGCCTGTTGCTCGTCCCCTGCACCTTCGGGCAAGAGCCCACAAAGCTGCCGGAGATCGTCCTCAAGCCCTTGCCCGCAGAGGGGAAGCTCGCCGTCTTCCGGCCCGCCTTCGCCAAGTACCTCCGTGTCTTCGACGTTCTGGTCGTGGCGACGGAGAAGACCTCGGACCGCAAGGTCCTACACGCGGGCCACGTGCTGGCCCAGTACCTGGACAACGACGAGGACGGCAAGCCCGACAACCCCAAGGTCGCCGCCAACCTGCGTGAACGCGGCGCGTTCTTGGCCATGGCCGCCCGCGAGCGTGACTTCCGCCGGCTGCGCATGAACTGGCGCAAGCTCGAGCGCGCCGGTTTCAAGCTGGGGCAGGACCTCTACGGTGAGGAGACCCTCCCCGATGGTCCGCCCCACGTGCGCAAGCGCGGGCGCTTCGACGCGTCCTTAGAAGAGGTCTTGCACCTGGTCTCCCACGGATACGAAGAGGTGTACCCCAAGGCGCTCCGGTTTGACGTCGGGAGTAAACTCGCCGACGCCATGGATCTGGCCCGTGGCGGGCGCTTCCGTCGCATCCCGAACCGCTACCCCGAGGACGCCTGGTACCACTACGACGACGAGACCTGCGACTACCAATGCCAGGCGGCCGAGTACTTCTACTGGGCCCTGACCTCCATCCTGGGCGGCCAGAACTACCCCGGACGCAAGCAAGAGATCGACAACGAGTGGGAGCTGCCCACGAAGAAGCTGGTGGAGCAACGCGACAAGGCTGTGTTCAAGCTGCTCACCGATCCTCGGTTTCAACTCCCCAAGGTGCTCCCCGACGGCACCTACGGCACCCAAACGAAACGCAAGTAGGCCACCGACGCCCACTGCGCGCCAGGAGACACGAAGAACCATGCCCTACCCGCACCCAGTCCTCTTGCTGTGCGCCGCCCTGCTGATGCCCGCGTGCACCGCTCCAAGAGGCGGAGAGCTACGAAACACCCTCATCAGCGTCTCTGACAACGTACGGGTGGACCACTGGCGAACGGATCAACAGCGCTCCGGCGTCGGCGGCGCTCCCTGGTCGGTCACCAAGCGGACCTTGCACGGCGGACGCCAGGAAGGCGTGGACCTGATCGAGGTGGACAACGGCGTCCTCCGCTTCACCGTGATCCCCACCCGCGGCATGTCCATCGGCCAGGTCGTCGCCGGTGACGTGCGGCTCGGATGGGACTCGCCGGTCCGGGAGGTGGTCCATCCACGGCACGTGGATCTGCAGGATCACGGCGGGCTCGGATGGCTCACGGGCTTCAACGAGTGGCTCACCCGGTGCGGGGTCGCCTTCGCCGGCCACCCGGGCGAAGACAACGAGCGTCTGCTCACCCTGCACGGCCGCATCGGCAATATCCCCGCCTCCGAGGTGGAGGTCGTCATCGACACGGCGCCGCCGCACCGCATCCGGGTGCGCGGCCGGGTCGACGAGCAGATGTTCAAGTTCGCGGACTTCGAGCTGTGGACCGAGGTCTCCACGGTCCCCGGAAGCGACGCGCTCCGGATCGAGGATCGCCTGGTCAACCGAAGCTCCTACAAGCGCGAGTACCAGGTCATCTATCACACCAACTTCGGGCCGCCTCTCCTCGAAGCCGGGGCCCGCTTCGTCGCCCCTGCCGACATGATCGCGCCGTTCGACGCATACGCCGCCAAGGACCTGGACTCCTGGCGGGGCTACCTGGGGCCGACCCGTGACTACGGCGAGCAGGTGTACTGCGTCACGCCGCAAGACGACGGATCGGGCCGCACCCTGGTGATGCTGCGCAACGCCGCCGCCGATCGGGGTGTCGCGATCCGCTACCGCACCGACACCCTGCCGAAATTCACGCTGTGGAAGAACACCGACACGGCGGAGGAAGGCTACGTCACCGGGCTCGAGCCCGGCACCGGGTTCCCCTACAACCGCTCCGTGGAGCGCACCGCCGGACGGGTCCCCACGCTCGAACCAGGCGCAGAGGTCACGTTCGCTCTGGACTATCGGGTCTTGCGCGACGCCGCCACCGTGGAGGCAACCCGTGTGGAGATCGAGAAGATCCAGGGCTACCGCGGGACGAAGGTCTCCCGCACCCCGCCACGAAACTGACGCGCCGTCAGGAGTCGCCGTCCGCGAGATTCCACATCTGCCAGCTCGCGACTGAGGACAGCGGACTCCAGATCGCGCACCGCTCCCTCACCTGGGACGGAGACGGCCGATCGGCCAGCCGATCCAGCCTCCGGATCCCCTCCTGAACGCCCAGGTCGTTGAGGGGCATCACGTCGAGGCGCCCGAGGCGGAACAGGAGGAACATCTGCACGGTCCAGACGCCGATGCCGTGCACCTGGGTGACGGCGGCGATGATCTCAGCGTCCTCCTTGCGGTGAAACCCTGAGAGTCGCAGCGCTCCTCCATCGACCTTGCGTGCCAGGTCCTTCAAGGCACGCACCTTGCCACCGGAGAGCCCGCAACCACGCAGCTTCTGTTCACGAAATCGGGCGACCTGCGCGGGCTTCGGGAATCCGCTCTCCGGAGTGAGCGCCCGCACGCGCCTGTAGATCGTCTCGGCGGCGCTCCCGGTCAGCATCTGAAAGATGATCGAGCGAGAGAGAGAATGGAAGTAGGTCCGCGACGCGTGGGGCGAGCCCTCTGGGAAGCCCGGGAAAGTGGGCAGGCATCGCATGGCCCGGCCCAGGACAGGGTCGCGGCGCGCCAGGGCTCTGAGTTCTGCTGCCGTGGGTTTCACCTGCGGAGTGTGGCGTGGCGCAGGCCCGACGACAAGGCGCACTACCAGGCGTAATCGTTCGAGTCGCCCACGTCGAACCAGGCGTCCATCAACTCGAACCAGGTCTCGACCTTGCCATTCCCGGCCACAGAGCCGTCCGAACACCACGCATAGGCCCCGTAGGAATCGTCGTCGCGACCGTGCTTACGGGCGTCATACCAGGGGATCTTCTGCCAGTAGGTCCTCCCCCGCCGATCCTTCTTGTCGCCATCCGGGAACACGAAGTAGAGCCCGTGCTGGCCGCCCTTGAAGCCCTTGTAGTGATCGAATCCGACGGAGTGAAGCACCATTGCATCCGCCGCATCGGCGACCTGCGACGCCAGCCGACGCACCTGCTTGCTGAAGGAGGCGCTCTTCGCGATGCGTTCGGCGAGATGGCGGACGTCCACGTGGGGCATGTCGGCGTCCGCGCCCCGCTCCGGCCACACGTAGACGAAGGTCTTCGCCTTCAGACCTGAGCCCCGCAGCGCCACGGTGTCCTGTTTCTCGCCTTCCTTCCAGAGGCCGACCGCCAACCCGTCCACCGCCTCCTTCAGCTTGGCCGCGTGCTTGAGATCGAACGCTCCCCATGCCTGAAGGTCGCGCTCCAAGCCGCGATCCCCGGAACGCCCCGAACGGATCTGTTTGTTCAACTCGTCGATGATCAAGCGTGAGAGCTCGGCTGGCTTGGGAGGCTTAGGGCCGAAGCGGGAGCCGAGCGCGGAGAAGATGTCAGCGTACGGCCAGGAAGAGGACACCGGCGCTGAAGCGACAAAGTAGTCCGCGCCAAAGCGACCGGGACCCGGTCGCCACTGGTAAGCGTTCTCAGCCCCGCCCATCAGGCACGCATCAAAACCGAGCACGTCCACCGACTCCGCCGGGCCGAGCTCGTCGGTCAACTCGGCGGTGAACATCTGGTCGTCGTCATCGGTTTCGTCGGGGCAAAACGACATCCCCTCACCATGACTCACGAGGAAGAGCGCTGTGCGGATCGCCGGATAGCGGGCCTTGCCGAAGCGTACGAAGTCCCGCAGCGTCCGGGCGTTCCCCGTGTTCAGCTCCCCGTCGGCGTCGCGACGGATCCCGGGAAACCACTGCCCGCCCCCCAAACGCTCAGCCCCACCCCCGGTGAGTCGATAGAGACGGGTCCCCGCAAAGTCCTCCCCCAGCGCCCGCTTGTCGCGAGAATAGCGGGGCGAACGATCCACGAGGAGGATCACCTCCATCCCCTTCACCCGCTCGAGACCCTTGCGCATCCCGCGCACGTCTCGCATGAAGGGACGCTCCCAGTCGTTGTCCACGGCAGCGTAGATCAGCACCGTCCACGGCGCCGGCTTCTGCGCAGGCGCCGCGTCCTGTGCCGAGACGCACACGCCATGGCCGACGAAGACGAGGGCGACCACCGCCATCAAGAGACGGGTCGGTCGCCTCTCGGTCACCCGCACCTCCATGAAACGGCGCGCCTCACTGGTTCCGCGGATCCTGCTCGCTCAGCTTCGCGGCGGCGTCGCGCCGCCACTCTGCGTGGATCGGACGAAAGACCCCATACGACTTCGACGCCTTCAGACCGTCGAGGGTCTCCTGAGCGCGGCCGAGCCTTGCCTGCAAGCGCAAGCGGCCGTAAGCATCCGGCTTCATGCGGCTGAGCTTCTTGTCCGCCCGTGCGAGCTCCTCGCTGCAATGATCAAGGAGCTGCTGGGACAGCTTGTGCAGGGCGCCGCCCGGCGGTGACGCCTCGGACCACGCCGACGCGTACGCCTTGCAAGTCGCAGCCAGATCGAACGAGTACTTCAGGCCGACGTCAGCGAGGGGTCGGATCACATCACCAGCGGAGGGATGGCTCGGGTGGACCTTGATGAAACCCTCAATGGACTTCCTGAGCCTCGCATAGGCGCCGTGGTTGATGACCTGCCGATCGCACGCAGCAGCCTCCACCAGGACCCCTCGGACACGCGCGAGGCCGGGGTCTGAGGTCTCGGCCGCGGTCTTCACCAAGAAGTCCGCGAGCCGCATCTGCCCGACGCCCTCCATGGCCTTGACCTTTTCGCGCAGGGCTTCGAAGGTCTCCGTCGATCCCTTTGCCTTGATGTAGCGCCGCTCGAGCTCTTCCAGGCTGGGCGCCACCTTCAGGCCGCTGTCGACGACGGCGACCAGGCCCTCCGGCAAAGTTCGGCCGAACTTCTTCTCCTGCTCAGTGAGACGATCCGCCAGACGGCACGCCGTCAGCAGTTCACCTTGGTCATCAAAGACCATGAGCCAGTAAAACTGCCGAAAGCGAATATCGCAGCCCTTCGGCGTGGTCTTGCCCGAGAGGCAGATGTCGACGCGCTTGGAGAGCTCACGGAGTTCCTTGGAGGGGAGCAACACGGCTCCCGCATCTGGGTGTCCTCATCATCCGGAGTCGTTGTTGAAGTTGAACAGGACGACGGCCGAACGGTCGTTGGTGCGCGCCCGCTCGAGGAACGCGTGAACGTCCCCTTCCTGATACGGCTTCGACGGCGACTGAGCCCCGATAACGGCTGCCGTCACAACGAACGCGAGGGCGGAAGAAGTGAATTTCATTTGAGCTTCCTCGAGAGGATGCGGGACACGCTGTCACGCCCCGCGATGCCCTGAGATTACCAGGAGTCGGCTCGATGGGCCGCAGCCGGTCACAGCCAACGCGAGTTGAGCGATTTCCCAGGTTCTCTGGTTTATGGTCGCACCATCGGACTACAATCCCGGCAGGCGCGGCGCACGACGGCCGGGCCTCTTCTCGCTTGACGCCTCCTGCCCAGGGTGACCGCGGGTGCGATTCTCGTGCCCTCGGAAAAGGAAGAAGGAAGCGACCATGAAGCGCAGCGACACTGTCCGACTTTTGTCGGCTCTCGTTCTTGTGTCAGCCAACATCGCGGCCCAATGCCCAGCAGGAGGCTATCCGCCGCCGCCGCCGCCATACACGGCGCCGGGCGGTGGGAGCCCGTCCTTCAACGGCCCGGTGGGTGCCACAACCAATACACCTCCACTGGTCCCGCCGATCCCCAACCCCGGCGGCGCCACGCCTGGCCCCGTCGCGGGGGGCACCACACCGACCCCGTCTCCGCTTCGCGGTGTCTCGTCGCGCAACCCGAACTCAGGGCGGCAGCCGCGGCCCAACCCCGGCGGCCGCGGCAATCCCAAGCGCGCGCGCAATTCCTGGAACGACCGCATCGGGATCGCGTGGCGGGCCGTGTTTCCTCCCGTCGACAGCAAGCAAGGCTATGACGCCTCGATCGCTTCTTTGCGCGAGGGCGTCTCCCGCCCGGTCGCAACGGGCGGCTGGGAACGGGACGAGATGCCGTCACTCGTCCTGGTCTACGACCCGTCGGACAGCGAACACCTCAAGGCGATCATCGCCCTCCGGCGCGACGCGCGCTTCACCGCAGCCACCTGGGTATTCAATTGCTTCAAGGTCGATGCGCGCCAACTCGACAAGCGCCAGCGCCAACTACGCCTCGCCGTCTTCGAGAAGGACGGCCAGTTGGTGCGGGAGTACGGCGCCAAGGACCTCCGCAAGGCGTTCCGCTCGATGGAAACGGCGTACATGAACGCGACCAAGCGCCACCTCTCCAAGGTGATCCCTCATCTTCACCGCAACGTGGGCGCCATCGCCTACTGCAAGGAGAAGATCGCCTGGCTCGAACAGCGGATCGTCTGCCATGATTGCGGCAAGGCCCACAAGACCCCCGAGACCATCGCCCGGTTCAAGAAGGACATGGCGCGGTACGAGGAGGCGCTGGCGGGCTTTCGCAACTAGCGGGTCGGCGCAACCGACCGTCGTCGGGTAGCCGCCGGGCCTGGCCCCACCCCCGCGCTGGCTGAACCAGGGAAGCGCGGGGGTGTGGTATGAACTGGGCATGGCCAAGAGCGATGCAGGACGCCCCACGCGTGCCGTAGCCACGAGGTTCGTGTCGTGCGTCGGCCTGGGGCTCCTCGTCTGGTGGCTTCCCACCCCCGCGGGGATGAGCTGGAACGGCTGGGCCGTACTCGCAGTGTTCACTGCGACCATCGTCAGTTTCCTGCTCCGCCCCCTCCCCATGGGCGCGATGGTCCTCATCGGGCTCGTCGTCCTGTCAGCTACGGGCGCCCTCGACTACAAGAAGGAGGCCCTGACCGGATTCGGCGACACCACCGTGTGGCTTGTGGTGGCGGCCTTCCTCATCGCCGGTGCGGTGGGCCGTAGCGGCCTGGGTCAGCGAGTGGCGCTGCTCATGGTGCGCACGTTCGGCCGCTCGACCCTCGGCCTCGGTTACGCCGCGTGCGCCGCAGAGCTAGCCCTCGGCCCTTTCGTCCCCTCTAACACAGCCCGAGGCGGTGGGGTGATGGCGCCCATCCAAAACTCTCTGGCCCGGGCCCTGGGCTCCCGACCCGATCATCAACCGCGCCGCGCGGGCGAGTTCCTCATGCTGGTCGGCGCCCACGCGAACCTGATCGCTGCCGCCATGTTCCTCACCGGAATGGCCGCCAACCCGATCGTCGCGCAGCAAGCCGCGGCCATCCTCGATATCAATTTCGATTGGGGCACGTGGGCGCTGGGGGCGGTCGTCCCTGGCCTCGTTTCACTCGCGCTCCTCCCCCTGCTGATCTACCGCCTCGCCCCGCCGCTGCTCGACGACGCATCGGCCGCGCGACGCGCAGCCCAAGAACAGCTCGCTGCTCTCGGGACCTGGACCCGGCGTGAGCAGCTCATGTCCGGGGTGTTCTTGCTCCTCCTCGCCCTATGGACCACCAAGGGCACCTTCCACGACATGGGGTCAAGCCTCGTCGCCTGGATCGGTGTGTGCACCCTGCTCATCACCCGGACCGACCGCTGGGAAGACATGGCCCGCGACCACGGAGCCTGGGACACCCTGGTATGGCTGGGGGGCCTGCTCTCCATGGCCGCCGCGCTCCAAACCCACGGGGTCATCACCTGGTTCGCGAACGGCATGCGGGATGCGGTCACGGGGATCGACGGCGTCCTCGTCGCACTGGTCCTGGCCCTGATCTACTTCTTCTCCATGTACGGCTTCTCCATGCTCACGGGGCACATCACCGCCATGGCAGGAGCGTTCTTTGCAGTCTCCCTGGCCGCCGGGGCGCCGCCCCTGCTGACGGTCGCCCTGATCGCCTACTTCTCGAACCTGTGCGGCTGCCTCACCAACTACAGCACCGGACCAGTCGTCATCTACTTCGGCCTGGGTTACGTCCCCATCGGCCGCTGGTTCAGGATCGGATTCCTTGTCGCCTTGATGCACCTGGCGGTGTGGATCCTGATCGGCGGGGTGTGGTGGAAGGCCCTCGGATGGTGGTAGGCCCGACAGCGGCGCGCGACGAGCGCGGTGCTCAGACTTCCATGGTCCCGACGGGGAGGTCCGTAGAGCCCGGCCCCGTGCCCCACGGAGTCTCCGACAGGGATCGCCGCACCCGGGGGAACAGCGTGCACTGACGACAAACGTCGGGGGGATCTCCCGCGAAGAACGCCTCTCGAACGTCGGTGAACAAGGCGGCATTCCATACCCCATCGGGGATGTGCGGCGAACCGGGTCCCCCAGGCGCAGGACACACCGCCACACCGGTATCAGTGAAGACGGTGGTCATGAATGGAAAGGGGCAGAGGCTCACGCGAGAGCGAAACGTGGCCCGGACGCTCGCATCGAGGATGTTCGCGCCGGCCAAGGGATCGAGAGGTGGCCCCGCGCTGACCCTTCGACCACCGCGAACGGACACCGTCACCCCGTGGGTGGTGGCCACCTCGACGACTTCGTCCCACGACTGCGAGAGAGCCTGCTGCGCCTGGCTGCCCATCGGAACCAGGTGAACGTCCCGCGGAACATCACCCCGCCCCACGACCGCGATCAAGGCAGGGACCCGGGCCGCGCCTTCGGCAGAAACAGTGAACTCGAGGACGACCCGACCGCTGACACAACGGGCAAGCTCCACTGACGCGGCGACAGGAACATCAGAGGCGTCCTCCGCCAACCGAACGCGAAGCCGCGCGACGCGAGCCCCAAGGACCGCCGGGATCACGCCCGGCTCAGGGACCCCGGACAACTCCAGATCAAGGTAGAGCTCCTTGTCCTCGGCCAGGGCCCCCAGGACTTCGAACATCCGGCTGTCACCGACCTCCACACCGCGCGGCGCCAGGAACCAGGCGCGATCCAGCAAAGCGTCGAGCGGCGCCGAGATCGGCGTCGTGAGCAGCGCTGCGGGTGCCTCGATACGCACCGGACCCACGCGGAGCGTCGCCCGACCCTGGGCGACGTCTGCCTGCAGATCCATCAACTCGAGTAGGGGCCGCGGTGCCGACATGGGAAAGGAAAGTAGCACGCATGAAGAAAGCCCGGCCGATGAGTCATCGGGCCGGGCTTTCCCCTGCGAACAATGAGGCGATCAGCCGTCGTCGCTTGCGGTGTCGACGTTGATCTTGCTGCGTAAGGTGTTCAGCAACTTGGTGCGCGTGGCGAGATCCACGGGGAGGATGCCACAGGCGCGGCCGAGGGCGTAGAGGTAATCGTCCCCACCGCCTCCAGCGATCGCCGCGTGAATCCCGTTGACGAGGTCAGCCGAGGCTGAACCGCTCGCACGTGCAATGCTCGCGAGAGCGACGGCGGCGTGGCCACGGACGGCCTCGGCGGCGCTGCCATCACTGAACACAGCCATGATCGCGCCCGCCGAAGACGCATCGGCGATGCGCCCCAGGGCTCTCAGGGCCGGGGTACGGACGCTATCGTCGCCCTTCAGGGTACCGACGAGACCGTTGACCGCGCCCGCGGACAGGGATGGGTCCATCCACAGGAGGAAGCGCGCCGCCTGACTGGCTGTCGCGGTCGCCTCCGCACGTGCGCCTTCCAGGTCCTTCACCAGCGCCCGCAAGCCCGGCTCGTACGCGTCCGCTGTGGGCGGCGTCGCGATGAAGGCCTGCGCCTTCTCCGAGTACGCGTTCTCCGCGGCCTCGCGATCGGACGGGTCACACAGCAGCGCGACAGGGGTCTCCGCGGTTCGCGCGTCTGAGCGGATGGTCTTCATGACCTCGGCCACGGTCGCATCGCCCATGTTGTATCGCATGACCACCAGATCTTCGATCGGGTAGTCACGCAGGTGAGCGAGCCCCATGGCACCGCCGGCCACGCCATAGGCGAAGTAACCACGTGCGTTCAGATCGGCGACGATCTGGTTGCGCGTGTCCGCGTTGTCGTCGATGACGACCACGGTCCGCACAGCGTCTTGGCCGAGGGCTTCCGTGAGCACCGAGACCACGCCGGGCTGACCGGGACGACGAAGCCCGGCGATGGCCAGAGCGGCGCTGAACCGGACCGACTTGTACGGAGCTGCCAGCGCATCCGTGAGCGCGTTGGGTGCCCCGAAGTTTCGGGCATCCGACACCGCGCCGAGGATAGTCGCCGCACCTGCGGCGACGGCCGGGCGACCGTCCGCGAGGGCCTTACGCACCACCGCGCCCATGACGTCCGCGCCCATGGAGGCTGCCATCTCACCGGCATGACTCAGCGCGGCTTCCGGGCCATCGCCAGCGGCTCCGCCGGCGGCCACATGCTGCGCCACCA
>NYSS01000003.1 GCA_002683135.1 Planctomycetota bacterium | reverse complement strand
GGCGAACGACACCGAGAGCTACTCTGTGAAGTGGTGGAACTACGTCTGGAGTCCCCAGTACGGATCTCCCGAGGTCTCGGCCGACAAACCCGACCCCGCGGTCCTGGAGAAGGCCCAGAAGACCGAACTCAAGGGGCACAGGAGGCGCGACAAGGTCACGGTCAAGTCCGCGACGCTCCAGCCCGACAAACGCACCGTGTTCCTCGAGATCCCCGGCATCAAGCCGGTCATGCAGATGCACCTGAAGGTGGACCTGGAGTCGACGGGCGGTGACGAGATCACCATCGACATCTGGAACACCATCAACAAGCTAGGCCGCGACCAGTCGAACTGATGGGACTGGTTCTGCTAGCTGTCCTGGGGAGCGCCGGCATGGCGCAGGGCGTCCCGACCGAGGAGCACGCGCCGGACCCGACGCCCCACGGGCTGGTGCGCGCCCTGCTGCGTGGTGGTGAGCCGTTCGACACCCGCGTCGCCCGGCTCCCCGCCCTCCAGGTCCCCGCAGGTGCGTGGCCCAAGCGCCCGTTCCGCGCCCGCTGGACCGCCCAGCTCAATCTCGACATCCGCACCAGGCTCACCTTCTCCGCCTCCGGACGCGGCACGGTCAAGGTGACGATCAAGGACAAGGTCGTCCTCGAGGGCGAGGCCCTCGACCTGTCGACCCTCGAATCGAAGGCCCACCGCATCCGCAAGGGCGCCAACGCCGTCATCATCGAGTACGAACCACCGCCGACCGGTGACGCCACGTTCCGCCTGTACTGGCAGGGACGCGACTTCGTGCGCGAGCCGATCCCCCCCAAGGTGTGGACCCGCGCCGGAGCCACGCCTCCACCGGTCGAGCGAGGGCGAGCGGTGTTCGCGTCCCGACGATGCATCCAGTGCCACGCCCCGGCCGACCCCTTGCCGCCCGGCTCCATGCCCGAGCTGGACGAGCGGGGTCCGTCGCTGGAGAAGATCCGTGGACGCCGCAGCCTGGCCTGGGTCGCCGAGTGGATCGTCAACCCCCGGCTCATGCGACCGGACGCCTCCATGCCCGCGCTGTTCGGGCACGAATCGGCGCAGGCCGCCATGGCCGCCGGAGACACGACCCCCTTCGACATCGTCGCGTACCTCTTCACCCTCGGCGGCGAACCACCAAGAGACGTGCCCCCCTCCGACAACGGCGGCAAGATCTTCGCGCAGCTAGGGTGCATCGGATGCCACACACGACCGGAGCGCCCTGCGGACCCGACGGGTGACCGTGTCCCGCTCAACCGGGTCGGCACGAAGTTCGTGAACGCGGGCGCGCTGCGCGATTTCCTTCGCGACCCGCGGGCACACTACCCGTGGACCCGGATGCCGGACTTCAAGCTCACCGCCACGGAGGCAAGCCAGCTCGCGGGCTGGCTATACCGCGCGGCCAGTCCACCACCGTCTCCGATCGTGCATTCGGGCGACGCCGCGAGGGGGAAGGAGCTCGTCATCAAGCTCGGCTGCACCAGTTGCCACGACGGGCTCGTGGGCGACAAGCGCCCCTATCCTTCCCTCGAGCATCTGGCCACGGCGGACTGGACTCGCAATTGCTTGACCGACAAGCGGGTGAAAGGTGTCCCCCACTTCTCGCTCTCCGGCGAAGAGCGCGCGGCGCTCACGGCGCTGAGGACCCGCGGCCTCGGCGCCCTGATGCGAGACACCGCCGCCGCATACACCTTGCGCCAGATCGACGCGCTGCGCTGCACCTCCTGTCACGCCTTCGATGAGGCGCCCGACCGATGGACGCACCTGATCACCGAGACCCATGACCTCGATCCGCCGCGCGCGCCAACGGAGGGCGAAGAGAAGATCAGCCAGGTCCGCCCGACCCTGACGTGGATGGGCGAGAAGCTGCACTCGGATTGGACCGCCAGGTTCATCGGAGGCGAGCTCCCGACGACGCGCCCGTGGCTCCAGGCGCGGATGCCCGCGTTCCCTAACAGGGCGAAGCGGCTCGCCCGCGGCTTCGCCCAGATGCACGGCTTCGCACCGACGACGGCCCCCAACCCATCACCGACGGCCGAGCTCGTCGCGCCAGGCGAGCTGCTCCTCAACAAGGACGGCTTCGGCTGCACTGCCTGCCACGGCATCAAGGACACGCCCCCGTACGCCACCTTCGAATTCGCGGCGCCGAAATTCGACCACGTGTTCGGCCGGATCCGCAAGGAGTACTACACCCGCTGGATGTGGAACCCGACGCGGGTAGAGCACCGATACCGCATGCCGATCTACGCCACGCCCGAGGAGCGGATCACCCTGCAGGACGAGATCCTGGACGGGGACGCCGACGTCCAGTTCGAAGCCATGTGGCACTATCTGCAATCGATCGCCAGATGATCAGATGACGACGCGGACGTCCGCGTGACTTCCGAGTTGGCCGAACAGGTGGTTGCGCTGGTCCTCGCTCTCGACCACCACCTCGGCGGTCAGCGAGACGTAGCGCCCTCCCGCGCTCGTATGCGAGTACAAGACAGCGTGCTCCGCATCGCCGACGATCGTCCCGATGGCGGCCCGTAGTCGTTCCTCATCGCTCCCGATCACCTTGTAGGTCCAGCGAACGGGATAGGCGATCTCGGGCTGCTCCGGGCTCATGACCTACTTCGAGCCACCACCCGCCGAGGCCGCCCGCACCGGCAGCCCGAGCAGCCGCTTGCTCTCTCCGAGGAGCCACTCGACCTCCATGAACGGCTCGTAGCTGATGTCCTGCCAGCGCACGAACCCGCCCTCATCCACGAGGAAGGTCCCGTGCAGGTCCATCTCTTCGAAGTCGTCAAAACAGCGCCACTTCTGAAACACGTCCAGCCCCGGATCAGCGAGGATCGGGAACGGAAACGGGCTCTTCTTCACCGACTTCGCGATCTGCTCCTGGGTGCAATTCCCGATGGTGACGATGTCGATGCCGGTCTTCTCAAACGCCTCTGCCATCGGCACGAGCGCGCTCAGCTGCTCGACACAGTGCAGGCAATCGAACCCGAGGAAGAACACCACCAGGTACGGCCGACCGCGGTAGTCCGCGGACGACACCTTGTTGCCGGCGCCGTCGTTCAACGTCCAGTCGGACGGGATCTGCATTGGAGACCACCGGAACGGGCCCAACGAATCGAGGGACACACGCTCACCGACGTCGTCCGGGATCTTCGCCTCGACCCGCCAATCCTCCGGGTAACCACACTCCTTGGCGAGGGGCGCGAGGCGCTTGTGGCACGCCAGGTCCATCGCGAACCCCGCTGACTGTTTGCGCAGCTCCTCGAACGTCTTCTTGGCCTCCTCGGTCTTCCCGCACGCGTGCTGAATCCACGCCAGCGTGGCATGGGGAAGGGCGAACGCATCAGGCTCCCGTTTGGCCCAGTCCGTCGCGATCTTGAGCGCCGCCTCCTTGTTACCGGCCTCCAACTGCAGGCGCGCGAGGTGCCCCTTATGGAGGCGGCCGGCCTTGAGCTTCTTCAGCGCAGCTTCAGTCTCACCCTTGGCGAGGAGACTCCACCCTTCGACGACGTCGAGGGACCTGCGAATCGCGCGGATCCTCTTTGAGAACGGACGCTGCGCATCCGAGATGGCCTTCTCCACATCGCCATCGTTCTTGCCCTCGCCGAGCGCCTCCCATTCAGCCTTGTCCGCGGCCTCGGCCCGTTCCCTGCGCTCCGATGCGATCAGCCCCTCGATAGCATCAACGTCGCCTTGCAGGCGATCGAACTGGCCTTTGTGATAGCGCGCGGTCGCTGACAAGACGCGCCCCTGGGCTCGGCGCCCGCGATCGTCCCCCACCTCCAGGTACATGGTCCCCTCCAACCGGAGCGCCTCGTCCCACAGCTCGAACCAGTCGAGGAGCTCGCGCAAGCGATCACGCCCGTATCTGGAGCTCCCCCCCTTCTCGAACGAGTTGAACTTCGGATGGCGAGGCAGCTCGACCATGTTCTTGGCGAGGTCCAGGGCTTCGGGGACACGACCGACGCTGCGCAGGCTCCGCGTCAGCCACTCGTTGTTGTGCGCGTAGTTGTGGATCTCGTCCGGCAGCACCCGGTCCCGCATCATGTGCGCGTGGTCGACGCGGGCTGACGCCTCCTGGGCCCACGCGGAATCCGCGCGCCGACCGAGTTGCCACCAGATATGACCGCCCATGTGCCACATGTGGGCGATGCCGGGCGCGCTCTGCCCCGACCTGGCCGCGGCCGGGACCGCCCGGTCTGCGGTTGATTTCGAGTCCCAGAGGTGGATCTGGTAGTGATGGGCGGGGTGCATGGGGTTCTTGGCGAAGACCTGGTCGAGGAGCGCCTGATTCGCCGCCTTGCTGGAGATACTGATCCCCGCGTAGCGTCGGTTCAGCCACATTTGATTCACCAGCAGCGCCTTCGCCTCGAGGTCGTCGGGGTAGCGGTCGATGATGGACTCCAGGTCCTCGACGAAGCGCCGCGCCCGTCGCTTCCCCGCATCGCTGCGCCGATCCCCCCGCGCCGAGACCTTCAGCGGCTCCGCGTTCTTTGGGCGGTCCTTGGTCGCGTCGAAGTAGCGCGCCATGGCGTCGACGTAGAGCCGCTCGTGTTCGCTGATCTTGTCTCGGCGGCGATGCGCCTCCCGGGCGAACTCGAACGCACGAGGCTCATTGTAGAAGTTCGCGAACGCCATCCCCCAATAGGCCATGGCCGCCGCCGGGTCGATCGCAGCCGCTTGCCGGAACGACCGCTCGGCCTCCAGGTACCAGAAGCCGTGAAGCTGACCGAAGCCCTGATCGATGAACGCCTGAGCCTTCGCCGACGTGGTGGTCGCCGGAAAATGAACGTCGGACGTGTTCCCCATGAGGTACGCCCGCTGGCGCGGCCCCTCGTTATACGCCTCGCCGTGTTGGGAATGACCGGCGAGGGGAACGAGACCCTCCTCCTTCGGTGGCTCTTGGGAGAAGGCGGAGACGTTGAGGAGCAGAGCGGCAAACAGGACCGATAGGGGGCGCATGGAGGGACTCCACCAGCAAACAGCGATGCGTGGACACGCATCATACCAACGGGGCTCCTAACGGATTTCGTCCGCGAACGCCGTCATCTCGCGCCACAACGCCGTCCAGGCTCGCCTGCTGTCGTCAGCCAGCACGGGCCAAGCGCCGCCCCCCTCTCTCAGCAGGCCCAGTTCAGGATTCGCGGCCCAAGACGCCAGCACCGCGCCGCACGCCCGGGCGTGGATGCGGCCAGCGGAGAGGCCTTCCCGGAGGGCCAACAGTTCGTCCCGCATCCAATCATGGGAGACCTGCGCCCAGCGCATCCGCACCGACGTCGCGACGGCGGCATCGGCGGCGACGCGCGCCGCCGCCCGCGCCGCCAGCAACCGCATGCCTTGCATGTCCTCCCGGAGCGGGGCCAGGTCGAACGCGCGCTCCATCATGGCGGCCGCGGTCAGGTATTGCTTCCGCGAATACGCCACCGTGGCGAGACCGCGGGCCTCCTTCGCGTCCGTGACCGTCCCCGGATCCGCAGCCACCTCCGCCAGCCGCCCCTCGAGCGACAAGACCACGTCCGCGCGGCGCAGGATCGGCGCCAGGTCCACCTCGCCCGGCGGGACGCCAATCCGCTGCGCCCGCATGCCCGCCTGGGCGGCCTCCGCAGTGCGACCGACGCGGTCCAACGCGATCGTCAGACGGCACAACGCGCGCGCCGCCACCACACCCGTATGGCCCGGCTGCATGAACGGCAACAGGGCGTCGATGGCGTCGTCGTAACGCTTCGCCTTCAGGTGCTCGGTGCCACGCACGAGACGCTGCTCGGCTGATTCAGGGGTGGGTTCCGCCGGAGTCACCCCTGCCTCGTCCGAACACCCGGCAGCCGCAAACACCAGAAGAAACGAAGCCACGCACGCCGTCGTCTTCATCGCTTCAACACCACGCGACGGCTCGCCGCGCGCTCCATGTCGCCGCGAGCCCAGAGGGTCTCCAGCAGCGTCGTCAAAGAGGCCTGAGCCGTCACCGGGATCGTCACCCCGTCCCAATCGATGGTGAGCGGGGCCTCCCCTCCCACCTGGCGCTCGTCAAGCCACAGCTCGAGGGCATCGATGTTCTGCGTCTTCAACACGACACGATTGCCCGCACCGATGTCGGCCATGATGGACTGGCCGGCCCTCGGATCTGGAACCCGCAACCAGAAGTGGTCCTTGACGATGCCGTCCGTCGGCGCCCACGAGACCGCCGTCGGTCTCGGCCCACGAGTCCAACCATACATCTCGCCGATCTTGTTGCGATCGGGCAGACCGCCGTGTCCGTGCCCGGCCTTCCACTCCATGACCACCGGATAGCGATCCGCATGGGCGGCCTTCAGCTTCTCCACCGTCGCCGCGAACTCCTTGCAGCGCGCCGCCCGGCCGTAGGCCGTGTCCTTCTCGCCGATCATGAAGGTGAACCGCGTGTTCATCAGGTTCCGGGCGCGTGACTGACCGCCGGTCGGCGCGGCGGCCGAGCTGTGGATCGCCGCGAACAGGTCAGGCATCTTCGGACCGATGGAGAACGCCCCGTAACCTCCGTGCGAGTACCCCATGATGTAGACACGGTTGGAGTCGACGTCGCCCAACACCAGGAACTGGCGGACGAGGTTTTGTATCAGGGGATAGACGTACCCGGTGTAGAAGCCGTTCCACTGATCCGTCGGCGCGCGCAAGGCGAGATAGAGGTAGCCCTCCACATCCTGCTGGTCCTTGTAGTAGCGCTGCATGATGCGCCACTGGCTGTCGTTGACGCCCTTGGGAACACCGCCGCCACCATGCATCGCGATGAACAGGGGCCAGCCGCCGGCGGGTCTGGTGCCGACCGTCTTGAGCGTGTACGGGCTCACGTAGTCGCCGCTCCTGACCTTCTTCTCCTCGAAGTCCTTCTTCATGGTCGCGTGGAGCGGCGCCTCCTTGTAGCTCTCCCAGACGACGGCGCGGACCTGATCCGGAAACGACCACAGGTACCCGTCGAGGTCCGCCGGGACCTCGGGACGCGCGTTCGGCGAAGCCGCGAACCACGCGTCGGCGACCCCGCCGACGTTGCGATCCAGATCGGACCCGATCTGTGCCGGCAGATCGACGAGCAGCAGCGGCACGAACAGAAGGCACCGAAGGACGGGCTGCGACATGCCCACAATCTACCCGCTGACGCGCCGGCGGGGACGCATCAGATCGTCATGCGACCGGGCGGGGAATTGAAGAGACGGTCACTTCGCCGGCAACGGGATCCACTTGGAACGCACCGTCCCACCCGTATCGGAGGCGAAGACCACGCTGACCGCGGCCCCCGGTGCGTAGGCCTTGACGACCCAGCGCGCGCTCCCGGAGCTCCCCTCCGGGCTCCCCTGCAAGGCATAGGACCCGCGCAAATGGCCGACGGCGCTGCGCCCCGCGTCGTCCACCAGGTTGGCGTTCACCACCTTGGCGTCACGGAGCTCGATGTGGGCGACGACCGGCTTCACCACCTTCGCCTCCAACCCGCGCAGCGTCAGGTGCGTGGGCAGATACCCGACGTTCTCGACATCCGCGCTCACCGCGACGCTGCCGTCACCGAGGCGCTTCAAGACGGGCTCCGACATCTTCAGGAGCGGAGAGCGCTGCGCGAGCCACAAGAACCAGGGGATGTGGAGCGCGCACTCGGCCTCGAGGAGTTCCTGGGGCGGATTGCTGCGGATGAACCGGGAGCGGAGGCCCCCGATCTCCACCTTGCCCAGGGTCGGATGGTCATGCGGCGTCCAGGGGACGAAGTAGCGCCCGCCCAGCTTTTCGTCCTGGTAGCGGAACGCCTCGAGCTCGCTCCGCCCGAGACCCGGCCACAGCTCGGGGACCCAGCCGATGATGCCCCGGTCCCAGTACGCCCAGCTGATGAGCGTGCCGTAGCGGTGACGCGTGGCGTGGGTGGAACTCGGCCTCACGGGCCGCTCTGTGAGCTCGGTGAACTTGTTGCCCAGGGTCTTAACCAGCTCGATGTCGTTCGAATCGAACATCGCCGGGTCACACGCGGACGGGAGACGGTAGACGAACCCTCCTGACGTGTGGTTGTGCAGGATTCCCGTGATGTTCGGGTGATCCGTGATGAAGCGGACGGTCGCGTGGGTCTCAGGCTCCGAGAGAGGGAACGGCCCCGCTCCCCCCTGCTTGAAGGGGAGCGCCCAGTTCCTCGGGAAGTTGCGGTTCAGGTCCAGCCCACCAATCCCGTCCTCGTTGATCTGCCCGTCCAGATCGTTGTCGATGCCCTCGCTCATGACCCGGTAGAACGGCCCCTTATCGCCCCTCCCACGGCGGACCAAGACGCGCGGGTCCTCCGTGCTGGGCCTGCGATCGCCCTTCGGATCGACGACACGCATCTGCGTGATGTACCCGTCTCCGTTCAGGTCCTCCGAGGGGTCCTCGTCCATCTTGCCGTCCCCGTCGCTGTCGACGGGCCTCACGGAGCTCCGGAGGGAGACGCCGCGGAGCAAGGTGGCATCCGATCCATCCGGGTTGAACTTGGGACGCACATAGAACGCACGGGTATCGACGAGCGAGGTGATCTGAGCGTCCTTGCCGTAGCCCTGGAGGAGGTGCCCCGCAAACTGGAGCGCCAGCGCGCCGCTCGTCAGCTCGCTCGAGTGGATCCCTCCGTCCACGTAGAGCGCCGGCTTCTCGCTCGCCGGGCCGGTCTCCTGGTTGGTGATCTCGAGCACGGTCAGGTCGGCCCCGAGGTAGCTCTTCCCGATCGTCATGAGACGCGCGAACTTGGGGTGGCGCTTGACCCACGCCTCCATGATCGCGTTCGACTCGGCGTGCGAGTAGTAACGGTTCCAGTCGACCGTCCCGTCTGCGCGGACCTGGCCCGCGGACGTCACGCCGATCAGTCCAATCAATAGCGACACCAGCATCGTGGTCTTCATGCTCTGCTCCTTCTCAAGGCAGAGCTTCGCCCTGTGCCGTCGAGCTTGTCAAGCAGGTGGCGTTGAGGGGAGCGGCCCGTACGGCCCCGGATCAGAAGCCGAGGACGGCGTGGAGCCCGTTCGTGAGGTCGTAGCCGAAGGGGCTGGCGCTGGTGGGAAACCCGGCCTGGAGGGCGACGGAGTAGCCGGCGAGGGAGGGGTCGGCGGGGATCGCCATGAGGAAGCTCCAGGTGCCGGCGGGGTCGGTCGTGAACGGGAGCATGGTCCAGGTCGCGAACTGGGCAAAGTCCAGGTAGATCGTGCAGCCGGCGGCGACGGAAAAGGGCTGCGCCGGGATGTCCGAGATACCCAGGGACCCGGGCGCTGAAGACGGGCCGTAATTCCCGTAGATCACCGCCGTCTGCCCCAGCACCGGCGGCATGGCGTAGAGGCCGGGGTGCGGCGCGGCGGCGCTGCACCCGGAGCCGATCATGGTGGAGCTGGCGGACGCCACCCCTTCGCCGGTGACGCGCACGTCATCCACGGCCCACCACCACGTGTTGCCCAGGCTCTGGAAGCGGAACCCAAAGGCCACCGCGGGCTGACCCGCGGCCTCCGGGACGTGGAGCACGTGCTCCATGAACAACGGGTCCTCCCCCGGCAGAATGGCCGCCCGTGGCCATGAGAACAACGGGGTCGGTGAGAAGGTCTGCCCCCCATCGAGGCTCACCAGGACATCCGGCTGCATGTCGCCGTCGAACAGGATCTCGGAGCGGAAGTGCAACCAAACGTCAGCGTAGGCAGAGGCATCGATCGGCGGCGTGATGAGGTGCTCGTCCTCCGCGGGGTCCGGGTCGCAATCCGAATCGAGGATCGCGAACGCCGTCCCCAGGCGGGCCACGGCGCGGCCACCCAGGTAGGGGAACGCCCCCCCGTTGGACGCCACCGAGCGGCTGCACGGGTCGCTGGTGGTCCAGGTGTTCGCGCCGCTGTTCAGACCGCTCACGGTCCAGGTGGGGGGGATGCCGCTCGAGAAGTCCTCGTTGGGCATGAGCGTGACGGAACCCCCAGCATAGGGGACGTCGTCCACGAGCACGTTGTCCACCGCGATCCACCAATCCCAGTTGGGCTCGAAGTGTCGGAAGCGAACGCGGACGGACGCCTGGTTCGCCGCCCACGGCGTGAGGTCTAGATGCAGCGGCCCGAGGGGGCCATCCGCATTGGACGTGGTCACCACGGGAGCCGCCCCCGTGCGGGACTGCGCCACGCGACGCAGGACGTTCGACCAGCTCCCGCCGTTGTCGATGGAGACATCGACGTCAAAAACCGCCTCACCGTTGTTGTTCAGGAACGCGGCGCAATCAAAGTGCAGCCAGGGCGCCGCCATCCCCGCGCACGAGAACACCGGGGTCCACAGGTCGTGGGACATGCCCGATCCGGGAGGGTTGCCGCCTCCCCCGCCGCCGAGATCCGAGTCGGAGACCACCATGCGACCGGGCCTGACCCCACCACGCAGCCCTGGAGGACCGGCCCGGTTACCCGGGTTCGTCACCGTCCAGGTCGAGCTCTCCACCGGGTTGTTCACGTCCTGCGCCAGCCAGCCCGCCGATTGCATCGCGGCGTCGTCGGCGTAGTCCTCGAAGTCGTCGGCGAGCGCCACCGCTCCGCCGGAGAGGAGGCAACGCACCTCGAGGGGCGGACACGAACTGGCGATCGGCCCGCCGACGGTCGTCAGCTCATAGTGCAGGTCCAGGTGAATACCGGAGAGAGCACTGATCGTGTCCTGCCACGACGACGCGGTCGTCGCCAGCGTCGCGACGAGAACGCCGTCCCGTCGCAGCTCGTAGCCGGTGGCGTCGCTCGGCGGCTGCGAGGTCCAGATCAGGTCAACTCTGCCCAGAGCGTGCCGGGGACGGGCACCGAGGTCGCGGGTGCAGCTCACGCACGGGAAGCTCCCCGCATAGGGCGGCGCGGTGAGACCGACCACCTGGCCGTCCCAGCCCCACGCCGGGTCCACGGGCAGCCCGAGGAACGCGAAGATGGTGGGCGGGAGGTCGACGACCTCCGGCGCAGGCGTGATGGCAGTGCCCTGCTGCGTCGCGGCGCCGCTGACGAGAAACGGGACGGTCATGTGCGATGGGATCTGCTGCCCGTGACCCGCGAAGCTGCCTCCGTGGTCGGAGGACATGAGGATCAGCCACTCCTCCTGCGCGTAGGTGGGCCGTGACTGCAGGGCCATGAGCAGCTGCCCGATGTAGGTGTCGGTGACTTCGATGGTGGCGATGTATTGGGGGACGCTGGGGTCGAACCCGTAGCCATGGCCGGCGAGGTCCACGTCACCGAAGTAGACGAAAGACAGGTCCGGGTCGTCATTCGCAAGATGGGCGAGCGCCGCCTGCAACACCGCCAGGTCGCTGGAGACGCTCACGATCAGATCCGTCTCCGGCGGCGTGATGAAGGTGTTGATGGGCGACCAGCTGACGAACGAGGATAAGAAGCTCTGAGAGCACGCCTCCTTCACCCGCCGGAAGAGGTGCGGGTACTGGCCGTAGTTCATGCCGCTGAAGCTGTTGTTCGTCACCCCGTGCTTGTTCTCCCAGACCCCGCACAGCATGTCCGACCACCCGGGGGCGGACACCGTGATCCCCGTCTGCGCCAGGTCGCTGTAGGCGCCATTGGCGATGAGGCTGTCGAGATTGGGCGTGTTGGCGACGGCGATGGCGTCCGGACGACACCCGTCAATCCCGATGATCAGGACCTTCCGACGGGGTGTCTGCCCGGACGCGGCGACCGCCGCCAGCAGGACAGCGAGCAACGTGCGCGACATGAACTGCTGGTCCCCTTCGCTCCTAGAAGCTGCCCCAGGAGTAGGTGTTGGCCGCTGCCATGAAGATGATGGTGTTCAGGTTGCCCGTGCCAACCGACGGCACGATCGCCGGCAGCGGCATCGTCGTCGGGTCGTACCACTCGTACATCATATCGGTGACGTTGAGCGGGATACCAGAGCCACCGGCGGTCGGATCGAAGTTGGTGCCGCCCGGGTCCGTCGCGCCGAGGGTGGGCCCGCAGCTGATGCCGAGCAGGGCGCCGTCCGCCCCCACCGATCCGCAGGTGCCCGGATTGGTCTGGATGCCCGAGAGGCCGTCGATGGTGATGCTGTCGGTGTTGAAGTCCAACTCGATGCCGAACGTGACGGTCGCCGGGGTGCAGTAGTAGGGGCAGTTGACCCAGTCGATGCGCACGACGCCGGCGCCCAGGTTGCTCACCGTCACCGTGCCGGGTCCGGGGCCGGCCCCGCCGTTGGTCCACCCGGGATTGAGATCGGTCCAGTAGCCCACCATGGCGTAGGTCGACGCGGTCGCCGGCGTCGGTGTCCAGCTCTGGTTGGGAGCGTCAAAGCGGATGAACCCGTTCGACATGACGTGCATCTGGGTATACGCGGTTCCGTAGAAGTTGAAGCTCCCAGGTGCGCAGAGCGGCTGGTCTCCGAACACGACGGTGGTGATGGCCTCGTCCGCGGTGGCGCAGACAACGGAGCCTCCCTGCACGGCGTCGAGCTGCGCTCCCTGGCTGACGGCTAGACCGTCTGCGTGCGTAGGATCGACCCAAACCGACTGGGCCGAGGCGCTGGTCAGGATCGGCGGCGTCGCAAACGCAAAACCGTAGTCACCTGGATAGGGAGTCATGAGCGTCATGGCAACGCCGCCGTTAAGCCAAGACAGACCGGGTGCCCCGATGTTCACGTTCACGGCCTGCCCACCGGGCGACTGGAAGCCACCGCCGCTCGTGGGCACGAGGGGACCAGACAGCACGAGCGCCGTGTCGTATGGCAGCCCGACCTGGGTGCTCACGTAGTTGAGAACACCGGGAGACCCGACGCACTTGGGCGTCACCGCCGGATTGAGGGAGGTCGCAAGCGTGCCGTCCAGATCGAAGCCCGCCGCGGGCGAGTTCTGCTGCCACTCAGGGGCCCCAGATTGCATGACGAACTGCAGGTCAGGCCGCTGCTGGTACGTCGTGGTCACGGCGCTGTTGCCGCACACCCCCGCCGCGTCCTGACGATAGAGGATCGTCGACGTGTACGCGGTAGCTGACTGGTTCACCGTAGCGTTCCCGGTGAAGGCCGTGTTGTTGAAGCAGGTCTCGATGATGACGTCGCTGACCCCATCCCAGGCAAAGGGGGCACCAAGCGCGTGGACGTTCCAACCTGTGGTCTCGCTGTAGTTCTGCGGACCGTAGACGGGTGTCAATCCGGGGACCCAGGTGGTGAGGATGGTGCCCGAAGGCACGAGCCCCATGGAGATGCTGAAGCCCTGCAGCGCGACGCCTTGGGCCGCTGCGACGTCGAAACCGAGCCCGATCACGTTGCCAGCCGGCATTCCGGCGGCCGTGAGCTCGGTGGCCGGCACGATCATCTGGTGGCGGGCCCCCCAGTACCAGTTCCCGTAGGGCGCGGGATAGGTGTTCCACCCGTTCTGGACGCCGCCCGTTCCGATGGTGATGGACTGGGCGGGCATGAGACCACACGCGAAGAGACACACGCAGAGAAGAAGGGCACGCGTCATCGGGCTACTCCTATGAATACTGCCATGGAAAGGTGTCGCGGAAACTCCAGTGAATCACTGCTGGATACCGCGCGCAACCCACGCACCGCAGATCGTGGGCATCTTGACACGGGCCACCGAGGCGCCAACGATGACCCCCGCAATGAAAGACCCAGATAAGCCCGTCGGCGTCGGCTTCATCGGCGCCGGAGATGTCTCTATCCTGCACGCGAAGGCCATCGAGCGCTGTCCCGGAGCCCGGCTCGTCGGGCTATGGAACCGCACCACGGAGCGCGCCGAGCAGCGCGCCGAAGAGTTCGGCTGCCGGCGGTTCGAGACGCCGGAGGCGCTGGTCGCAGACGAAGAGGTGGACGCCGTGTTCGTCCTCACGAACCTGGAATCCCATCTCGACTACACGCGCATGGCGCTCGAAGCGAAGAAGCCCGTGCTGGTGGAAAAGCCCGTCGCCGCTTCCGTGGACGAGGTCGCGGAGATGCAACGGCTCGCCGAGGCAGCGGGCGTCGCCTGCATGCCGGGGCACAACTACATCTACGAGGAGAGCCTGCGCCGGTCATCCGAGCTCATCGCGGAGGGCGAGCTCGGACGGCTCGTCTCGGTGTACGTGATGTACAACATCCACCACCCCGAGGAGATCGCGAACCGATACCCCGGCGTGGTGCGCCAGATCCTGACGCACCACTCCTACATCCTCATGTTCCTCGCCGGGCGGGTACGCCGCGTCTCGGCCATGAAGGCGACGCTGCACTACGAGGAGTACACCGAGGAGGACATCGCCATGGCCGTCCTCGAGCTGGACAACGGCGCGCTCGCGCACTTCTGTGCTTCGTTCGCCGCCGACGACCACGCCGCGGACCCCTGGACCGTCGTCGTGAAGGCCATCGGCACGGCCGGGTCCACCCGTTACTCGTACCGCGACTGGGTCGAGGTCAAGCCCGGCATCGCCCACTCCCAGACGTACACTGCGTACCAGGCATCGATCACCAACGAGGTCCGCCACTTCATCGACGTGTGCGTCAACGAGGGCGGCGTCCCCCTGTCCACCCTGGACGACGCCATGCACGCTCAGCGCCTCATCGAGGCCATCGAGACCGCCATCGCCGAGGGGCGCACGGTGGACCTGTAGCCAGCGCTCGGCTCAGGACATGAGCCGGCGCCAGTCATCGAGCCCGGCGACGTTGAACACGTAGTTGCTCCCCCGTGTCTCGCCCAGGGGCGCCGACGCTTCAGGGCTGTATCGGTGCCCCGGATACAGGACCGTGTCGTCGGGCAACGTGGCGAGGCGCTCATGCAGGGAGCGGTACATCTCCTCGCTGTCGCCACCGGGAAAGTCGGTGCGCCCGCACCCCTGCAAGAACAACGTGTCGCCAGCGATGAGGCGGTTCTCCACGAGGAAGCACTGGGACCCGGGGGTGTGACCCGGCGTGTGGAGGAGCTTGATGGGGATCTCTCCGACGTCGACAACGTCGCCGCTGCCGTGTCCGACGAGGTCTGATGCAGAGACGCCCGTTCCCCGCCGGATCCACTCGTGCTCGGCCTCGTGGCAGTGGATCTTCATGCCCTGGTGCTCGAGCAAGGTGGCGATGCCCTCGATGCTCGTCATACCAAAGAGATCACCGCCGACGTGGTCCGGGTGATGGTGCGTGGCGAGAGCCCCGGTGAGCTTCATGCCGTCCTCGGCCGCGATATCGCAGAGGTCGCGGACCCCCCAGGCCGGGTCGATGACCACGCACTCCCCCGCCTCCCGATCGCCGACGAGGTAGACGAAGTTGACCATCTTCAGGGCCACGGGATCGCCGACCGCGAAATCACGGCCGGCGAGCAGCTGGCGAAAGTAGAGGCGCTCTCCCGTCATCGGCGCGCATCATACGCTGCCGCACCGGTCACTTGAGGAGCAACCCAGCGGCGCTGGAGGACGATCCTCGGCCCCGGCCAGCCCCCCTCCACCGAGCCCGTGAGGCCCCGGGTGTACGATGAACTGTGGTCCTCGGGACACCAAACCACCCTCCCGGGACCGGGAGCCTGCCATGACGTCCCCCCGCCGTCGGACCGCCCTCGCCCTGGTCACCTGCCTGCTGACGGTGGCCTCGGTCTCGGGACAAGCGCCGATCAGCCGACTCCTGGGCCTCGTCTCCGGCGGATCGTCCTCCCCCGGCACCAGCATCACCGGCGGATCGTCCGGGTTCCTGGTCTGGTCCAGCGGCGGGATGTCTCTGAACGGAGGGACCTTCAGCGGCATCGTCATCGGAGGCTCCAACGCCAAGATCACCATGAACTCTTGCGAGTTCGTGGAGGTCGACCCGCTGACGGGGACATCGACGTTGCTGAACACGCTGCCGAACATCTGGTCCGTCTGGCTCGGTCGCTCCGGAGTGGACCTGGTGCAGCGCGTGTTTTATTTCGTCGGCGATTCGAACGCCCTGGGTTCGGGGCGCCTCATCGGGCTCGACGTGGACAACGGATCGGTGGTCTCGAACATAGGGCTCAGCTTCCCGACGATGGCGAGCGGACGGCTCGTCGCCATGGAGTTCGACAGCGCGGCCGGGGTGCTCTATGGCATCGCCCTCGACCCCGGCTCGGACTTCGTTCTCGCGACCATCGACCCGGTCACGGGCATCGTCACCCCCACGACCACCACCTTCGCCGGACCGGTGCGCCTCGGGGTCTCCGGCCTCGATGAGAGCGGAGGCCCCACGTTCTTCGTTGAGACCCAGGATGCTCTGGCTGCCCTCAATCCGACCATACCCGGCCCCGTCACCGCAGGTCCTCCCGTCAATCCCCCGCCCCTCGGCATCAGCTACGACAACCTGAACGACCGCGTGATCGCCTATGGGAACAACCAGGTGATGGCCCTGAACACGGCCGGCGTGGTCACCTCGGGCCTCGCCGTGACCAACGGCCTGACAGCGATCCATCCGGGTTCGTTTGACTTCGACCGCGGGTCCGGGACGTACTTCTTCTCCGCCATGAACACCAACTGGAACCAGGAGTTCCAGGTCGTGGACACGGGCGCGGCCTCTGTCACGACCGTGCTCCCACCCACCCCGCTGCGTTTCGCCTGCGCCCGGTTCATCGATGACACGGCCCTGCTTCCCATCTGCGGCGCAGGCAATGTCGGCACGTGGACGGGGATGCCCGCCCAGGACGTGATGTTGGTAAACGGCTCGTCTGGAGCCACCACCGGGCGACTGGTCACGGTGGGTGTGAATCAGCCCCTGACGCTCGACATCCTGCAGCCGACGACCCAGGCCACCCCCGCGACGTTCGCGATCCTCGGCCAGTTGTTGCTGCCGAACTTCCAGACCCTCTACACGACCCCTCTCGGCTACGCCTGTATCACGCCTGCGCTCTTCAACCCGAACGACCCCAACCTGTTCACGGTCGCCGACTGCATCGGGTGGGGGCTGAACGCCCTGTTCCCCGCGGGGTCGCCCCAAGCTCCAGTGTCGGCTCCGTGGACCCTCTCCCTGCCGAGCGGCATAGGCGCGCCGTTCGTCATGACGTTGCAAGGCGTCATCCAGGACGGCTCACCCGCATTCGGCCTCGCGCTCACCAACACCGTGGGCGTGGTTGTCCAGTAGTCGCGCGGTCGCGTTCCCGGACAGCCCTCGACCGCTCCACGGAAGGTGGAGCGAAAGGACTACGCGAAGAGCTCCCGCACGACCCGGCCATGGACGTCCGTCAGCCGGAAGTCGCGGCCCGCGTAGCGGTAGGTGAGGCGCTCGTGGTCGATCCCGAGGATGTGCAGGATCGTCGCGTGGAGGTCGTGCATGTGGACCCGATCCTGCACGGCCTCGTGCCCGATGTCGTCGGTCGCGCCCAACGCGAATCCGGGCTTGGTACCGCCCCCCGCAAGCCAGGTCGTGAAGCCGCGGGGGTTGTGGTCGCGGCCGTCCTTCCCCTGGGCGAACGGCGTACGGCCGAACTCGCCGCCCCACCACACCAGGGTGTCCTCGAGCATGCCCCGAGACTTCAGGTCGCGGATGAGGCCGGCCACGGGCTTGTCCGTGGCGCGCGCGTGCTTCGCGTGGAGCGGCATGTTCCCGTGCTGATCCCAGCGCGGGTTGGCTGACTCGTCGCCGTAGTTCACCTGGACGTAGCGGACCCCCGACTCGGCCATACGCCGCGCGAGAAGGCACTGCCGACCGAAGTCGTCCGTGGGCTTCTCACCGATGCCGTACAGGTCGAGGGTGGCCTTCGATTCTCTCGAGAGATCGAAGACCGCCGGCGCGGCGCTCTGCAGACGCCACGCCAGCTCGAGGGATTCGACCTCCGCTTCCAGGCGATCATCTGCCCCGGCGCGGCGCAGCTGCTCCCCGTTGAGAGCCCGGAGCAGCTCGAACTGGCGGCGCTGACGCTCACCGGCGTGCACGGTGTTCGTCATGTGGCGGATGGTCGCCTTGGACGCGGGCTTCCCCGCCGCGCCAACGGCCGTGCCTTGGTGTACGGCCGGCAAGAAGGCGCTGGCGTAGTTCCGTGGTCCGCCCTTGGTCGCCGACGGGCACAAGCTGACGAAGCCCGGCAGGTCCTTGTTGAGGGTGCCGAGGCCGTAGCTGATCCAGCTCCCCATGGAGGGACGCACCAGGTTGGTCGCGCCCGTATGCATGAACAGCGTGGCGGGGCCGTGAGCGACGCCGTCGGTGTGCATGGACCGGATGAAGCAGAGCTCATCGACGATCTGCGCCTGGTGCGGGAACAGATCGGACACCCAGCGACCGCACTCGCCGTGTTGCTTGAAGTCCCACAAGGGCTTCATGAGCCGACGCTTGCTGACCTTGCCGAACGTCCCGAAGCGAACACCGGTGAAATCGATACCCTGCCCGTCGCGCTTGATGAGCTCCGGCTTGTAATCGAACGTATCGACGTGGCTCGGTCCGCCCTGCATGAAGATGAAGATGACCCGTTTGGCTCGGGGCGGAAACATGGGAACCGGGTCTTGCCCCTTGAGCATCCCCGACAGCGCCAGCGAACCGAAGCCGCAGGCCGTGCGCTGGAGCAATTCGCGTCGTGAGAACAGGCCGTCCATGTAGTCCGATTCTCTCAGTTCAGGTAGCGGAAGTCGATACACCCGAATAAGGCCTGGAATAGGCCGGACCAGGCGTCGGTCTCGCTGGCGTGCGGGCCGCTCAGGTAGGTCCGGGCCAGCTCCCGCTCCCCGGCGCGGGGGGGCCGCCCCAGGACAACGAGATACGCACGGTCAATGCGCTCCTTGCGGCCCTGCGGCCCTGCCTTGAGCAGCCGGATCGCGGCGTGGCGCGCCTGATCGATCACCCAGGGGCTGTTCATCAGGTAGAGCGACTGCGGAGACGTGTTGCTCACGTTGCGCCGGCCGGTAACCAGGTTGGGGTTGGCCACGTCGAAGACCTCCAGCAACCCGAGCATGGCGTTGCGGAGCCACGGCACGTACACGCTACGCCGCCGCGTATCGAACACATAGCCATAGTCGTACTGCGTGATCTTCCTGATGGTGAGGCCGCCCATCTTCAGGTCCAGCTGCCCGCTCGCCGCCAGGATCCCGTCGCGGATCGACTCCGCGTCGAGGCGGCGGCGATGCGCGTGGGACAGCAACCGGTTGCCCGGGTCCGACTCCGGGCTCTGCGTGACGCGCGCACGGTAGGCGCGCGACGAGACGATCATCCTGATCAACGACTTGGTCGACCAGCCGTCGCGGATGAACTGCCTCGCGAGCCAGTCCAGCAGGAGCGGATGGGACGGCCGCTCCCCCATCAACCCGAAGTTGTCCGGCGTGCGGACGATGCCGACGCCGAACAGGTGCTGCCACACCCGGTTGACGTAGACGCGGCTGGTGAGCGGGTGATCCGGGTCCGTGAGCCAGCGCGCCAGCTCCAGCCGTCCGCTGCGGCCCGCCGGGATCTCCGCCGGGCCGTCGGAGCAAACAGTGACAAAGCCACGCGGCACCTTGGGCCCGAAGTTCCGCACGCCCCCGCGGATGTGGACATGGCCGTCCGCCGGTTTGCTCGCATCCCGCACGGACATGGCCTTGGCCGGTGGTGGCGGCGCCTTCTTGTCGAGTCGTGCGAGCTCGTTCTTCAAGCGCGCGACGCGCTGCTCGAGCTTGGATTGCTCGGGAACGCTGCGAACGGGTTTTCGCCGCTGCGCGGCGGCGCCCTTGGAGCGCAGGAGTTGCAGCCCATCCACGATCACGTGCCCGTCGGTGCCCTTGTTGGAGACGGTGATGACCGCGCCCATTCCCTTACCGAATCGCGCGACGCCGAGCGACACGAACATGCCGTCGATGGGCGGCGGCCGACGCTGGTTGACCATCACGGTGCGTAACCCGCCGATGCCGTCGATCACCACCGGCACGTTGGTGGCCCGATTCGAGCCGCTGGTGTATGCCAGCCTGACTTCATAGAGGCCCGCCGCGGGGATGTCCGGTGCGAACGTCGCCGACTTCTCCCCCTTCTCAACGTCCTTGTCGTGGATGTAGCCCTTCTCCAGGTAGCTCTTCGTGAACGTGGACAGCTTCCACTCACCGATCAGGGTGGCGTCTGCGTCATCAAGGACGAGGCCCTTGAGCGCGGCTCGCTTCACCGGCCGCGACGCCGACGTGCCCTTACCCCCGAGCGCGGCTTGCGCCCGCTTCAACGTCGCCGCGAGCGTCGAGCGGGCCTTCTGGTGAGCGTGCCACGCGATGGTGGCGGGCTCCACCAACTCGTGCTCCACGTAGCCCGATACGTTGCCCGGGGTCAGCACATCGGTGCTGCCGAACACGCCGGCGAGGGCGTAATAGTCCGTGGTGGGAATGGGATCGAACTTGTGATCGTGGCAGCGAGCGCAACCGATGGTCAGCGCCGTGAACGCGCGGCCGACGGTGTCTATCTGCTCATCGATCACGTCCATTCGCAGCAGCTCCTTGTCCTGCTGCTCGTAGTTGGTCGGCCCCAGCGCCAGGAACCCCGCCGCGACGAACTGGCGGTTGCGCTGCTCCGGCGTCTCGTGGGGAAGCAGGTCCCCCGCGACCTGCTCGGTGACGAACCGGTCGAACGGGACGTCCTCGTTGAAGCTCTCGATCACGTAGTCGCGAAACCGCCACGCGTTCGGGAACATGAGGCTGCGCCCACCGCCGCTGGACTCGGCGAACCGGGCCACGTCCAGCCAGTGCCGTCCCCAGCGCTCCCCGAATCGGGGCGAGGCGAGCAGCCGGTCCACGAGCTGTCCGTAGGCGTCCTCCGAACGGTCGCGGACAAACGCCTCGACCTCTTCCGGTGTCGGTGGGAGCCCGACGAGGTCGAAGGTCAGCCGCCTGATCAGCGTCCCGCGATCCGCATCCCCGGACGGCGCCAGCCCCGCCCCTTCCATCCGCGCCAGCAGGAACCGATCGAGGTCGCCGCGTGCCCAGGCGTCGTCGACGGGCCGCGGCACGGCGATGTCCGCCACCGACCGAAACGACCAGAACTCACGCCCCTTCTCCAGGTCGATGTCGCGCCGCGTGGGCGCCGGCACCACATCCACACGCGGGTCCGGCGCGCCGGCCTTCACCCACTCCTCGATGGCCTTGATCTCGTGAGCCGCCAGCTTGCCCTTGGGAGGCATCTGCAAGTTCGGGTTTCCGTAGCGCACCGCCAGCACCAGCCGACTCACCCCCGGTTCCCCAGGAACGATGGCCGGCCCCGAGTCCCCTCCCCGGGCCCAACCGGACCGGCTATCCAGAGACAGGCCTCCCTTCAACGACTCCGCCTCGGATGAATGGCACCCGTAGCACCGCTTGATCAGCAGCGGGCGGATCTTCTTCTCGAACGCCTCCAGACCGGCCGCGTCCTGCGACGGAGCCGGGATCGCCAGCATGACGCACGCGGTTATGGCGAGAACGGAGAATCTGAGGGGCGAGTCCACCATGGCCGCTCCATTCTAATCGGAGACGGCCGTCTATCAGCGCGGCTCTTGACCCACCGCCTCCGAACACGAAGGATGACGCCTCGGGGCGATTAGCTCAGCTGGTTAGAGCACTCCGTTTACACCGGAGAGGTCGCTGGTTCGAATCCTGCATCGCCCATCCTCCCGCTACGCCGACCGCGGTGGCTCCCCCAACAGCAAGCCGATCGAAACCCGGGGCCCCCTACACCGCTACGTTCCTCCGTGTAGGGTGCTCCCAGGAGCTTCGTGCCGTCGGGGTTTCCGTCGTCCGGGGAGGGACCTATGCAGAGCATCCTCGACTTCTTCGAGGGGCTGCCCGAGCACCGCTGGCTACTGGCGGGCATGATCGTCGCCGGCTCCTTCGTCGCGGCCTGGCTCGCCGACCAGGTCATCTTGCGGGTGCTCTTGCGGTGGGCGCGCCGGACGGCCTGGAAGATCGACGACGACCTCCTCACCATCCTCCATCATCCGGTCATCAGGTCGGTGGTGCTGGTGGGCCTGGGGCTGGCCGCCGGACGCCTGCAGCTCGCCGACGGGGCCGCCGTGGCGACCGCCCGGACCCTCTGGACCCTCGGCATCCTGCTGTGGACCGTGTTCGCCTTCCGCCTCTGCCGGATCCTGCTCCTCTCGGCCTCCGGGCAGGCCGAACGCTACCGGCTGATCGAGACCAGGACCTTCCCCCTCTTCGACAACCTCGCCAAGGTCCTCATCGTCGCCGTGGTCTCCTACGTGCTGATCCTGACCTGGGACGTGGACGCCACAGGATGGATCGCCTCTGCCGGCATCATCGGCATCGCCGTGGGCTTCGCCGCGAAGGACACCCTCTCTAACCTCTTCGCCGGGGTCCTCATCCTGGCCGATGCCCCCTACCGCGTGGGCGACTTCATCGTGCTGGACGGCGGGCAGCGCGGACAGGTCGTGCATATCGGGCTGCGCTCGACCCGCATCCGAACGCGGGACGACGTGGAGATCACCGTCCCCAACGCGCTCGTGGGCAGCGGCATGGTCACCAACGAGAGCAGCACGCGCACCCGCTGCACCCCGACCCGCATCCGCGTGAGCGTGGGCGTGGCCTACGGCTCGGACGTGGACCGGGTCCGCGAAGTGCTTCTCGGCGTGGCCGGGCAGAACCAGGACATCTGCGTCGACCCGGAGCCCCGGGTGCGCTTCCGCGCGTTCGGCGAATCCGGCCTCGACTTCCAGCTCCTCTGCTGGATCCCGGACCCGGTCCTCAAGGGCAGCNCCCTGGACGCCCTGAACACCGCGGTCTACAAGCGCTTCGGCAAGGAGGGCATCGAGATCCCCTACCCCAAGCGCGACATCTACCTGCACGGGATGCCCGCCGGGCCCGCGGCGGCGGGGAGCCCGGAGAGCGGGACCGACCCGAGCTGAGACCGGAGAGGTCGCTGGTTCGAATCCAGCATCGCCCATCCGCCGCGTGAGCGGCGACGGGGTCAGCGCTGCTTTGACGAGCCCGACGAGGTCGAGCCGGCGGCCGCGGGCTTCTCCTTCTTCGGCCACACGGCGTGCTTGGGCTTGTTGAAGCGATGCTTCTCGCGCTCCCGGTCGGCGTAGGNNACGCCCTGCTTCATCCACTCGGGGGCAGGGGCGCCCTTGAGGTGGTGGTCGAAGTACTGCTGCATGCGNCGGACCCAGTCGTTCTTGGCCGCCGTGCGGCGGATGCCGTGGGCGTCGCCGACGTAGTTGAACATGTAGGCCTCACGACCGAGGCGCCGCAGGGCGCAGAAGAACTCGATGCCCTGGTACCACGGGACGGCGCCGTCCTCGTCGTTGTGGAGGATCAGGACCGGGGTGCGCACCTTGTCGGCCGAGAAGANCGGCGAGTTCTCCAGNTANCGCAGCGGGTACTCCCANAGNGAGCCACCGATGCGCGACTGGGTCTTNTCGTACTGGAACGCGCGCGACATGCCCGAACCCCACCTGATGCCGCCGTAGGCGCTGGTCATGTTGGAGACCGGNGCGCCNGACTCCACCGCGGCGAAGATGTTGGTCTTGGTGATGAGATAGGCGGTCTGGTAGCCGCCCCAGCTGTGCCCGGCCGCACCCACGTGCTCCTCGTCCACGAAGCCCTGTTCCATCAGGTGCTGCACGCCCGACACGACACACTTCAGGCACGACTCCCCCGGGTATCCGTCCTGGTAGACGATGTCCGGCTGGAACCACAGGTAGCCGTTGCTCACGTAGTACGCCGCGTTGGGNGACGTCCCCGCCGAAGGTCGCACGTATTTGTGAAGCCCTGACGAGGTCTTCTCGTAGAAGTACACCATCATGGGGTACTTCTTCTTGGGATCGAAGCCGTCCGGCTTCACCAANAAGCCCTTCAACTCGACGCCGTCCGCGTTGCGCCAGCGAACCAACTCGGACTTGCCCCAGCGCACGTTCTTCTGCTGCGGGTTGATGTCGGTGAGCCGCTTCGGGGCGGCCAGGTCCATGCCCGACGTCCACAGGTCGCCACATTCGGCGAACGTGGTCAGCGTGTAGACACAACGGTCGGCCTTCTTCGCCTTGGTCAGCGAACCGAAGCTCTTGTCCAGCATGACCACCTCGGTCGGGCCGTAGGCCCCGTCCACCGAGTCCGTGTAGTAGCCGGACGCCATGGTCTCCTGGTTGGTGGCGGCGAACATCAGGGTCTTCTTGGTCGGGACGAAGCGCTCCTCCGGGTCGAGGCGCGTGTAACGCAAGCGGATCTTCTTCGCCCGACCCCATCCGTCGGTGACGCGCCTCGGCTTGGAGCCGTCACGCCCCATGACCCACACGTCGAAGCGGTCATTGATGAGGACGCGGCCGTCTTCGGACCAACCGGCGATGCCATGAGCGCCCGCCGGTTCTGGCCGGTCGTCGTCTTCGCGATGGAACGGGACCTTCAGGTCCTTGGTCAGGCAAACGGTCTCACCGGATGACACGTCCACCGCAAACCACTGGTTGTCACGGAAGAACGCGAGGGTCTTGCCGTCTGGTGAACTCGTCGCGCGACCGCGGAGCTCGGTGATGACCCGCGTGCGATCCCCCGAAGCGGTGTCGACGACGTACGCATCCGAGTAGCGGCCGTCCCAGGAGACAGCCTGCGCGTACGGAACGGCATCGTGGACGAGGGCGTGGGTCCCGGACGGCGTCAGGAACGCCACCTGGTCGGTGTCCTTGGCGGAGACCACCGTCATNCGGTCCTCCCCGAAATGCCACACACACTTGAGCGAGCGCGAGCGCCCCTGCTTCGCCTGCATGGGCTGCAGCAGGGGGTCCTTCCAGTGCCACAGGTCGAGGGTCACCTTCTCCTCGTCGAGGAGCTTGGGCAGCTCCGGCTTGGGCAGCTCCGCCGCCCCGAACATGAGCGCCGTGCCGTCCCGTGAAAAGCTGAGACCCGATCCGCCACCGCCGCCCCCCCGGCGGCCACCCCGGCGGCTGCTGCCGCCGCTGCTCCCGCTGCCTCGGGCGGATGCCACGCTCCGCCCCTCGGGGAACCCCTCCGTGTCCACGTGCGACACGATGCGCCCGGCAGGTTCATCGCCCAGATCCCACGCGTACAGGTCGAACGTGGCCTTCTTCGCCTCCCGATCACGACGATCACTCACGAACGCGAGGCGGGTCACCTCCCGGTCGGTGGCGAAGCCGCCATAGCTCGCCGCACCCTCGACCAGGGTCGTCCGGCCGCCGGTCCCTAACGCGACCGCGAACAGACCGCGTGTGACCTTCTCGTCGTCCTTCTTCGAATTACACGCGAACCAGCAGATGCCCTTCTTGCGCGAGATTCCATAGCTCATCACGCCCTCGATGCGCGTCTCCGATCCGGACGCGAGATCGCGAATGACGAGAGGAGTGCCGTCCTTGAGATAGTCCGGCGTCTTCTTGCTGCCGCCACTGCGACCCGGCTTCTTCTCTGCCTTCTTCTCCCCGTCGCCCTTCTTGTTCCCGGACTTGGGCTTCTCCAGGTGATAGACGACGAACGCCGGCCCCTCCTCGGGCACCCGAAAGCCCTTCACACGATCGATGACCGTCACCCCGCCATCGGCGAGGTTCATGATGCCCAGCGACGACGTCGGCTTCTCGCCGTCTTCCTTATTCGCTGCATCCGGCGCACGGCGACCGCGCGGCGACCGCGATGACGACGATCCCTTCGCGAGCTTCCCCTTTTCATATGCGAGAGTGTCGGCCCGCGATGCCGCGATCGTGAACACTACCCAGCGGCCATCAGCGCTGAACCGGGCACCGGTTCCGCGCGGGTGGCGATAGGTCTTCCCGCCTGAGGTCGAGCGGACGACCAGCTCNGCATCNCCCACCGCCGGTCGCACGGTCACGGCAACCCAGCGACCGTCGTCACTCAGCTTCGTCCCGGAGAGCGACTTCCAACCGTCGTAGTCATCGTGGGTGAGAGCCCTCTTGGCGCGTCCGGAAGTCTGAGCGGACACGAGGGACGTGGCGAGGAGAACCAGACACAGGGTGAAGGTGGAGGTGCGCATGGGGCGCATCCTACGCCGAGCGATCCCAGAACGCTGGCTATTACTCGAGCCCGACCTCGTCCCGAATCCACCCCCACACCTCGGCCTCCGAAGCCAGCTGGCGCTCGTCACGCCGACCGCCGCGCTCTCGGACGGCCACCCCGTCCCGAAGGGAATCCCGGCCGTCTGCCCGGGCGATGCTGCAGAGCGGACCAAGCGTGAAATGAGAATCTCTCGACGTCTGGTGATGGAGGCACATCTCCTCGAAGGCCTCGAGGGCCAGGTCCTCCCGAGGATCGAGCAAATAGACAGGGGTCGGCTCACCGCCGCCATCAGCCCGTTCGAGCGCCAACTCCTCCCCCTCAGGGAGGACGCGGAAGCGCCCTTCGGGATCGTCCTGCCAATCACGGGTGTCGAGCCGCAGAGGCGACCGGAACCCACGCCCGAACCCCACGTCCACCAACCAGGGGGTGCCCTCGAGAACGACACGGAGGCAGAGGTGATCCCGGGGCCGACCGTGGGTTCCCTCCGACTGGCTGAAAACCCGGGCGGACAGCCGCTCGACCTGGAATCCCAGGGCCTCGAGGAGCTCCGCGAACAAGCCGTTCAGTTCGTAGCAGATGCCCCCACGGCGCTTCTCCACGATCTTTTCATACAGCTTTCCACGATCGAGAGAGAGCGGTTGGCGGCGAGCGATATGGAGGTTCTCGAACGGCACGGCGAGCAGGTGGGCAAGCTGCAACCGCCGCAACCCGTCATTATTCACCGCCGGAGACGCGTCGAGGCCGATGCGAGCAAGATAGGAGACGACGTCCACCCCCTTAGTATGCCTTGCGCATCACGAGCCCGGTGCCTACTTTGCGTGAGGGAAGAGGGCGACCGGCAGTCNCCCCACCCGGCGCAAACACATGTGTGGATTCATCGGTATCTTCGGCCCCGAAGGGTCTCACGTTGCGAGTGAAATCTACGAGGGACTGCTCGCGGTTCAGCACCGTGGCCAGGACGCGGCCGGCATCACCACCTTCACCGACGCGTTTCACGTCAAGAAGGGCCGCGGCCTGGTCATCGAGGTGTTCAATGAGCGCAACATGGGGCGCCTGCAGGGCAACCTGGGCGTGGGCCACGTGCGTTACCCGACGGTGGGCGCCGGCGACGACGAGGACGCGCAGCCGTTCCACCACACCTACCCCATCGGCGTGTCGATGGCCCACAACGGCAACGTCACCAACTTCGCGGAGTTGAACGCGCACCTCTCNAACACGCGACCGAACTCGAGCTGCGACCTCGAGGTGATCTTGTGGGTGCTGCAGGACGCCCTGTCCGAACGACTGCGCGCGTCCGCTGGAGCGCACCTCGACGCAGACGACGTCTTCCACGCCGTCACTCAGGTCTACGAAAAGGTCAAGGGCGCGTACAGCGTGGTCGCCACCATCGCNGACCACGGGCTGCTGGCGTTTCGTGACCCGTTCGGCATCAAGCCGATCTGCTTCGGTGAGCGCAGCGACGCAGAGGGCACCTCCTACGCATGCGCATCCGAGAGCGTCGTCCTGGACGTGAACGGATATCAACGCACGCTCGACATCGGGCCGGGCGAAGCCGTGTTCGTCGACCAGGATCGGATCATTCACCGCCGAAGCCTCAGCGACCAACCGCATCGACCCTGCGTCTTCGAGTGGGTGTACTTCGCGCGGCCGGACTCGTTCCTCGACGACGTGTCGGTCTACAAGACGCGGCGACGCTTCGGCCATGCACTCGCGCGGCAATGGAAGGAATCCGGCGGCCCCATACCTGACGTGGTGGTCCCCATCCCCGATTCGGCACGGGACGCTGCCCTCGCCATGGCCCTCGAACTCGACGTTCCCTACCGGGAGGGCCTCGTCAAGAACCGGTACATCGGGCGCACGTTCATCATGCCCAACCAGGCGACCCGCCGCTCGTCCATCAGGCGCAAGCTGAACCCCATCAAGATCGAGTTGGAGGGCAAGGACGTCTTGCTCGTCGACGACAGCATCGTCCGCGGCAACACGTCGCGGCGTATCGTCAAGATGGTGCGCGACGCGGGCGCCCGCAGCGTGTGCTTCGCCGTGACGAGCCCGCCGCTCATCGCGCCGTGCCCGTACGGCATCGACATGGCCAGCAAGACCGAGTTCGTCGCTGACGGGCGCTCCGTCGACGAGATCGCCGAATCCCTCGGCGTGGACCGGTTGATCTACCTCGATCGCGACGCGATGAACGAAGCCGCCCGCGTCGGCAACCCCGCCATCNAGGCCTTCTGCAACGCCTGCTTCACCGGCGACTACCCCACCGGCGACATCAGCATCGAGCGCCTCCAGTACATCGAGGAGGAGCGCCACCGCCACGGGGACAAGGCGCCGACGTTCTGATCGGCTAGCGTATGGCCGCGCCCACGTCGCCGGCGATGGCGCGGATGTCGGCGCCACGCAGGTTGGTCATGACCGCGATGGCGAGGCCCTGAGCAGGCGTGATGGTCAAGAAGCAGGCGGTGCCCGCCTGCCCGCCGCTGTGAGAGATCACCAGCCTGCCCATCCGACCCCCGACCCGCCAACCGAGGCCGTAGACGATGCGCTGGCCGTCAGCCGCCGTCTGCTGCGTCCACATGGCGTCGCGGGTCTCTCGCTTCATGAGCTTGTCCGACAGCATGGCGAGGGCGAAGCGACAGAGATCCGTCGGCGTCGAAAGAAACCCTCCCCCCGGGATCTTCATGCTGGTGTCGTGGAGGTGGGCGTTGCGCACCTGTCCCGGCTTCGACTGTTCCCGCTTCCACTCGGGCAAGGACCGCCATTCCCTGCCCGAGAGCTTCTGGTAGCCGCGGGTGCGACCTGCAAGGATGGCGAAGTGGTCGTCCTGCCCCGTATGGGTCATTCCCGCCGGACCGAATACGTGCTCGCGCATGTAGGGGACGAATGGCCTGCCCGAGGCGCGCTCCACGGCGACACCAAGGAGCGTGAATCCGTAGGTGGTGTAGCTGTGCTTCGTACCCGGCTTCGCCACCAGCGGCTCCTTGGAGAAGAGCTTCAACGTGGAGACGAGATCGTCGAACGACCGCGTCCCGCGCGCCTCCCCCGGATACATGTAGTGCCGGACGCCGGCCAGGTGCGCGAGCAGCTGTCGGCAGGTGATGGGCGCGTGCTTCTCGGGCCACTCCGGAACGTACTTGCGGATGGGCGCGTCCAGGTCGAGCTTGCCCTGCTCGGCCAGCTGCATCACCGCCGTCGCGGTCAGGGGCTTGGCGATGGACGCCGTGCGGAACAGGGACGCGGCGGTGGCGGCGACCCCGTTCTCCAGGTCCGCCTCACCGAACGCCGCGGCGTGGACGACGCGGCCGCCGCGGGCCACGGCAACCGAGACCGCCGGGATCTGCTGCGCCTTTCGCTGCGCCTCGACGGCGCGGGCGACGCTGGCAATCTGATCCTGTGAGAGGTCCTGGGCAACCAGGGGAACAGCGACGAGAAGCAGGACAATGGAACGCATGGAGTGACTCCGATCGGCCATGGGTCCGATTCTACTCGGCGCCCCCTGACCGACGAGCGCATCCCAGTAGGATGCACGCCATGCGCCTCATCATCCTCCTCCTCATCGCGACCGCCGCCTGCGCCCAGGAGCGCCCCGACGTCATCGTCATCATGGCCGACGACATGGGCTGGTCCGATATCGGCTGCTACGGCGGCGAGATCCGGACCCCCAACCTGGATGCCCTGGCGGCGAACGGCGTCCGGCTGACCCAGTTCTACAACACGGGCCGCTGCTGTCCGACGCGGGCGACGCTCTTAAGCGGCATGTACGCGCACCAGGCGGGCATCGGCCACATGATGAGCGACCGCGGCTACGACGGGTATCGCGGTGAGCTGCGCAAGTCGTGTCCCACCATCGCGGAGGTGATGCGCCCCGCCGGCTACGGGACCTACATGTCGGGCAAGTGGCACGTCTCCAAGTTCGTGCAACCCGACGGCCCCAAGGACAACTGGCCGGTGCAGCGCGGGTTCGAGCGCTTCTACGGCACCATCCACGGCGCCGGGAGCTTCTACGACCCCAACTCCCTGACCCGGCAGAACACCCAGATCGTCCCCGACCGAATCCCCTACTACTACACGGACGCCATCAGCGACGAGGCCGTCGCGTCGATCACCGAGCATCACGCGAAACGACGAGGCGACCCGCTGTTCATGTACGTCGCGCACACCGCGCCCCACTGGCCCATGCACGCCCTGCCCGAAGACATCGCCAAGTACGAAGGCGCCTACGATGCCGGCTGGGATGCCATGCGCGCGGCGCGCCTCAAGCGCCAGATCGCCATGGGGCTCATCGACGAAAAGTGGGCCCTGACCGCCCGCGACCCCGGCGTCCCTCGTTGGGAGGACGAGAAGAACAAGCCGTGGATGATCAAGCGCATGGAGGTGTACGCCGCCATGGTGGACCGCCTCGATCAGGGCGTCGGGAGGATCGTCGATGCCCTGCGCACCACCGGACGTCTCGACAACACCCTGATCATGTTCCTGGCGGACAACGGCGGGTGCGCCGAGGAGTACGGCAGCGGTGGGGCGGTCAGACCAGACCCGAGCAAGCCCGTGACGCTCAAGCCCATGGGCAAGGACGAGCTGCAAAAGAACATGCAGCCCAGGGTCACCCGCGACGGCCGTCCCGTACGCACCGGGCGCGGCGTGATGCCGGGCCCGGCGGACACCTACATCGCCTACGGAAAGGGATGGGCCAACGCCTCCAACACGCCCTTCCGGCTGTACAAGCACTACAACCACGAGGGCGGGATCGCCTCGCCCCTCATCGCCCACTGGCCGCGCAAGATCATCCGCAAGGGCGCGCTCGATCACCAGCCCGCCCACCTCATCGACCTGATGGCCACGTGCATGGACGTGGGGCACGCGCCGTGGCCGAAGAAGCAGGGGGGCGTGAAGACCCTACCGCCCGAAGGCACGAGCCTGATGCCGGCGTTCACCGGTGCGGCGCTCGCCGACCGCGCGATCTTCTTCGAACACGAAGGCAACCGAGCTGTTCGCGCGGGCAAGTGGAAGCTGGTCGCGCGCGGGGCCAACGGTCCATGGGAGCTCTACGACATGGAGGCCGACCGCACGGAGACCAGGGACCTCGCGGCGAAGCACCCGGAGCAGGCGGGCCATCTCACCAAGCTGTGGGATCAGTGGGCGGAGCGCGCCCAGGTCCTGCCCTTAAATCCGCAGAGGCCCGAGCGACGGGTCGACTTCAGCAAGAAGACACGCTTCGAGCTGGGAGCGAAGGCCGACCTCCCGCGCAATCGTGCCCCGTTCGTCGTCGGACGCGCGTTCCATGTCAGCGCGACCATCGAAAAGGCAGGTACGCGCGGCGTCATCGTCGCCCACGGCGGGTCGTCCCACGGGTGGACGCTGTTCGTCTCTGCGGGACGTCTGAGCTTCGCCACGCGCATCGGCGGCAAGCTCTCCACCGTCGTCTCCGACAACGCCATCAGCGACGTGAAGACCGTCAGCGCGAGCCTCGCCAAGGACGGCGGCGTGGTCCTGATGGCGGACGGNNAGGTNNTCGGGCGCGGCNAGACCNCATCNCCNCTCACNCGCATGCCNGCGGATGGNCTNCAGGTCGGNCGCGACCTCAAGGGCGCGGTGGGCGGCTACAAGACGCCGAGCGCGTTCGACGGCAGCGTCACGTCCGTCGTCATCGAGCTTAAGTGACGGCGACGCTCACCGGATGAGCGCATCGGGGAACGGCACGGCCTCCCCCGTCTTCACGTCGATGGACATCTGAGCTTTGGCGTCACGGAGTCGTTGCGTGAGCAGCGAGCCCATCCGCTTCAAGACCTCAGGCCGGCTCGCAGACAGATCCCGCGTCTCACCGATGTCGGCGTCCAGATCGTAGAGCTCGAGCTTCCTTGATCCGTGGAAATACAGGAGCTTCCACTTGCCGTGACGGACGGCCGAGTAGGGCGCGATGCCCGGACCGTTGACGCCCCAGAAATGGGGCATGTGCCAGAGCACGGAGCGCTCCTCTCCCGCGAGCGCGCCGCCGCGCAGCACGGGCACGAGGTCCTTTCCGTCGAGCGCCGCCGACCGAGCCCTCCCCGACGAACGACCGGTCATGGAAAGGAGCGTGGGAAACAGGTCGTGGGTCACCACCACCTGATCGTTGACGGACCCCGGCTTGGTCACTCCCGGCCAGGCGACGACCCAGGGCACCCGGACACCGCCCTCGTAGGCCGAGCCCTTGCCGCTGCGCAGCGGCGCGTTGTGGGTGTGACGCTTCCCGCCCCGCGCGTGGGCCGAGAGGCCGCCGTTGTCCGAGGTGAAGATCACGACGGTGCGCTCGGTCTGGCCGAGGGCCTCCACCTCTTCCAGCAACGCACCGAGGGCCGCGTCGGCGGTCTCGATCATGGTGGCGTAGGCGGCCTCCTTGGGGTGCAGCCCCTCGTAGTGCTTCAGGTAGCGCTTGTTGGCCATGATGGGAGCGTGCACGGCGTAGGGCGCGAAGTGGACGAAGAACGGGCGGCCCCGTTTCGCCACCTTGCGCATCGCCTTGCGCGCCTCGATGGCCAGCGCCTCGGTCATGTAGATGTCCTTGCCGTGGTACGCATCCAGGCCCGGAACGTCCCATACCCGGTCCTGGCTTCGGTGCTTGGCGCTGAAATCATGGACGCCGTAATAGCTACCCGGCCCCCCGGCGGCGTGCCCGGCGATGTTGACGTCGAACCCCAGATTGGTGGGGTCCTCNCCCCTCGTTCCCTTGGCACCCAGGTGGGCCTTGCCCGCATGAATGGAGCCATACCCGCCCATGGCCTTGAGGGCCCGAGGCAGGGTGGTCCGCTTCCCCTGCAGCGCGTTGACGTCCCACTTTGGTGCGCGGACAAGCGCGTGCTTCGCCGACTGGTCCCGATCCTTGCGCAGGGTCCAGTAGGTGATGTGGGTCCTGGCCGGGCACTGACCCGTCATCAGGCTGGTGCGCGTGGGCGTGCAAACCGGAGCCGATGCGTAGCCGTTGGTGAACTTCACCCCACGGGCCGCCAACTTCTCCAGGTTGGGCGTGCGGTAGCGCCGATTGAACTCGGTCTTGTTCGCGTGGAACGGGACCGACACATCCTGCCAGCCCAGATCGTCCACCATGAACAGGATGATGTTGGGCGGCTTCTGCCCGACCGCGAATGCAGCGATGACGGTCGCAAGCAACAAGATGCGCATGGTCGAAGCGTAACCGTTGATGACGGCCTCTGTCTGCCCGGCGCGCGGCGTCATCACCCGCCGCTGGACGTGAATGTCTGCAGCCACTCCGATGACGGGGTCTTCACCGCCGCATGGTGAGCCACGACACGCTCCGTGAGCTCCTTGACGACCTGCTTGCTGCCGTCGTCTGTGTAGAGGTTGCGGACCTGCTCGGCGTCTTCGACCCGATCGAACAGGACGTGGTCGCCCTCCTCCACCAGGCAGAGCTGCCAGCGGTCCGTGAAGATCCCGGCCCGCTTCAAAGAGCTGTGGTGCATCTGCACCTCGTCGTTCCAAGGCGCCTTGGGATTCGACAGCGCGGCTGATGCGTCACGTCCCTGGACCGCCGCGGGGGTCTTCAGTCCGCAGAGGGACAGCAGGGTGGGCATGACGTCGATGGCCGCGATCAGACGGTCGCTGCGCGCGCCGCCCTTCAAGCCGGCGGGCCATCGCAGGATGAAGGGGATCCTGTACGACGCCTGGTAGATCCGGTTCTTGTTCATGAGCCNGTGCTCGCCCATGTACTCGCCGTGATCCGTGGTGAAGACAACGATGGTGTCCTTCGCGCGGCCGGTCTCCTCCAAGGCAGCGAGGATGCGTCCCACCGCGTCATCGATGCACGGGATCATGTCGCAGTACTTCGCCTTGCGGGCCTGCAGCCACCGCTCCACCTCTCCCTTGTCCCGGTTCTTTCGCGCCTTCGCCACCGGGCCCCCCTTCGCCCACTTCGGGCGATCTCTCTCCAGCAGGGTTGAGGGGACGGGCATGTCCTCCGGCTTATGACGCCCGGCATAGGGCGCGCGAACGGTCAGCGGCGGATGGGGGTCGGGGATCGCCGCCATCCAGAGAAACGGGCGAGCGTCGTCCTTCCCCGCACGTAAGAAGTCGATCGTCTTCGACGCCAGCCAGTCCGTGGTGTACGTGTCCTCGTCACCGATCTGCCTGTACGGCGGCGTCTTCGGACGCCCGTTGGCCTGATCCAGGATGGTCTTCCAGTGCCCCCGGTTGTACATCCATCGGCAGTCATCGAAACCGAACGAACGCCGCGGCTCCAGCCAGCCGGGCTTGGGCGTTCCCGCCAGGTGCCACTTCCCCGCGTACCCGGTGCGGTAACCAGCATCGCGCATGACCGTGGCGAACGTAGCCACCTCGGCCTTCAGGGGCAGGTTGTTCTTGTAGGCGCCGTTCACGTGAGGATAGAGGCCGGACAGCAAGCAACCCCGAGACGGCGTGCACACCCCGCTGTTGGTGATGTAGTTGTCCAGCACCACCCCCGCCTTGGCCATCCCATCGATGTGCGGCGTCTTGACGAACGTGCTGCCGTAGGCGCCCAGCGTCCACGCGCTCTGCTGGTCCGTCTGGATGATCAAGACGTTCGGATGGGCGCCTGACGCCCCCTCGGCCTTGGCGAGCAAAGACCCTGCAGCGAGACCGGCCGCGGCGCCCACGGAAGACTGGAGGAACTCTCTGCGGTCGTGGCTTGGCATGACCGCCATGGTAGCGGAGCGTGCTCCTACAAGGGTGAGGTTGTCGTGAGGTCGAACGGGATCTTCACCTTCTTGCGGCCCGCCCACGTAGAGAGCTCGATCGTGCATTCATCGAGCTGCGCCACCGACAACTGGTAGGTGCCGCTCCGATTACCCATCCCCGACATGGACTGGGTCCGCTTCGCCTCAATGGGCTTTCCCGCGGCGTCAAGGAACCGAAACCCGGCGAAGTCCTTCGCCGCCGCTCCCTTCATCGAGATTTGCACCGCGACGACCTCCTTCTCCGTGAAGAAGTCCTTCTCTTTGCCGACGGAGTCGATCTTCATGGTGACCCCTTTTATGGAGATCGGACCAGGCTTCAGCTTCACCTTCGCCGAGGCCGTCTTGGTGCCCGTAGCCACCGACACGACCAACACACCCTTGAGCGCGATCTTGGATCCGCTGCTGGAAGGTGCCCCTGGCGCCTCCACGCCGACGAACATCGTCCGGCCGTCTTCGGAGACCGCGTTGCTCATGTCGAACGGCCCCGAGGAGAAGCGCCTCGACTTGCCGCCCTTGTCCGCGAGCAGGTCCTTGCCCTGGCCGTCGGTCATGGTGATGGAACTCTCCCGACGCTCGAGGCGGATCACCCGCGCATCAGCATTCACGGCGAACAGGACGCGCGTCCCCCCCTTGCCGACCCAGAAAGGAACCGACTTCAGATCATCGAGACCGAGGCCGTCTTCCACCACGGATAGCCCGGCCACGCGAACGCTTGCCTGAGCGGGAAGCAGTGAGGCGCACGCGAGCAATGCGAGAGAGATGGTTTTCATTTGAAGCTCCTGAAGGGGGATGTCCGCACCCGGTCATTCGGTAACCGCTCCGGTTGATTGCGAAGAGACGGGGTCGAGTTCCGAGAAATTACGTGGCACACGCTACAACTCCGCGAAGATCGTACGGTCATCAGGCGCAGCCGATGCCTTCTGCCCTGTGTAGGTTCCCGGTCCCACACGAAGCGTATACGTCTTCGCCGCGTCGAACACCCAGGGGCGGAAACGCGCCCCGTTCATGCGCAGGGTGTAGATCACCTCCGAGGTCCCCTCATCCACAACCTGAACGACGGGGCTCTCCCCTCCCGTAACCACGACCTCGGGCAACCACCCGGCGGCCACACGTCCGTAGTTGTCGGCCTGCTTGATCGTCTTCGGCCACCCGGGATACTGCCTGTCCGTCCCCGGCACGGCGTGGCGCGGCCAACACTCCATGGTGATGGTGCGCGCGCTCTTCTTCAGACGCACGATGCCGTAACCCGGCATCTTGTCGTGGAGCTCCGCCGGCTGATGCCCCGTCTTCGGTCCAGGGTTCGTCGCCGCCCACACGGTGACGTGGTTGCCGAAGCCGTCCTTGTGCTCGCCCATCCACGTCGGGGCACCGTCCGGACGACGCGCGCCCACCGCCTCCGGACGCCACATCCGCGGATAGAAGTTGGCGATCGAAGGCACCGCCATGGACCAGATCGCGTCGCCCCAGGTCTCCACACCGTGGTGGACGATGGTGGCCAGATGCTGGTCACCGCCGAGGTGAAACGCAAAGCACCGACGCAGGGCGGTCAACGCACGATTGCGTCCGGACTGTGGCCAGCCGTTGCTGTCGAGGTCGGCGATGAGGCGCTGGAGGTTGCCACCATGATGGGTCGCCATGCCGCCGAAGATGGTCTGGCTCATCGCCATCTTCATGTCCTCACCCCTCCAGTCCTTCCCCCATCGATCGATGAACCCCAGCTGCTCGGGGCCGAGGAGCGTGAGGCCTTCCACATCTGCTCGACTGACATCGAACGCAGGATCGTTGATGTGATCGTCGCGACGGGTGCCCGTCTCCGGTAGCCGTCCGCCACCGCAGCCCGACTTGAACTTGCGGTCCTCCAGCACGGCGAACCCGATCCGCCCGTAGGTGATGGAGGTGTAGTACGCGCGGATGCCCTGTTGGAGCGGCCCGGGATGAGGCGACGCCGGCAAGTGGGACGTCTGTGTGCGATCCACCATCTGCACGAAGTCCGCCGGGTGAACGTAGCCCCCGAGGGTGTCCTTCCGGGCCTTGCGACCGTACTCGCCCCAGACGTTGCCCTGGAATACGTCGTGGTCGTCAGGGATGGTGACGCACGGGATGTCCCGGGTCAGGTCCCGGTAGGCCCAGCACCACAGATACCACTTGTAGAGATAGTCCTCCTTGATGTGCGCCCGATCGGGGAAGGTCGGGCTGCGGCCTTCGTAGATCTGGTCGCCCGAGAAGAACAGCAGGTCCGGATCGTGGACCTTCACGCGTTCGACCAGGTCCTGGTGCGGGAACCACATCCCGTCGATCCAGTTGGTTGGCTGCGCGCCGATCTGGTGCGAGTTGTTGTGATTCCCGGTGAAGCCCGCGACCACGATCTCGTCCTCAGCGACGGGATCCTTGCGCACGGTCCCCTCGAAGCGATGCATGGTTTGAGCGCCAGCGTTGTCCGCCACGCCGTACTCGATGCGGTAGGGGACATCGCGGGTGGACGGCCACTCCTCCACCCTGAACGTCGCGGTGTATCCGGGCACGACCACCGGCGCCCGCGCCCCGATCTGCCACTGGCCTGACGCGTCCTTGACGTGAAGCGTCACCTCCTGTGGGTCTGCTGCGCCGATCGGCATAAGCTGAGCGGTCATGCCGAGGGCGCCCTTCGACAGGACATGCTGCGCGCAGATGATCGGCCCCACCGCGCGCTCCGGACGCGTCTCGATGCCGTCACCGCCGACGCTCCAGTCGTTGAACCACCACCTCACCGGGGTCCCCTCATCCCCCTGACCGGGATGGGCGACGAGGGCCATGTTGCCAACGCAACGGGACACGGGCAGCTCCAGCGCAAGAGCGCTGACGAGCTCACCCGAGGGGGCGGTCGCCGACAAGGCGAGGCGCCGACGCCCTTCACCCGAAGAGGTCACCGTGAGCTTGAGGGACACGCCGACGAGCCCCTGCCCCTTGGACGAACCGGCCGCGCGCTGCGTGCGCACCTGACCCTGCTCACGGTCCTCGAAGAACACGCGGCCGTCGGGGGTGACGCCGGCGTAATAGCCGGCGCCGCGTCCCGGCCACTGGTGGACGATGGATGCGGCGCGCCAATCCAGCCGGTCCCCGCCGACGCCGATGAGGAACCCCGCGTGGGCCGACGGCGCCGCGCCGTCACCCCCGAGCCGCACCGACGTCGTGAACCCTGCCCCGCCCCCGAGGCGCCGCGTCAGTAGGTGCAGGGTTCGAAACGACAGCCGCGCTTGGTCGGCGACGCACACCAGCCGACCGTTCTCCACGCGCCAATCCTGCAGGCGATTAGCCCAGAAATCGGGGCCGGCCCACAGGCGATCGGGCTGGTCGGACCAGGAGCTGGTGAACGAACGCTGCGCGGGCGCGGTGGAGGCGACCACGAGCACGAGAATGGCGAGTGCGCGCATGGCGAGATCATACGGGGACGACCGCCTGAGCGAGGTCTATCGCTTCTGCTTGAACATCCAGGGCAGGACGGCGCGCGGCCGATACGCCTGGACCCAGGAGTCGTGCTTCACACCTTCGAGTTCGGTGTACCTGGGCTTGCCTCCGGCCTTCTTGATGGCGGCGATCATCCGTCGCGTACGGGAGACGGGGACGGCGCGGTCCTCGTCTCCGTGCCAGGCCCAGAGCTTCACGTCCTTGAAGGCGGCGGCGCGCGCCTCCGGACCGCCACCGCAGATCGGAGCCACGGCGGCGAAGCGCCCGGGATAGCGGGCCGCGAGATACCAGGTCCCGTAGCCCCCCATGGAGAGACCCGTGAGATAGATCCGGTCCTCGTCAATCGGGTACGCCTTCAGCGTCGCCTCGTAGGCCAGCAAGGCGGCGCGCATCTGGTGTGACGGTTCCTTGGGTAGCGGCAAAGACGGCCCATCGCCCCAGGGGACCTCCACCCACCTCTTGTCGACGCGGCACTGGGGCGCGAGCACAAAGCAATCGAAGGCCTTCGCGTACTCGCTCTTCCCCCACAGCTCAGGGAAGTGGCGCATCTGTTTCTCGTTGTCGTCGCCCCGCTCTCCGGCTCCGTGCAAGAAGAAGACCAGCGGATACCGCTTCCCCTTCTCCACCGTTGAAGGGGAACGCAACCGATACCGGAAGACCTCGTCCTTGTAAGCACCGCCCGTATACGCGACCTGTTTTTCGACGAAGCCATGAATGGGCTGGGCGGCGGCTATTGTCGACACGACGAAGACGAGGAGGAGCGATCGATTCATGGGCTAGATGATAAGCTCTCCGCCGTCAGTTTCTCCGCCGGAGACGCGATCATGGAAAGTTGGTGGACCGACATCGGGGCGTGGGGACAAACGGCCGTCATCGTCGTGGGTGGTGTGCTCATCGGCTACTTGGTGAAGTCCATCGTGTTGCGACCCCTCGATCGCCTGGCCTCCCGGACGGACAACGACGTCGACGACCGGTTCCTGCACTTCGCCAAGCGGTTCTGGGTGCTGCTGCTCTTCTTCGCCATCGTCCTCGGCATCCTCAAGGTCTGGGAGATCGACATCTCTCCGCTCCTCGCCGGCGCGGGCATCGCGGGCATCGCCCTCGGCCTCGCGGCGAAGGAGACCCTCATGGACGTCTTCGCCGGCATCTTCCTCATCGTGGATCGCCCCATTCGGGTGGGCGATCGCGTGAAGATCGACCGGATCGGGCGCGACTGGGGGTCGTGGGGAGACGTCATCGACATCGGCCTGCGACGCAGCCGCGTCCGCAACACGGACGGCGTCACCATCGACTATCCGAACGCCTTGCTGGCGGCGTCGGTGATCACCAACTTCACACGGGACGAGGACCCGGTCCGGGTCCGTGCGCGCTTCGCGGTGGACTACGACGCCGACCTCGACACGGCCCGGTCCCTCGCCCTCGAAGCGGCGAGGGCCGTGGACGGCGTCATCGACGAAACGGCGGAGGTCGTAACCCGGGAGCTCTGGGACACGGGCCGCGGGCACCAGACCGCCGGCGTCCTGATGGAGATGCGATACCGCATCGTGGACATCCGCAAGCGCACCAAGATCCGGTCCGAGGTTCTCGAGGACATCGTCCAGCGCTTCCGGGCGGCCGGCATCCCCATGGCGGCGCCTTCAATCCACGTCAGGTCCTAGATCCTCAACCCGCCCGTGCGACTCATGTCGGAACGCACGATCATCGGCCGGTAAGCGGTACCATGCGGCCATGAGACGTATCCTGCTGCTCCTCGTCGTCCAGACCCTGCTCATCGGCGGGAGCACGGCGGCTCAGTCGCCCCTCGCCGACCTCGACGCGTACGTCACCAAGGCCATGCAGGAGTGGGGCGTCCCGGGGCTGGCCATCGCAGTCGTGAAGGACGACCAGGTCGTCCACGCACGGGGGTACGGCGTCCGCGAGATGGGCAAGCCCGAGGAGGTCGACGAGCGCACCCTGTTCGCCATCGCATCCAACAGCAAGGCGTTCACCTGCGCGGTCATCGGTTCGCTGCGGGACGAGGGCAAGCTGGCGTGGATGGATCGCGTCATCGACCACCTCCCCTGGTTCCAGATGCATGACCCGTGGGTGACCCGCGACATCCGGGTCCTCGACCTCGTCTGCCATCGCAGCGGACTGCCGACCTTCGGCGGCGACCACCTGTGGATCACCTCGCCGTTCAGTCGCAACGAGATCCTCCGCCGGGTCCGCCACCTCGAGCCGACAGCGCCGTTCCGCACCGCCTACCAGTATCAGAACCTCATGTACGTGGCGGCTGGCGAGGTCGCCGCGGCGGCCGCTGGACGTCCGTTCGAGACGCTGCTGCGCGAGCGGCTCATCGGGCCGCTGGGGATGAAGGACACGGTGCTGACCATGGCCGAGCTGCGCGCCGCGAAGAACCTAGCCACACCCCACGAGCTGCGCGGCGGCGCGCTCGGGGTCGTGGCCTACGACGACGTGGACACCCTCACGGCCGCGGGAGGCCTGAAGAGCAACGTGACGGACGTGGCCCGGTGGGTCCGGTGCCACCTCAGCGGCGGCCTCATCGACGGGCAGCGGGTGCTCTCCGGACGGGTCGTGAACGACATGCAGGTCGTCCGCATGCCGACGATGAGCCGTCGCGACAACGACGCCGAACCGGGCGCCCTGTTCAGCGGCTATGGCATGGGCTGGGGGCTCACCGACTACGCCGGACGCCGGGTCGTCGCCCACGGCGGCGGCCTGTCCGGGATGATCTCCCGCACGACGCTCGTACCCGCCGAGAAGCTCGGCGTCGTCGTGCTCACCAACATGGCGGAGAACGCCCTGCCCACCGCCCTCTCATGGTGGATCATCGACCGCTACCTGGGCCGCCCCACGCGAGACTGGTCCGCTGATTACGTCACCCGTGTCCGGTTTAAGAACCGCAATCGCCAGAACCGGGAGCGCCGGATCGTCGCCGGCCGCGTCGGCGGCACCAGGCCATCCCTCGCCCCGAGCGCCTACACCGGCCGCTACCACGACGCCCTGTCCGGTGACGCCCACGTCACCATGAAGAACGGCCAGCTCTGGTTCAGCTACAACCCGCGCCACGAGGGGCCGCTCACCCACTGGCACCACGACACGTTCCGCGTCGCGTGGACGAACCCGATCTACGACATGCCGTCCAAGGCCCTCGTGAGATTCGCCGTGGGCAACGACGGCAAGGTCAAGCGCTTGGAGACGAGCTTCTACGACCCCATCACGTTCGACCGGGTCGGCGACAAGTGAACCTGTTCAGGACAACCATGAAGACCACGCCGCTCATCCTGCTGTCGCTGCTCCTCCTCGCCTCCTGCTGCTCAGAGGGGCCGGCGAAACCCGGAGCACCAGACGCCACGCCCCCCACGCTGCGCGTCCTCGCATACAACATCCACCACGGCGAAGGCATGGACCAGCGCCTGGACCTGGAGCGGATCGCCGTGCTCATCAAGAACTCGGGCGCCGATGTGGTCACGCTCCAGGAGATCGACGAGCGCTGCGAACG
>NYSS01000002.1 GCA_002683135.1 Planctomycetota bacterium | reverse complement strand
CTCCCCCAACGCAAAACGCCCGGAACTCTTGCGAATTCCGGGCGAATTGTGGGCACTACGCTGAGTGCCTGAAACGCTTGAGCCTTACGGCTGAAGCGATTGCGTTACGACGCTGGGGTTACTGGTCGTAATACGCCTCCATGAAGTCGCATCCTGGAATGCTGGCGGTCGAGCGGAGGCTCGGGTTGCCATAGTTCCAGACGCCGACGAGACCCGCCGAGGGGTAACTCACCAAGACGAAGGTGGGCGCCCCCAGGCCGAGGGCCGGATCGCAGAGAGCCTTGTTGTTGTTGGTCCCGACCGCCAGGACGTTGTAGAGCCCCGACATGCCGTCGATGGTCACGTCGCTGGGGTTCTCATTCGCCAGGATCTCGGAGCCGACCAAACCGCCGACGTAGGACTTCTGGATGCGGAAGTTGCGCTGGCCCGGAGGTCCGGGGAAGCCCGGCGGCGGGCCAAGAGTGAAGTTCTCCAACGTCAGCTCGTCGACACGCGACGCGCCACCGTTGGCGATGAAGCAACCCGGCTCCGTGGTGGCGCCGATGAAGGTCTGCCAGTTCCAGCAACCGCCCTGCGGGCCTGCAAACCCAGAGAACGTCGACTTGATGACACCCGTGAGGCCATTCTCCGGAACCGCCGGAGAGTCGGACTCGTAGATCGTCACGTTGGCGCTGAACTTGTTGATGATGAAAGCCGTGTACGCACCCGTGAGGCCGCCACCAAGCATGCGGTTCGTGATGTACACGTCCTCCGGACCGACCGCACCAGGATCGGCGAAGCGCTCGCGCTCCGAACTCTGGTTCGCGTCGATCAAGGAGAACGAGTTGTCGCCGTAGTTGCAGACGATCAAGTCCTCATTGCCAGGCTGGACCGAGATCCTGCGCGGCCCCGAACCCTGGATCGGGATCGTGGTCGCCAGGCTGTGGAAGTTCGGGCCCACCGGGTTCGAGTAGAACCGGCGGACGATCGAGCCGAGGAAGTCGGAGACGTAGAGGTATTCGAGGTCAGGCGAGATCGCCAGGCCGCCCGGCTCCGCACCCGCACCCTGGAGGCTCGACAGCAGCTGGAAGTTGTAGCCGTTGAAGACCTTCACCGAGTGGGTGTCGCCGTCGATCACGTAGAGGAAGTTGCCGAGCGGCTGCACCGGCGGGATGTTCCCACCCACCGCCGGACACGGAGGCCCAGCAGCACCCGTGATGCACAGCAAGCCCTCCGGACTGATCCCGTTCTGGGTGTCCGGGACACCCGCGATGTTGGACGGCCCACGACCCGGGTTCGCGATGCTGTTGCTGCCCACCGACTGCTGCTGCTGCAGCGTCAACAGCCAGTGCCCAACGGCCATGTCCGTCGGCGTCCCGAGGACGCTCTGGTTCGTCAGACGGTTGGGGATCAGTCCGACCGTGCCGATCGGCTGCGTGCCCGCCCACGGCGGAGCCTGGGTGTTGGTGCCGAACGCGAACGCGTCGGACATGATCGTCGCCGAGTTCATGACGCCGATGCCCTTCAAGTTCCCGATCTGCGAGCCGATGAACGTGGCATCGGGGGGCTGCGGGTTGCTCGCCAGCGCCGGGCCTTCGGCCCACGCGAACCGCAGGTGATAGTCCGCCGCAGTCGCGTTGAACGTGAACTGGTTGGGGCCGCCCTGCGTCACGCGGTCAATGAGCGGTACGCCGGTCTGGCCCGAACAACCGTTGCCGCTCGGGTCGGCGAACACGGCCGAGGCGAGGACGACGTCGATACTCGCGGCAGCGGGGTCAGCAAAACCCAGCGCCGGGCTGTACCCAGGCAGCGAGCCCGGGACCACGCGTGCCGCCGGAAGCTGCAGCGCGCCGCCAACCCAACTCGGGTCGCTACTGTTGATCGGCAACTTGAGCGCGTTGCTCGCGTAGTTTTGATACTGCACGGTGCCGGTGATCGCGCCCGTGGGATCATCGATGCCGTTCAACTGCGTACCCGTACCCGGGGTCGTGCCCACGGGCGCCGCCGACGCATCGACGAAACGGATGCGGACGATCGTCGGGTTCAGGATCGGATCGGGCATGTAGACGATGCAGCCCAGCTCCATCGGCGGCAAATCGGCGAGACCGGAGGCCGCGTCGATCGGCGCGTTGTACCCAACGTAGAGGTTGCCGATGTCGAGCCCGTACGCCGCACCGGTGCCACCACCCGCCTGGCAGTTCCATGGCGGCCCCGCAGCCACGCCCTGCGGGAGCAGGAACGTGAACGGTTGGGTGACGAACGGGTCCATCGTGGAGAGGTTGACCGGATCAACCAAGGTGTCGAACGAGACCGCCTTGTTGAACCGCAGCTCGATCTCCGTGTTGATCGGGACCTCAGGGTCGCCCTGGGTCACGTTGCTCGCGCCGACGCCGGTCGAGCCGCCCTTGACGGAGAGGCTCGTCGAGTCGTCGCCGATGTTGAACGACAATTCCGGGAGGTATGAGTTGGAGGTCGAACAGTTGTTCGCACCGGGGTTAGAGCAGAAGCCCCCGCCGTTGAAGCCCGTCAGGTTCTCACTGATGACCACGCTGTACGACCCTTGGGACATGGTGTCCGCGGTCGACAGATCGCCGTCCGGGTCGTAGTAGATGCGGAGCACGGCGGGCGCGATGTCCGGCCCAGGAAACGCGTTCCCCCCGGCGACCGCACCCGTGCCATCCAGCACGAAAGGCACCGGCACGGAGGTGAAGTTCCCCGCCGCGTCTTGGGAGTTCTGGAACACCGCGATGCCGTTGGACGTCGTCCCGCTGTTGGGAAACACCGAGGTGGCGTCGAGCGGAATGTTGAAGGTCAGCTGGATGAAGTCCTGTTGACCGGTCGCGCCAACGGCGAACTCAGCCCCCGCGACATTCACCGCGCCGTTCAGCGGCACCGGGACCGGCGGCTGAGACGAACCAGGATTGGACGGCAGAGTGGGGAATTGCTGCAGCGTCTCCTGCCCACCGTTGGTGAATCCGAAGAACACCGTCCCGCTCAGCGCGAGGAAGTTCGGCAGCTCCGGATCACCACCACCGGCGCCACCACCTCCGCAGCCGGGGAGCGCCAGGACGCCGAGACAGGTGACAGCGACCATCACCCAGGCGGCGACTCTCTTACCGTTGCGCATCGACTTCTCCTTACCTTGCGAGCATCCGTTCCGGACGTCGCTTTCAACTGATTCCATGTCCACCGAGAGCCCTCCATGCAGACCGGCCTCAGTACCGGCCCATTGAGCGCAAGCTCCGTGCCGACGGCGAGCCCTCGGACAAAACCCTTGCGCAACAGGGACTAACGATCGCATTCCATCTCAGATTCGGGGGGCGCCCTGTCAAGGAACCACGCACGTCGTGCGATCCCGAACCTTCCTATTTCCCGACCAGGGTCCACAAACCCCGGGAAGCGAGGATTCTAGGGACTGGCCCCCGGGGCGCAACCCCTAGCCCAAACAGGGCCAGGAGCGGCTCTGGCGGGGTGGGACCCGGGCCCCGTCGGGCTTAGACTGGCGGGCGGGGCTCCCAGGCCCCCGGCGCGGCGGGCGGCCGCGTGGGACACATCTCCCGGGAGGGTTAGCCATCACATTCAGACCGGCGATGGATCGGGACGACGCGGGATCTCCCCCGCCACCCCCGGAGCCTCTGGACAACGCCCTGCGTCCGTCCTCCTTGGAGGCTTTCGTGGGGCAGAGCCAGGTCACCGCGAATCTCGGGGTCGCCATCCGCGCGGCCCGACTCCGCAACGAGCATGTGGACCACGTCCTGTTGTCCGGACTCCCCGGGCTCGGCAAGACCACATTGGCCGAGATCATCGCCAAGGAAATGGGGGTCGGCTTCCGGGCAACCGCGGGCCCTGTCATCGACCGCCCGGGCGATCTCGCTGGCCTGCTCACGAACCTGTCGCCCGGGGATGTCCTCTTCATCGACGAGATCCACCGGCTCCCGACACAGGTAGAGGAGTACCTCTACTCCGCGATGGAGGACTTCAAGCTCGTCATCCTGCTCGACCAGGGGCCACGCGCACGTTCAGTCCCGATCGACCTGAGCCCGTTCACCCTCGTCGGCGCGACCACCCGCGAAGGCCTGCTGTCTTCTCCGTTCCGGTCACGCTTCGGCATCCACGAACGCCTCGAGCCCTACGCGCTCGAAGACCTCGTCTCCATCGCGGCGCGTTCCGCCGGCCTCCTTGACATCGAGATGACCGAGGAAGCCGCGGCGCTGATCGCGTCGGGATCACGGGGAACACCGCGGCTGGTCAATCGCTACCTGCGTCGTATTCGCGACGTCGCACAGGTCGAAGCCAAAGGGATCATCGACGAGGGTACGGCCAAGGCTGCGCTGGACCGGCTCGGCCTTGACGCGGCGGGCATGCTCCCCCTCGACCGCCGCCTGCTCAACACGCTAGCGCGGGCGGGAACGCCCGTCGGACTGAAGATGCTCGCGGTCGCCCTCGGTGAGGAGGATCGCACGGTTGAAGATGTCTACGAGCCCTTCTTGATCCGCGAGGGATACATGGCGCGTACAGCTCGCGGCCGGATCATCACCTCGCTCGGACTCGAGGCTGTGGGACGAGACCCGGGCGAAGCCGCCGGCCGAGCCCAGGGAGACCTGTTCAACGGGACCTGAGATGTCGGGCAGGAAGTCCTGGACGGCCCTCTGGAAGGCATGGCGCCGACCCCTGCTGCTTCCGGCTTTTCTCCTATTGATCGCGCTCTGCGCAGGCGTCCTCCCGCCGGTTGGTCAGCCCCTCGAGGGGCTGCCTGAACTACGGCTGTTCGATGGTGAACCCTTGATCCGGGCCCTCCTCTCCCGTCGGGATGTGGGGTCGGGAATCGACATCGGCGGGCCCTGTCGCCTGCGCGATGCGTCAACGTCCATGGTCCTAGAGGGCGGAGGCCGCCTCTCCTGGGACGGGCACGTGGTCACCGTCGGTGGGCAGCGATTCGAGCCTCCCATCTCCATCGCGCCGCCGCGAGGCGGCTCCCTCGTCACCCTCGACCGACGATACGCAGGGGCCCTGGAGCTCCTGGCCGACGACAATGGCTCGCTCCTCGTGATCAACCGCGTCCCCGTCGAGACCTACCTCGCCGGCGTGATCTCAGCCGAGATGGGGATTCACTTCCCGGACGAAGCCCTCAAAGCTCAGGCCGTCGCCTGTCGGAGTTACGCCATACGCCGTATCCGTACACGCAAACACCGTGCGTTCGATGTCGGCGCGACACAAGCCACCCAGGTCTACCGCGGCGTCCTCGCCGGACACGATCGCGCGCGCCGGCTCGTCACCGCCACGCACGCGGAGGTCCTCATCCACGACGACGAGATCCTCGACTCGGTCTACAGCAGCACCTGCGGCGGTCACACCCGGCCCGCTGACGAAGCCTTCGGTAATGCCGCACCAGCACCCCTCATGGGCGGGCCGTGCGGACACTGCGACGACGCTCCCCTGTTCCGCTGGAGCGCGACCCTCGAGGTCGAAGCCGTGCGCCGGATGCTCAAGGTGCCCCGTGGCCCCATGTCCTTGGAGTCGCAGCGGTACTACCCAAGCCATCGGCTGCGCACCCTGACCCTCATAACGGTGGTGGGAACCCGCGAGGTGACCGCCCGGCAGCTGCGCCGACTGCTCGGCAAGGCAGCGAAGAGCCCGTGGATCGCGAGCGTGACGCTCGAGAAGGACCGGTTCTTGATCAACGGCCGGGGTTTCGGTCACGGAGTCGGGCTCTGCCAGTACGGAGCCCGTGGACTCGCCCGCCGACGCAAGAGCGCCGGCGACATCCTCGATTGGTATTTCTCCGGCGCGGAGCGGGCCCGCGCCTGGTGAACCGATGGCTGAACCGTTTTCGTTCTCGCTCATGGACGCGTGCTCCAGCACGCGAGCACGGCGCGGCCAGTTCACCACGCCTCACGGGACGGCAGATACGCCCGCGTTCATGCCCGTCGGGACAGCGGCCACCGTGAAGGGGCTGTCACCCGCGCAGGTCAAAGAGACCGGCAGCGAGGTCCTCCTGGCCAACACCTACCACCTCGCGCTGCGACCAGGCGACGACGTCGTTCGCGACCTCGGCGGCCTGCACCCATTCATGCAATGGGACGGCCCGATCCTCACCGACTCGGGCGGTTACCAGGTGTTCTCCCTGTGCGAACTCACCGATGTGGACGACGACGGCGTCACGTTCCGTAATCACATCGACGGAAAATACCTGCGCCTGACGCCTGAGCGGGCCATGGAAATCCAGATGAACCTCGGATCGGACATCATCATGGTGTTCGACGAGTGCCTCCCCCATGACGCGACGGCGGACGCAGTGCGCAGATCGGTCCACGAACGGACCCTCCCCTGGGGCGAGCGGTGCCTCGAGCTCCACCCCCGAGACGGCCGAGCCCTGTTCGGCATCAGCCAGGGCGGGCTCCATCCCGACCTCCGTGCAGAACACCTCGAAGCCATCCGGGACAGCGCCTTCGACGGTTTCGCCATCGGGGGCCTGTCGGTCGGTGAGACGACGACGGCGTTCCGAGAGATCGTGGCGCTGTCAACCGCCCTCATGCCCGGCGACAAGCCGCGCTACCTGATGGGCGTGGGCTCGGTACCGGAGATCGTCGACGCGGTCGCCCTCGGCATCGACATGTTCGACTGCGTGCTCCCCTCGCGAAACGCCCGCAATGGCGAAGGGCTCTCCTTCGCTGGCACCGTCCGCCTCAAGAACTCCCGCTACACCAGGGACGACCGCGTCATTGACGAGACGTGCCCTTGCGCGACCTGCAAGGGCGGCTTCACGAGGGCATACCTGCGCCACCTCGTGATGGCGAAAGAGCTCCTGGGCGCGTCCCTGATGACGTTGCACAACCTGACCTTCATGCAACGCCTGATGGGCGGCCTCCGCGAGGCGCTCGCGGAGGCCCGGTTCCCGGAGTGGAGAGAGGCGACCCTCGCCACCTGGGGCGACGGCCGTGTGTGATCAGCCGTCGAGGATCTCGATCTTGCTGACCTTGATCACCCGGAAGTTCAGCCCGGAGACCTTCTCCGGCGGGCCTGCCTCCAGGACCCCGATCAGCTTCCCCTCGTACTCGGCCCAGTCGTACCGGTCGCCCTCGAGATAGAAGGACGGCCGATCCCCGAGCGTCACGGCCCAGATCGAGGACCGACGGATCCCCTCGACCGGGAACATACGCTGCACGTGGCCCCGGGCGCTGTAGCGTGAGGCCGGTGGAGACGCGGCCGTCCTCGCATCAGACTCGACCTCCTCCTTGAGGTCGCGGAGATTGCGAGCGTAGGTCTTCTCTGCCTCCTCCGCCTCCTTCTTGGCTGCGTCGAGACGCTTGCGCGCGTTCCTGAGATCCGAAGCCGCGCCCTCCCAATCGTTGAGCGACTTCAACATCGCGACGATCCGCACGCGATCCCCGTCATCCTCCGGGAGCCCGTCACGAAGCTTGAGCAACGCCGCGCGGGTACCAGGGACATCACGCTGGTCCCACGCCTTCGCCCGCTCCTCCTCGAAACGAGCGATCGCATCGCGGACGCGCTCACGTCGTTCGCCCTCCTCCTTCTCACGCCGGAGGAACTCACGAGACGCGGCCCCCGCGGCGAGCAACTCCTGGCGCTTCGCCTCGTGCTGGGCGTTGAACGCGTTGAGGGCTACGGCTTGATCGTCCGCACGGGCGACAAACTTCCCGTGGATCCACGAGCGCGCGGAGGCCGGCGAGAGGAGGCGGGCCCATCCATCCTTGGTCTCCAGCACGACGACGCGCTCCCCGGCGCTCAAACGCCCCACGGGAGGAAAGTCGGTCGTGGGAGTCCCGCGGATCATCAGGTCATTGACCAGGACGACCCCAGCCCCCGGCTTGGACGTGTCGATGTAGGGTCTCCCCTTCTTGCCGACAGCCACGAACACCTCGAACCCGCCCGGCACCTCGACACGCTTCCAGTCACCCTCGGCAGCGACGACCCGGACCGGGGTTCCCCGCGATAGCTCTTCCAGCACCGCGTGGAAGTCCGCCGGACCACCGCGCAAGCGGACCTTGTCTCCGGAGACCGTCGCCAGATACGCATCGCCCTGCGCCACGGCCCCACCACAGCAAACGACGAGCATCAAGACCGCGCGTAACCGCATGGCTCACCTCCCACTAACCCCAGAAGTTGTCGTACCGCGTTCGGGGCGCCCCTGTGGGCCCCTCCACCCTCGCCGGCCATCTTATGCCGTGAGCGGGGAGATTGGGAGGGTCACCGCCTGCCCTACTCCTCGACCGGCGTTCCCAGGAGCTTACGGACCTCGTCACTCCGGGCGTCACGCATCTCCGGGTTCGCCGCCTCCAGGTTGAGGCGCAGCAGCGGCTCCGTATTGCTCTTGCGGACGTTGAACCACCACTCCTCGAACTGAATGGTCACGCCGTCCAGCTCGTCGTACTCCCCATCGGGGAAGGCCGCCTTCAGCGCCGCCATCTTGGCGTCGGGATCGACGACGACGAAGTTCACCTCACCGGTGGCGCTGTAGCGAGCGTATGGAGCCACCAGCTCCCGCAGCCCCAGCCCCCGTCGGGACAGGATCGACAGCAACACGACCATGGCGATGTCACCTGAGTCGCTCACGTAGTTGTCTCGGAAGTAGTAGTGCCCGGAGAGCTCGCCCCCCAGAACAGCCCCCCCCTCGCGCATGGTCGCCTTGATGAACGAGTGCCCGACGCGTTCGCGGATGGCGCGCCCTCCCGCGCTCTCGATGGCCTCCTTCGTCGCCCGGCTCGAGCGGAGGTCGTAGACGACCGCCGCGCCGGGCTCGCGGGCGAGGATGTCCTCCGCGAACGCCGCGGTGATGAAGTCGCTGCGGACGGTCCGCCCGCTCCGATCGACGAACACCACCCGGTCGGCGTCGCCGTCGTACGCGATGCCCAGCTCCGCCTCCTGCGTCCTCACCGCTTCCTGCAACCAGCGCAGGGTGTCCTCCTTGAGCGGATTGGCCTCATGGTTCGGGAACGTGCCGTCCAGCTCTGGGAAAAGGACGTGGCAATCGAGGCCCATCCGTTCGATGAGATGCGGGAGCGCGTACCCGCCCATGGCGTTCGCCACGTCCACCACCACCTTCATGGGTTTCACGTCCTGAGCGAACCCCATGACGTGCTCGACATAGCCCTCCATCACGTCCATGTCGGTGACGCTCCCCGCCGTCGCCGCGGGCGCCGGCTCCGGCTCGCCGACCATGCGCTCCATGTCCATGATCCCGGTCTCGCCCGAGACAGGGACGCAGCCCTTGCGACAGAACTTGAAGCCGATGTATCCCTCGGGATTGTGCGACGCGGTGCACATGGCACCCCCGTCGACCCCGAGCGAACCGATCGCGTAGTACGTCATGGGCGTCGAGGCGAGACCGATACGGACAGCGTCTGCGCCGGCGCGGGTCACGCCCTCGATGAAGGCGTCGGATACGGAGGGCGCCATCGAGCGCATGTCGCGACCCACCGCGACGCTCCGCGCTCCGGTCAACTTGACGAAAGCCCCACCGATCCGCCTCGCCAGCTCCTCGTCCAGTTGATCCGGGTAGGTCCCCCGGATGTCGTACGCCTTGAAAACACTCATGACTCTCCCTGGCTCGTCGTGACGTGGCCTCCCCGGGTCGCGGGGACGGACTCGCTGCCGACAGTCCGGCATGGCATCACCCTGAGGACACCCAATATAGAGGTGCACACCCGAACGGGCCAACGGGCCCGTTCGGCCGACGCCCCCGCGTCGAGTCCCGCCGACACGAAACCGGGCAGTAGCGCGCACCGGCATCACGCTCCGCCCCTCGGCACCACCACGCGGCCCGGGTCCGCCCTCAGCCCCAGGCGCTGGCCTTCCTTGTGACAGATGGGTGGGGGCCTATGATGACCGCAGTATGCAGAAGAGCGTGCTGGCCATGGTCCTCGCGGGCGGCAAGGGTAGCCGCCTGTTTCCCCTGACGAAGAGTCGGGCGAAGCCCGCCGTCCCGTTCGGCGGCAAGTACAGGATCATCGACTTCGTCCTGTCCAACCTCGTCAACTCGGGCATCTACTCGGTTTACGTGCTCACCCAGTTCCTGTCCCAGAGCCTGACGGAGCACCTGCTCGCGGGGTGGTCGCACGCGGGCATGCTGACGAGCCACTTCGTCATCCCCGTTCCGGCGCAACAGCGCAGCGGAGAGACCTGGTACCGGGGTACGGCGGACGCGATCTACCAGAACCTCAACCTCATCAAGGACGCACGGCCACACATCGTGTGCATCTTCGGAGGTGACCACATCTACCGGATGGACGTCTCCCAGATGATCCAGTGGCACGAGACCAAGATGGCCGATTGCACGGTCGCCGCCATCCGCGTCCCCATCGGCGAGGCCTCTGCGTTCGGCGTCATCGAGGTCGACGAGGACCACCGCATCATCGGATTCGAGGAGAAGCCCGAGTCGCCCCGAGCCATGCCGAGCGACCCGGACCACGCCCTCGTATCCATGGGCAACTACGTCTTCACCGGGCGGTCCCTGGTCAACGTCCTCATGGACGACGCGGACGACCCGAATTCGTCTCACGACTTCGGCAAGGACATCATCCCCGGACGCCTCTCGGATCAGCGGATCTACTGTTACGACTTCACGAACAACCGGGTCCCAGGCCACAGCGGACCCAACACGTACTGGCGCGACGTCGGAACGATCGAGGCCTTCTACGACGCGAACATGGACCTCCGAGAGATCGTCCCCGACTTCAACCTCTACAACCGCGCGTGGCCGATCCGGTCACGACGGCACGACGACCCGCCAGCCAAGTTCGTCCACGACGTCGACAACCGCACAGGCCAGGCCACGAACTCGATCGTCTGCCCCGGCGCGATCCTCTCCGGCTGCACCGTGCGCAACTCCGTCATCGGACGCAACGTGAAGCTCCACTCCTTCGCCGAGGTCTCCGACTCGATCATCTTTGACGACGTCGAGATCGGGCGCGGCGCCCAGGTGAACCGGGCCATCATCGACAAGAATGTCCGTGTGGCCGAGGGGTCATCCCTCGGCGTCGAACCCGGCGACGACGCGGTAAACCACTTCACTTCCAAGGAAGGCATCGTCGTCGTGGAGAAGGCCCCGCGCCTGGAGGCCGGGATCGGTACGATCTCGATCTGACGCCATGCCTGTCACCCTCATCCCCGTCAACGGTCACGACAAAGAGCTCATAGCGCTCATGACACGCGCCGGCAGCCCACGCTGGATGCGCGTGGCGGCGTGCCTCGCCATGGAGGGCCGCAAGGTGGTCCTGCCGAAGGATGGGCACCCCGTCATGGACCTGTGCTCGGCGTGCGGCGCGGATGGGCTGTGCACGGTTCACGCGTTCCACAAGAACGGCGACGGTGAGGACGTGCAATGCCTGCGCGCGTGCGACGCGTGCGGGCAGCTCGTCGAGGACCGCTCGTTCGCCGAGCTCCGCGTGCGCGAAGAAAACCCGCTGATGGGGATCGACGACGCGTTCTAGCTCCGCCGCCAGGTGGCGGCTCCCTGGCTCTCGCAATCCGCCCGCGTCCTTGCGTATGATGAGCCAGGAGCACGCCTGCACGGGCTCCCATTGCATGCGGACATCCATCCTCCTTCTTTGCGCGCTCGCGCTCGGCGCGCCTGCGCAGGTAAACCCCATCGATGGGTCCGCGCCGACGGTCCCCGTCGGCGCGGCGGCAGCCGGCCTGCCCGAATCCGCGCTCGACATCGCGATGAACCGCAGCGGTGACGGAGTCATCGTGTGGCGACAACGTCTCACGGCGCCCCCCGCCCCGACCTACCAGTTGTGGGCCCAGCGCTTGCAGCGAGGTGCGCCGATCGGTTCCGCCACGCCCCTAGCGACCACCCTCGACTCGTTCACGTCCAACGAGCTGCTCACCGTGCACTGCGCGATGGACGAGGACGGGAACTGGGCCGCGGTCTGGGACGACACGGACGCGGCGAACGGCAACATGGTGGTGCGCGGGCGCCGATATGACGCGGGCACCGCGCAGCTCGGGCCGATCCTCCTCGTCTCTGACGGCCCGGGGAACCAGCATCGCTGGCTCCCCGACGTCGCCATGGGGCGCTTCCCAGGGAGCCCCGACCCCCACTGGTATGTGGTCTGGAACTACGCCACCGCCGCCGGCCAGAGCACCATCCGCATGCGGAGCTTCCGGGTCGACACCTCCGGCTCGACCACCATCGACGTCGGCNCGCCGGTCATCGGAGTCAACAGCGAACCGACCGGCCCGCTCGAGGGGCAGGACCGCCCTGCCATCACCGTGGACGCCCAGGGGACCTTGACCATCATCTGGGANAAGTACGCGGTGTGGGGCCCCGGCTTTGGGTACTGGCGGGTGATGCTGCGTCGCCGCAGCGCCGGCACCTGGTTGCCGGTCTTGGANCCGATGGCCATCGGCGCCAACCAGGCCACCGGCCTCGACAACACGGACTGGGAGGTGAGCGGCTACGGCGATCCCGCGGCCACCTCCAGCCCGAGCACGCCCCCCAAGGTCGACGCCGCTCCCGATGGTCGCGTCCTCGTCGCGTGGAAACGTCTCAGCGGCGCCGCCTACAGCTTCCGCATCCTCGAACCAACCCTCCCCGGCGCCACGCCCGGACCGATCATCGCCCACCTCCCGGTGATCTGGAGTCCTGGACACCGACGNTTCGACGTNGCNTTCACCAACGANGGCTCGATCCTGCTCGCGTGGGAACACCTGGCGACCACCGTGTCGTCCGGCCGCGTCATGCTCTCGCGCATCTCCCCGACCGGACCGGCGTGGGAGGAGTTCACCGCGGATCCCACATCCGGCACGGCTATCAGCTCCGTCGCCGTGGCGGCGGCGGACACTGGCCAGGTGCAGGTCGCCTGGGCGCGTGGCCTCGGCCCCAACTTGCAGACGGCCTCTCGGCGTGCCCTCGACCTCAACCTGTTGGCCCTCGCGCCGGGCGCCGGGCCATCCCAACTCTCCATCGCGGTGCCAGGCGCCGGTGGCCTGGATTGCCAGGTCTGGCCCATGTCCTCCGGTGGGACCCCCGCCGAATACGCCGCGACCCCGATCGGCGATGGGCGCGCGGCCGACGCGCTACTGACTGACCCCCTGCTCGCCTGGCACCTGGCGCAGGGTGGTGTCCATGGCATCCTCCCCAACGCCACCGGGACCCTGGGCATCAACGGCACGGCCAGCGTGAACATCTGGTTGCCGCCCGGGGTCGGCCCCGTATCAGTGACGTGGGCCCTGCTGGTCATCGACTCGGCCCGACCCTGGCCGCAGGCCCTGCGGCTGTTCACCCAACCGAAGGCGATCGTCGTCAACTGACGCTCGAACCCTCGCCGCCTAGGTCATCCCCTCTTCGGTCTCTGCGATGAGGTGATCGACAAGCGCGTTGAGATCGCCCGTCTCCCTGAACACCGCCCGTTGGCGATCAGCCGACGTCCCCTTGGAGAGGATCTCCTCCAGCGCCCCCATCTCCTCATCGAGACCGAGCAGGTCGATCTCGTCCTTCAGCTCATCGATGAGGGCGCGCATCGCGTCGCGCATGGGCACGACCTTCTTCGTGTGGAGGTCGATGAACTCGGCGTCGATGCCATGGCGCACCGCGCGGTAGATGTTCTCGTTGATGAAGGCGCGGCGGTGCAGGCGATACCCCATGTTGCGATGCCAGAGATTCACCAGCCGNGTCGAGAGCGCGTGNATGAAACCGACGACGGCGCCGACCTCCTGCATGCGCGTGGGGACATCGCAGTTCCGGAACTCCACGGTCGGGAAGAACGGNTGCGGGCGAATGTCCCAGTAGATCTTCTTCGCGTTGTCGATGCACTCCGTATCGACGAGCGCCTTCACATAGGTCTCGAACTCGACCCAGCTGCCGAAGTAGTCCGGGATACCCGTCCGCGGGAAGCGGCGAAAGATGCCGGTTCGCGTCGAGGCGAGCCCCGTATCCCGCCCCTGCCAGAACGGTGACGAGCACGTCATGGCCAGGAGGTGGGGCAGGAAATACCGCACCGAGTTCATCACCGCGATCCGGGCCTCCTTGTCCTCGATCCCCACATGGCAATGCATGCCGTAGATGAGGTTCGACCGGGCCACGTCCCCCAGGTCCCTCTGGATCTGGAGATAGCGTTCGCTGGTGGTGAGCTTCACCTCCCGCCAGTGGGTCGTCGGGTGCGTCGACGCGGCGACGACCCGCAAGCCTCTCTTGCGGGCGAGCCCGATCAGGGTGCGTCGCAGCTCGGCGACCTGCTCGACGACGTCCCGCACCGTCGCGCACGGAGTCGTGAGGCACTCGACCATCGCGGCGTGGAACTCGGGGCGGATGTTCGATCCGTAGATCTCCGCCCCCTCCTGCAGGATGACCTCGGTGTTGGAGGAGAGCTCCCGCGTCTCCGGATCAACGATCTGGTACTCGACCTCGACGCCGAGGGTGGGGATCTCTGTGATCTTCGAGATGGGGTTGAACGTCATGGTTATAGGCTGAGCGCGAGACGCCCGACTCTACCCTCCTAATCCGGCATGATCAGCACCGGGATCTGGCCTCCCCCGGACGTCACGTTGCACAGGGACCCCGAGGCCAGGCGCGCGAGCACGCCGTGGACCTTGCCGAAGTAGATGTAGGGGTCCAGGTCCACGATCATGGGCTGGTCCTCTAGCTCCCTGTCCAGCATGGGAAAGGGCTCTTCGATGGTGTGGATGCGCTCCTGCAGCACGTACTCCTCGGTGTCGGTGCGCGCCGCGTCCTGAAGCAACGCCTCCCAGGCGGAGGCCTCACACTCCCACCCCACCGTGACGCCCTTCCCACCGTACTCGTCGCTCGGCTTCAGCACGAAGCGCTCCGCGTTCGCAGCCGCGAACGGCAACAGGTCGACCTCCTCGCCGTGCAGGTCGGCTTTCGTGTCCCGGACCTTGCGGGTCCAGGGGATGGTCCGCTCAACGACCGCCTGCTCTTCCCGGGTCATCCAATCCGTCCCCAGGTGGTCGCCCGACAGCAACGCGAAGCACGCCTTCTTGTGAGCGGTCTTGGAACGGAACGGGTTGACCATGACGACGGCCTGCGCCTCATAAGCATCGAACAGCGCCTTGACCTCGGCCCCCTTCTCGAGGAATTCGTTGGTCAGGACCCGGCGATAGACGAGGTCGATGGCCTTGCCCTTCGCCCACAGACGCCCGCCTTCGAACGTCAGTGCCCTCGGGTCTTCGTACACGGCGTCGAAGCCGTTGGCGATGAAGTGGTCCCGCAGGGTGAGGAACTCAGGGACCGTCGGCAGGTGATCGTAGTCCGTGATGAGGATCGTCGGCCTGCTACGCCTGCCCGCCGCACGCCACGCCTTGAGCAGCCCGTCGAGGACGCCGTCCATGGCCTTCATGGAACGCGCCCCCGTACGCTCCATGAAGTCCTTGATGAGCGGATGCTCACCGAGGACTCCCATGGCCGCGTCGTTGAAGCCGGCGCCAGCCGGCGCCTCGCCGTTCAACTCGACGAACCGCGGCCCGTCCACCGTCGCGAACGAGTCCAGCCGCGTGAAGGGCAAGGGATCGGGGCAGAGCGGCTCGGGAGCGATGAGCCGACGTTCTCCATCGCTGATGGCGAGGTATCGCTTGAGGTCCTCGGAGTCCTGCACCATGTCCGAGAGCCGCCGAAACAAGCCCATGAGCACACCGGACACGTAGTCCAGATAGGCGTACTCCGAACGCTGCAAGAACTTCGGGCGCAGCACCTTCACGAACGGCCGCCCCGAGTAGTGGCATCCGGCGTCGATCAATGCCTGCTGTACACGGGGGATGTCAGCGAGCCAGCGGTCCTTGTCCGCGTCGAGGAGTTGGCGGTAGAGCTTGATCGGATCGTGCATCGGTCGCGAGCTACCTGGTGTTTCCAGCCTTCTTCTTGGTCGACGCCTTCTTCTTGGCGGGCGCCTCTCCGCCAGCCCCTCCAGGCGAGGACAGCTCCGTGACCGAGGCGATCAAGCCACCGCCTCGGGGTTTCTGGAGGTCGAGCGTCTCCCGCCCCAATCGAGCCAGGCCCACGAGATACTCCGCCGTCGCCTCGACGACCTTCTCGAACCAGAAGGGCGTGAGGATGCTGCGCTCGAAATCCGGCACCGGGTTCACGAACTCAACGGCGTACGGATCGTCTTCGACGATCGCGAATTCGATGGCGCAGATTCCATACCCGAGGGCAGCGGCGACCGTGGCGGCGTCGTGCACGACCCGCTCCTCGAGCGCAGGTTCGAGATAATCCGCGTCCTCCAGGTACTGCCGATACTCCGGGTCGTACCGCGCGACGATCACCCGGTCCCCGCCCACGACGATGCAACGCACGTAGCGGCTCCAAGGGACCGCCTCCTGCAGCATCATGGTCTCCGTGCCGGTCCGGTCGTAGGCGGCCATGAACTCATCGAGGCTCGTGACGCGCGTCGCGTGCCGCCAGCCACGGGAACCCACCGGGCGTAACAGCGCCGGGGTCCCGACCGCTTCGAGGTGGCGAGCAAAGGGCACCGGCCAGGTCAGGTTGCGCAGCGAAGCCGGGGTGATGGTGTCCGGATAGGACTTCTGGGGTAACAGCACCGTGCGCGGCACCGACAGCCCGAGCCGCTCGGCGAACGCTGCGTCGAAGAACCGGTCATCCGATCCAACGAGGAACGGGTCGTTGACGACCCGGGTCCCGGACAGCCGCGCGTGCCGGACGAACGAGCGGTAGTACCCGACCTCATGGGAGATCCGGTCGAAGATCACGTCGTAATCGGAGAGCTCATCGAGGCCCGTCCCTTCCAGGGCGATCACCTCGATGGTGACGTCGTCGGCACGCCCCTCCACCCGCTCCCGAAGCGCGCGCGGAAACGTGTCCTCCATGCCTACGAGCAGTCCGATCCTCATGGTCTTCTCCAAGACGGCGCCCATCCTACCCTCCCCGCGAAGGACACCAACCGGGGCCCGATCTTCCATGCCGGATGTAGAAGCGGGTGCGGGCGCGACTTAGACTCGCCCCATGAAGGTCCTGCTGGCTGCCTCCGAGGTGCACCCGTTCGCCAAGACGGGGGGCCTCGCGGATGTCGCCGGGGCGCTCCCCCGCGCGCTCCATGCTCTCGGCATAGAGGTGGCCGTCTGCCTGCCGCTGTACCCCAAGGTGCGTCGCCGGTCGGATGTCCGCGAGGTCGTCGCCGAGCACGTGAGCTGCCCCTTCGCCGGGGAGAGCCGGCCGTTCAAGCTGCTGCGGACCACCATGCCCGGGTCACCGGAAGTCCCGGTCTATCTCATCGAAAACCCGTGGATGTTCGAGGCGGAAGAGCAACTCTACGGGACCGAACCCGGGAGCTACGGAGACGGGCACCTCCGCTTCCTCTACTTCTGCCGGGCCCTCCTGAAGATCCCCCACGCCACCGGGTTCTTCCCCGACGTCTGGCACCTGAACGACTGGCAGACCGCCCTGGTGGCGCCCCTGCTGCGGGCCGTGCACCGCAACGACGCCGAGGTCGCCGCCGCGGCCACCGTGACGACCATCCACAACCTCGCCTACCAGGGGGTGTTCCCGTCCAAGGACCTCGCCCACGCGGGCGTCCCGAGCTGGTTCCTCCAGGAGGGCAAGCTGCTCGAGGACGGCCTGGGCAACCTGCTTGCCGGCGCCGTCCGCTTCTCCGACGCCGTCACCACCGTCTCACGCACCTACGCACGGGAGATCCTGACCGAAGAATACGGGAACGGCCTGGAGGGGCTGCTGTCCTGGCGCAAGGACCTGCTGGTCGGCATCGTCAACGGCCTCGACACCGAGACCTGGGACCCATCAACGGACCCGAACCTCCCCGCCCACTACGACGCCGGCGACCTCGCGGGCAAAAGAGACTGCCGCGACGCCCTCCTCGAGGAGAGCGACCTGCAGCCCACGGACGGGCCCGTGTTCGGATGCGTCTCCCGCCTCGTCGACCAGAAGGGGCTCGACGTCGTGCTGCCGGTGATGGACGCGCTCCTCGGTCGCGACCCGTCCGTGCGACTGGTCGTCCTCGGCTCCGGACAGCCGGACCTGGAGGACGCGTTCAGGGACCTGGAGTCTCGTCACCCGGGCCGCGTCCACGCCCGGCTCACGTTCGACGCGCCCTTCTCCAGCCTGGTCGAGGCCGGCTCGGACTTCTTCCTCATGCCGTCCCGGTTCGAACCCTGCGGGCTCAACCAGCTCATCTCCATGCGCTACGGGACGCCGCCCATCGTGCGCCGCGTGGGCGGCCTGCGCGACACGGTCACCGATGGCGTAACGGGTTTCACGTTCGAAGAGTTGAACCCGGGAGCGCTCGCCGAGGCCGTCGACCGCGCCTGCTCGCTGTACCGCGACGCCGCCGGGCTGGACCGCATGCGCGAGGCCGGAATGGAGACGGACTGGTCGTGGGCGCGCTCAGCCCGCGAGTACGTCCAGGTCTACCGGGACGCGATCGACCGTCGCGCCGACGGTGGTCACCTCGACGCCGTCATGCAGGACCTGCCTCCTGAACCCATCGAGGTGGAGTTGCCGGAGCTGGCGGACGTCCCATCCGGCTATCCGCGCGACGTCCTGACGCTGGTCCCGTTCAGCCCCGACACCCTCTTCTGCTTCTGGGAGCTGGGCGGCGAGGCCAGCGCCGCGCGCATCGCGGCGCTCGAGCCCGATGCCAGGCCCCGCATCCGCTACCGGCTCACCCTGACGGAGACCCGCACCGGCGAAGCCATACACGCTGAGATCGACGGCACGACCCAACAGTGGTTCGCGAAGGTCGCCCCCGGCGGACGCTATCGCGGAGAGCTGCACATCGAGGCCCCGGGCCAACCACCTCAACGCGCCCTCGACGCCCCCGAGGTCCGTCTGCCCGCCGACGTCTACCCTGAGGTCTGATGACACCACTCGGAACCAACTGCATCGTCCTGCACGGCCACCTCCCCTGGGTCCACCACCCGGAGCACGACGAGTACTTAGAGGAGGACTGGTATCTCGAGGCGCTCTCCGAGACCTACCTTCCCCTGTTGATCGTCCTCGACGACCTGGCGCGGGACGGCATCCCCACGCGGCTGTCCATCGGCCTGACTCCGCCGCTCCTGGAGATGTTCCGCGCGCCGAAGCTGCAGGAGAAAGCCGACCGCTATCTCCTGCGTCGCCGCGAGCTCGCGGAGAAGGAGGTCGCGCGCACCGAGGGTGAGGCACCGCAGAACGCCGCCGCGCGCCACTACCTTCGCCGATTCGGCCAACTGTGGGAGACGTGGACCGGCTGCCAGCGCGACCCGGCCGCCGCCTTCCGCCGCCACCAGGACGAAGGACGCATCGAGATCCTCGCGTCGTGCGCGACCCACGCCGTCCTGCCGATCGTCCACACCGAGGGGGCACGGCGCGCGCAGGTCCGCATCGGCGTGGCCTTGTACCGCGAGGTGTTCGGCAAGGACCCGGCCGGTTTCTGGCTGCCCGAGTGCGCCTACTCCAGCGCCATCGACGAGGTCTTGGCGTCGGAGGGCGTGCGCTGGGTCGTCCTCGAGCAGCACGGCGTCGTCGGCGCGAACCCGACGCCAGCATCCGGAGCCTATCGCCCGATCATGACGCCCGCAGGTGTCTGCGCGTTCGGCCGCGACCCCCACTCCTCCACCCAGGTGTGGGCCGCCGAGGTCGGATACCCGGGCGACCCCGAATACCGCGAGCTGTACCGCGACCTCGGCTACGACGCCCCCTACGAAGACGTTCACCCCTACCTCCACAAGGACGGCGTCCGCCGCAACCTGGGCTTCAAGTACCACAGGGTCACCGGCAAGGTGGAGCTACACGAGAAGCAGCCGTGGGATCCGGGCGCCGCCCGGGAACGTGCCCGGGTGCACGCCGGCAACTACCTGTGGAGCCGCGGCGAACAGGCCAAGGGGCTCCACGAAGAGCTGGGCGAACCCGCGTGCGTCCTGTCGCCCTACGACATGGAGCTGTTCGGGCACTGGTGGTACGAAGGGCCCTGGTTCCTCGAAGACGTCTTCCGCCAGATGGCCGACCCGGACAAGCGCGCCCCGGTGCGCCTGGTAACGCCGTCCGACGTCATGCGCGAGGACGGCTCACGACCGGCCACCACCCCCGAGCTCTCCACATGGGGAGAGAACGGTTTCCTCGAGGTCTGGCTCAACGAGAAGAACTCCTGGGTCCTGCGTCACCAGCACGAGCTCGAACGTCGCATGATCGAGCGCGCCAACGAATGGCCCGATCCGGACGATCAGCGTCGCCGACTCCTCGACCAGATGCTGCGCGAGCTGCTGCTCCTCCAATCATCCGACTGGGCGTTCATCATCTCCAAGGAGACGCAGGTGCACTACGCACGCCAGCGCGCCCGCCAACACGTGAACCGCTTCCTCCGATTGGAAGAGGCGCTGGGAGACCCGGCGTCCTTGGACGCGGAATGGTGGGACCGCATCAGCGCCGAGGACTGCATCTTCCCCGGGCTCGACCACGGGGTGATCACCGGAGGCGCCGCGACGCGAGACAGCGCGCGTCTCGGCTTCTGATTTCTTGCCCCACGCACAGCCCACTGATACTTTGAACGCCGCTGGGGGATTAGCTCAGTTGGGAGAGCGCCACAATGGCATTGTGGAGGTCCTCGGTTCGATTCCGTGATCCTCCATCCAGCATCAGGCCCGGGGGTCACTGACCTCCGGGCCTTTCTTGTTGAGCAGCGCGGGCGTCCCGCGTCTAAGCGGCGTCTGAAGAAGCCCGCGACGCCAAACGCGGCCGCACGTCAGCGGGTGACCTGGTCGCGCCAAGCCACCAAGCCGGCGCTCAAGGTGGCGACGCGATCCGGATACTCCGATGCCAGGTCCATCTTCTCCCCCGGGTCTTTCACCATGTCGAAGAGCATCGCCCCCTGGGGCCGGACCACGAGCTTGTAGCGGCCGTCCCGCGCCGCGGCGATCCTGCGGTTCTGGTTCTGCCAGTACAGGGGGCGGGGAGCCGGTCGCGCACCTTCGAGCAACAAGGACGTCAGGTCGACGCCGTCCACGTGATGACCGTCGGGAAGCGGTGCACCCGCCAGCGACGCGAAGGTCGGCAACAGGTCCATGGTCATGGCGGGCGCGTCGGTGACACCCGGCTTGATGCGCCCGGGCCAGTAGGCGATGGCAGGGACACGGTGCCCGCCCTCGAACACGCTGCCCTTCAAGCCTCGCAGCGACGGACCGGTGGTCCGGTTCTCCCGCGTCCCCCCGTTGTCGGAGATGAACAGGACCAGCGTGTTCTCGTGGAGACCTCGCGCGTACAGCCGCGCCACGATGCGACCGACGCTCTCGTCCAGCGCCGTCATCATGGCGCGGACGGCGGGCCGGGTCTTGGACAGCTCGGAGCGCGGCCGCTTCTCCGGCCCGCGGATCGGCGGATCATCCGGCCCCTGGTTCGGGTTGTGCACCGCGGCGTGGGCCACGTACAGGCAGAACGGCCTCTTGGCCTCGTCGATAAACCGCAGCGCGTGACGCGTGATGAGGTGGGTCGCGTACCCGGGCTCCTTGCGCTTCTCGAGCCCGTGCCACCAGTCGAACGTCCCCATGCGGTCGTAATGGGATTGGTAGTCGATGTTGCCGCTGACGAAGCCGACGAAGCGGCTGAATCCCTGGTGCGTCGGGTTGTAGACCGGGTCGTACCCCACATGCCACTTGCCGACACAGGCGCTGGCGTAGCCCGCCCCCGCGAGCACCTCGGCGAACGTGACCTCGGACTGGTGGAGGCCGCGCCCGTGGTAGGGGTGCTTGGGATCGGCGTTCACGACGCCGTCCACGCCCGTCCTTTGCTGATAGCGCCCGGTCAGCAACGCCGCCCGCGTCGGGCTGCACACGGTCCCGTTCGAATGGAAATCCGTGAACCGCAATCCGCGGCTGGCCAACCAGTCAAGCCGCGGCGTCTCATAGATGCGGGAGCCGTAGCAACCGAGCCCCCCGTAGCCGAGGTCGTCGGCCATGATCAGCACGATGTTGGGCGGAACCTGCTGCGCCGCGGCCATGGTGGCGGCGAGCATGACGAAGCAACAGGCCCGCAGCATGTTCACTCCGACGGCCGATGGGCCCGTGGTGTCAACGGCTTCATAGCTTCCAGGGCGTCGGGAGCTCCATCTGCGGAGCCATCAAGCCGAGGATCGCCGTCGAGGTGCCGTACGCCGAGGAGCGCGGGAACACGCGGTCGTTCCACACGCCGTCCGCGTCGCGGTTGAGCCAGTAGTGCTGGCGCAGCTTCTTGCGATAGGCGGGGCGCTCCTTCTCCGGCAGCACCTCGATCGCCTGCGCCGCGTACTGGTGGGCATAGTAGAAGTAGTAGGGCGCGATCCCGTACGGTCCGATGTGGGTGTTGTTGCGGCGCATACGCTGGTCAAGCCACTTCCAGTGCTCGAAGAACATCTCGACCGCCGTCCGCACCCGATCGACCGAGCCACGGCCCGCGAGGTACAGCGTCGTCTCGACGGCGGCGGAGCGCGCGGACGAGCCCGCGGGCGCGCCCGTTCCCGTGCGCTTGGGGTCGGGCTGTTTCTCCCCGCCACCTCGACGGACGCCCGAATATGCGTACGCGCCGTCGGCGAAGCGCCCGGACTCCAGAGCATCGAGGGCCTTCGTCACCGTCGCCTCGGGGACCTCAAAGCCCTGAGCCTTGGCCTCCATGAGCGCCTGCACGGTGGGCGCGGTCATGAACGGACTGACCCCACCGGCGCCGCCACGGTTGGCGTAGTTCCAGCCGCCGTTGTTGAGCTGCAGCTTGCCGATGAGCTCCAAGCACTCCTTGACGACCCGCTTGGCGCGGCGCTGCGTCTTGTCGTCGAACGCGCCCCTCTTCATCGCAACGAGGAGCGCCTGCAGCGCATACGTGTGGCCCCAGCCGCGGACGTCGTAGCTCTGGTAATCCGCTTCGCGCATCTCGGGCAAGAGCTCAACGTCATGCATGATGAACTCGAACCCGCGCATGACCGCAGCCTGCCGCTTCTTGTCACCCTTGAAGCCCGGCGCCTCCATCAGTGACCAGCACGCGATGGCGGTCCCACCCACTCGATAGCCGGGAGGGCAGGCGCCGCCGCGGGTGTAGACACCCTCGTAGGGCCACTCCGACCCCTTCTTGGGAGCCTTCCAGGGCTTGCTCGCGATCTCCTTCTTCTCGGTCCCGTCGGGGCGCGCGCCGCGACCGCGACCCCGGCCAGCACCACGATCCAGGCCGGCCTTCGGCCGCGGATCGCTCTCCTGCATTTCGAGCAGACGTTTGACACCCGTGGAGACGGCCTTGAGCACCTGCTTCTCCGCAGCCGCCTTGCCAAGCTTGGGATCGGGTGGCGCCTTCCAGTCACCGCCACCCCGCCGGCGCTGACCGACGGCCGCGGTGGCGAGGAGGGCAACGAGGACGAGGAGGACGCCTAACTTGGTGGCTTTGTAGGACATGCCGCGCATTCTACCCATCCATGGCGCCGCCGTTGATCGGCTCTCAAACCCTTGGTACAACTGCGCTTCCAGATCGCAGGAGGACGCGTCCCGTGGGCAAGAAGAACAAAGACAAGAAAGAGGTGGTCTTCCTCGTCTGCTCCGAGACCGGCGATCGGAACTACACCATCCGCAAGAAGCCCAGGTCGGCGAAGATCGAGGTGAAAAAGTACTCGTCCCGCCTCCGCAAGCACACGCTCCACACCGAGAAGAAGAAGTAGAGCGTGCCTCCGGCTGGGCTCGCCCGGCCGCTCCAACCCCTCACTCTGTACCCCGCAACCAGTCGAGGTACGCAGCCGCTCCGCCGACCACAGGTAGAGCGATGACCTCGGGACAATCATACGGGTGCTGCTGCTCGACTTCAGACGTCAGCGCGTCAAGCCGATCGGTCGTTGTCTTCATGATCAGGAGGACCTCCGCGTCGTCACGGAGCTCCCCCTCCCACTTGTAGACGGACCGCACTCCGGAGACGCGGTTCACGCAAGCGGCGAGGCCAGCGGCGACGACGCTCCGAGCGAGGCGCGCGCCCACCTCCTCGTCCGGCGCGGTCACCAGCACGACACGGATGTCGGTTTCGATCATGTCTTCAGCTCCCGCCTCCTCCATCGGCCCCCCGCAAGGCAGAGGACCCCACCCAGCAACGCCGCGCACCCCAACCCCAGCCGCTCCCCCTCGACGAGGTGCTCCTCGGCGAACGCACACAGCCGTCTCCACTCCCCCGCCCCTGTCGCCGACGACAGGGGGACGGTCATCCAGTTCACGTCCGTCACGACGTCGCTGTGGAGCGTCACGATAGCCGCATCCACCGCGTCCGACCGCACTCCAACCCCGAGGTAGCGCACGCCATCCTGAAGAAAATCGAAGCGCTCACCAGGCACCGTCGACACGGCCCAGCCGGTCTTCCACTGGGCGAGCTTGTTGAGCAACGCCTGGCGAGACGCATCGTCCGACAGGAGCGCGCCCTCACGACCCGCCGGGGCCGCAAGCGCCCGGTTCGTGAACACGCCCGAGGCGCCCGATTTCCCTCCGAGCAAGCGTCGAAAGTCGATCCCGGTGAGGCCATCGAGCCCGATCTCACCGGACGACGTGTCTAGGAGGATCACCGCCACGCCGGCGAGGGCGGCCATGCGGTCGCTCAACGCGCGGCCACGAAACAACACGTCGAAGCCCGCCCCGGAGGGGCCCCCTCGCTCGGCCGGCCCGGGGACGTACACCATGCGCGAACCCAGGCCGTCGACGAGATCGCGGACCGCCAGCAGTCCGGCGTAATCGCCGGGGGTGATCATGTCACCGAGCAACACGACACCATCGGGCGGGGCGCCGCGGACCTCGTCCAGGAGATCTTCGAGGGCGCCCAGATCACCGCCGAACCCGCCGATCACCAGCAGAGACACGGGCCCGTCCACCGGGCGATGACGGAGGCGGCAACTCCCGCCCTGCGTCGGGAACGCGAGCCGCAGCCGCAACCGGGAGCGGTCGCCGCCCAGGAGGTCCACCGCGCCCTCCTCCACCGTCCAGTCCTCCGCTGGCCCCGCGTTCTCGACGTGCACATCCACGGACCCCGCCCCCCCGGGCACGGTCCACTCGAACCGCAGATCCGCGCCCCAATCGCAGACGCGCCCGCGCCGCCATTGCGGCTTGAGGATCAACCCGTCACCGATCACACGGAGCGGGGAAGACGACATCCATCGATCGCGCACCACCGGGCGACCGCGGATCTGGGGATCGCCCCAGACCACGGCAAATCGCAGCACCAGAGCCAGGCCGACGAGGCACGCGGCGATCCCCCAGAGCAGACGATTTCGGCGCGCAAAGCGAACCCCCGGGATCACCACCAGCGGCGCATAGAGGAGGCCGGCGACGAGGAGAAGAGGAAACCGCTCCGCGGTCATCGCCGCCAGGAAGGCCCCGTGTCCGGCTCCGAACTGGAACGTCCAGCCCAGATACGGCCGCCCCCCCCGCAGGCACACGATCGCCAGGACCTGAAAGAGGCCGGCGAGGGCTGAATGCAGCCAGAATGCGTCGGCGAAGAAACCCATGGGCGCCCACACGTATACACCACTGGCTTGCCTGCCGGGCGACGGAACGCCACACTGGGCCCCGATGCATCGATTCCTACCGATACTACTGCTCCTCGCGACCCTGGCCCCCGCACAGGAGGTCCTGCGGGTCATCGCCATGCCGACTCCCGACGAGTGCGCGGAGGCCGGGCAAACCGGGGGCGTCGTCATCGACGAAGATTTCCTCGGGGTGTGGCGCAAGCACCGGGACATGGCCGTCGCCCAGGGCGCCACGATCATTGTCCTCGAGATCACGACCCCGGGCGGCCGGCTGGACACGACCTTCAGGATCATCGAGGACCTCGAGGACCTCCGGCGCGCGAACAACATCCGCACGTACGCCTACGTCCCCTACGACGCCACCTCCGCCGGCGCCATCGCCGCCCTCGGGTGCCGCGAGCTGATCATGGGCGTCGGCGCGTCGATCGGGAACGCGATCCCGATCCAGTTCAAGGGCACGGGATCGTTCCGCGAAGCGCCCCGCAAGCTCATGGCCGAGGTCCTCAAGACGATGGATCGCATCGCCGCGGCAGGAGACTTCGACCCCGAGATCCTGCGCGCCATGGTGGACCCCGACGTCGAGCTGTACGCCGTGTTCGGCGGCAACAACTCGGGGACCCGCTTCCTCAGCGCCGAGTCCCTCGACCGGGAATACCCGCCCAACATTCGAGAGCAGCAAGGGCTGCGCGTCCGGGGTCCGTTCGTCTCCAAGAGCTCGGCCCTGACCATCGTGCAGGGTTCGGACAAGCTGAGCTCCACCCCCGGCTTCAGCGAAGCGTTCCCCCACATGACCTGCGGTTCCCGCGACGGGCTCCCCAAGCTGCTCGGCCTGGGCGACCGACCGCTCGGCGACGGCGAGCTCTTGAAGATGCCGCCGCCAAAGGGACTCGGCTACTTCTTCCACCTCGTCGGGCACCTGGACTGGTCCCTGCTCCTGCTGGTCGCCGGGCTGGCGTTCTTCGTCATGGAGTTCAAGACTCCCGGGCTCGGCGTGTTCGGCGTCATGGGCATCCTGTCCCTGGTCGGCTTCTTCGCCACACAGCAGGGCGAGGGCATGCCCATGACCTTCACGGTCGGCATGCTCATCCTCGGCTTCTTCCTGCTGCTCGCGGAGTTCTTCATCATCCCGGGCTTCGGGATCGCAGGGGTCTCGGGGTTCCTGCTCATCATCTTCTCGGTCTACGCAGCCACGGTCGGGCTCGAAGGTGGCTCCACGGCGGACCGTCTGGTCCCGGACTCGGACAACGACTGGATCAGGGTCCAGGCCTGGGCCACCACCTTCCTGGGCACCGCCGTCCTTGGGACCGTCGGCGCCCTCACCTTGGCCAAGACCATGCACCGGGTCCCGTTCCTCAGCCGCGCGTTCGTCAAGCCTCCGATCCTCGACGCAGCCCGAGCCACGGGGGTCGCCGCGGCCGGCCGCGTAACCCTCGATGTCGGGGACCGCGGGACCGCCGAGACCGACCTGCGGCCAGCCGGACACGCGTCGTTCCCCCAAGGATCGATCGACGTCGTCAGCGAAGGAGACTGGATCCCACGCGGCACCGCGGTCGAGATCAGCACCGTCGAGGGATTACGGGTCGTGGTGGTGCCGGCTTCGGAGCCCGCGCAATGACCCTGACCATCGCGCTGCTCGTGATCGCCTTCGTCCTGGTGATGATGGAGATCACGTTCCCCTCGTTCGGGCTCCTCTCCCTCGCCGCCGCGACGGCCTACGCGTTCGCGCTGGTGGGCGCGTTCGAGCAGGGCTCCGCCACCGGCTGGACGTTCGTCGTCCTGGGCGTGTTCCTGCTCCCCATCGCCATCGGCATCGGCCTGAAGGTGCTCCCCAACACCCCCATCGGTCGGCGCCTGTTCCTCCACGCCCCGACACCGGACGAGATCCAGCACGGCACGACGCCATCGGATCTGATGGACCTGGTCGGCACCGAAGGCGAAGCGTTGTCCGACCTCCGCCCAGCGGGGACGGCACGGGTCAACGGTCGCCGGGTGGACGTCGTGGCATCGGGACGCTTCGTGGAGAAGGGCAGTACGATCCGCGTCACCACAGTCGACGGCACTCGGGTAGTCGTCCAAGAGGTCGCCACGTAGAGTCCCGGTGGATCCCCACCCCGCAGAAGGAAGCAACCGCATGAACGCCTCGAACCTCCACCTGCTCCAGAACAACGGCCTGGACGCCACGACCATCGTCCTCATCGTCCTCGGCGCCATCGCGCTGATCGTCGTCATCTTCTTGATGAAGTACCTGAACCTCTACGTTCGGGCGCTGTTCACCAGAGCCAACATCTCCTTGTTCGAGCTTGTCGGCATGAGCTTCCGCAAGGTCAACGCGAACCTCATCGTCACCTCCAAGATCAAGGTGGTGCAGTCGGGGCTCACTGTGGCGACCCAGGAACTCGAAGCCCATTACCTCGCCGGCGGCAACGTCCCCGCCGTCGTCGCGTCGCTGATCGCGGCGGACCGCGCCGGCATCGACCTGCCCTTCAAGACCGCGGCGGCGATCGACCTCGCCGGTCGTGACGTGGTCGACGCGATCCGGACGTCCGTGGACCCGAAGGTCATCGACTGCCCCGGCGTCGGCTCGGGCAAGACCGTGATCTCCGCGGTCGCGCAGGACGGCATCGAGTTGAAGGCCAAGGCCCGCGTGACGGTTCGAACGCACATCCCGCGCCTGGTCGGTGGGGCCACCGAGGACACCATCGTCGCGCGCGTCGGCGAGGGCATCCTCACCACCATCGGCTCGGCCCAGACCCACAGCCAGGTGCTCGAGAACCCGGATCGCATCTCACAGGTCGTCCTCGAGAAGGGGCTCGACGCCGGAACGGCATTCGAGATCCTCTCCATCGACATCGCCGACATCGACGTCGGCTCCAACATCGGCTCCCAACTTCAAACGCACCAGGCGCAGGCCGACCTCCTGGTCGCCCAGGCCAAGGCCGAAGAGCGCAAGGCCATGGCCATCGCCCGCGATCACGAGATGAAGGCCGACGTCTCCGAGAACCGGGCCAAGCTCGTCCTCGCTGAGGCCGAGGTCCCCCTGGCCGTGGCCGAGGCCTTCCGCGCAGGGAACCTGGGCATCATGGACTACTTGAAGATCAAGAACGTGGAAGCGGACACGGACATGCGCAACACGCTGGCGGACCCGCCGGACCATTCGGAGTAGGGCAAGGAACGCCTACCAAGCATGGAATCGTTCATCGAGATCATCGCCCTGTTGGGCTTCGCGCTCGTGTCGATCCTCGCCAACGAGCGGGCGCGGGCGAAGCGAATGCAGGCCCAGCGAGAGATGCGGCCGCCGTCCGTCGACGAACCGGTGGAGGTCTCGGCGGAGGAGCGTTCGCCCGCGCAGGAGATGCTGCAACGCCTGCAAGCCCACGCCTCCGCGTTCGGTATCGAAGGCGCCGGCGTGGTGTCCGCGCCCCATCCTCCCCCCATCCTCTTGGAGGAGCCCGCGGCGGAAGAGCCCGTGGAAGTGGCGGAGCGAGCGGCCCCCGTCCTCCGACAGGTGCCCTCGATAGGACCTGTTCTCGGCCAGTTCGCCCCGCTGCTGCCCACCGGGCAAATCAGCCCCGGTACCAGCCAGGCACGCGGAGCCCCAAGCGCCCTGCTCGCCACGATCCGAACGCGCGCAGGGCTGCGGCGGGCGCTCCTGATGCGGGAGATCCTGGGGCCACCGCGGGCGTTCGAACAGCACGGCCGGATCTGATCAACCGTCGGATCCGGCGGCCCACATCGATACGATGGGGCCGGGAGATTTCATGGCCACCAATCTGCTCGCGCTGGTCGAACGCATCCGCATCGCGCTCGAGGAAACTGGCACCCTGTCCCACGCCGAGCTGCATGCCCTCGTCGGCGACGGCGAGCCCCCATCCCATCTCGACCAAGCGCTCAGGTTCCTTCACGGGCGTGAGGCGATCCTCATCGACGCGTCAGATCAGTCGGTCCACCTGCGTGCCCACGTCACGAACTCCGTCCTGGAGGCTCTGCGCTACGGCCCCGTATCCCTCGACGCGCTCGCGGCCAAGACGCCCGTCAGCATCGCCATGGTGTGCGACGTCCTCGGGTGGCTCGAGCGAGAGGGCCGCATCCGCATCGACCCTGACGACGTCGTCTCGATGTGACCGCTCACTCCTCGCGGAGACAGCGGACGGGTGACCATCGGCGAATCCGTAACCACGCGGGGACCCACGCCGCGACCACCGACATCCCCAGGGCGGCGCCGAAGATCACGAGGACCGTTGGCACCTCGACGTGCACGGGGATGGACTTGAAGCGGTAGACGTCGGGGTCGAGGATCCGCATCCCAGTCACGTCTGACAGGAAGCCGACGACGCCATCCAATCCGTGGGTGAGCTGCAGACCGAGAAACACGCCCAGGCTCGCACCGATGACGCCGAGGGCGAGCCCGTACATCGTGAACACGAACACGAGCCGGTGGCGACCGAGCCCCATGCTGCGCAGGATGCCGATGTCTTTCGTCTTCTCCACGACCATCGAGTAGACGATGCCGAGGATCGCGGCCGAGGCGATGATGACCGTGGAGAACAGGATGACCAGGATGATCTTCTTCTGGTCCTGGATCGACAGCAGCTCGGCTCGATTCACGTCCTGCCACGACCGACATTCGAGCCCCGGGTGGCGGCCCGCGAGGTCCCACGCGAGGGCGGACGCGCGTTCGGAGTCGGCGATCCGTAGGTGAGCCGCGTTCGCGTCCAGGTTGCGCTCGGGGTCTGCGAACCGCAGGCGCCGGAGGGCACCACGATCAACGTACGCGAACATCTTGTCGTAGTCCGCGCGGCCGGTAGAAAAACAGCCGACGACGCGAAACACCCCGGATCGCCGGTCCCCGAGCTCCCGCTCCCCCTCCTCGAAGTCGCCCGTGAGGAGCGTCACCATGCCCCCCTCCAAGGCGCGCGAGACACCCAGTTCGTTCGCGAGGGTGTCCCCCAAGATAATCGAGGGGACCCCGCCGACGGACTTGAGCGGATCACCCCGTTGCGCCGCGGGGACCCGCAACCCGTCTTCAACCACCCGCGTGAACAACTCCCCGAACGGTGTCACCTCCCGCTCGAGATCGAAGTCGATCCCGACCAGCAGAATGCCACGCGTGCGGTCCTCGAGTTCCGGCCGGGGTCGATCACCCGGTAACGCGAGCGCCGGCGTGATCATGCGAGGCGACATGGCGACGATCTCGCCACCGTTCTCCTCGAGCTCCTGCTCGAGCACGTCCTCGATCTTCGCCCAATGCCCGACCAGGCCCGATCGCGCGGACGCGTGCTCGACCCGGATGTCCGCGTTCGTTCCCTTGAAGTGATCGCGGAGGAACCTCTGCACCCCGTCCATGAGGGCCGTGGTGACGATCATCGCCATGACACCAAGCGCGATGGCGAAGATCGCGACCAGCGCGACGCGACGCGTCCGGAGGTAGCGGAAGGTCATGCCCAGAAGAGACACGGGTCACCGGCCCTCCGCTATCTTCCCGTCGACCATGACGAGCTGTGTCCGCGCGACCTCAGCCATCGCCACCTCGTGGGTCACCACGACGACGGTCTGATTCAGCGACTCGTTGAGCTCCTGGAGGAGCGCGTGAATGCCCCCCGCGCTCTTGGAGTCGAGGTTGCCTGTCGGCTCATCGCAGAACACGATGCGCGGCTGATTCATGAGAGACCGCGCGATCGCGACGCGCTGACGCTCGCCGCCCGACAGCTGGTTGGGCTGATGGTCGAGGCGATGCGAGAGGCCGACCCGCGCCAGCAGATCCGTCGCCCGGGCCTTGCGCGCGGACCGCCCGCTGACCGCCGCCCGGCTCTTCGATCCGGCGATCACGGCGGGAATACAGACGTTCTCGAGCGCCGTGAATTCCGGCAGCAGGTAGTAGAACTGGAACACGAACGCGAACTCGGTAGCGCGCAGCTTGGTACGCCGCACCTCGCTGGCGGACGAGACGTCTTGGCCGTCGTACACCACGGTCCCCGTCTCCGGGCGATCGAGCAGCCCCAGGATGTGCAGCAGCGTGCTCTTGCCCGCCCCCGACGAGCCGCGGATGGCCACAAAATCTCCCTCGCGCACGTCCAGGTCGATGCCATTCAGGACGTCGACGCGGCGTCGCCCGAGCTTGAAGCTCTTGGTGACACCCCGAACGGAGAGGAGCGCGTCGTCAGCTTCGGTCATTCGTATCTCAGGCAACGGACGGGATCGATAACGGACGCCTTCAGGGCGGCGACCGCGCCGGCGATCATCGCCATGACGACCGTGCCGCCACAGATCAACATCACCTGGGCGGGGTCCAGGATCGTCGGGATGGTGTGGAACCGATATGGCACCGCGGGATTGAACACCTCGATGCCCAGGTTCTCCATCACCAGGTTCAGGTTTTTGACAAGCCACACGCCCAGAACGGCGCCGAGGACGCTGCCCATAATCCCCAGAACGGTGCCATAGGCCAGGAACAAGACGACCACGCGGCGGCCAGAGAAACCCATGCTCCGCAGGACCCCGACGTCCCGCGTCTTCTCGACGACCATCATGTAGAGCAAGCCGAAGATCAAGCAGATCGCCAAGACGACAATGAACCCCAGGACCAGCGCCATGGTGCGTTTCTCCACATCGAGCGCGTCCATCAGCCCGCGGTTCCGGTCCTTCCAGCTCTCCACCTCAAGCCGGGGGAACCGCGCCGCCAGCTCCGCCTTCAGGTCATCGAGGCGCCCCCGCGCCTCCGTCGTCACCCTCGCGTGGATAGTGGTGCAGTCCGGGCGATCGGCCCCATCCCCATATCTCAGCGCGTGAAGCTCCCACCGATCCATGATCATGTGGACGCCGTCGAAGTCATCACGGCCCGAGTCGAACACGCCCACGACGCGGCAGCCGAGGTTGGCGCCGTCCACCCGCCACCGGTCATCGTGCCCGGGCTCGAGGACCAGACGTCCGGTCACATTGGTCGCGTCATTTGTATGGCCGAACAGCACGCCCGGTCGCGTCGACAACCTCAGGCTCCTGGCCAGGGCCTCGCCGACGAGCACCCCAGGAACGGCCTCCTCCGTGAACACGTCACGGTCCTGTCTCAGGTCCCCCTGGAACTCCATGAACGGGTCCTTGCAGTCCCGAATGATGCGCTCCAACGGGATCACGTCCCAGATGCGCTCCCAATCGACACCCAGGATCTTGATCCCCTTGCGATACTCGACCGGGCCACGGGCTTGCTCAACTTTCGAGAACAAGAAGCCCACGGTGACGAGCCGCGGGGACAGGGAGACGATCGTGCCTCCCTTATCCTCCATCTGCCCGGCGAGCATCTCCTCGACCTTGTCGAAGTGATCTCGAGGCGGACTCTTCATCCGGAAAGTGAGGTCGGGCTCCACACCCCGGACCTTGGTGTGGATCCGGTGACGGAAGCCGTCCATCACCGACGTGATCAGGATCATGGCGGCCACCGAGACCGCGACGAACAAGGCCGCGACAAGGGCAATCCGCCGCGTCCGAAGATAGCGCCGAATCAGGAGGAGGACGTCCATGTGTCCGGCATCTCGACCGCCTGCCGCTGGTCAAGGTAGGGGAAGCGATCGAGGTGGCGACGCAGGTCCTCTTCTTCCTGCGTCGGTGCCGTCGCGGCGGCACCCACCCCCCGTCCTGGACCGCCCGCCGGACCCGCCCCGCGCCGCGTGATCGCGTTCACCAGATCAAGCACGCGATACACGTGGGCATTCGCTGAACTGTTCAGGTTCCACGACGGCGCCAGCCCCTCCTCATCGAGGATGCGCTGGAGCCGCGCCCGGCAAAGACGCCGCGCGGTAGGGACGTCGCGGTCGAGCTCGGAGAGCAACTGCCGCGACAGCTCACGGACGTCGTCCTTGAACTCGGGGTCCAGATAGAGCTCGAGGCGCGCGCGTGCCCCGGCGCCGTACCGATAGACGTCTCCACAAAGGGCAATACGTCGGATCTTCTTGTCGGAGTTGGTCGACCAGAGCATAAACACGGGAGCGTCGAGGCTGCGCTGGGCGTGCGCCACCACCGCCAAGAGGGCCGCGCGGATGACGCGGTCCTTGTTGTCCTTCTGCATCAGGGCCGCCAGCTTGGCCGCCTCCCGACCACCGATCGAGATGGTGGCCGCAGCGCAGGCAGCGCGGACCTCTTCACGGGGGCTCCCCTCCCACCAACGCCTCAGGATACCGAGGACGCGCTCGCCGCCGAGCGCCGCGAGGGCCAGCACCCAGGCGGCCTCTTCGTCGGCGTCGGAGAACTGTTGTGGCCGCCGCTTCGACAGCGCCTCGAACACCTCTGCATCAACTGACATGCGCGCGATCCCGCGGAGGGCGATGATGCGTACTCGCTTGTCTTCCTCCGTGCGGCGCACCGCACGCGGGATGAGGAGCGGCGCGGCGAGGTCCTGGGCGAGGTACCCGGCACCGATCGCTGCAGCTCGCCGAAGTCCGTCCTTGTTCTGCTTGAGCAGGCGGCGCAGCTGGGGGACAACGTCAGCCGAACCCGTGAGCCCGAGCGCGAGGGCGAGCGCCTCCTGCTCGCGTGTGGGCGGCCCCTCCCCGAGACGCCGCAACAGGATCTTCGTCGCGGGCCCTCCGCCGATCCGGCCCAGCGCCAGGTAAGCCATCAGCTTGGAGCGCGGATCGGAGTCATCCATGAGGTGACGAAGCGCCTTGATCGCCGATGAGTCGCGCAGGCGCCCGAGCGCCAACCCGGCGAGCCCGCGGGCGCCGCGCTTGCCGCCGAGGACAAGTCGCTGCAAGGCACGCGACGCGCGATCATCCCCGACTTGCATGAGCACGAGACACATGTGCCGCTGGACGAAGTGGTTGCCCTTCCCTGCCTGCAGCTCCTTGAGCATCTCGGCGAGGTAGCGGTCGACCTGCGCCATGAGCTTCGACCTAACCTCCAGGCGGTCCGGACCGGACCCCTTCCGAAGCTGGCGCAAGATGTTGGTCAGCTCACGCCCCCGGTTGGCGGCGTGCGGCGGCGGAGATGGCGGCGGGAAATACGCCGCGTGCTGCCCTCCAGGCCCCTGAGCATGGGACGCCGAGAGGAGTCCGAAGAGAATCAGGGCCGTTTTCGCGCTGTGCATCACCATGTTCTGCGGAAGCCAGCATCCGCTCGCTCCTCTTTGTACGTCATGGGCGGTCCCCATGCCCACACCGACAACTGTCCCCGTGAGTAATCGTCACAAGTCACTGGTACAGCGGAGTTTTTAACTGGCGGGGCATGACGTGCAGCGTACACTGTGCGCCGGTTTTCCCGCGACGGGGATCGCACCTCCGGACTCTCACCCCGGGCGTCGATCACTCACTACTCGGAGCGAGAGACCGAGTTTGGAGTCAAGCATGAAGCGTTCCGGGATCCTCATGATCCTGTGCTTGGCTCTCGGTGCAGTACGGGCCGGAGCCCAGACACAGGGCCCCGGGGTCAGTTTGCTAACGCAGCCTGGACCCGTGGTTTCGGGAGGCAGTCACCCCTGCCTCATTACTCTCCAGAACGTCACCGAAGGCGGCGACGTCTGGTTTCTTCTCGGCGCCCCCGGCGCCGGCACGGTCTCGTTCCGCGGACACATCTTCGCCGTCCCCCTCATCACGCCGGTGGTGGCGCACCATCAGAAGGTGCGGGGATCGCTTTGGTATGGCCGTGTTCCGGTTCCGTCCGACCCGTCGTTGATCGGCTGGACGCCGATGATGACGGCCGCGGTGATGACGACGTACGGCCAATTCGCCCTCTCGCCCCTGGTCCCCTTCGGACCGATCATCGAAGACTCGATCCAGTAGAGCCCGCCGCGAAATCGCCGCTCACCGGCCCTCGGGCTGGCCGACGGCGGCGTCGCGGCGGTGCACGGCCTCCTTCACGGACGCCACGACCTGTTTGAGATCAAACGGCTTGTTCAACAACAGGTCCACCTGGTTGCGCTGCGCCGTAGCCTGATCGATCTCTCCGCCCCAGCCGGTGATCAGGATCACCGGCGTGAGTGGATCCAAGCGCTTGACCTCACGGGCGACGTCCCAGCCCGTCATGGGGACCATACCCAGATCGGTGATCACCACGTCCGCCGGCCGCGCGCGAAACGACTTGAGCGCCTCCGGGCCCCCGGGCGCCGCCTCGACGTCAAAGCCGGCGGCATCGAGGACGTCCTGCAAGAGCTCGCGCACCCCGTCCTCGTCCTCGACGACGAGGACCCGGCGGCCAGACTCAATCACCATGTCCGGCTCGACGGGCTCGTCGCTGTGCTCCATCGGCTCCGCGAGGGGCAGCGAGACGACCACGCGGGTCCCTTCCCCCGGGGCGCTCTCCACCCGAATCGTGCCTTCGTGCCGAAGGACGATGTTGTAGACGATGCTCATGCCGAGGCCGGAGCCCTCAGATCCGCGCGTCGTGAAGTACGGGTCGAAGATGCTCTCACGGGCCTCCTCAGTCATCCCCTGCCCCGTGTCTTCCACGACCGTTTCGACCCGTTCGTTCTCAACGCTCACCCGGATCGTCAGCGCCCCACCCTCGGGCATGGCGGCGACGCTGTTGAGGACCAGGTTCGTGAACACCTCACGAACCTCGGCCAGGTTGCCCAGCACCCAGACATGGGACGGCACCTCTCGGACGATCTCGATCCGCTGGCCCCGACGGAGCGCGTCTCCCTCCCAGCGCGTGCGGGTGAACTCGAGGACGTCCGTGATCACCTCGCCGAGATTGACGCTACGGAACGTCCCTTCGCGACGGGTACGCGTGAACTCCTGCAGACGGCTGACCACAACCGACCCGTCCTGGGCCGCCTTCATGATCGTGTCGAGGCCGCCCCGGATACGGTCATCATCCGTGAGTTCCGCCATCTGCTGAGCCCGACCCAGGATCGCGGTCAGCAGGTTGTTGAAGTCGTGGGCGACGCCGCCCGCCAGATTCCCCATGACACGGATCTTCTCGTCGCGGGCGAACTCGCGCACGAGGCGCGCGTTCTCCAGAGCGATGGCCGCCTGGGCGGCGAAGATATCAAGGAGCTCCTGGTCCGCTCCCGTGAACTGCCCGGCCCGCGACCGGTTGTCCACGTACAGCATGCCGACGACCATGGACCCTCGCATCATCGGCGCGCACATGATCGACCGCAGGTCGAGGTTGACGACGGATTCGGCCTTGGCGTAGGCGCCGCCCGCGTCGGTGATGCGCATGCTGCGCGCCTTCTCCAGCACCTCGGAGACGATGCGGCGGGACACCTGCTGCTGGGGCTCGGAGATCGGCTCTCGTTCACGGCTGCGGGCCACCGGGATGCGGATGCGGCCGCGCTCGTCCACCGTCAGCAAGAACGCCCGCTCGGCACCGCTGAACTCGACCACGCCATCGACGATCTCGCGGAACAGGTCATCGAGAGGAGCCGTGCTCCTGAGCGCGCGGCTGATCTCGAGGATACGCCGCATCATCTCCTCGTTCTTGCGCGACACCCCTTCCTGCAAACCGACCTGGCGCCGCGCCTCGAACAGGGAATCGCGCACGCGTCGGACCAGGGCTCCGGCGACGCCGGGCAGCATCGAGCGTTCGCTCTTCGCCAGCCCGCTCGCGAGCTCATCCACCTCTTCGATAAACGACTGAACGTCATGGCTCGCGATGAACCCCGAGAGCAGCTCGCTGTCGATGAGCCCTTCCAGGACAGACTCAAGCGCCTCAAGCGCCGTGGCGTAGGACGCGAGGGACTGAGAACGGTCCTCCACCGCGGCACGGAGCGCACCCCGACAACGGGCGCACTGCCACTCGAGCCCGGTCATGCGCGCTCGACGCGCGAACCGCTCACCCTCTTCAACCTGAGCCTCGACCCCGTGCCGGTCGTCGCCCGCCCCCAACAGGAGGGCGCGCGCCCGCACGATGGCCACCCGCGCCGTCGCCTCGCGCGACAGGCCGCCGCCATCCGAGGGCAACACTCCCAGGGCGTGGCTGCCCCTCCCCGCCCGAAGCTCGACCTCGGCCCTCGCGATACCGACCTCGGCGGCGAACTCCCGGTCATTGGTGGTTGCGGCGTCATGCGCGGCGAGGGCCAAGGACTCCCGCGCAGCGTCGTGACGCCCCGCGGCGAGATGCAGCCGGCCGGCGAGCAACCGCAGCCAGCCATCCAGGTCGCGGTCACCGCGCCGGCGGGTGACCCGGGCGACCGTCTGGACGAGCTGGTCGCCACGCTCGAGTTGACCGACGCGGATGTACTCGGCCGCGAGGTTCAGCCGCTTGACCAGGGCCCCCTTCAGGTTCCCCACCATGCGATCGAGCCGCTCGGCCTCCTCGTAGTGCCGGATGGCCGCCTCGAAACGATCGTGGAGATGGGCGACGGCGCCGAGGGCGTTGAGCACCTGCGCCTGGCTGCGCGCGTCTGAGAGCCGCCGGGCGACCTGGAGCGCGCGGTCGTAGTACTTGACCGCGGCATCGAGCTCCCGGCGCTCGTAGTAGACCCTGGCGATGTTGATGTAGGAGAAGCCCTCCCCCGCCGTGTGCCCGATCTGACGCCGGATCCGCAGGCTCGTCCGGTAGTGGTCGATGGCCTCTGCCGTGCGCCCGACCTTGCGCAGCAGGACACCCATGTTGTTCGCCGAATCCGCCTGCCCGGCCAGATCACCGACCTCCGCGCGCAGGTGCAGGGCGCGGCCGAAATACCTCTCAGCGAGGTCAGACTCCCCCTCTGCCATGAAGATGGTGCCGATCCCGTGGAGCGCGCGGCCAAGCCCCACCAGGTCACCGAGCCGTGAACGCAGCTTCATCGTCGCCAGGTGGCATTGCAGCCCCACGCCCGGCTCGCCGTCGTGACGCGCCAGGTCGCCTCGCAGAGCGAGGTAGCGCGCTACGAGCGGCGCGAGGTCTCCGGGCCAAGCCAGCCGCGGCGCGCGCAGGTCCTCGAGCGGCCCCGACACCTGGGCGAGCTTGTCAAGCGGCACGTGTGGAGCGACCAGCGGCTCGGTCCGCGCCACGATCTCACGCGCATCCGCGTGGCGTCCGGACGACAGCAGCATCTCAGCGAGGTCGAGCAGCAGGTCGAGGCGGTCCGCGTCCGAGAGCTCCGCGTCGAGCGCGAGGAGCCGCTCCATGGTGGAGTGGGCCGTCCCGAGATTGCCCTCCCTGTGGTGCAGCCTCGCGAGCCGACGCACCACCTGCGGGTCGAGGAGGCGCGCGTTCTCAAATAACCCCGCGAGCCGCTGACGCGCCTGCCTCAACTGCCCGCGCTCGAGATGCAGATCAGCAAGCTTGAGCGTGGCCCACCTGCATGCGAACGCCGAGCTCTCCGAGACCGCGACCACCTCCTCCAACAGCCTGACGGCCTCCTCCTCGGACCGCTCGGCCAGCAAGTCGGCCACCACGTCCCACGCGCGGCCGAGCCCCTCCTGGGGCTGCGTCCCCCGCAGTTGATGCCAGACCGCCTCGTGGGCCGGCTCCTCGGTGGTGGCCAGGACCTCGGCCGCGGTGTCATGCAAGGCGGCGCGGCGATCGCCAGGGACACCACCGAGGACCACCTCCTGGCTGATCGCGCTCGGCATGCTCCACCGGGTTCCACTGACGCGGGCGTAGCCAGTTTGCTCGAGCCGGGACAGCGCCGCCGGCACGTCGTCCACATCAGCAACGACCCGGGAGAGCAGGGAGGTCTCCGCCCCTCCCGGGAAGATCGCCAACCACTCGAGCACCCCGCGCAGCTCCGCCGGACAGACCAGCAGGCGCGAACGGACGACGGCCTCGAGCGACCGGGGCACCTTGCCCTCGCGAGGGCTTTCGGTCGCCAGCCGACCCAGCAGGGTGCCGCTGCCATGGCCGTGCAGAGGGTGGGCGCGCAGGGTCTCGTTGACGAACAGCGGCACCCCTCCCGTCCGTTCATGGACCTCTGACAGGAGGGCGCTGGGCGTCGGCTCTGGCGCTACCAGACCTCGAAGCAGCTCGCCCGTGTACCGCAAGTCGAGCGGCGCGAGGGCGAGTTCCAAGAAGTGCCCGGACACGCTCTCTGACTCGAGATACGTCCGCAAGCCATCGTCGATGGGGACGTCCGAGCGGAACGTCATCACCAGCTCCACCGGCGCACGCCCCGTCTCCCACACCTCGTGCGTCAAGCGACGAAGGAAGTGGAGCAGGAAATCCCGCGACGGGCGGTCGTACTGGTCAACATCCTCCAGCACCAGAACCGTGCGCCGACGGCGCACGAGCCCGAGGACTGAGTTCGTCAACCGGTTGAGCCGACCGAGCCGCTCGCGACTGTCCGCCGAGTCCTCGTCGGTCACCGCTCCGGCGAGCCGCCGCAAGCGGTCGAGCAAGGTGTGGATCGGCTGAAGGGTGCCGACGGGCGAGGGGGCCGGCTCGACGCGCAACACGTTGATCCCGGCGACGCGCCACTCACGCGCCGCCTCCTCCACGAGCCGTGACCGCCCGACGCCGGGCTCGCCCTGCAGGACGACGACGGGACGACGGCCGCGTCGACGAGTTTGGGGTGGCAACGCCTCGAGGATGCTATCCAACTCGGAGCGTCGCCCGCTGAACGGCGGATGGGACAATATGGCGGTGCGCGTGGCGAGCGACTCCTCTGGCCAGCGCGTCCCGCACTCACGGAGGCGATGGATGACCGCGCGCGCGTCCGCGGGGCGATTCTCCGGATCCGGATCGGTCAGCTCACGAATCAGGTCACGCAACCAGCGGGGCGCGACGTCCCCGGGATCAAGCTCTTCGGCCGGGCGGTCCGTGGAGGCCGGACGCCCTGTGAGGATCTCGGTCAGCGTGACCCCGAGTGAGAACAGGTCTGATCGGCCGTCCGGCACGGGGCCGGCGCCCATCGCCTCGCGCGAGGCGTACGGAGGTGTGCCCCGCCCGACCGCGCTCTCCGGGAACGCCGCGAGGTCGAGGTCAACGAGCGTCGTCCGGCCAGACGCACGGTCCCACAGGACGTTGCGCGGCTTCACGTCGAGATGCAGCCAGGAGCGAGAGTGGAGCAGGTTCAGCGCGCGGCACAGGTCGACCGCGACCGCCACGACCTCGTCGACGGCGAGCGGCGCGTGGGCCTCCAGCGTCTGCCCCGGGGCGCGATCACAGATGAGAACCGTCGAGTCGGTGCCCAGGTCGTAACCAAAATCGCGGGCTCGCGGCAGCCCCGGATGCCGCAAGGACGAGAGCAGCCGGTACTCGTGTTCGAGTCGGGCAGCCCGCGGCGACGAGGCACCCCTCCCTGTCACCCGTTTGCAGACGACCGCGCGGTCAGGATGGACGAGATCACGGACGGCGAGCACCTCGCCGTCCTGGCCGGTATGCAAGGTCTCCAGCACCTCATATCGGCCAGCGACAATCCGCCGATCAGCGGTGTCGGGTTCCATTGCCGGCTCGCGGTCGGTCGTCAAACGCTTCAACCCCCCGCTACGAGTATAATCCCGTCCCGAGCGTGCGACGAGCGCGACCCCTTACATCTCACGCAGATAGAGCCCACCCATGCCGGAGATCGTCTCCAAGGAGGACCTGCAGGACAGCCTGTTTCTACTAGACGGGTCCGCCCTCGCTTACCGCTCCCACTTCGCCATGTCCCGATCGAACCTGTCATCGGGCGACGGGCTCCCGACAGGCGCCACATACGGTTTCACCATGGAGCTGAAGCGGATCCTGGACCGGGTCAAGCCCCGCTGGATCGCTGTGGTGATGGACACGGCGGCCCCGACTTTCCGGCACGAGCAGTACGCCGACTACAAGGCGACGCGGGAGAAGATGCCCGACGACCTGCTGGAGCAGATCCCCTGGATAAAGGACGCGTCCCGCGCGCTGGGGGTCCCCCTGCTAGAGCTCGACGGATACGAAGCGGACGACGTCATGGGCACGCTCGCGCGACGCGCCGAGGCTGACGGCAAGCGAGTGTTCCTGGTCTCGGGTGACAAGGATTTCATGCAGCTCGTGAGCGACAAGATCCGCATCTACAACATCATGAAGCGGAACGTCGACCTGGAGATCCAGGGCGCGGGCGAGGTCTTGGAGAAGTTCGGTGTCACCCCGGACAGGGTCATCGACGTCCTCGGGCTGATGGGTGACTCGTCCGACAACGTCCCCGGTGTCCCGGGCATCGGTGAGAAGACCGCCAAGAAGCTGATCCACAAATACGGCTCCATGGAGGCACTCCTGGACGACCCCAGCGAGGACCTCTCCCCGAAGATCCGCAGCGCCCTACAAGACAACAGGGAGATCGGGTTGCTGAGCAAGCAACTCGTGACCATCGATGTCGAGACGCCCATCGGCGTGACCATCGATGAGCTCGAATACGCCGGCCCGGACAGGCCATTCGGGGCAGAGCTCTTCGCCAAGCTCGGCTTCCAATCGCTCGTCGAAGAGATGAAGGAGCGCACCGAAGTCGCTGATGTATCGTCCGACTATCACATCGTGCGCACCCTCGAAGAGCTGGATGACCTCATCAAGCGCATGTCGGCGGCGCCTCTGTACGCGGTGGACACCGAGACCACGAGCCTCAAGTGGCGACAAGCCCGCCTCGTCGGGGTGAGCTTCGCTGACGGCCCTGGCCAGGCCTGGTACGTCCCGATGAACCTCGATCCCCCGATCATCGAAGACGCCTTCGGGGCTTGGCGGGGGGAAGCCGTGCTGGAGCACCTGCGGCCCTTGCTGGAAGACCCGCGGATCGCCAAGTGTGGGCAGAACATCAAGTACGACATGATGGTCCTGCGGACCTCGGGCGTCCGGATGGCCGGGGTGCGCACAGACACCATGATCGCCGCCTATCTCATCGAACCGCAGCGGCGTGAGCGCAACCTCGATGCGTTGTCCCTGCGCCACTTCGACCACGTCAAGGTCAAGACGGAGGAGTTGATCGGCAAGGGCAAGAATCAGCTCACCATGGACATGCTCCCGATCGACGACGTCGGCACCTACGCCTGCGAAGACGCCGACTTCACCTGGCGGCTGGCCGACCTGTTCCTGGGGCGCATGGAGGCGGAGGGGCTGCTGTCCCTCCACGACGAGGTCGAGATGCCACTCGTGGAGGTCCTCTGCGACATGGAAGAGGCCGGCGTCGGGGTCGACCGCGACCTGCTCAAGCAGATGGCCAAGGGGCTGCAGAAGCAAGCGGACGAGCTCGAGGAGCGCATACGAGACATCGCGGAAGACAACAGCCTCAACGTGAACAGCCCGCGCCAGCTCGGCGAGGTCCTGTTCGGACGCCTGAAGATCCACGAGGAGATCGGCTACAAACCGAAAAAGACCAAGACCGGCTGGGCGACCGGCCAGGAAGTGCTGGAGGCGCTGTCCGCGCATCCCCTGCCCAAGCTGATCCTGGAATACCGCGGCCTGACCAAGTTGCTGTCCACCTACATCAACGCCCTGCCGCTCCTGGTGGACGAGGAAGACGGGCGCATCCACACATCGTTCAACCAGACGATCGCTGCCACGGGGCGCCTGTCGTCCAGCGACCCCAACCTGCAGAACATCCCCATCCGTACGGAGACCGGCCGCAAGATCCGCGAGGCCTTCCTCCCGGCCGCGGACGGCGACCTCCTGCTCGCCGCCGACTACAGCCAGGTCGAGCTACGGATCATGGCCCACCTGTCGGGCGACGAAAATCTCATCCAGGCCTTCCAGGCCGGCGCCGACATCCACTCGGACACGGCCTCTCGCATCTTCGGCGTCGACCCTGCCGAGGTGGACGTGACCATGCGGAGCCGCTCCAAGGCCATCAACTTCGGCATCCTCTATGGCATGGGACCCCAGCGACTCGCCCGCGAGACAGGGCTCACCCTCGAGGAAGCGAAGGCCTTCATAGCCCGGTATTTCGACGCCTTCCCCGCCATCAGGGGGTTCGTCGACGGCTTGAAGGAGTTCACCCGCTCGAAGGGCTACGCCCAGACGATCATGAACCGCAAGAGACCGCTCCCCGACATCAACTCCTCCAACGGCATGCTCCGCAGCCAGGCCGAGAACATGGCCGTCAACACACCCATTCAGGGCTCCGCCGCCGATATCCTGAAGGTCGCCATGGTCCGGGTCGCCGGACGCCTAAAGGACGGTGGATTCGCGGCCCGGATGATCCTGACCGTCCACGACGAGTTGGTCCTGGACCTGCCAGCGGCGGAACTCGACCCGGTCCGGGACCTGGTCATCGAGGAAATGGAGGGAGCGGCGGACCTCGCCGTGCCTCTCAAGGTCGAAGTCGGCGTCGGAGCGAACTGGCTCGAGGCCCACTGACCGGGCGGCGGAGGGAGCTCAGCTGCGGTTGTCCCGGCCGCGGTGGAATCCACACCGGGACAACCTACAATCGCCAGCGCGCGGCGTCGTTGATGCTTTCTGTCTCCAACCTGGACCGGAGTTCTGTACGTGGCCATCGGTAACACCAACCATCGCGGTCGCTTGAGCCTCGTCGCCTGCGAAGCCGGCAGGCAGTTCGCATCCCGCGTTCACCAACACCTGCAGGAGATCGTGAAGATCGTGGACGGAGAGGTCGTCTCCGCGGCTCGCGATAGCCAGGAGATCCTGTTCGCGAACGGCGAGATCAAGACGGTCGTCAACGAGAACATTCGGGGCGACGACGTCTACGTCATCCAATGCTTGGACGACCCCCTGTCGGACCGATCCGTCAACGACAATTACATGGCGCTGCTGACCGCCGTCCACGCGGTCCACCACTCGGACGCCGACTCCATCACCGCGGTCATCCCCCAGTTCCCGTACTCAAGGCAGGAACGGAAGAAGGCGCGCGAATCGATCACCGCGAGGCTGGTGGCGGCCCATCTAGAGGACGCGGGCGCTCATCGAGTCATCACGCTCGACATACACGCCGAAGCCATCGAGGGGTTCTTCGAACGGGCGCTCTTAGAAGACCTCCACGCGTCCAAGGAGATCATCCAGTTTTTCCGGGACGTGATCCCGGCAAAGGACCTCCAGGAAAATCTGTGCGTCGTCGCGCCGGATACGGGCGGGGCCAACATGGCGCGCTACTACTCAAACCAGTTCGCCTGCGCGTTCGCGGTCGTCGACAAGGCGCGCGACTACTCCAAGACGTCAGTCGTCGAGAGCATGCGCTTGGTGGGTGATGTGAATGGCAAGCACGTCATCATGCCGGACGATCTGGTGGCGACGGGCGGGACCCTCATCAACGCGTGCCGCCTGCTCAAGGAGAACGGCGCCGAGAAGATCTACGTCGCCTGCTCCCTCCCGTTCTTTAACGATCCCGCGATCGAACGCCTGGCCAAGGGATTCGAAGAAGGACTGTTCGAGATGGTCATCGGCACCGACGCGGTGTGGCACGGCGATGCGTTCCAGAAGCAGCACCCGTGGTATCGAGAGGTGTCCGTAGCCCGGCTCTTCGCCCAGGTGATCTTCAACATCAACCGGCGCCGCTCGGTCAGCGAGCTCCTTCGCTAGGCCCGTCCTTCGCAAGGCCAGGCTCGTCCTGTCTCGACCTCCGCGCCGGACCGGGAACGCCCCGGGCTCACCGGGGTTTGAGCCCATGGAATGTGGAGAAAGGCGTCGGTCCGGACACCTCAACCGTATGCAGACACGTGCGAGCGTCTTTTCCTGGTCTCCGGCAACCGATAGAATTGCCGAGCAGACTCACACTTTCGTGAATCGGAGCTGGCGACCCATGCGCTTCCAGACCACCCTCTTCGTCTTCGTGGCTGTGCTCGTGCTCATGCCGTCCGCCCACGCCGACGAGGTCATCAAGAAAGACGGCAAGTCCGTCAAGGGCTTCGTTGTCGGGCAGGACTCTCGGCTCGTCCGGATCATGGACGCGAAGGGTCGGACCCATCGCATCGCCATGAAGGACGTGGACTCCATCCTCGAGGGGCCCGACACCGGCGACAAGGAGACGGACGCCAAGCTGGAGGAGATCGACTCCGACGACGCGGACGAGGTGGCGGAGGTCGCCACGGCGGCGAAGGCCAGCGGCAACAAGGTGTGGAAGGTGCTCGCGATGATGGCCCTCCGCATCGACGAGGATCACTCCGAGGCGCACGAACTGCTCGGGCACATCCTGGTGGGCGATGCCTGGTTCACGAGCAAGAAGAAGGCCGACACCGCACGACGGAAGCTGGTCGCCGAGCAGATGAAGGAGGATGGTTTCCTCCGGTGGCGCAGCGGCTGGATCAGCAAGGAAGACCGCGCCCTCGCCTCCAAGGATCCCAAGGCCTATGTCAAGGACGACAACGACGTCTGGCGTAACAAGGCCGAGTTCATGCGCGAGAAGGGCTTCGAGCTGGTCGGCGAAAAGTGGATCCCCGGCGGCACAGCCGAGGACAAGGCCGACCGCGCGAAGTTCAAAGAGCTCACCGGCGAAAAAATCTGGGTCGTCACGACCGACCACTTCCGCCTCTACGTGATGGACGTCCCCCCCGAAGAGGTCACTGAATTCGGCGAGCTCGTCGAGAAGACCTACGCCTGGTTCATCGAACAGATGGGCCTCGATAAGGGCACCAACGTCTTTCGAGGAAACAACAAGGCCCACATGTGGGTCTTGAAGGACCGGCCAACGGCCGTCACCTGGTTCAAGAACTACCGCGAACGGTTCAGCCTCAGCGACGGGTTCGGGAAGCTCGTCTCACAGTCGGGCAACTGCTTCGGAGCGGAAGGCCTCATCGACGTCGGCACTCCAGAAGGAGGACGCGAGCGGCTCCGCCACCGGCTGGTCAACCACGCGGCCCAGTTCGCCATGAAGTGGTACTCCCCCGGGCTCCGGTCTGCGGGCAAGGGCAAGAATGGCGACTTCTCCTACTGGCTGTACGAGAGCTTCGGCGTTCACGCCGAACACGAGCTCCTCGGCAACGGAGTCATCGTCCACAGCACCCTCGCCAAGTACGGCGGCTCGGCGGGGCGGGCAGACAAGGCCTTCGAGACGAAGGACGCCAACGAACGCTGCGAGGGCTACGTCCGGCACGGCGCTGACGCGCTGGAGAACATCGACAACCTGCAGGACCTGAACATGCTCTCGGGCGACCACATCGCCAAGGGCTACACCATTCTCCGCTGGCTGATGACCGAGAAGCTGGAGGAGTTCCGCAATTGGGTCCGGGAACGAAACAAGATGAGGAGCCTGGAAGCCCTGGCCAAGACGCTCGGCCTGGCGGCCGCCCAAGTCGACAAGAAGTGGCGGGAGATGGCTCGGGACGGCTTCTAATCCGCATCAAGAAACTGTAGTTGTCGGCTCTTCGCAAGATGAACCGGCACTACCACCGGAGGTCCGGCATGCGCTCGCAGCCCGGACCTCCGGTTCTTCGTAAGATGGTGCGCATGTCGCGCACCATCCTCCTGCTCAGCCTCGTCTCCTCGCTCACCGCCCAGCCCCTGCCGAGCCCAGAAGAGCACCTCGGCTATGGCCTCGGGTCACGATTCACCCTGCACGCCGACCTCGTCGCATACGCCCGGCTCGCCGCGGAACGCTCGGACCGGGTCACCCTGACCAGGTACGGCAAGACCGCCGAGGGTCGGCCGTTGCTCTACCTCGTCGTGACGTCGGCAACGAACCATGCCCGCATGGACGAGATCCAAGCGGCGAAGGCGAAGATCGCCGACCCGCGCCGAATCGCAGACGCCGGCGCCGTGGACGACCTCATCCGCACGACACCGGTCGTCGTCTGGCTGTCCTACAACGTCCACGGCAACGAACCGTCGCCCTCCGAGACGTCGATGAAGGTGATCCACCGCCTCGCCACGGCGAAGGACAACGAGACTACGAAGTGGCTCGAAGAAGCGATCACCATCATCGATCCGTGCATCAACCCCGACGGGCGTGACCGTTATGCCTACTGGTACAACGGGGTCAAGGGTGGTCGTCCGGACGCGAACCCTCAGGCCATGGAGCACCGCGAACCGTGGCCCGGCGGCCGCTCCAATCACTGGTACTTCGATCTGAACCGCGACTGGGCGTTCGCGACCCAACCGGAGACCCGTGCCCGCCACCCACACTTCGTCGCCTGGACGCCACAGGTCCACGTCGACTTCCACGAGATGGGGTCTGAGAGCAACTACTTCTTCTTCCCTGCGGAGAGGCCCATCAACGCGAACCTCCCGGAATACACGCTCAAGTGGGGCGAACGATTCGGGCGCGGCAACGCGCGGGCCTTCGACGAACGAGGCTGGGAGTACTACACCGCCGAGTCGTTCGATCTGTTCTATCCGGGGTACGGAGATTCGTGGCCGTCCTTCACCGGCGCCATTGGGATGACGTACGAGCAAGCCGGTCACAGCCGCGCGGGAGCCGCCGTGACGCGCCGTGACGGGACCGTGCTGACGCTCAAGCAGCGACTGGAGCACCACGAGGTCTCGACCTACGCCACCATCCGCACCGCCGTCGACGGACGGCAGGAATTCATGAAGGACTTCCAGAGCTTTCGGGCATCGGCCGTTGAAGAGGGGCGCGAGGGGCCCACCAGGTCCTTCCTGCTGCCGCTCGGGTCCGACCCCGGACGCGTCGACGCATTGGTCGACACCCTGTTGCTCCAAGGCATCGAGGTGCGACGCACCACCGCGCCGACCATGCTCGCGAAGGTGACCGACGCCCTCGGGAAAGACCACCTCGACCGGACCTTCGGAGCGGGGACCTACGTGATCGACCTGGCCCAGCCATCGAAGCGACTGGCGAAGACCCTGCTCGAACCGCGAACGGAGATCCGTGAGCTGTTCTTCTATGACGTGTCAGCCTGGAGCCTCCCCCTCGCATACGGAGTTCCAGCCTTCCAGTGCCCCGTGGAGGTCGACGTCGCCACCGCGGCGGTCAACACCGTCGCCCCTCGGCCGGGGCGTGTCGCGCCCGGGGACGCGAAGGTCGCCTGGCTGTGCTCCTATGACACCCGCGGCGCGCTCGAAGCGCTGGTGGACCTGCTGCGCGCGGGCATCAAGGTGCGCTCAGCGCGCAAGCCCTTCACCCTCGAAGGCCAGCCGTTCGAGCGCGGCACGCTGGTCATCCGCAGGAGCGAAAACAGCCCCCACATCTCCGAGCGGCTCGACGCTATCGCAAAGGCGAGGGGCGTCACCTTTCACCCGGCAGGGTCGGGCTTCACAGAGAAGGGTATCGACCTCGGATCCCAATCGGTCGCGCCCGTGGTGCGCCCCCATCTCGCCCTGTGCGGAGGCGAAGGGACCAGCAGCACGAGCTTCGGGGCGACGCGTTTCGTGCTCGATCAGGTGCTCGACGTGCCCTACTCCTACGTCCCCTTGAAGGACCTGTCCAAGCTTGACCTCGACGATTTCACGGCGGTGGTCATCCCCGAGGCGTCCGTACCAGCGGACGCGAAGAAGAAGCTCGCGAGCTTCGCCTCGTCCGGCGGCGTCGTCATCGGCTTCGGAAAATCAGCCTTCTCCCTGTGTGGCGAGGGGGGCAGTTCCATCAGCCACGGAACCAAGGGAAAGCCCAAGGATGAGTCGAAAGACGCGAAGGAGGAGCCGCGTCGGAAGTGGATCGAGGAGCGCGAAGCGCACCGCCGCGAACGGCAACAGCCCGGCTCGATCTTCCGCGTTGAGCTCGACCCCGCCCACCCACTGAGCTTCGGCTACCGCAGCGAGATCGCCGCGTTCCACGGGAGCACCCGCTCCTTTGACCCCAAGGGCCCAGGCACGCACATAGGCCTGTTCGTCGAGGCAGAGCCGGTGTCCGGCTACGTCAACACGGAGCACGCCGAGGCGCTGCGCAGCCGCGCCTACCTCTCCGTGGACCAGCGAGGACGTGGAGCCTACGTGCTGTTCGCGGACGACCCGAACTTCCGCGGCGCCTGGCGCGGCCTGACCCGGCTGTTCGTCAACGCCGCCCTATTGATGCCGTCCAAGCACCTGAAGAACTGACAGGGGACGCCTATCGCCGCCGCTTGCTAAGCACCCAGCCAAGCAGCAGCACCCCCAGCGCGCCGCAACCGATGGCAGCGGCCAGCATGTACTGGGTCCCCCCCGACGTCGGCGCGTGACGGCCGACCAGTTCGTTCGCGCTCTTCGCCGAGCTCACCAAATCGCCCGCGCGGTGCTTGTCATCGCGGCTCGGGACCGGGAGCGACGGGAGCCCGGGCTTCGCGTCCTTGGAAGCTCCCGCGCTGCCGAGATCGATGCCCTTCAACTCTTCCTCGGCCTTCCTGTTGGCGCTGACCGGTGGACGAGTGGGGTCGGTCTGAGCCGCGAGCGGGGCAGCCGCGGCCAGGATCGACAGAGCACCGAAAACCAGGATGTTCTTGTTCATGAGCATCACCTGCCCTCGTCGGGCACGTCGTTTACCAGTCTACGGCTCGCCGCGCCTGCTTCGAAGACGATCTTCTTCTTCCAGAAGGTCGAAATGCGGCCTCCACGCTGGACGTAGCGGTAGAGATTGCTCCATTCCATCCGGGCCTCCCCCTTGCGGCCCAGGTCCTCGAGGAGCAACGCCAGGTGGTAGCGGGGAAACAGGACCCGCGGATCATTCTTCAGATGGGAGCGGAGCTGGTTCACCGCCGGCTCCAGATCAGGCGTCTCACCCGTGCGGTTGCGGCTCCGCCAGAGGTACCACGACGCCAGCATCGTCTCGTTCACAGCCTCTGCATGGCGGCCCTGCGTCATCTGCAGGACCCGCCGCCAGGTGGATTGGGTCTTCACCCCACCCGGCCCGAACAGGGCGCCGCCGCTGAAGGAGGCGAGCCGGGGGTCCGAGTAGAACCGGGCACAGCGCGCGAGCAGGTCCCCGTTCCTGGCCGCATCGCGCTCGGCGAGCGTCATGACATCGACGATTTCGTCCAGCGCATTCCCGTTCTCCAGCATCGCCGACGCGAGGGCGATACGAGCGTCGGGGGCGTACTCGCGCACGGTCGGATCCGCTGCATACTGGAAGAACTTGATCGCGTTGATGCGGTACTCCGCTGCGTGCTCGGGGACACGCTCCGCCATCAACATCAGGTGCTGGCCGCACGCAAAGCGGACCTCCGGGGAGCTCGGCATGATGCCGAACGCGCGGTCGAAGATCAGGGAATACGCCGCGGCGAGGTCCGCTTGTCGGCCGATGCGTTGGTGCAACTCCGCCTTCAGCAACATCGCCTGGACGAGGTTCGGATGCAACTCGAGGACGCGATCGAAGGCGGACAGCGCGTCGTCGCCGAGGCCGAGATCCCACAGGCATTGAGCGCGCTTCAGGTGATACAGATAGTTGGACGGCTCCCGAGAAGTCGCGGCGTCCAGGCGATCGTGGGCCCGCTGCAGCAGTTCGCGATCAGTGAAGGGCACCGCTGATCGGTCCTTCACCGGCACCCGCGCGGCATACCTATCGTGCCGCGCCATCCAGTAAGCCGCGCTCGCCTTCACCTGACCATTGAGGTCGAACGCCGCGAGCAGGCAGCAGACGAGCAGCAGCGCACCGATGGTCGCGGCCACGGGTCGCGAGAGCCCCAGCCCCACCTGCGGCCGACGCACGTATTCAAGGCCCGCGGCGGCCCCGAGCAATAAGAAGGTGAGCGAGCCCGTCACGGGCAGCTGCAGAGGGAAGGCGAACAGGGAGAGGATCAACACCGCCAGCACGGCCGCGCCGGCGGCGCGGCGAAGCGGCGCCCCCTCGTCAGCGGAGACGGTCTGGCGAGCCAGACGACGGAGGGCGATGAGGAAGAACCCGCCCACGGTGAACGCGCCCAGGAGCCCGGTCTCCGCGAGCAGCTGCAGCGCCTCTGAGTGTGCCCGCTGCGGCTGCCGGGAGAGGCTGAATCGGTCGGCGGGGTGCGGCCGGATGCTATGTGCGTAGCCCGGATACTCCACCTTCCAATTGCCTGCACCGACGCCCAGCACCGGATTTTCGCTGACCATCTGCAAGGTGTTCCCCCACAAGACGGTGCGCTCGTGTTCGGTCCCCGACGACCAATCGAATGCCTCGGCGACGCGGTCCCAGAGCGTGACTTCACGATTGCCGGCACGACCGGTGACCGAAACGTACGGAGCCACGCAGAGGAACGCGACCAGAAGCGCCAGGAGCCCTCCCCCGGCGACGATGGCGACGCGCTTGCGC
>NYSS01000001.1 GCA_002683135.1 Planctomycetota bacterium | reverse complement strand
GCCGTCAGCTATGACCTGGAATACGGGACCGACACCGTGGAGATCCACGAGGACGCCGCGGCGGTCGGTCAAAAGGTCCTGATCGTGGACGATCTCCTGGCGACGGGTGGCACCATGGCCGCCTGTTGCGAATTGGTAGAGGGGCTCGGCGCCGAGGTCGCCGGGTGCCTGTTCGTTGTCGAGCTCGGCTTCCTCAACGGGATACAGAAGCTCGCTGGCCGCACCACCCGCTCCCTGTTGACCTACCCATGATGAAACCCGCTATCCCGATCCTGTTCATCCTCGTCGCCACGATCTCGGCGCAGGACCCGACCCCGGTCGCCGGCGTCGATGTCCACGTCATCACCGTGGAAGTACCCAGAGAAATCGAGCTCCCTGAGCTGCGCGCGGAGTCGGTGCGCCGCTACACGTTGGACCCGGATGCGGCAGGCACGAGCCGGGGACCCGACGCGACGTGGGGCGTCTCCCCCGGTATCAGGCAACTCAACATCCATCGAGACCGTCAGGATCGGCTCGTCATGGACTATCGTTTTCGCGCCCGGCGCAGGAGCTGGAGCTCGTCCGGAGGCACCCTGGACATCTCCGGTGATGTCTGGGAATTCCGGCATAACGGGTACTACGGGGGCAGGGATCGCACCTATCGCTGCCTCCTCTTCATCCCGTGGGAACTTGACGAGGACGGAGAGAAGCCCGAGCTGGAGCCGTGGGCGCCTGAGGCGTATGCCAACTGGCTCGTCGAGCACTTACTCGATCACGGCCACGTCGGCCGCACGGCGACGACAGCGATGCTCCACATCCCCCTCGCCCGCCTCGTCGATGCCCCTCTCCTCGCCCGCTTCCGAAACTGGCTCGCCGAACTAGCTCCGGATGGGACCCATCCGGAACGGGGCAACCGGAACCGCAGCACGAGGTCCCGCATGTCTCCTCGGAATCTCATCCTGGGGCTCCGCCTCGTGGCCAGTGACCCCGACGCCATCGAAGAACTCGACAGCCGTGAGTTAGACTGGGTGCTGTACTCATCGCTCCATCTCGCTTTCATCCAGATAGGCGATCCGGTCCTGAAGGGGAAGGCGGGGTGGACCCTCATGTACCCCAACCAAAGGGGCACATCCGAGCATGATCGCCACAACTCTCAGCGTCGACTCGTCGTGCCCTACTTCGAGCTCGCGGAGGCCGGCAAGGTCGTCATTCCGGGGACCCCCGAGGAGCAGAAGAGGCGCCACGCCCTGTTCGCCGCCTGGGTCGCCGAAGCCGATCCCACCCCGGCCCTCCTGGTCATCGGCCTGGCCGGGCTCGCCCTGTTCGGCGTCGCCTTCGCGGCGCGCCGGGTGGCGCTCAAGCTGGCGATGTAGCGCCGTCGCCGGCGGCCCGGCGCCGGACTACTTCTCGAGCGCGTACGCGAAGTCGACCTTGCGATTGCCGTCCGCGTCGAAGGCCGCGTACCTACCGCCGGACCATATGGCGGCGCCACCGTGGCGGCCCTTCTTGTCCACGGCGTAGAACTTGACGTTGAAGTTGGGCTTGCCGTCCTTGCGAACGAGGTGCTTGGCGCGGGTGAGGCGAACGATGTTCCGGGCGGCGTAGACGCACGCGTCCTTCGGGTGCATCCCCTTGCGCATGGCCTCGACGACGGAGAACGAACCACACGAGATGATGTTGGCCTCACCGCGACCCGTGGAACCCGCGGCGCCGTGGTCGCCATCGACATAAAGGCCGGCGCCGATGATGGGGCTGTCCCCAACGCGCCCGGGGATCTTCCACGAGAGCCCCGACGTCGTGGTGACGCCGGCCACGTCGCCCTCGCTGTTGACNCCGTTGCAGTTGATCGTGCCGTACGTGCCCTTGATCTTCTCCAGGTCAGNGTCNNCCTTGCCCNTGTCCTTCGGGAACCAGTCGTCCCGNTCGGACAGGGACGCCTTCCATCGCANCCAGGCCTTNCGCGCCCGCTCCGTGAGGAGNTCNTCCTCCTTGAANCCGTGCGCCTTNGCGAANCGCTTGGCGCCCTCNCCGACGATNAGGCAGTGGTCGGTNTAGCGCATGACGTGCAACGCGACCTTGGCNGGGTTCTTGATGTTCTCGATGCACCCGACGGCCCCCGAGAGGCACGACACGCCATCCATGACGGACGCATCGAGCTGGACGACGCCCTCCTCGTTGGGGAGCCCCCCGTAGCCGACCGACATGTCCTTCGGGTCGTTCTCGACCAGGGTCACCCCCTCGACCACCGCGTCGACCACTGGCTTGCCCGCGAGGATCTCCTCCATGGCCTTGGACGTGCAGTGCGGGTGCCCGTTGGCGGAAGAGACCACGCACGGGTGTGGGCGACGGATCAGGACCTCCGGCGCATGCGCCGATGCTGAGGCCGCCGCGGCGCCGGCGCCGATGGCGGCGGCTGAAGAGGAAAGGAAACGACGTCGGTTGATCCGCGACATGGGGGTCTCTCCTGGATTGTGCAGGGGACAATTGTAGACGCGAACTGCAGACAGCGTTTCAATCTCCCCGTGCGAACCCTGCTGAGCATGGCGGTGCTGGCGGCGGCGGTCCTATCTCAGGACCAGGCGCTGCGTGCGTTCCTCGTCGGACAGGAGGCTCAAGGGATGGCGTGGCTGGAGACCCAGGCCCTCGCGGGAGAACCCCGGACGCTCGATGAAGCGCGGGACCCCACGCCGCTCGCCGCCGGGTATCACGTCGTCGACCTGGTCGGGACGGAGCCGCCCGTGCGCTACATCGCGGTCATCCCCCAGGCGGCGGCTCCAAAGGGCGGCAGACCCCTGATCGTCGCGTACTCGCGGGGACCGAGCCCTCCGGATGAGCTCCCGGTACGCGCCGCCTACGGTGGTTTCCTGGAGGCCGGGTGGACGCTGCTCGTCCCGACGCGACCCGGCAGCATGGGGCTGACGAACGAGCCCACGAACCCCGAACGCAACCCGTGGAGCACCCGCGGTCGCCAGCTCATGTCCCGGTTAGTCGCGGATCTCGCGCTCCGCTCGCCCATAGACCGGGAGCGGGTCTCCGTCTTGGGGCGCTGGACGGACCGGCCCGCGAAGCTCGCCAGACCGACATGGCCGACCTGCGACGCCACTCCGTTCGCCGCATGCTGGCTCGTGCTCCCGGGTGGGTCCTCGGCCCCCGCGCCCGACGATGTGGGGCGCTGGCAGGGTCGATCCGCGGTGTTCCACCGCTCACGACACAACCCGGACACGACGGCGTTGCTCAACAAGCGGCTGACGTCCCTGTCCCCCCCCGTGAACGTGCGCACCGTCATCGACCCTCACCTGGACTGGGCGGGACAGGTCGTCCTCGGTCGTGACGTCATCGCGCGAACAGCGAACGACCTGAGAAGACCCGCGGAACCCGACCTCCTGGAGTTTCACTGCGGCGCCCCTTACGCACCGGGTCACGAGTGGATCAGCGCACCGACCGCGGCCGGTGTGCGCCTGGTCGCCCGACGCGAGGCCGGCGCCATCGCCCTATCCACACCCGATGCACCGGCGAGCACCCTCTTCCACCTCGAGCTCTGGTTCGCGTCTGACCCGGGGGGCGTGCGGGTGACGTTCAACGAACGGCCGGTGTTCGGTGGCACGGTGCCCCACGACGCGCGCGCCGCGTTGCGATGCCTGCGTCACCAGGCGCTGACGGGGAGGACGGCGCGCCGCGTCCTCATCCTCCTGCCGTAGCCGGATCAGAGGATCTTCTTGCCGTGCGCGGACAAGATCAGTTCGACGCCGAGCTCGGCCGTCGCGTTGCGCACGTCCTCCACCGGGTTCACCTCCATGAGGTCCATGGCGATCATCTGCTCCGAGTCGTGGGCCATCTCGCAAAGGAGGTGGGACTCGCGATAGGTCAACCCACCCATGACCGGCGTGCCGACACCGGGGGCGACGCGGCAATCGACCCCGTCCATATCGAATGACAGGTGAAAGCCTGCGGTGTCGGCGCAAGCCAGCTCCATCGCCGTCGTCATCACCCGCCGGATCCCAAGCTCGTCCACCTCCCGCATCGTGAACACGTGGCAACCGGACCCGTGCACCAAATCCCGCTCCGTGGGGTCAACGCTGCGAATCCCAACGAACACGACGTTCTCGGGCTTCACCTTGGGGGACGGCCCCAGGATACCGGTGAGCTTGTCCGGGCCGCGACCGATCAAGCACGCCACCGGCATCCCGTGGATGTTGCCTGAAGGCGAGGTCTCCGGGGTGTTCATGTCGGTATGAGCATCGACCCAGATCACACCGATGCTCTCTCCCCGCTCGGCCGCGCGAGCGCTGGTGCCGCTGATGCTCCCGATGGCGGCGCTGTGGTCCCCGCCGAGAACGACGAGACCGGCGCCGTCGCCCATCTCACGATGAACGGTCGCGGCGACCTCCGAGCACACGCCCCCGATCTCATCCAGAAACCGCGCCGTGGGATTGCCCGGATCGCGGCTCTGGGGATTGGGAACGGACACGTTGCCCAGATCACGGACCTCGTGCCCCAGAGACCTCAGCCCGGCGTTGAGCCCGGCGACCCGCAGCGCGCTGGGGCCCATGTCCACACCGCGGTGGTTCCCGCCGAGGTCGATCGGCACGCCGAGGATCTTGAGCAATTGGGGACTCATGAAACCGATCCTACGGGGTCTGTCGGAAAGGACACGGAGCCCGGGTTCCAGACACCGGGGAGGATGGAACCTGGATCTCATAACCACTGGTATATAAACAGTTTATATGATGACGCACCGAGACCCAGGGGGCCGTTTCCTGGCCCATTAAGCCCGAGTTTCGCGATCCCCGTCCGCGCCTTCCCCTCTCACCGGCGCGGCGCGCCCTTCTCTCACCGAGCGGGCCGCCGGAGCCATCGGCCGGGGCCGACGCGACGATCTCTCCGCTTCTTTCGCTGAGATGTTGACGCTCGCCTTCTCAAAAGCGACTGTTCGCTTCCTCGTTCTCGGGCCAAGCCCCGCTGTTAGAACTCCTGATACTTGCGAAGCCACGGTTTCGGAGGCCCTATCCAGCCATGATTAAAGCCGAGAATCTCGTGCAGGACTACGGAACCGTCCGCGCCCTCGCGGACGTGTCATTCCACATCCCGCGCGGACAGGTGGTCGGCCTCGTCGGACCCAACGGCGCCGGCAAGACGACCACGATGAAGATCCTGACGGGTTACCTCGCCCCGACCTCGGGCCGCGCCCACATCGCCGGTCACGACGTGGTCGAGCAGCGCCTCGCCGCACAGCGCCACATCGGCTACTTGCCGGAGAACGCTCCGATCTACAAGGACATGCTCGTCCAGGACTACCTCACCTGGATGGCCAAGTTACGAGAGATCCCCGCGACCGAGCGCATGAGCCGCCTGTCGACCGTCGTCTGGGCCTGTGGCCTCGACAGCGTCCTGACCAAACCGGTCGGGCACCTGTCGAAGGGGTTCCGTCAACGCACCGGTCTGGCGCAAGCGATGCTTCATGATCCAGACATCCTCATCCTCGACGAACCCACCTCCGGCCTCGACCCCAACCAGATCCTCGACATCCGCGAGATGATCCGAGGACTGGGACGGGAGAAGACCGTCATCCTCTCGACCCACATCCTCTCGGAGGTCGAAGCGACATGCGACCGCGTGCTGATGGTCGTCGCCGGGGAGCTCCACGTAGATGAGACGCTCGAGTCGTTTCGCCGCGGACACGGCGTCCTGCTGCGCTTGCTCGGACAGGTGGACCGCGTCACGGAGGCCGTCATGGAGGTCGACGGAGTCGACTCCGTCGACCCCGTCGACGGAGACACCGACAACACCACCGTCCGCCTCCACACGGACGCGCGCCCCGGCCTGCTCACCGAGCTCGGCAACCTCGCCCGCGCGAAGAGCTGGACCGTCATCGAGCTCACCCGCCTGCACCACGACCTCGAAGACATCTTCAAGAAGCTGAAGACCTCGCCCCAGGAGGTGAGCACATGAGCCGCGCCCTCGCCATCGCGGGTCGGGAATTCAGGGCATCGTTGACGTCGCCCCTGGGCTACGTCTTCCTGCTGCTGTTCGTCCTCGCCACGCTGCTCGTCTTCTTCTTCTTCGAGGGGTTCTTTGGCGCCAACCAGGCCACCGCCCGCGGGTTGTTCCGCTGGCTGCCGCCGCTGCTCCTGTTCGTGACCCCGGCCCTGACCATGCGCCTGTGGGCAGACGAACGAAAGATGGGGACCTACGAGATCCTCACCACCTTGCCCGTCACCCCGTGGCAGCTCGTCTGGGGCAAGTTCCTGGCGGCGTTCGGCCTGCTGGCCTTCGCGCTCGCCCTGACCATCGGGGCTCCCATCGTCGCTGACGTCTATGGCGACCTGGATTGGGGACCGGTCGTGGGCGGCTACATCGGGGCGCTGCTCCTCGGCTCGGCGTACCTGGCGATCGGCCTCGTCTGCTCGATGCTCGTGCAGGAGCAACTCCTCGCCCTGTTCCTCGGCTTTTTGCTCTGCGGCGTGACCCTCCTCCCGGACATCGCCCTCCGCTCTGGCTGGGTCGGCGACTCCATGGCCGAGTTCTGCGCCCAGTTCGGTTTCTGGGCGCGCTTCGCCAGCATCGAGCGCGGTGTCCTGGACCTGCGCGACCTGGCGTTCTACCTGTCAGCCACCGGCTTCTTCCTCTACGTGAACGTCGCGCTCTTGCGCTGGCGTCGCTTCACCACCTGAGCCTGGGAAAGCACGATGGACCTGAAGCAAAAGAACTCGTTCAGCATCCTCCTCGGCGTCGGGCTGCTCCTCGTCAACGTCGTCCTGTTCAACGTCCTCCTCGGGCGCTCCGGCATACGCGTGCGCGCAGACCTGACCGAGGGCAACGCGTACACCGTCAACGAGGTGACGCGAGATTTCCTCCAGAGGCTCGACAGGCCTGCCGAGATCATCTTCTACCACTCCTCTCCGGCCTCCATGCCGGCCATGATCCGCCCCATCGTCGACCCGCTGAAGGACGCCATCGCGGAGTTGGCAGTCGAGAGCGGCGGCAAGGTGAAAGCACGGTTCATTACCCTCGATACAAAGGGCAAGAAGGCCCAGGACGCCGCGGCCGACGCTTACGGCGTCCGCTCCCTGAGCATCCCGGTCAGCACGGCCACCGAGCAGTCCTACAAGAACGTGTACTTCTCCGTCGTGGTCGCCTCCGGGGATCGCTACGAGCACATCGCCCTGTCGCGGACGTGCCCGCTCATCCGCATCGTCGAGGACTTCAACACCTTCGGGATCAAGCTCGAACTGACCGACCCCGAGTACGTCCTCGCGAGGACGCTCCGCAAGGTCGTGCAGACCTACGGCTCGGTCGCGGGCGCCATCATCGCTCAGGACCTGAGCATCAAGCTGACGGCGTATCTGTCTGACAAGGAGACGCTCCCCCAGGACATGCAAGGTCTGCCGGAGACCATCCAGCAGATGCGCGATGAGCTCGAGAAGGACGCCAAGGGCCGGTTCAGCCTCGCGGTCGTCGATCCGTGGGAGGGCCTGAAGTCAATGGACGAAAAACAGCGCGCGGCCCAGGCGCTGTTCGACGCCACGAAGGTCCGACCGATCCGCGGCGCGACCGCCGACTTCTACGCGTGGCTGCTGATAGACACCGGCGAGAGCAAGGAGTTCATCGAGCTGTACAAGCCCGGTGAGACCATCGGCCAGGCCGACCTGAAGACGGCGGTGGAGGGCTCCCTCAAGCGGATCGTCCCGGGCTTCCTCAAGACCGTCGGCATCGTCTCGCCGACGCCGCCACAGCAACCGATGAACCCGATGATGCCGCAGCAGCAGCCGCCCGACCCGTTCGCCGTGACCCGCGAGTTCCTCAGCGAGGCGTTCCAGGTCACCCAGGTAACCCTGGCCAGCGGCATCGAACGCGCCGTGGACATCCTGCTGGTGCTGCAACCCGGAGACCTGACGGACCAGGAGGTCTACGCGCTCGACCAGTTCGTTATGCGCGGCGGCCGGGTCGTCCTCTGCGGCGGCGGCTTCCACGGCGACCTGGCGGCGCGCGGACAGATCCGGGTCGAACGAGGCGGCGGCTTCCTCTTCCGCGACTGGCTGCGCCACTTCGGCATCGACGTCGGCGCCGAGATGGTGCTGGACAGCGCCTCGGACGTCTTCGCGTTCCCGGTCCTCGACGACTCGACCTTCCCGCCGCGATACACGGTCGTCCAGGTCAAGTACCCCTTCTTCCTCACCATCGACCAGGAGCGCATGTCATCGGAACACCCGATCACCGCGTTCCAGCAGTCGGCGACGATGCTGTGGGCGTGCCCCGTCGGACTCGATGCGGTTCCGGACGGAGCTTCCGGCACGATCCTCATGCGCACGACCGGCGAGGCATCGACGACGCAGGCTGCGGAGCTCGTGGGGCAGATCCTTGATATCGGCTACGACCCGGGGCTGGGCCCGATGGGGCGCGCGGGATCGGTCCTCCGGGCGATCTGGGGGGAGGTCGACCACGCCGTACAAACCGAGGGCGCCTTCCCGCCGACCTACCTGGCGGAGAAGCTCGACTGGGTGCTCAAGATCCAGACCAGGCAGGAGGGGCTCGCCGCCGCGGTGAAGGGTGAGTTCACCTCATACTTCGCGGACAAGCCGGTCCCGGGGGCGAAGCCTCCCGAACCTGAACCCGCGAACGAACAGCCGGACAAACCGGAGGAGAAGCGCCGCCAGATGGCGCCACTGGAGAAGAGCCAGCGGCCGGGCTCGATCGTCGTGTTCGGTGACTCCGACGCGTTTTCGTGGCTCGCGTTTCGCAGCTACAGCCTCGACGAACGCACCTGGGAGGAGAACATGGGCCTGCTCCGCAAGGCCCTCGAGTGGAGCAGCGATGACGAGCTCGCCGCCATTCGTGGACAGCGGGCCGAGCACCGCCCGCTGACTGAACTCGACGGGCTCGGGCCGGACGAACGCGCAGCCAGCGTGTCCAGAGCCCAATGGCTGACGTTCACCATCACGTCCGGCTTGATCCTGATGATCGCCGGCTGCTGGTGGATGTGGCGCCAGGCACGACAGCCCATCACCTTGATATCCAGGACCGCCACAGCCGCGGCGAAGACGTCGCCGCCAGTCGAAACGGCGGGAGAGCCCTCATGAGCCGCTTCCACATCGTCCTCTTGATCCTCGCCGTGATCCAGGTCGTCCTGCTGGTCGTCATCGGGAGCCCCGACGCGATCACCGATGACGTCGCGCTTGAAGGTCACCGCATGATGCCTGACCTCGCCGCCGCCGACATCGGTGAGCTCATCGTCGAGAGCGAGGACGGCAAGTCCGTGGACATCAAGCGCGTCGGCGAAGGCTGGGTCCTCGCCAACCGAGGCGACTATCCGGCGCGCGCGGAGCAGGTCAAATCGACCACCAAGGCGCTGCGCAAGCTGTACGCCATCCGCAAGCTGACGTCGGACGCGAAGCGCTATCACGACCTCGAAGTCGACGCGGACAGCTTCCATCTCCGCGTCACCGTGAAGGACACCGTGGGCGCGACCATCGACGAGTTCTATCTGGGCGAGCAGGGCTCGGCGGACAAGCTCGTGTATCGCCAGGTGGACAACGACCAGGCCTGGGCGGCGACCGGGCCTGACTCGTGGGACTTCGACGCGTCGACGTCTGCCTGGATCGACACCCAGTACACCGACCTGAGCAAGGAAGACCTGCGTAAAGTCGAGATCAAACGTAAGGACGACAGCCTCGTTCTCGTCGCCAAGGTCGAGACGAAGACCGAGGCTGCCAAGCCCGGGGACGACAAGCCGGCAGCGCCCCAGGTGACGGAGACCGTCACCTGGGTTGCCATGGTCGATGGCAAGGAGGCGACGACGGATGAGGCCAAGGTGTCGTCGTTGCTCGGCAGCCTCACGTCCCTGAACCTCGCCGAACCGGTAGGCAAGCAGCTGAAGCCGGAATTTGGCTTCGACGATGCCACCGCGACCGCGACGCTCACCATGAAGGACGGCACCGTTCACACCCTGCGGGTCGGCAAGAAGCGCGAGGGCGACGCCAACGACTGGTACTTCAAGTCCTCAACGTCCGAGTTCGTGGTCACCCTCCGCGACTACACCATCACGGACTACTTCAACAAGAAGGTCACCGACGTCCTGAAGGTGGAAGAGAAGAAGGACGACGCCAAGACCCCGGACAAGGGCGGCGGCAAGGAGTAGATCTCCGCGCCGACCAGCGGCACCCCACGGCACCCCGAGGCGCCGATCCGGGGCGGCGGAGGGCTGGGCCCACGGCCCCCGAATTTCAGCCGGTCAATGACCAGGCGGACCGCCGTTAGGGCCCGATCCCCGTCGCCGGGCGGTTTCCGGAGGGCAAAGAACACAGCCCACCCCAGCACCCGCCAAATAATCCATAAAGACAATCAAGTAAGTACTTTAAGTCCCACCCAGGGCACCTGCTGCAGCCTCGAACATCCCTCGATGCTGTACGTAACCCCTTGATCTTCGGCCCCAGAAGCCACCATCATCCCGTCGAAGGGAGGGCGGTGAAAAGCATGAGGACGCTGGTCGTTACTGAGAAGAAGTCGGTCGCAGACGACTTCGCCAAGGTGCTGGGAGGCTTCAAGAAAAAGCCCGCGGCCTACGAACGCGACGACATGGTGATCGCGTGGGCGTCCGGGCACCTCCTCGAGCTGCAAGCTCCCAAGGAGTACGACGCCAAGTGGAGCCACTGGGCGCTCGGCAACCTCCCCATCATCCCGGAGCGGTTCCAGCACGTTCCTCGAGAGGGGCAGGGGCGCACCAAGGAACTCCTGAAGGGCCTCGTCAAGTTGATGAAGGCCAAGGAGGTCACGCGCATCATCAACGCCTGCGACGCTGGCCGCGAAGGGGAGTTGATCTTCAACCTGGTCCTCGACCACGCGGGACTCGGCATGGAGAACCCGAAGGCGCGGACGAAGCCGATCGACCGCATGTGGCTGCAATCCATGACCACAAACGCGATCAAGGCCGCGTTCGACGAACTCAAGAAGGCCGACGACTACAAGCCGCTCCGGCTCGCAGCCTACGCTCGAGACGAAGCGGACTGGCTCGTGGGCATGAACGGCACCCGCGCGTTCACCAAGAAGTTCATGGGGCGCGCGGGGAGGCCCCTGGCAGTTGGCCGGGTCAAGACACCTACCCTGGCGTTCCTCGTCGATCGTGAACGCGACATCGACCGATTCGTACCGGTCCCCTACTTCCAGGTCGACGCGGACTTCGATACAGGATCGGGGGTCTACTCCGCTCGCTGGTCAGGCGTCAATGACAAGGGCAACAAGATCGACCGCCTGTCCGACAAGGCGAAGGCGGCCGCGATCGTCGCCAAGGTGTCCGGGCAGGGAGCCGTCGCGACCGACAAGACGACGAAGCGCACCGAGATTCCGCCCTTGTTGTTCGACCTCACCAGCATCCAGCGCGAGGCTTCGAACCGCTTCGGGTACACCCTCGACCGAACCCTGCGCATCGTCCAGGGTCTGTATGAAGCCAAGAAGGCGGTCACGTACCCCCGTACCTCCAGCCGTTACCTGCCGGAAGACTACGCCGCGGAGATCCCCAAGATCGTGACATCGCTGCGGAGCGGCCCGCTTGGGCACGTGGCAAATCGCGCGCTGGCTGAAGCCGGCGGCTCGGCCGAACAGCTCAAGCCCATGCGTCGCAACCGCGTGTTCAACGACGCCAAGGTGTCGGACCACTTCGCGCTCATCCCAACGGGAGAGAACCCCAAGAACCTGCGCGACGACGAGACCAAGATCTACGAGATCATCGTCCGCCGCTTCCTCGCCGCGTTCCTCTCCGCCGCGGAGTGGGAGAACGTGGCCCGAGAGACCGTCGTCCTCGACGAGACCTTCGTGACCCCGTCTGCACGCCGCCTGAAGAAACCGGGGTGGCGCGCCGTCGAGCCGAGGGCCGATCACAAGGACCTTCCTGCTCTGAAGGAGGACGGCGCGGTCACGACCAAGGAAGTCGAGCTTCTGGAGAAGGAGACCCAGCCCCCGTCGCGCTACACCGACGGCTCCCTTGTGAAGGCCATGGAGACGGCCGGCAAGGACGCCGTTCCGCGAGAGGGCGAGGAGCTCCTCGACGACGAGATCCTCGAGGAGCTGAAGGAGAAGGGCATCGGTACCCCCGCCACTCGCGCGGCGATCCTCAAGGACCTGATCTACAAGCGTCTCGCCAAGCGCCAGGGACGTAGCATCCTCCCGACCCCACTTGGCTGCACCCTCGTCCGCCTCGTTCGCAACCTCGATCTGGGCGAGCTCGCGAAGCCGGACCTGACCGGTGACTGGGAATACCGATTGGCGCAGATGTCCAGTGGTCACTACGACCGCGACGAGTGGGACACGGAGATCCGCAGTCTCGTCTGCCGCTTCGTCGCCGCGCTCAAGGACCGCGAAGGGGGCAACGATCAGATCTTCGCCGTCGACCACCCGGAGGATGCGCGCTTCACGTGTGTTGTCTGTGGCGCCGAGCTGGTGGAGAAGACCTTCTCGTACATGTGCTCTGCGCCGGCGACGATCGTGGGAGAGGCCCAGGGACCGTACAAGCTCGCGTCAGGCGATTCGTTCACCGTCGCCATCGACGGCAAGAAGAGGCCGCTGACGATCACCTTCTCCGCCCGCCAGTTCGAGAACATCGCCGCCGCGACCGCGGCCGAGGTCGCCGACGCCATCAACGCCCAGATCAAGAAGGCCGTCGCCGCCAAGAAAAAGGCCGCCAAGAAAAAGGCCACCAAAAAGACCACCAAAAAGACCACCGCCAAGAAGACGGAGACCAAGACCGCAACGGCCGAGGTCTGCGACGGGCGTGTCGTCCTCAAAACAGAGTCATCCGACAACAAGAGCGCTCTGCAGCTGGCGGACGGAGACGGCGGTCCGCTCGCGAAACTGGGGCTCCCGGCTGCGCTGCGAGAGAAATGCGAGTTCTCTCTCGGCAAGGACCAGAGGGGCAAGTACCTGTTCCCCGAGACCGCCACCCGCCTGCTACAGGAAAGGAAGGTCGGCCCGCTCACCGGATTCGACGGCACCAAGGCTCCGGGGCACGTCCTCCTGAAGGACGAGGGCTTCTGCGACATCGAGCTCGACACGATCGACGACGACGACGAGGAGACGGACGGTCAGCCCCAGTACGAACAGGTCGCGGACGGCACCGTCATGGGCAAATGCCCGAAGTGCAAGGACGAGGTCACGCGCCAGGGGTCCGGATACAAGTGCGTCAAGAACGTCCCGCGGAAGAAGGACAAGGAGTGCGACTTCCGCCTCGCCGAGAAGATCAAGTATCGCTTCCTCCCCCCAGCCCAGATCCGGCTGATGCTGAACGGCGAGAAGACCGAGGAGATGTTCGGGTTCGTCTCCATGCGCGGCTTCAAGTTCAAGGCCAAGCTCTACTACAACGAAGAAGGCGAGCTCCAGTGGGAGTTCCCGCCCCGCGCGCCGCGGAAGAAGAAGGCCACAAAGAAGAAGGCCAAGAGAAAGGCCACAAAGAAGAAGAGCGCCAAAAAGGCGCCGAAGAAGAAGGCCGAAGACCAGTAGGCGAGCCCCCGCGCGGCCGACCCACAAGCTCCCCCGTCCCTGGCAATCCCGGGCTTTTCAGGATCTGCCGTAACCCGAAAGCCATCTTCGGTTTGAATGGGTGCGAGGATCGACCATGAACAAGACCACTCCGTTCGCCCTGCTCCTTTTGGTGTCGACTGTTGTCGGCCAGCCCTCAACGACGCCCGCCCGGCCGACGTTCGCCGAACACATCGGCCCGCTCGTTCGCCAGAGCTGCATGGACTGCCACCGCCCTCAAGGTCCGGCGCCGTTCGCGCTCGTCACCTACACGGACGTGGCCAAGCGCGCCGACATGCTGAAGGCCGTCATCGAGACGCGGTACATGCCGCCATGGCATCCGGCTGACCAGAGCGATCACTTCCTCAGCAACCGGCGCCTGAGCGACGACCAGATCGCCCTGTTCACCAAGTGGGTCGAGACCGGGAAGACCAGGGGCGATCTCTCGAAGATGGAGAAGCCGAAGAAATACCCCGGCGGCTGGAGCCTCGGGAAGCCCGATCTCGTCATCAAGATGCGGAAGCCGTTCCGCGTGCCCGCGGACGGGCGCGACCTCTACCGGTTCTTCGTGGTTCCGATCGACCTGCCGGAAGATAAGTGGGTCAAGGCGGTCGAGATGCGCCCGTCGGCTCGGTCGGTGGTTCACCACGCCCTGTTCTTCCTGACAGAGTCATCCGACCAAGACGAGTACGAAGGTGACACGGGGCGCAGGGGATTCGGAGGCCTGCGCGGCTTCCGCGGCGGCGCCTTCGGACGCGGCTTCGAGATCCGGGGGCTCGGGGGCTACGTCCCGGGCAATCAGCCGCAATTCCTCCGCGACGACCTCGCCTTGGAACTACCGAAGCACCACGACCTGCTCATGCAAATGCACTTCCATCCGAGCGGCAAGGCAGAGACCGAGCAATCGACCATCGGGATCTGGTTCGCCGACGAGCCGCCGTCGCAGCGGATCAAGCAGATCCAGCTGCCGTCCCTGTTCGGGTTCATGTCCGGCCTGGACATCCCGGCCGGAGAGTCCAACTACAAGATCGAGCAGAGCTTGACGCTCCCCGTGGACGTGGATGGGATCAGCGTCGGCGGCCACGCGCACTACATCTGCAGCACCATGCACCTCACGGCGAAGCTGCCGGACGGATCGACCAAGACGCTGCTGCACATACCCGAGTGGGACATGGACTGGCAGACCGAGTACCACTACAAAGACCGCCTTCCGCTCCCGGCGGGGACCGAGTTGAAGTGCGAGATCACCTACGACAACTCGGCACAGAACCCCGCGAATCCCAACAGTCCGCCGATCCGCGTCCGCTGGGGTCGGCAGTCGACCGACGAGATGGGGAGCGTCACGCTCCGCGTGGTGGCCAAGAATGAGGCCGACACGGATCGGCTGAATGACGCCATCGAGCAGAGCATGATCGAATCCCTGAGCCAGCGCTTCGGTGGCTTCGGCGGGCTCGGCGGCTTCGGCAGAGGTGGCAGCAGCGGGCGCGGCGGACGTAGCCTTGACCGATTCGACAAGAACAACGACGGCAAGATCGTCCCGGACGAGCTCCCTAGCGTCCTGCGGAAACGCCACATGCGCCGCTACGACAAGAACAACGACGGCGTCATCGACGCGGAAGAAATGAAGGGCTGAGGATCTCCCAAGCGCGGGCTGATCATCACCCACGTCCCCACGTCCATTGTTCTGTGCCTGAGGCTCGAACCGCCAGTTGATGACGTTACAGGGTGGCAGGGCTCTCGCCGATATCGATGATCGCGCACCCCAGGATCGGCGCGAGGCCGAGGTCGTGCGCGCGCTGCAGCAACGCCTCGCTCTCGGCGCCGGGATTGACCCATAGTTCCTTGGGCGCGAGCGCTGCGATGGCGTCCAGGAGCGTCAGACCGACCGCCGGAGGGACGTAGAGCGTGACGCGATCGACGTCGTCTGCGATCTCTGAGAGGGAGGCTACGGCGACCAACCCCTCGATGACTGACTCCGTCGGATGGACGGGGCGTACGTCCCAACCCCGCCGGGCGTAAGCACGCAAAGCCTTGTTACCGAACTTGGAGCGATCACGGGAAGCGCCGACGACAGCTACGAGGGGCATGGCTTGTCTCCACAAGCGTCCCCGGGACCAGGTTCCGAAGACCGCTCCTCTCGTTATACTCCGGGCTCCAATCTGGAGGCTCGACGGTGGCCCTCGCCACCTGACTACGAAAACGCAACATGCATCAGAGCATGGACTTCGATCCGCAACAGACCCGGGAGTGGCTGGAGTCGCTCGCAGCGATCGTCCAGGTCGACGGCAAGGAACGCGCCCGTTACATCCTGGCCCAGCTCCTGGCGGAGGCGCGACGGCAGCGGTCCGTCGGTGAACTCCCCGTCCAGACCGACTACGTCAACACCATCGCCGTAGGCGACGAGGCCCCGTTCCCTGGCGACGAGGCCATGGAGCAGCGCATCGAGGACATCGTGCGCTGGAACGCGGCCACCATGGTGGCGAAGGCGAACCACGACCACGTCGGCATCGGCGGCCACATCTCGACGTTCGCGTCCTCGGCCACGCTGTACGAGACCGGCTTCAACTGGTTCTTCCGCGGCAAGGACGGCGAAGGCACGGGCGACCAGGTCTACTACCAGGGCCACGGCTCCCCCGGCATGTACTCTCGCAGCTTCCTGGAGGGCCGCCTGGACGAGGCCGCGCTCCTCCGGTTCAGGCGCGAGTCCATACGGGACGGCAAAGGCCTGTCGAGCTATCCGCACCCGCGCCTCATGGAGCAATACTGGGAATTCCCGACGGTCTCCATGGGCCTCGGCCCCATGGCCGCGATCTACCAAGCGCGCTTCAATCGCTACCTCCACGCGCGCAGCGTCGCCGATACCTCACACAGCCGTGTGTGGGCCTTCCTCGGTGACGGCGAGACGGACGAACCCGAAGCCGCCGGCGCCCTCGCGCTCGCAGGGCGCGAAGGTCTGGACAACCTCACGTTCGTCATCAACTGCAACTTGCAACGACTCGACGGCCCGGTGCGGGGCAACTCCAAGATCATCCAAGAACTCGAAGGGCTGTACCGCGGGTGCGGATGGAACGTCATCAAGTGCATCTGGGGCCGCGAGTGGGACCCGCTGTTCCAGCGGGACCACGACGGAGCCCTGCTCACGGCGCTGAACGTGGTCGTCGACGGCGAATGGCAGCACTTCGCCGGCAGTGACGGCGCGACCATGCGAGAGCGGTTCTTCGATCAGAACGCCGCCCTCCAGGAGATCATCTCCGGGATGTCGGACGTCGAGATCGGAGCGCTCCGGGCGGGCGGGCACGATCGACGCAAGGTGTACGCCGCCTTCAAGGAGGCTGAGGCGTGCCAGGGGCGTCCAACGGTCATCCTCGCCCATAGCGTCAAGGGCTGGCGCGTCGGCGCGGGCTTCGCCGGCAAGAACTCGACGCACCAGATGAAGAAGATCGACCAGCATCAACTCAGTGAGTTGCGGGACATCCTGGAGATCCCGTTCTCCGACGACGAGCTGGCGAACTATCCCTTCTTCCATCCGGGCGCGGACAGCGCCGAGGTCGAGTACCTCCGAGAGCGACGCGCGGCCATGGGGGGCCCGCTCCCCACGCGCCGAACGCAGATCCCGGTGAAGGTCGCGGCGCCCTCTGACGACATCTTCTCGAAACTCGAGAAGGGCAGCGAGACTCCGGCGTCGACAACGATGGCCTTCGCCAACCTGATCACCGGCCTGGTTAAGGACGCGGAGATCGGCAAGCGCATCGTCCCCATCATCCCCGACGAGGCGCGCACCTTCGGCATGGACCCCCTGTTCCGCCAGGTCGGCATCTACGCATCGCGCGGGCAGGTGTATGAGCCCGTCGACAAGAAGATGCTGCTCTACTACAGGGAAGCCGCGGACGGACAGCTCCTCGAGGAGGGGATCACCGAAGCGGGAGCCATGTCATCGTTCCACGCCGCGGGCACGACGTACGCGACGCACGGCGAGCCGATGATCCCGTTCTACGTGTTCTATTCGATGTTCGGCTTCCAGCGCGTCGGAGATCAGGCGTGGGCCTTCGGCGACGCCCGGGGGCGGGGCTTCCTCATGGGCGCGACCGCCGGACGGACGACGCTCAACGGCGAAGGGCTGCAGCACGAAGACGGGCAGAGCCATCTCCTCGCGTCATGCGTTCCACACCTGCGCGCCTACGACCCCGCCTACGCTTATGAGCTCGCCGTCATCATCAAGGACGGCATCCAGCGCATGATCGTCGACGAGGAGGACACCTGGTACTACATCACGGTCCAGAACGAGAACTACGCGATGCCGGCGATGCCCGAAGGGGCCGAGGAGGGCATCCTGCGCGGGCTCTACCGCTGCCGGCCAGCCGCCAGCAAGCACGCCCTCAAGGCGCAGCTCTTCGGATCGGCGTCGATCCTGCAGCAGGTCCTCGAAGCGCAGGAGATGCTCGGCGAACGGTTCGGCGTCGCCGCTGACGTGTGGTCAGCGACCAGTTACCAGCAGCTCCGCACCGACGCGTTGAGCTGTGAGCGATGGAACCGGCTGCACCCCACGTCCGAGGCGAAGGTGCCATACGTATCTCACCTCCTGGACGGCGTCGACGGCCCGTTCATCGCAGCGACCGACTACATGAAGGCGGTGCCGGAGATGATCGCGCGGTGGGTGCCTGGGACCTTCGTTCCCCTCGGGACCGACGGGTTCGGGATGAGTGACAACCGGCCCGAGCTGCGTCGCCACTTCGAGGTAGACGCGGCGTCCATCGTCATCGCCACCCTCGACGCGCTCCGCGTTGAGGGGAAGATCGACGCCAAGGTCGTCGACGGGGCGATCCAGGACCTGGGCGTCGACCCCGACAAGCTCGACCCCCTGCACCTGTGATCGATGCGGTGCCAGGTTGATTCCCCTCATCTCAACGGCTGAGGGGGAGGCCCCAGGTTGACCCCGGCCAGGTGAGCAGCTTGGACCTGGACGTGTATGCCGCGCTCGCGGTCCTCATCATCGGACTGTCGAAATCCGGGTTCGGCGGCGGCATCGGGATCATCGCCGTGCCCTTGATGGCGCACGCGTTGCGGGTCGATCGCGCGGTCGGTGTGATGCTCCCCATCCTCATCGCCGCGGATGCGCTCGCCACGTGGCAGCACCGCGGATCATGGTCTAAGCGACACATCCGAGACACGGTGATCGGCGCGGCCCTCGGGATCGCCGTCGGCACCGTCATCCTGTCGATCTTGCGCGACTCGGGGCGCCTCATCCCTGTCTTGAACGGCGTCGTCGGCGCGACGTGCCTGTTCTTCGTCGCCGTCCAGATCTGGCGCATGACCGGCGGCAAGGTCCCACGAGTCCCGGACACGACGACCTCGGGGATCACCGCGGGCGCCCTGTGCGGCGCCGTGTCGACGATCTCCCACTCCGCCGGCCCCATCATGTCGATTTACCTCCTCGAGCACCGCCTCGAGAAGCGCATCCTCGTCGGGACCCTCGTCCTGTTCTTCTTCGTGATCAACGTCGCCAAGATGCCGACATACTTTGCCCTGGGCTTCATCAACTCCGACACCCTGCTGACATCCGCGCTCTACTGTCCGCTTGTTCCTGTCGGAGCGTGGATCGGCCTCTGGATGCACCACCGGGTTCCGGAGCGCCCGTTCGTCCTCGTGATGTACGCGGGAGCAGCGGCGGCGGGCGCACACATGCTGGCGAAAGCGCTGTGAACTCCTGATAGAGTCCGCGCGGCGCCTGACGACCGACGGCGAAGCGCCCGCGGCCCCCCGGCATCGACAAGGAGATCATCGTCGAGCCTGACGACTGACCACCATGCTCTCCCTCAAGAGCGAGACGCCCCCCGACTGGGTCGCCCGGATCGAACCGCACATGGACGAGGTCCTCGTCGACCACGCCCACTGCGAGAAGAAGGCCGCTGGCACGGCGATGAACATGATCTTCTCGTACGTGGAGCATCCGCAGTTCGTCGTCCCCCTGACCGAGGTCGTCGAGGAGGAGCTGCTCCACTTCCGTCAGGTCATCGAGCTCATCACGGCACGCGGCGGCAAGCTCGTTGGGCAGCCCCAGTCCAGCTACGGCCGGCGTCTCGGCGCCCTGATCCGCACCGCCGAGCCCCACAAGGTCGTCGACCGCTGCTGCGTCGCCGCCCTGATCGAGGCCCGATCCTGTGAGCGCTTCACCCTGCTGCGCGACCACCTCGGTGACCGCCACCTCGCCGACTTCTACGGGACGCTGCTGGAATCGGAGGCCCGCCACCACGCCCTCTATCTCCGGTTGGCCGAGCACTTCGCGGACAAAGGCGACATCTGGAGCCGGTTAGAGCATTTGGCCGGCGAAGAAGCCGCCATCGTCGCTGACGGCGACCCGATCCCGCGACTCCACGCCTGACACAAACCTAAATTCACACAAAACTTACGACCGACGTTGACCGATCCGTATCGGGACGCTACAGATAGAGGACCCCTCCAGTCCGATATTCTCATCATGATCCGCATCTCCAAGCAGGCTGACTACGGGATCCTGCTCCTCGGCCACTTCGCCAAGGAGCCCGAGGAGACCGTGCTCTCGGCGCGCGAGCTGGCGACCCGGACCCATGTCGCGGCCCCCATGGCGAGCAAGGTCCTCAAGATGCTCGCCCGGTCCGAACTCTTGGAGTCGGTGCGCGGAGTGCACGGAGGATACCGGCTCAAGCGAGGACCAGAAGACATCACCATCGGCCAGATCATCGTCGCCACGGACGGCCCCATCGCCGTGACCGAGTGCTCCCCGGAGGAGTTCGAGGTATCGGATTGCACCCAGGAGCCGTGGTGCCCCGTCAGCGGCAGCTGGCAACGGCTGAACGACGCCATCCGAGGTGCTCTGGACCGCGTCACGCTGGCCGAGATGACGTGCCCCGTGGCTGACCCGGTGGGCTCGTTCGCGGGTCATGACGACCGAGCGGACGTCTGAGCAAGACCATGACTACTCCTGACTCGTCTCTCCAGGACATCGCCCATCGGCAATACGAAGAGGGCTTCGTCACCGACATCGAAATGGAGATCGTCCCCAAGGGCCTCTCTGAAGACGTCGTCCGCCTTATCTCCTCGAAGAAGAACGAGCCTGAGTGGATGACCGAGTGGCGCCTCAAGGCCTACCGGCACTGGCTGACCATGACGGAGCCCGCCTGGCCCAAGGTGAATTACAAGAAGATCGACTACCAGGACATCAGCTACTACGCGGCCCCGAAGTCGGACGCCGACAAGCCGAAGACCCTCGACGAGGTGGACCCGGAGTTGCTGAAGACCTACGCGAAGCTCGGCATCCCCCTCGACGAGCAAAAGGTCCTCGCAGGAGTCGTCGCCGTAGACGCGGTCTTCGATTCCGTATCCGTCGCGACCACCTACAAGGAGAAGCTGTCCGAGTTGGGCATCGTCTTCTGCTCGTTCTCGGAGGCGGTGCAAACTCACCCGGAGCTCATCAAGAAGTACCTGGGAACGGTCGTCCCCTACACCGACAACTTCTTCGCGACATTGAACTGCGCGGTCTTCTCAGACGGGTCGTTCGTCTACATCCCCAAGGGCGTCCGCTGCCCGATGGAGCTGTCGACCTACTTCCGCATCAACGCGGCGGAGACGGGCCAGTTCGAGCGCACGCTGATCGTCGCCGAAGAAGGCAGCTACGTCAGCTATCTGGAAGGCTGCACCGCGCCGAAGCGCGACGAGAACCAACTGCACGCAGCCGTGGTCGAGCTGGTCGCCCTGAAGGACGCGGAGATCAAGTACTCCACGGTCCAGAACTGGTACCCCGGCGACGAGAACGGCAAGGGGGGCATCTTCAACTTCGTGACCAAGCGCGGGATCTGCAAGGAAGACCGCGCAAAGATCTCCTGGACCCAGGTCGAGACCGGGTCGGCGATCACGTGGAAGTACCCGAGCTGCATCCTGAAGGGTGACGACTCCGTCGGCGAGTTCTACTCGGTCGCCGTCGCATCCAACTGGCAGCAGGCGGACACGGGCACCAAGATGATCCACCTCGGGAAAAACACGACGAGCACGATCATCTCGAAGGGCATCTCCGCCTTGCAGGGACAGAACGCGTACCGCGGCCTGGTCAAGATCGCCAAGAGCGCGACAGGTTCTCGCAACTACTCACAGTGCGACTCCTTGCTCATGGGGGACAGGTGCGGCGCGCACACGTTCCCCTACATCGAGTCGTCGAACGTGTCGTCGACCGTCGAGCACGAGGCGACCACATCCAAGATCTCCGAAGACCAGCTGTTCTATGCCCGCCAGCGCGGCCTCTCCGAAGAGGACGCGATCAACACCATCGTGAACGGGTTCTGTAAGGAGGTCTTCCGCGAGCTACCCATGGAATTCGCGGTGGAAGCACAGAAGCTGCTCTCCGTCACCCTCGAGGGCGCGGTCGGCTAAAGCAAGAGGCGGCAAGCGTGGGAGGAATCCCGCGCCCCGACAGGCAATGCTGAAGATCACCAATCTGCACGCGAAGGTCGAGGGCAACCAGATCCTCAATGGGGTCCACCTTGAGCTCAACGCGGGCGAAGTTCACGCGATCATGGGACCGAACGGCTCGGGCAAGAGCACGCTCGCCCAGGTCATCGCGGGNCGCGAGCGCTTCGAGGTCACCGACGGCGACATAGAGTTCGACGGCGAGAGCATCCTCGACCTCGCCCCCGAAGNGCGCGCATGCAAGGGTCTGTTCCTCGGCTTCCAATATCCCGTCGAGATCCCCGGCGTCACCAACTCCTACTTCCTCAAGGCCGCCCTCAACGCCCAACGAAAGGACCGTGGCGAGCAGGAGCTCGACGCCATGGAGTTCCTCTCAATCCTCAAAGAGAAGGCGGCGCTGATGGACATGGACCCCAAGATCCTGAACCGCTCGGTCAACGAGGGCTTCTCGGGGGGCGAGAAGAAGAAGAACGAGATCCTGCAGATGTGTGTCCTCGAACCGCGCCTCGCGATCCTCGACGAGACGGACTCCGGCTTGGACATCGACGCNCTCAAGGTGGTCGCCAACGGCGTCAACACCATGCGAGGGGAAGACCGCGCGATCATCGTGGTCACGCACTATCAGCGCCTGCTCGAGTACATCGTTCCGGACAAGGTCCACGTCCTCGCTAACGGACGCATCGCCCACAGCGGCGACAAGTCCCTGGCTGTCACCCTGGAAGAGAAGGGCTACGGCTGGATCGATGAAGAGGCCGCCACCGAGGCCTGATAACCCATGGCCCCGACCCTCTCTCTGACCGACTGGATCGCGCCCTGGCGGGCCACCGAGGACCTGCCCGGACGTGGGCGGCCGTGGCTCGACGCCATGCGTGACGCCGCCGTATCGCGGTTCGAGGACCTGGGCACACCTCGTCGGCGCTGGGAATCCTGGCGATATACGGACGTCGCCCCCATCGTGCAGACCACGTTCGAGCCTGCCCGTGGCGGCACGCCTGCCCGCGGCGAAATCGAAGCCGCCCTGGCGCGCCTTCCGGGCGGCGGTCGATTCCACCGGCTGGTGTTCGTGGACGGCATCATGGTCTCGCCGCTCACGATCCTGCACGAGCTTCCCGCGGGTGTCCGCGCCCTCTCGTTCAGCGACGCCATCGAACAGATCCCCGAGCTATTGAAGCAGCACCTCGGCAAGGTGGCGCTCTACGAAGACAACCCCTTCACAGCCCTGACGGCGGCGTTCGGCCGGGACGGCGTCGTCATTCACGTCCCCAAGGGGATCGTCGTCGACCGACCCATCGAGGCCATCTGGCTGACCACGGAGCGCGCCAATCCCATCGCTAACCACGCGCGCAACCTCCTCGTCGCGGAAGAGTCGTCCGCGGTCACTCTGATCGACGTCTTCCACGGCGCCCACAACGGGGTCTACCTCAACAACGTGACCACCGAGATCGTCGCCGGACCGAACGCGTCCGTGACCCATACCCGCATCCAGGAGGAGGGCCGCTCCGCCTTCCACGTGGCGGATACAAAGATCCAGCAAGAGCGGGACAGCCAGGTGCACTCCCACGTCGTCACCACGGGCGCCCGTTCGTCCCGTAATGAGCTCGGCTTCGCCCTCGCGGGTCCCGGCGCGTCCTGCGTGCTCAACGGGCTGTTCGTACTCAACGGAAACCAGGTGGCGGACAACATGACCCTCGTCGACCACCAGAGCCCCCATTGCACGAGCAGCGAGTTCTACAAGGGCGTCCTCGACGGTCAATCGGAGGGCGGCTTCACGGGGCGCGTGCTCGTGCGCGAAGACGCACAGAAGACGGACGCGGAGCAGAACAACCGCAACCTCCTGCTCTCCGATGACACGCAGATCAACACACGGCCACAACTGGAGATCTACGCGGACGACGTGAAGTGCGCCCACGGGGCCACGACAGGGCAGCTGGACCGCGCCGCCCTGTTTTATCTGCGCGCCCGCGGCATCGACGAGATCCGCGCGCGGCAGATCCTCACGCGAGCGTTCGCCGCCGAGATCATCGAGTCCATTCCTGTGCCGGAGGTGCGGGATCACCTGCTGCCGGTGGTCGAGGANCGCCTGTGCCCGGGCCATGCGCTGGAGGAGGCCCCGTGAGCACGAACACGGACCGCACCATCGACGTCGAGGCGATTCGACGAGACTTCCCGGTTCTCGAACGCAAGATCTACGACCGCCCGCTCGTCTACCTCGACAACGCGGCGACGTCGCAGAAGCCCCAGTGCGTGATCGACGCGGTCTCTCGCTACTACGCCGAGACCAACTCCAACGTCCACCGCGGCGTCCATCGCCTGAGCATGGACGCGACCAGCGCCTACGAGGCGGCCCGCGAGAAGCTCCAGCGTTTCCTCAACGCACGATCGACGAAGGAAATCGTCTGGACACGGGGCACAACGGAGTCCATCAACCTGGTGGCTCAGAGCCTCGGACGCTCGAAAGTGCAAGCCGGTGACGAGGTCCTCATCTCGCAGATGGAACATCACTCCAACATCGTTCCCTGGCAACTCCTGTGCGAGGAGCGCGGCGCGACGTTGAAGGTGATCCCTATGTCGGAGCAGGGCGACCTCGTGCTCGACGCTTACGAGGAGATGCTGTCCGACCGGACGAAGATCGTCGCGGTCGCCCATGTCTCCAACGCGCTTGGGACCCTGAACCCGGTCGAGCACATCATCGAGCGCGCCCACGCCCGTGGCGTCCCGGTGCTGCTGGACGGGGCGCAGGCAACCCCGCACATGAAGGTCGACGTACAGGCCCTCAACTGCGATTTCTACACCGTGTCCGGGCACAAGATGTTTGGCCCCACGGGCATCGGTGCGCTGTACGGCAAGGAGGCGCTGCTGGACGCCATGCCGCCCTGGCACGGTGGCGGCGACATGATCAAGAGCGTCTCGTTCGATGGGACGGTCTTCAATGATCTGCCGTACAAGTTCGAGGCCGGTACACCGAACATCGCTGGCGCCATCGGCATGGGCGTCGCCGTCGACTATCTCGAACAGGTCGGCTTGGACGCCGCCGCGGCGTGGGAGGCTGAGCTCCTCGAGTACGGGACGGCGCTGCTGAACGGAATGGACGGGGTCCGCATCTTTGGTACCGCCGCTCACAAGGCCGCCGTGATCTCCTTCGAGGTACGCGGCATCCACCCGCACGACCTCGGGACGATCCTCGACCGCGAGGGTGTGGCCATCCGGGCTGGCCACCACTGCGCCCAGCCTGTCATGGAGTTCTACGGTGTGGCGGCGACCGCGCGCGCCTCCATGGCTTTCTACAACACCAAGTCCGAGCTCGACGCCCTCGCGGCCGCTATCGAGAAGGCCCAGGACCTGTTCGCCTGATGGATGAGCTCCGCGACCTCTACCAGGAGATGATCCTGGACCACGGCAAGAACCCTCGCAACCAGGGCCGACTGGATGGGTCGACCCACGCAGCTGACGGGCACAATCCCCTCTGTGGCGACATGCTGCATCTGATGCTCACCGTGGACGGTGACACGGTCACCGACGCCCGCTTCGACGGGCAAGGGTGCGCCATATCCACAGCGTCCGCATCCATGATGACCGACGTGGTGAAGGGCATGTCCCTCCACGACGTGAAGCAGCTCGTGAGGACATTCATCGGCGTCGCCACCGGCGAGATCAGCCCCGACCCCGCGGAGCTGGGCAAGCTGGCCGTGTTCTCCGGAGTCTCAGAGTTTCCCGCACGCGTGAAGTGCGCCACCCTGTCGTGGCGGACCGTCGAGGCCGCGATCTCGGAAAGCAACGACCCCATCACCACGGAGTGATCCCATGGAAGACGCCCCCACTAGCCCCGCCGACAGCTCAACTGACGACGCCCCTGAGAGCGCCCCCACGGAGCGTGGCCCGGGGACCTACGGCACCGGCGATGCGAACCCAGAGCTCTGCGACCGGCTGGTTGATGTCCTCAAGTCGGTCTATGACCCCGAGATCCCCGTCAACATCTACGAGATGGGCATGATCTACGAGGTCCGCGCGGACACCGAGGGCTCCGCCTACGTGAAGATGACCCTGACGTCGCCGTCATGTCCGGTAGCCGGGACGCTCCCGGGGGAAGTCGAAGCCAAGGTCCGCACCAGCGAGGGCGTCACCGAGGCCAAGGTCGAGCTTGTCTGGGAGCCGACCTGGACCATGGAGATGATCTCGGAGGCCGCCCGCCTCGAACTCAATCTCTGATCGCGGCGATTGACCATGGCCGCGACCCTGCTCGGACTCCCCTACGACCACCACTCATCGCACCTGAGAGGGGCGGCGGAGGCTCCGCCGTTGATCCGAGCGGCGCTGTGGTCGCCCGCATCGAATCCGTTCAGCGAGACGGGGGTCGACGTGTCGAGCAGCGACGTGATGTCCGACGCGGGAGACCTGGACGCGCCCGAGGACGCCGCCCATGACGCCATCGAGGGCGCCGTGACCCGCATCCTCGACGCAGGCAGTCGCCCGGTTTGCCTGGGCGGAGATCACGCGGTGACCTGGCCGGTGCTGCGGGCGCTCGGGCCCCGCCACGAGGGGCTGACGATCCTCCACGTCGACGCCCATCCCGATCTCTACGACGCCCTCGACGGTGATCCCCTGTCCCACGCCACGCCGTTCGCACGGATCATGGAAGAGAAGCTCGCGACGCGCCTGGTGCAGGTGGGCATCCGGACCTTGAACCCGCACCAACGCGATCAGGTCACCCGATTCGGCGTCGAGTGCATCGAGATGCGAGATCGCTCAAGCATGGATGCGCTGGTCCTCGACGGACCGATCTACGTCAGCATCGATCTGGACGGCCTCGACCCCGCCCACGCCCCCGGCGTCTCCCACCCAGAGCCCGGCGGTCTCACCACCCGCGACGTGATCGGCCTGCTGCACGGCATCACGGGCGAGGTGGTCGGGGCAGACGTGGTCGAATACAACCCGCGACGCGACATCCACGATCTGACCGCGTACGTAGCCGCCAAGCTGGTGAAGGAGCTCGTGGGCGTGATGGAGAGGTCGAGGTAGGACGCCGACGAGACCCACCTCCCGTGCTATCTTCCGATAGATGACCTTGCCCGCGACGACCAAGCCCGCGCTGACGCCGGACGATGCCAAAGCGCTCCTGACGGAGCGGTTTGGTATCACCGGAACGCTCCGCGTCCTGGACGGCTACCGCGACCTGAACTTCCGCGTCGACGCCGACGACGGGCGTCGCTTCGTCTTCAAGATCTACAACCCCTTGGAGGCGCGCGCGTACATCGACCTGCAGGACGTCGCCCTGCGACGACTCGCCGATGCTGGGATCGAAGGCTGTCCACAGCCCGTCGCGACCGACGAGGCCGGCGAATCGATCATCCGGTTGCTGACGTGGGTCGAAGGGAAGTCCCTCGCAGACGTTCGGCCCCACGACGCCGAGCTCCTTGAGGACGTCGGCCGTCTCGTGGGGCGCGTTGACAGGACCGTGGCCGACCTCGATCTCGGGGACGCCAATCGGGAGATAGAGTGGGACCCCCGCCACGCATACGACACCGTCACGGAGCGCCTCTCCGACATCGATGACCCCTCCCGGCGTGCGCTCATCACGCGGCGCATCGGCTGGGCGCAAGGGGTCGCCACGCGCTTGGCAGGGCTGCCGACCTCCGTCGTGCACCACGACGCGAACGAGTGGAACGTCCTCGTCACCACCACCCGCGCAGGTCAGTCGCGAGCGACCGGGCTCATCGACTTCGGCGATCTCCGTCACACGTGGACGGCGTCCGGCGCCGGAGTCACCGTCGCCTACGGCGTGCTCGGCACGCGAAACCCACTCACCGCGGCGCGGGCGATCCTCCGCGGCTACCACGCCGAGCACCCCCTATCGCCCGAAGAGATCGAGGCGGTCTGGGAGCTGGCGCGGCTGCGGATCATGGTCTCGGTCAGCATGGCCGCGCAGCAACGCAAGCTCGCCCCCGACAACGAATATCTCTCGGTCTCGGAGGCCCCCGGCTGGAGAGCCCTCGAGCGCATGGATGAGATCCATCCACGCTTCGCGGTGTACGCCATGCGCGACGCGTGCGGGCTACCCGGTTGCCCTGGCGGGCCGAAGGTCGCCACGTGGCTCGACGCCCACGCGCACGATGCCGCGCCCGTCCTGCCATGGGATCTGAGGTCCACCTCCCCCCACGTCCTCGACCTCTCGGTCGATGCACCCGGATTCGAGCATGAAGGCAGCCCCACGTCCGTGATCGATCAACGCCTGGCGCGCGAGGTCTCCGACGCGGGCGCACAGGTGGGCGTCGGACGCTACGACGAGGTGCGTCGCTGCTACACATCCGACGTGTTCGCGACATCCGGTGACGGCTTCGCGGAACGGCGGACCGTCCACCTGGGCGTCGACCTGTTCGTCCCCGCCGGTACGCCCGTACACACGCCATACGACGGCCATGTCTGGAGCGTCGCCGACAACGAGGGACGCCTCGACTACGGACCGACCATCATCCTCCACCACACACCCCCGGCGGGCCCGGAGTTCTGGACCCTGTACGGGCATCTCGACCGCGCCTCCATCGACGGCATCGAGCCAGGACGACCCGTGGCTCGCGGCGACAAGATCGCGGCCGTTGGGCCGTTCCCCGAGAACGGCGACTGGCCCACGCACGTACACTTTCAGGTGATCACGGACGTCCTCGATCAGCGCGGCGACTTCGTCGGCGTCGCGCCGCCGTCCCTGCGAGCCCTGTGGCGGACCATGTGCCCCGACCCGACTGGCCTCCTCGGGCTCGGCCCCGACGCGGTGGCGCCAGCGGTCCGAGCCACGGAGGATCTGGCGCGACATCGGGGAGCGTTGATCGGGTCGAACCTCAGCCTCAGCTACCGCCGACCGTTGTCCATCGTTCGAGGACGGGGCAGCTACCTGTTCGACACCGACGGCCAGGCATACCTGGACGGCGTCAACAATGTGTGCCACGTCGGGCACTCCCACCCGCGGGTCGTGCGCGCGCTCGCCGACCAGGCGACGGTCCTCAACACCAACACGCGCTACCTGCACCCGAACCTGACCGACTACGCGGAGCGGCTCACGAATCTGTTCCCCGACCCGCTCGAGGTCGTCTTCTTCTGCTGCTCCGGCAGCGAAGCGAACGAACTGGCGCTCCGGCTCGCGCGGACAGCGACGGGGCGCGAGGGCGTGATCGTCCTCGACGCGGCCTACCACGGGAACACCGGCGCCCTAGTCGACCTTTCGCCGTACAAGCACGACGGTCCGGGAGGTCGTGGCGCGCCAGCGTGGGCCCATGTCGTGCCCCTGCCTGACCCGTACCGTGGCCAGGAAGGTCCGCCGCGCGAGGGGGTCGACCTCGGCGCGGCCTACGCCCGCTACGTCGAGGAGCTTGTCGCGAAGGAGCGGCCGGCGGCGTTCCTCGCCGAAGCCCTCCCCGGTTGCGGGGGCCAGATCGAGCTCCCCGCCGGCTACCTGGCCGCCGCCTTTTCATCCGTTCGAGCCGCCGGTGGTGTCTGCATCGCCGATGAGGTCCAGATCGGCTTCGGGCGCATGGGGTCCCACTGGTGGGGATTCGAGACGCAAGACGTGGTCCCGGACATCGTGACCCTCGGCAAGCCGATCGGCAACGGCCACCCCCTCGCCGCCGTGGTCACCACACGCGCCATCGCCGACGCGTTCAACAACGGGATGGAGTGGTTCAACACCTTCGGAGGCAACCCCGTATCGTGCGCCGTCGGGCTCGCGGTGCTCGACGTCATGGAGGACCTCGACCTGCGCGGCAACGCGCTGCGCGTCGGCGCCAGGCTCAAGGACGGACTCACCGCGCTCATGGGCCGACATCCGCTCATCGGCGACGTCCGCGGTCGCGGTCTGTTCCTCGGCGCTGAACTGGTCACGGACCGTGACGCGAAGATCCCGGCGACGGCCGAAGCGGCGTGGGTCACAAACCGCATGCGCGACCTCGGGATCCTCCTGAGTACGGACGGCCCCGACGCCAACGTCTTGAAGTTCAAGCCGCCCCTCGTCTGGACCGAATCCGAAGCGGATCACGTCATCGCGACCCTCGATCGAGTGCTCGGCGAAGACGCGCTGACGGAGCGCTAGACGGGGCCCCTCATCAGCGCCCCCTGCGATCGCGTGAACCCGGCGGAAGCAGCCGCCAAGGTGATCCGCGGATTATTCGACCTGGGTCGCTCTTTTTTGCCCAAGTTCATCCCATCCCCGGTACCTGACGGACCCGTCTCGCGCGGTGGATCTGGACGCCCCTCCGGCGCCCTGTTGCGGCCGTGTAATCCGCAAACCGAGTCATGATCAAGCCGCCGTGAGGCATGGTTGCCACCGGTCCTCAGCGGCCCCGCCTGCATACTCGACCCCCTCGCGTCCGATAGAGGACGGCGCGGGCCCTTTTGTCCGCGACGACAGTCAGGTATTCAGAGGGCCCCATGGACGCTGTCCCCCCGACTAAGCTCCGCTCAAAACTCGAAGATCTGGCTCGCAACCTGTGGTGGAGCTGGCAACCGGACGTCGTCGGGCTATTCGAAGCGCTCGACCCGGAGACCTGGAGCCGCCTGAACCACAACCCGGTCGCGTTACTGGAGGCGCTCGGAGACCAGCAACTGAGCGAGGTCACCCGCGTAAAGGGACTCGAGAGCCGCATCCTCGATGCTTCCCGCCGCCTCGAGAGCTATCTCGGGAGCAGGGACACATGGGGGGCCGTCAACGCAGGCGCGCTGAAGCCGCGACCGGTCGCCTATTTCTCAGCCGAATTCGGCATTCACGAGTCGTTGCCCCTCTACTCGGGGGGACTCGGGGTGCTCGCGGGTGACCACGTAAAGGCGTCATCGGATCTGGACATCTCCCTGTGGGGCGTCGGCCTCTTTTACGCGCAGGGCTACTTCACCCAGCGCCTCGATCAGGACGACTGGCAGCAGGAGGAGTTTGGCAACGTCGACATCAGGAGTCTCCCGCTGGACAAGGTGCGGGGACCTGACGGCGAGCCCGTCCGGATCGAGGTTCGTAGCGGCGACGAGGTCATCCACGCCCACATATGGAGGGCACGGGTCGGGCGCTGCAACCTGGCGCTCCTCGACACCGACGTGGAGGGCAACTCCCCGGAGTCGCGGCAGATCACCCATCGCCTCTACTGGGGCGATCGCACGAGCCGCATCCTCCAGGAGATCGTCCTCGGTATCGGCGGGATCCGCGCCCTCGACAAGCTCGGCGTGCGGCCAGGGGTCTATCACCTCAACGAGGGACACAGCGGATTCGCGCTGCTGGAGGCGACGCGAGTCGAGATGGAGGAGAACGGCGTCAGCTTCAACGAGGCCGCCCGCCGCATCGGTGCGCGCTCGGTGTTCACGACCCACACCCCGGTCCCCGCCGGCCATGACCGGTTCGACCAGGCGAGCATGGAGCACCACCTGGGGTGGCTGCGCCACGATCTCGGCCTGTCGAGCGACGACTTCATGGCGCTCGGACGCAGCCGCGCGGGGTCCGACAGTGAGGAGTTCTGCATGACCGTCCTCGCCCTCCGGCTCGCGCACCGATCCAACGGGGTGGCCAGCGTTCACGGCGAAGTGAGTCGACAGATGTGGAAGGACCTGTGGCCTGAGCGACCGGTCCAGGAGGTCCCGATCGGACACGTGACCAACGGTGTCCACGTGCGCTCATGGATGGCCCCCCAGCTAGCCCTCGCCTTGGAACGCAGACTGGGTCCGGACTGGGTGCGAGGCGTCTCCCGCCAGGAGCTCTGGCGTCACATGGACCGCGTCAGCGCGACGGAGATCTGGGAAAACCACCAGCTGCTCAAGGCCAACCTCATCCACTTCACCCGGCAGCGTTACCTCGAGCAGGAGCTCCGCAAGGGAACCGACGGCGCCGTCGCCGCCGAGCGGGCCGCGAACCTGCTGCACCCTGACGCCCTCACCCTCGGGTTCGCCCGCCGCTTCGCCACCTACAAGCGCGCGACCCTCGCCTTCCGCGACAAGGAGCGGCTCGCCCGTTTGCTGTGCGACAAAGACCGCCCCGTACAGATGATCTTCGCCGGCAAGGCCCACCCTCGCGACGGCGGCGGCAAGGGTCTCATCCAGCAGATCGCCAAGCTACAACACGAAGATCCGTTCAAGGGACGCATCGTCTACCTGGAAGACTACGACATCAATGTCGGTCGCGCCCTCGTCTCCGGCGTCGATGTGTGGGTCAACAACCCGGTCCGCCCGCAGGAGGCGTGCGGCACCTCAGGCATGAAGGCCGCGCTCAACGGCGTCCTCAACTGCTCCATTCGCGATGGCTGGTGGGCGGAGGCGTCAGACGGACGCAACGGCTTCGATGTCACCTCCCCCGGCCCGCACAACGACCAGGAAATCCAGGACGAACGTGACCACGCAGCCCTCCTCGCGGTCCTCGAAAACGAAGCGGTGCCGCTCTACTTCGACCGCGACGAGGAGGGCCTGCCAACGGAGTGGATCGAACGAGTGCGATGGGCGTTCATGACGCTCGCCTGGCGCTACAGCGCCGACCGCATGGTCATCGACTACGCGAAGCAGTGCTACCTGCCCGCGGCCCTCGGCGACTCCTGTCGCCTCTGAGACCGAGCGGAGCGGAGCCAAACGGCTAACAGATTCTCGGACCTCCAGGTCGACGGAGGGAAGACGAGGTCGGCCGGAGAGCCAAGAAAACCGGATGGATCACGAAGCCTCGCGTCGCATCACTGCAACACCGCCCATAGCAGAGCAACATTCGTTCCCGCGGCGGTCGCGGACGCGACATGCATTGAGACCAAAGCCATGAGGGCCGCGGAGGGACTGCAGAAGATGGTCTGTTGCGGTACTTTCTCGCCACCCCAAGGAGCCTCCGACATGACCGCCGAGCAGCCCAGCCACGACCACGGGCAGGTCCTTCCGCCCCCCCCCGCGTTCTCAAAAAACGCACACGTCGGGGGCATGGACGCATACGACGACCTCTACGCCGATGCGCAGGACGACCCTGAGGCCTTTTGGGCGCAAGAGGCGACCAAGCTCGACTGGATCACGGCGCCATCCAAGGTCCTGGACTGGGATTTCCACGATCCTTCGGTCAAGTGGTTCGAGGACGGCGTCCTCAACGTGACGACCAACTGTCTCGATCGACATGTGGCAGCTGGCAAGGGCGATGACCTCGCGATCATCTGGGAGGGTGACGACCCGACGAACGACAGCACGCTCACCTTTAACCAGCTCCTCGCAGAGGTCTGCCGGTTCGGGAACGTCCTCCGGAAGCATGGCGTCCAGAAGGGTGACCGCGTCTGCATCTACATGCCCATGATCCCCGAGCTCGCCGTCGCCATGTTGGCGTGCGCTCGGATCGGCGCCGTGCACTCCATCGTGTTCGGCGGGTTCTCAGCCGACAGCCTGCGGGACCGCATCCTGGACGCGTCATGCAAGGTGCTGGTCACCGCCGACCAGGGCGTGCGCGGCGGCAAGACGATCCCGCTCAAGGCCATCTCGGACGAGGCGGTGGCCAAGACGCCATGCGTCGAGCACGTGTTCGTCGTGAAGCGCACCGGCGCCGACGTCAGCATGGCCGACGCGCGAGACATCTGGTGGCATGACGTCGTCCCGACCGCGCCCGACACCCTCGATCCCGAGCCCATGGGCGCGGAAGACCCGCTATTCATCCTCTACACGTCCGGCAGCACGGGGAAGCCGAAGGGGGTGCTGCACACCACCGCGGGCTATCTGCTGTACACCAGCTACACCCACCGCCTCGTGTTCGACTGGCGGCCAGGCGACGTCTATTGGTGCACGGCGGACATCGGGTGGATCACGGGACACAGCTACATCGTCTACGGCCCACTCTGTAACGGCGCGTCCACCATCATGTTCGAGGGCATCCCCACATACCCAGACCCCGGGCGCTTCTGGGACGTCGTCGACAAATGGAACGTCACCTTGTTCTACACCGCACCGACCGCCATTCGCGGCGTTGCGCAGTTCGGAGACGGTCCGGTCACGAGCCGAAAGCGCACCTCCCTTCGCCTCCTGGGGACGGTGGGAGAACCCATCAATCCGGAGGCATGGACGTGGTACCACCAGGTGGTCGGCGACGGACGCTGTCCGATCGTCGATACGTGGTGGCAGACCGAGACAGGCGGCATCCTGATCTCCCCCTTGCCGGGCGCGACGCCGCTCAAGCCTGGCTCGGCGACGAAACCCTTACCAGGGATCCGACCCGCGCTCCTCGACGACGAGGGCAACGTGCTCGAGGGCAACGGGGTACGCGGCAACCTCGTCATCACGTTCCCGTGGCCAGGCATGTTGCGAACCGTCTACGGCGACCATGAACGCTTCAAGGAGACGTACTTCGCACGCTTCCCCGGCAACTACTTCACCGGCGACGGATGCTTCCGCGACGGGGACGGCTATTACTGGATCACGGGACGGGTGGATGACGTCCTGAACGTCTCCGGGCACCGGCTCGGCGCGGCGGAGGTCGAATCGGCCCTCGTCACCCACGGGTCCGTCGCCGAAGCGGCGGTGGTGGGCATGCCACACCAGATCAAAGGGCAGGGCATCTACGCGTACGTTATTTTGAACTCCGGTCACGCGGCGACGGCAGAGCTAAACCAGGAGCTCGTCAACGTCGTACGAAAGGAGATCGGCCCCATCGCCAAACCGGACAAGATCCAGGTCGCACCAGGTCTCCCGAAGACGCGGTCAGGGAAGATCATGCGGCGGATCCTCCGCAAGATCGCGGCGGGGGAAACGGACGAGCTCGGCGACACGACGACGCTCGCCGACCCGTCTATCGTCGACAAGCTGATCGAGGGGGCGGGCACCTGATCATGTCAATGCTCGAAGGCAATCGCGAATGCGGTATCCGTCACCGCTTTGAAGTCCGCCACCGGGATCGGGCCCCAAATCGTCACCCAGCCGAGATGGAGCAGCTGATCCACTGGTGCCAGGTCTTTGACCATGAGGGTCTCGCGCCGGTCGAGGGGGGTGCCAGCGCGGGCAACCTGAGTTTCCGGACTTCAGCGGGGTTTGTCATCACCCCCACGCGTAGCCTCCTGAAATCCAACCTGGACTGGCGCGCGTTTGTTGAGGTCGTGCGGGTTGACCGGCGTGGCTTCGCCCTGCATGTACTCGGCGAGCATGCGCCCTCCAGCGACTCCTTTCTACACGAACGGCTCTACGCCCTGCGCCCAGACGTCATGGCCGTCTTTCACGGACACGATGACCTGGTGCTCACGCACGCAGACGCCCTCGCCCGCGAATTCCCGATCGCCGTCACCGGAGAGGCGCGCCTGTTCGGCACCCTCGACGACGCTGAAGACACCGCCAGGGAGATGGGCAGCGCGCCATATTGCATTCGCAAGGGGCACGGCTTCGTCAGCGTGGGGCGCACCTTGTCGGCTGCGGGTGAGCTCGCCGTGACCATCCATCGTCGCGCCGTCGAGATCTCCAAGCAGGCGTGACATAGCAGATGGTCAGCGCCCGGTCCCATGTCTGGGTCCGCGTACGCGACATGGGATCAGCTGCGTAGCGCGAGGGATGTCTGAAGACGTCGAGGGGATCCCAAATTGAGCCGCCTGGCACAAAGTGAGACGGCGCCGTCGCTCCTACATCGGCAGCTTGCCGATGCGATCCCGCAGGCACTCGAGGTCCACCATGCGGCCCTTTCGGGGTGCGGTGATGCGCCCCTTGTCCTTGCACAGGAACGCCTTGATGAGGCCGTCCGGAGTGTTCATGTGAGCGAGGGCGATGGCGGCGTCGCGGCGCAGGTCTTCCGGCTTGGTGCCGACGCAGTCAACCCGATGCATGAGGCGGTGGAAGCGGCTGTGGAGGGTGCGGGCGTTGACAGGGAAACCCTGGGGGCCCGGGATCAACGGTGCGTAAGGAGCGAGCGACCCGGATGTCTTGAGCTCATTCAACAGACCGATCATGCGCGGGTGCAACGGGACGTGACGCTGGCCATAGCGCGTGGTGACGACGCCCTTGCGACGCTTCAGGTCACGACCCTCGAGCACCGCGATCTCGACGAGGCGTAGACCCGCCAGGTACACCAACCCGATCAGCACGCGGTCGCACCACGGAAGTACGTCGGACGCACGCAGCACCCGCGGCGCAACCGGGTCCCGCAGCAGGCGTCCGTTACGCCAGTCGAGGAACTTGCGATACGCGGAGGTCCGCCGGCGGCGCGCCTGCTGCCCCAACCCCTCCATCGCCAGGAACACCTCCATCTGCGCCAGGTGCTCCTCCCCCACCGACTCCGGCGCGATGTCGAGATACAGACCCAGGCGCATCACGTCGGTACGGTAATCGCGCAACGTATAGGAGCTATAGCCGCCGCGCGCCAGGTCCTCACCGAAGGCCGCGACGGCGCGCACCCAGTTCTGTTGGAACCGCGGCGCATCGGGTTCGGCGGCAGGTGGCGCGGACGGCGCGGCGGCGAGCAACGGAGACGGCAGGGGCATGGTTCTCTCCCGGCACCACGGGTCGTGGGGCGATGGCAGGGATCCTGACCACCCGCGACTGCGTTCCGTCCGCAAAAATCCTGGGTCGCGACAACCGGACGCCCTCTGGCGCCTTCGTGCCCTCCATGCTGGCCCGAATCGCGACCTCCAACGCATGGGCGCGCTCGAGCTCGTTCCAACCCGTTCCCCGGGAGCAGGCCGCCCGCATCAAAACAAACCGGCCCGCTGCGCCGCGAGGTAGTCCATGGTGAACGCCACCAGGGCATGCAGGACCGCGCCGCCGGCCCAGGTACGCAAGCGCAAGGCGAGCGCACCGAGGACCACCCCCGCGATGATCGCTCCGAAGCACTCGGGCGCCGGCTTGTGGAAGTGGATCATGCAGTAGGGCACGGCCATGACGAAGATCGCGTTCCACCCGAACCGCTTCTCCAGAGTGAATAACAGGTAACCCCGGAAGAACGCCTCGAGAGCCACGAACTGGGCCAGGTACGCGACCTCCCAGCGAATGAACGTGTCGACGCTCAGCGTCGCGTCCTGCACGAACGGGTAGGTGTCCTGAAACCCGGGGCGTTCGGCCGCCATGAGGATGAACGGGATCATCACCGCATACAGACCAAGGTAGATCCAGATGTGCTTGTGGAACCCCTTGAGCGACATGCCGATGGAAGCGGGTCGCTCGCGATGCAGGATGAACGTGAACGCCAGCGGGATGACCAGGAAACCGACGATGCACGCGGCCACCCAGCCGAGACCGGCATCGAGGGAGACCCCCGCCATGCGCGCCGGTGGCCCGATGCGGTCCTGCACCCTGATGGGCAACCACCAGTACTCCAGGGCGGTCAGCAATCCGGCGGTGTACAGCAGCGCCAGAGTGCAGCGTCCATCGATGGAGCGAAGTCCTTTCCCCATGGGTCAGGTGCTCCGACTCACGACGGCCGCGGACCCAATGCAAAGGCTGGCCGCCAACCACGTGTGCACACGGATGATCGACATCCCGGCCATTGTGATCCCGGGAGCCCAGGTCCTCAACCACCGCCTCCCCCTCATAGAGCCTGGTTCCAGGCTCGTCCCTGAGGTCAAGCTGGCATAGGTCAGCTGGGAGGATCGCTGAGGAGGTTGCGATGGACGAAGTAGCGCGTCTTCCGGTCATCCCGCCAGGCCAGAAACTCCTGGTGGTAGCGCTCGGTGCACAGGGCGCTGAGCTCCTGATCGGGCCTGAACGCCGCCTCGACGATGGCCGGATCACAGGGGACGGGCTGCTGCTCGGGGTCTACGGGCTCGACCGCGAAGAAGAAGTAGACCGTGCGCCGATTCGGGTCATCCGAGAGGAAGCCGAAACGCTCGACCACGAACGCCAGCTCCTTCACGCGAACGGCGAGCCCCGTCTCCTCTGAGAACTCACGGATGCAGGCGTCCTCCGCCGATTCACCTGAGCGGACCGTACCGCCCGGCAGGTCCCAGCACAGGCGGCGGCCGGCGCCGAGGTCGCGCCAGTTGGCGACCATCAGCGTCTGGCCGGCCTTCTCCAAGATCCCCATCGCCCCGCGCACGTCCTGGCGCCGGTCATCGATGTCGGCGAAGGTCAGGTCGAGCACGGGGTGGTCCTCCCAGGACCCGTGGTCGAAGTGCCACCACTCAAACTCGAAGACCTTGAAGTCCTCCTGCTCCATGGCGGCCCGCAAGCGCGCGCGGTTGATGCGTTCAGGTTCGGACCCGCCGCCCCAATCGGCGTACGCGCGCTCGGTGAACTCATCGAAGTCCGACGGCATGGGCAGCGGCTGACCCGTGGCGCGATCGAACAGGGTCACGTCGACAGCGCAGCCGCGGTTGTGGCGCGACCCCTCCTCCGGATCGGCCACGAAGATGCGGTGCTCTTGCGGCGTCGCATCCCAGAACATCTTGGTGACCGACCACGGGCGGTAGCCGTCAAACACGAGCAGGCCCAGCCCCTCCGACGCGAGGGATCGATGCACACGCACCAGGGCCTGCGCTGCGGCGCGCTGGAGGAACGCGCGGGCCTGCGGATATACGGGCCGCCCCAGAAAGTTGTCTTCCCGGGCATAGCGCACGTCGAGCAGGATCGTGGGGTCGAGCGTCGTCAACTCGACGAGGTCAGTGCCGGCCATCCTGCGCAACCTATCAGAGGCCCAGCGCCAGAGCACGGCGCACCTCCCGGCGCGTCGCGACCCCGCGCAGCGCTCGCAGGGCGGTTCCCGAGCGGTCGACGTAGGGCATGACCAGGTACGGACGATCTCCCTCCAAACGCGCGTCCAGGACGGGCACAATGACCGGGTGCCGAACGCGCGAAAGCGCCTCCGCTTCCCGGCGAAATCGCGCCATTGCACGCTCAGATCGGGACTTCCCCGGGTGCAGGCATTTGACCGCAACCCGCTGCCCCGTATGGGTTTGTCGCGTTTCCCAGACAGTTCCCATCCCACCCCGTCCGAGCTCGCGGACAAGGAGGAGGTCGTCGAGTTTCCGGGCGTCTACAAGCATCCCTGGGTGAAACGCTGATGGCGCGGGGATTTGATGCGCCATGCCTTGTGCGCGATCATACGGGGGGACACCCCGATATCGATGCGAATCCTCGCCGCACACTGTGACTTCGCCCGCATCTCGCTGGCGCTGACCAATTGCAAGGGCTACGCCCTCAAGGACCCGGCCATCCGCGATGCCGTCACGTTCCGAACCGTGTCCGGATATCCGGACGACGATCCTGAGACGTGGATCGCCCGGGTCCTCGAGGCCGCCGACGAATTCCGGCCTCAGGTCGTCGCCCTATCCCTGTACGTATGGTCTCGCTATCGCATGTACGAGGTCACCCGACGGCTTCGCCAGCGGCACCCCGATGCCAGCATCCTGTGGGGTGGCCCGGACGTCTCCGACGAGGCCTATGCGGATGAGCTACTCAAGGTGCACCGGGGCGTCGACGTCATCGTTCGCGACGAAGGCGAACGGACGTTCAAGCGGCTCCTGCACCACTGGCTCGGTGATGGGTCCTCCCTCACGGACATACCCGGCATCACCTATCGGGACGACACGGGGATCCACGCCACCGGCCAGGTCGACTTCTTAGACAACCTCGACGACATCCCGTCCATCCTCGACGCGCCCGAGCTCAAGGCCATCATCGACGACATCCCGGACATCGCGCTGGAGACCTTCCGCGGGTGCTATATGGGATGCGCGTATTGCTACTGGGGCGGAACCCAGCGGCGCGCGTACAGCAACGAGCGCGTCTTCTCTGATCTCGAGCGGGTGCTCACTCAGCCCAACATCAAGAAGATCTGGTTCTTCGATTCGATGTTCGGCTACAAGAAGTCGCTGGCTAAGGAGATGCTGCGCTTCATCGTCAAGCACAAGACACCCGATCAGTCCATCACCATGTTCCCCAACCTCGACTTCCTTGACGAAGAGCTCTGTGGACTCCTCAAAGAAGCGGGTGTCTATATCGAAGCCGGCATCCAGACCATCAACGAGGATGCCTACGAATATCTCAACCGTAAGTGGGATCGACGCTTCCTCGACAGCAAGATGCCGCTGCTGGAGAAGTACGGACTGCGAGCGAACGCGCAGCAGCTCATCCTCGGTCTTCCTGGCGATTCCATCGACGGCTTCCGCCGCAGCATCGACTACGCCTTCGACATGCGCCCCGAGGCGATCCAGGTGTTCCCGTTCTCCGTACTTCCCGCGACGGGTTACTGGCGCCGCAAAGAAGAGTTCAAGGTGCGGTACGAAGGCGAATACCGCATCGTGCATGACTCCACCACGTTCCCGGAAGACGACATGGTGGTCGGCGGGCTGATCATGGCCGGCTGCAAGTGGTTCGATCTGCACCCCGGCTTCGCGACCCAGCTCGTCGGCCTCATAGGCTGCGCAGCCTCAGAGTGGTTCGAGAACCTCGGGCGCACGTTCATGGAGGCTCACTGGAGACTGGTGGACGGCCCGGACACTCGCCCCGAAGTCCGCACGCGGCTGCTGTGCCAGGCCTTCGTCGCCGAGGACGCTGACCGCATCCGCAACCCAGAGATCATCCGCGAGACATTCCAGCGCTACTACGCTGGGCGCGACCTCGAAGCCGCGTTCGACGAACTCCTTCGCCACCATGACTTGCTGAACGCGCAGGAGATCCTCGACGCTCGCGTCCTGCCGGAAGCACCGATCGAGGAGGCGCTGGCCGCGTGGCGCGCCCATCCCTCGGCGGTCCCGATCAGGCGAGCCGCGTTCAACGTCTTCGACGCGGCGTCCTCCCGCGAGACCGGTGGCGACGATCAGACCATCGAGTACGCGGCCTACCCCGTCGAGGGACCGGTGGATTACTTCGGCAAGACGCTCCCCCGTTACCGGGTGATCGTCCTCGGTCATCCGGACTCACAACCCCTCGAGGTCCAGCCCGACGCCGGGGTTGCCGATGGGTGTTGATGGAGCCTCCAGGGAGCGCTTGCTACCCTCACCCGTACAACTGCGTCAGGAACCATGATCAACAGGCTGCTCATGCTCCTCCTGCTCACCGCTGCCGCGGTGGGCCAGGAGATCCCCGAACTCGAGGCGATCAAGCGTCTCGAAGCGGAGCGACGCCACAAGGACGCCGCGCTCCGTTGCGAAAAGGTGATCCGCCAGTACCCATCACGCTGGGAGCCGTATCACGCGGCCGCCCGGAACTGGGGACGGATCCGCCGGTATCGGAAGGCTCAGGCGCACCTGGAGATGGCGCGGCAGATCAACCCCGATGTCGCGATGGTGCTCTTCGACCTCGCCTCGGTGATCTACAACCAGGCCAAGTGGGCAGAGGCGCGCATATATTTCCACGAACTCCAGTCTCTCGCGGGGCGTGATGCGTCTGCCCAGGGTCGCTGGCAAGTCCCCTACTTCAGCGGCGTGTGCGCCCAGAAACTCGAGTACGTCGAGGAGGCCATCGACGCCTACAACCGCGCCATCAACATGACGACGGGAGATCGTCAGCGAGACTACAAGAAGGAGCTCGATATACGGAATCGGCTGGCGGGCACCATGCTGAACTCCGGGCGGACCGAGGGCGCGCGGCATCACTTCGCGCGGCTCGTCGCCATGCAGCCCAACAACGGCGAGTTCCATTACTTCCTCGGCGTCTGCCACCTGAAGCTGGGCCAGCTCGACGACGCGGAGAAGGCCCTACTGGAAGCCCGGCGCCGCCAACCGGATGACTTCCGCACCCACCTGCGTCTCGGCAAGGTGTACCGGCGGCAGGAGGATCTCCTCAAAGCGCAGAGCTTCTTCCAGCTCGCGGCCGAAAAGAACCCCCAGGCATACGAGCCGTGGTACGCGCTGCGCCAGATATATACCCAGACGAACAACCTGGACGAGGCCGACAAGGCGCACGCGAAGTACGAGGAGTTCTTCGCCAAGGGCCAGGCGATCGAAGAGGAGCTGCGCGGTTATCGTCGGCGCGTGAAGATCGACCCCTACGATCGCCAGGCCTACTTCGAACACGGCATGCTGCTGATCGAAAACCAACGCCTCCCCGAGGGCATGGACCAGATGCTGTTGCTGCTGGCGATAGAGCCGAGTCACGAGCTCGCGATCATCAACGTGGCGCAGATCATAGCGACGCAGAACGACTTCCAGGGTGCGGTCCACGAGATGGACAAGATCCTGGAGCGAGACCCTGGACACCCCATCGCTAATTTCGAGAGCGCGAGGTCGCTGCTACGGCTTGGGGATCTACAGACGGCCTACCCCCGCCTCCTGCGCTGCTTTGGTCGGATGGACAAGGACAAGACGCCGAAACGCTACATCCTCGCGCTGAAGATGTGGGCGGCCGTCGCGGCCAACCCGAGCGTGCGGCGTCCGGCCGACCCGCTCCCCGAATTCAAGAAGGCGCTCGAGCACTGGGCCAGCAACCGCACGCACCTAGGCGAGATCATCGAGACCTACGGCGTGCTCTGCGCCGCGGCCCAGCGAGCCGCGGCTTTCTATCGCGCGGCGGAGGACGTCCTCCCCGTTCTCGGCGAAGAGCACCCGAAGTACAAACCGGTCATCGAGTTGCTCATCAAGGTGGCGCACCGAGCAAACGACGAGGCTGTCCGCAAGAAGTACGAAGGCATTTACCAGACGCTGCAGTAGACGCGCCCCGTCCCGCGCTCGTTCTTCAGTCTTCCTCGCTCCCTTGATCGCCCTCGAGGGCATCCGGATCGATGCTCTTGTAGAGCTTCGTCAGGAACCCGACCACGATCAGGATGAAGAGCAGGCCGCCGATCTTGAAGAGCCACGCATCCTGCACGTCGTCCGGCAAGACCGTGTCGGCGAGGTAGGCCAGACCAAACGACCCGATCAGCGCGCCGCAGAGAATCGCCAGCAACGCGCGGGCCCGCGACATCCCCAGGATCTGCGAGAACAGGGAGCCTCCAATGGCCCCGGTGCCTGAGAGCGGGAACATGACGAAAGCGATCGTCCCCGCGAACGTCGCCTTCCGCATCCACGGGTTCTTCCTGAGCATCAACTTGCAGAACCCCTGAAGGTCCTGCAGCTTCTGACCAAATCCGCGGATGCGGAACAGCACCCCGACGTTGAACACGCAGATGAACCCGAACAGGAGGTCCATGTACGTGATCATGGCGGCCATGTGGTACGGGGTCCGCAAGAAGCCATCGGGCGTATCGAGGAGGACCGCGAACTTCCCCGCGACCGTGGCGATCGCCACGGCCTTCACGAGCACCTCGGCGGCGGCGTCATGGCCCACGAACAGGAAGATCAGGAGGACGACGGCAATCGTCGTGACCAAAGGGAGAATCAGCGCCGCCAAGGAGACGGGCACGGCGGCCTCGGGAGCCGGTATGGACTGAGCGTCAGAGGGTTGGCCAGTCATGGATAAGGGCGCAGTCCGGTCATGTTATGAGGGTCGCCGTTGGTGTCAACGCGATCGCCCGATGAGCGCCCGAACCTTCTGCCACGCATCACGGTAGACGCTCAGATCTTCGCGACCAGGGACCAGGAAACGCGCGGGCGAGATGCCCTCCGCGGCGCGGACCCACAAGGCAAAGACGGTGAGGTGGACCCCGTAGCAGAGAGAGCTGCTCACCGCCGCAGCGACCATGCCGTACTCGGGCACGAAGATGAAGTTCAGCGCCAGATTGGCACCTGCGACACCGAGGCCGATCATGGTCAGGGTAAGGAATCGATCCGTCCCGATGAACCAGTAAGAGATGATGACCGCCGCCCCCCACAGGACGCTGCCTGGCACGAGGACCAGCAGCGGCATATAGGCCGGAAGCGCGGCGGGCCCATAGAGCACCCACAAGATGGGGAGCCCCAACGCCGCCAGCGCGGCCCCCGGCACAACCGTGAGCAGGATGACATGGCGGCTGGTCTGCGCGATGACCTGGAGCATGCGCTCCCGATCCCCGATCATGTCCGGCAAGCGGGAACCCAGCACCTCTTTTACGGGCTGCACGATGAGGCGCCGCGAGTGGCCGGTGAGCGCCACCGCGAGGACGTAGAGCCCCAACTCTGAGGGATCGCAGTACCGCAGCACGATCAACTTGTCCGACTCGATGATCATCCAGGCCGCCACGACGCCACCGTGGATGCGCAGGCCAGAGACCACCAGGCGCCCGAGGAGAGGTATCGATGGGCGGAGGGGCCCCCCCCGCACGTCGGGGTGCCGGAACGCGAGCCCGACGGCGCACAGCCCACCGACGGAGAACGCGCCTGCGTAAGCGATGATGGCGCCGTCGACACCCCGCCCCAGAACGAGCACAAAGGTGACGACCAGCACCAGCAAGGTCCCGTTCTGAGCCAGGAAACACGCATTGAACCCGCGCATGTCCCGGAGGCCCTGGAGGATCCCCCCGCAGGTCTTCTGCAACAACCCGATCGGAGCGACGAGGACCAGCATCCGCAATCGATCCACGTCCAGGCTGCGCCAGACGCCCGGTTGTGCTCCGCGGTATTCCAACCAATCGGGCCTGTACGCCACGATCAGCTCAAATACCCCGATCGCAGCCGCGCCGAATATCAGCGCGGCCAGCACAGCGTTCACCAGCAACGTGGACGTCGCCGCGGCCCGGCGTCCGATCAGGTAGAGCTGGGGCTCCTCCAGGGAGGGATACGTGAGCAAGAGCAGCAGCATCCAGGTGATGAGCCCGTCGACTTCACCCTTGCCCTCGGGGCCCATGGTGCGAAACAGGGCCACGCCGACGATCAAGGTGATGACGAAACCCGCCCCCTTGGTGGCGATCGTCCCGACGATGGTGCGGATGACGCTCACGGTCGCGCGAATCGTACGTTAAAGTCGCGGACGATGCGCATCGGTGCGGTACTCAGCGTCCTCGTGTGGGGCACGGTCCTTGGCCTCCTCGGCTGGTTCTTTCACGACATGCATGAGCGGCGCATGGAGGAGCAGAAGCTGCGCGAGTCCCTCGCCCGGCTCACCGAGGAGACGCCCTGCGCCCGGATCCTCGTCCACCAAGTCGACGTCAACGCGGACACGGGAAAGACCGAGATCTCCATGTCCTGGCTCGATACCGACAAGAGTTGGAAGAGACGGTCTGGAGCCCAGATCAAGAAGCTCAAGGTCATAGGCAAAGAGGCCTACTTCGACAGCTATCAGATCATTTTCGACTCGGAAAAAGTCCAAGAAGGCGACCCTCTTCGCGGTAAGACGCTGACGGTGTTCGCCCGAACCTACGGCAGCGACCAAAAGCCGTCCGAGGGCACGCCGCTCAACATGCCAGGCGACGTCCTCGGAGTCGCCGAAGCGGGCGGTGAGCTCGTGCCCCCCGCGTTTCGACAGGGAGACACCCCCCCGACTGAGCTCGAACGCCGCCTCTGGTCCCGATTCTGGGAGCTCTGCACGGACCCGGAGGCGGCGGAGCGCGAGGGGGTGCGGACCCTCCAGGGGACGGCTGTCCACAAGCCGCTACAAGCGAACATGGAATACCGGCTCAGTATCAACAACCAGGGACAGATCTTCCTGGACGGTCCGCTCCCGCCGGATGACTTCATCCGTCAGTAGGCGGTAGCACCGGGCGCCCCTCCGCCGAGCCGACGTCCTCCTGTTCTGAAGCAACCCAGGCCGGGCAATGCTCTTGCGCCCCGGGCGGGGTCGCGATGACTGCGGCGACGCCCCCATACCTGCGCCTTTTTGCCGCTTTCTCCGGCGAGATAGTCAATCACGCACGCCGTTTCTGCCGAAAGCACTGTCGGGGGAATACACCGTGATCAAGTTCATACTGAAGATGGTCGTCGCGCTCTGCGTGACGGGGATAGTCAACGGTCAGGCGTTCGTGTTGACCGGAGAGCCGCTGCACGTGGGCGGCACGTTCTCGCTCACCGCTACCGGCGGACCGCCCAACCAGATCTGGCACATCGGCTTCGACGGCGACGGAGGACCGACTCAAACCTCTATCGGGACGCTGGATCTCGGCTTCTCCTCGCAGTTCTTCATGGTCCCCTGGCTACAACTGGACGCCCTGGGCACCGGATCGATCATGGGATCAGCGGGGACCGCGCTGCCCGGTGACGTGATACACGCCCAGGCGGCGGCGAACGACCCGACGAGCGCGACCGGCGCCAAGATCTCCGCGGCGTTCGTCGGCGGCGTCCATCCTCCAACGCCCGGGGGGTTTGCGAACAACCTCATCCTCGGGGACGACGATTCCAAGCTCGTCGATCTCGGCATGGCGTTCCCCTTCTACGGGGCCACCTGGACCGAGTGCTACGTGGGCAGCAACGGATTCGTCACCTTCGGAGGCGGCAACTTCGATCCGAGCGAACAGATCAGCGACTTCATGGCCGGACTGCCGAAGATCGCGGCCCTGTGGGACGACCTGTCTCCGCAGATCCAGGGCTCGGTTCACGTCGAGGCCGGCGCTGGCTGGATCCGCATCGTGTGGACTGGGGTCCCTCAGTTCTACGTCCTGGACAACAACTCGGCAGAGCTGACCTTGTGGGGCGATGGCCGCATCCAACTGCACTGGCCGCACGTCGATCTCGCCGACGGAATGGTGGGAATCGGGCCGGGGCTCTGGCAGGGAACCCCCACGTTCGCCGACTTCAACGCCAACCCGGCCCACGGCTGGAGCGTCGGAGCTGGACCGGTCTTCGAACAATTTCTGCCTGCATCGAAGCCATTCGACCTCCACGGCGCCGCCGTGACGTTCTTCCCGGAACCGGCCGGCAGCTACTACTGGGTACGCTGACGACGCCCTGCGTCCACGCGGCCATCCCCTGTGCCGCGTAACTGCTCTGGGATTCGGCCCCCCTCCCGCCGTAGAATTGGGGGTTCCGATGTCCCCGTCCCGCGCCGTCTCAAGGCCGCATTCCATGATCAAGATCATCGTCCTCCTCGCCGTCGCGGCGGTCCTCCCTTCCCAGTCAGCGACACCGTGCGGAACGCCAAGCCCGTCCGAGCCACAGCTCGCGCTCGAGGCGGACCTCGGAAACGGCCTCCAGTGGTACTGCCCGACCCCATCAGACAACTTGACCGTGGGCGCGGCGCGGATGCGGCTGCGCGCGCCCCAGGGCTCGTGGTGCACCGTCATTCCGCGCACCTACATCTCAGGGACCGGGCCGACCGCCGACCAGCTACGCCTGACGTATCCGTGGCTGGATCTCCCCACACCCCTTGACCCCGGCACCATGGTGTCCGCGTGGGCCGGGCAGCCAGACATCGTCGTCGAGTGGGAACGCGTGTGGTGGTTCATATGGAACGGTGTGTTCGACCCGACCACCGGACTGGTCTCGAACGGAGCGGTGCGTGACCTCTTCGTGCCCATCCTCTGGAGCCCCCTCTCCACGACCCACGGCGATCGCATCTGGGACGCCACTGCTCCTGGCTGGTTAGCAGACCAGAGCGGCTACGGCATCGGTCCGACCATCGCCTCGGTGTGGAATGGGACCCTGTTCATCCCGTCAGCCGGGGTGAATCCGCAGCTGTTCAGCACCGAGGGGATGTGCCGCCTCTCCATCCTGCTCCAGGCACCGAATCTCACGCAAGCGAACCAATTCCTCGAGAGCGGCGACTTCTACGAAGCGCTCGCCGCGGGGATGGCCATCGACCTGCAAGCCGTGTCCATGATCAACTCCGCCGGCGTCATCCCCGGCACGACGGACCTGAACGCCCCGGGGCTCGGCCTCCCCAACCTCCCAACAGTGACCTTCACCAACCCGATCACGGTATCGATCGCCATCGCCGCGCCGCTGACAAACGGCGGTGGCGGATTCGCCAACGTCCAGCCGGGGTCGGTCTTTCAGTTCCTGGCCCACGGCATCATCCCGCAGCCAAACAGCCCAGCGCAGATGCTCTTCGAGGGGGCCAACATGACACCGCTCCCGCCCGTCGCGATCTACGCTGACGCGACCTTGCAAGACGTGTTCCGGTTCCGTGTCGTGCCGCCCATGGGGGTGGTCGCCAATAGCACCGTTCAGGTGAGCGTCGGCAGCCTGACATCGCTCTCCGCCATCGTGACGACCCCGCTCACGACGGTCATCTCGATTCAGTGAGCCTGCTCTCTCCCCGTGAAGCGAACCGGCCCGGCCAGCAGCGGGCTGCCCTATTTGATCCGCGCGGCCGCACCATCGCGGACCCGCGCGAAGTAGACGAACCGCGCCGGATCGCCCAGCCCGGCATCGAATTCGGGGCCGTCCTCGGCGAGCTGGAGCACGTCCTCAAGGTCGGCCACGGACGCCCGGTAGTCTCCGGTCACGAAGCGCAGCACGCCACGGATGTAGAGCGCGCGGAACAGCTCTGACCGCGACGGCGGTCGCTCGCCGCGAAAGCCCCTCCCCAAGATCCGATCAACATGGGGCAGGGCCTCATCCACGAGATCGCGCTCCTCATCGGCGCCCAGGAACGCCAGGTATCCGAGATCGATGACGGGGCGAGCGTTTGACGGCGCTGCCGACACCGCGCTACGCAACCGCCGTATTCGGACCTCCGTTAACCCCATGCGACCGGCGATCCTGGCGCGCACGTACAACGTGTCCGAGCGAGCGAGCGGATCGGCCACCGAGCCGAGGAATCGCTCACACTCCGCGTCCAATGCGAGGAGCGCGCCCCGATCATCACGAGACAGGGATGATCTCTCATCGACCATGGACGGGTGTACCTGCAGACGCACGAGCAACGAAGTCGCCCCCGCGCGCTCGCGACGCCAGCGCTTGTGAGGCGGAGACGCCGCGGTCTCCAGGAGAACAAGCGCCCGCTCAGGATCCACCTCCAGGACCTGATGCGCCTTCAGCATCAACAGCTTCCAGTGCTCCGGATAGTCACCGAACGCCCGCTCCAGCAGCGCCGCCGCCTCGGCGTTACGGCCCAGCCGAACGAGCAACTCACAGACAACGGCCATCTCCGTCGGCGTCCAGGTGGATTGGTCCGGTCTCTTTGTTCGATACTGCTCGTAGGTCCGCGACGCGGCGGCGAGATCGCCGAGGACGACGTTCTGTCGGATGAGGTTGCGGAGCAACGACGGGCGCAGATCACCATCTCCGCGGTCCAGGCTCTCGAATCCGACCTTGGCCGCGAGGGCCTGATCATCGTCGGCAGCGAGCCACACCGCACGCGCGTAGAGCACGCGGTCGTCACTCAGGCCGCCCGGGAGGCGTTGGGCGAGCGCGATCTCGGAGAGCTGGTCGGAACGCGATCGGTCGGCCTCACGCAACGCGATGTAGGTGAAGACGTGCTCCTGAACCCCGCGCTCACCCGCGGACGGCAGCCCGGTGAGCTCACGCCCCTCCGCCAGCGCCCGCAACGCGGCGACGTCTCGGCCGCTCATGCCCTCGAGGATGTCGAGCGCACGCCGGGGGTCGCCGACGCGATCCCGGATGGCGACGACCGCCCGCGCCAGGCTCCACGTCTGCGCCCGTCGCGCGTCGCGGCTGTCCCATCCCCCCATGTCGTCGACCAGGCGTCCCAGCTCACCGGTCACGACACCGAGGATGCCCACGTCCTGCGCCTCCCGACCCTCGAGGATTCGATCGAGCATCTCCTCGAGCGAGCGCGCCGCGGCGATCCGCCTCTCCAGGTGCAGGACCTCAGCGCTATCGGAGCGTTCTCTCCGCAGCACGGAGGACACCTGAGCCGCGAGGTCGAGACGGTCAGAGGCCAGATGTACGTCCGCTTCCCTCAAGTGGTCCTCGAAGCGATTCGCTGCGTTGACCCGATCGATCGCCACAACGACCATCAGCGCCAGAATCACGGCGAAGGCCGCGCCGGAGATCACAGCTGCCACCTTATGCCTGCGGACGGTCTTGATGACCCGCGTGAGGGGACCTATCGGCCGCGAAACGATCGGCAGACCCTGCAGGTAGCGCTCGAGATCCTCCGCGAGAGCCACCGCCGTCACGAAGCGCCGCTCCCGGTCCTTGTCCATCGCCCGCATGATGATCGTCTGCAGATCGCACGCGGACGCGGGCAGGTCCAGCGGGGGCGGCTCCTTGAAGAAGATCTCCCGAATCATGATCTCTGGTTCATCACCGACGAACGGGCAGCGGCCGCAAGCCACCTCGTAGAGGGTCGCGCCGAGCGAGTAGATGTCCGTACGTCCATCGAGCGTCGACCTGGATGCCCCCGCCCGCAGCTGCTCCGGCGACATGTAGGGGAGCGTCCCGGGGACGACGCCCCGCCGCGTGAGCGTGACATCCGCCCGGGCTCTAGCGAGGCCGAAGTCCAAGATGTACGGGGTCGGCCCATCGAGCATGACGTTCCCGGGCTTGACGTCACGATGGATGATCCCGGCCTCGTGCGCCTCGTGCAGAGCGCGGGCGATCGCCGCACCGATGCGCGCGACCTCCCGTGGGTCAAGCGGCTCGGACAGCTGGTCGAGCGCAGGACCCGAGAGCCACTTCATCGCCAGGAAGGCGTACCCATGCGCCTCCCCCACGGCGTACACGGGGACGATGTTGCCGTGATCGAGGCCCGCCGCGATCTCCGCTTCGCGGCGAAACCGCGCCAACGAACTCTGGTCCTCCGTCGCGGCCGCGGGCAGGACCTTCAGCGCGACGAGTCGGCTCAGGGACTCCTGCCGCGCGAGGTGCACCTGCCCCATGCCGCCGGCACCCAAGAACGAGATGAGCTTGAAATCGCCAAGGCGTTCGACCTCAAGCGCGCGCTCTTCGCCACGGGGAGGGGCAATCGAACCGAGGGCCTCGACCACGTCGGACTCCTGTTCGACCAGCCGACGCAACACGGAAGCCAGATCCGGATCGGACGCGCAGATCTGCTCGACGGTCGGCTGTTCGCCCGCCTCCATGCTGGCAAACCACGCCTCCAAGAGGCCCCGCAAGCGTTCGTTGTCAGATGTGCCAGAGAAGTCCATCAGCCGGACTCATTGCGGAGCCGATCGAGCGCCAGCGCGAGCGCCGCGCGAGCGCGAGAGAGCAGCATGCGCGTCGCGGCCTCCGTCCGACCGAGCAGCTCGCCGACCTCTTTGTGGCTACGACCCTCGACCAGCCGCAGGATAATCACCTGGCGATAGTCCTCGCCGAGATCCTCCAACGCCCGCGACACCAGGACGAGGTCCTCGGCCCGCACGACCTCGACGCTGGGCGTAGCACCCGGAGTCTTGACGTCCTCCGCTTCGTTGAGCGGCAGCGTCGCCCCCTCCGGATCGCGGCGCTTACGCGCCTGAAAGTACTTCCCCTTGTCCCGGATGTTGTTCTCCATGATCCGGGCCACCCACCCCACGAACGCCTCTTCGTCTTCCCCCTCGAATCTCTCGACGCTCTTCACCACGTCGAGATACGTGCTCTGAAGGACGTCCGACGTCCGCATCTTGGCCCGGAGCCCGGGACCGAGGCGGCCCTCGGCCAGGCGCCGCAAGCGACCGTGCACGGTCTCGAGCAAGCGATCAAGCGCGCGCCGGTCGCCGCCCCTAGCCAGGGCGAGGTTCGCCTTGACGCTTTCGTCTCTCATTCGAATCTCATCCTCGGAGCAGGGCTCAGTGCACGAGCAACGACAGGTCCGCGAGCAACGCGGGGTAGTCCGGATAGCGCTGCGCGGGGAGCTTCGCAAGCAGGCGGTCAACGAGGATCTGCAGCCCCTCGCTAATGCCCTCGCGCAGCTCCTCCATCCGCGGCACAGGCATGCCGGCGTGACCCGCGCGGAGAGCGGAAACCGATCCGCCACGAAACGGCAGCTGACCCGTCGTCATCTGGAACACGCTCACGCCGAGACTGTACATGTCGCTGTGAATGGTCGGATGCTCCCCTTCACGAAAGCGCTCCGGAGCAGCGTACGCGGCGGTGCCACGGCGCTCATCCTCAACCGCACGGTTCTTCGACGGCTGGCGTTTCAGGTCGACCTGTGCGAGCCCGAAGTCACACAGCTTCACTGCCCCGTTGAACAGCAAGAAGTTGCCCGGCTTGACGTCCCCGTGAACGACACCGGCCTGTTGGTACGCCGCGTTCAGCGCCTTGCTCGCACCCCAGGCGATCCGCGCCGCGGCAGGCCACTCAAAAAAACCCTTCTCGCGCATGCTCTCGCGCGCCGACGGCCCGTTCACCAGCTCCATTACCAGGTAGTGCAGGTCGTCCTCACGGCCGCGGCCGTAGACCCGGACGATGCCGTCATGCTGTAGCGACGTCAACATCCGGATCTCCTCGATGAAGCGGACCAGGTAGTTCGCGTTACGGGCGAGATGGGGCCGCAGCACCTTCAACGCGACGAGCCGGTCGTGCTCCAGGTCGTGCGCCTCGAAGACGATCCCCATGCCCCCCGATCCGATCTTGCGAATCAGCCTGTAACCCGGAAAGGCGAGCATGCCGATCGCGCGGCTGCGGCCCCGGCGACGCACCTCGGTCTCGCAACGCGGACACCGCTCATCGCGCGCGGAGAACAGATGTCCGCAATGCAGACATGGATGGACGAGCTCCTCGGTGGGCTCGTCGTCGCGCACCGCCTCGAGCCGCAACTCGGTGGCCGCCGCGACCAGGATGTCGCCCTCCCCCACGGGAGACTCCTCCGTGATCGGCGCGCCGTTCAACGAGGTCCCGTTACGAGACCCGAGGTCCTCCACGAAGCACCCCCCGTCCCGCATGGTCAGCCGGAAGTGAAAGCGTGACAGGCCCTTCGCGTCGGGCAGGGACAGGTCGCTTTTCTTGCTGCGCCCGACGACGACCGTCGTCCCCCGGAACGTCCGGTGGACTTCGCCATCATCGGTGTGCAATCGGAGGCGGATCATGGAGGGCGCGAGACTCCGCGGTGGGACCAGGGGCAACGGGGCTCTCCCATATTAGAGACTCTGACGCTCCGATCCCAAATGGGGCCCCGCGGCCAGCCTCTACCAGCCTGAAGCCCGGCCACCATGCCGGGGGTCCGACGCGGCCGTCATCCGCTTGCGACGTGCGTCCCACAGGATGCCGTGGGCGTCCCCCATCGGGCCCCGCCTACGGAAGATATGCCCGCGCTTCTCCAGGCCACGCTTGACGTCCGGGTTGATCCCGTTCGACTCGTAGGCGATACGGTCGGGCAACCACTGGTGGTGAATACGCGGCGAAGCGATCGCCTGGGCGATGTCCATCTTGTGGTCGACGACGTTCATCACGCATTGCAGCACCGTGTTGATAATGGTCGGACCACCGGGGGATCCGATGACCATCACCACNCGNCCGTCCTTCTTCAGGAGGGTCGGCGTCATGGATGACAGGGGACGTCGCTTGGCGGCCACCGCGTTCGCCTCCCCCTGGATGAGCCCGTACATGTTCGGCACCCCCGGAGCAGAGGTGAAGTCGTCCATCTCGTTGTTGAGGAGAAAACCGGCGCCAGGGACGGTGACGCCGCATCCATACCCACCATTGAGCGTCGTCGTGCACGCGACCGCGCAACCGGTCGCGTCCATGGTGCTGTAGTGCGTCGTCTGCTCGCTCTCCGGATCCTGCGGCGGCATCCCCTTCGAGGGCGTCGCGTTCTCGGCCATGCGTTCACGCAGACGCTTCGCGTAGGGTTTGGACGCCATCGCCACATGCGGCACGTCGGAGAAGTCCGGGTCGCCCATGTAAACGGCGCGATCGTTGAACGCGAGACGCATCGCCTCCACCGTGAAGTGCAGCGTCTTCTCGGCGCCGGATCCCCACTCCCCTATGGGGTAGGCCTCCAGAAGATTGAGCATCTGGACGAGCGCCGTTCCACCGGACGACGGCGGCGGCATACTGACCACCTCATATCCACGGTACGTGCCACGAACCGGTGCCCGCTCATGGGCCTCGTAACCGGTGAGGTCCTGGTGTGTGATCAGCCCCTTGCCGCGCTTCATCTCCGCCACGATGGCGTCCGCAACGGCGCCCTTGTAGAAGCCGTCGCGACCCTCCTTGGCGATCCGCTCCAGCGTCGCTGCGAGCTCGGGCTGCTTGATGACGTCGCCCTCCTTCCACAACGCGCCATCCTTCAAGAAGACGCGCTTGCTCTCGCCATAGCGTGAGAGCCTCGACCTGGCGCCCCGCAGGGAACCCGCGAGCCATCGCGTCACGACGAAGCCCTCACGCGCCAATCGGATAGACGGGGCNACCACCTCGGCGAGCTTCAGGGTTCCGTAGCGCGCTTGCACATGACACAGCCCCGCGACACTCCCCGGGACACCCGCCGCGAGGTGACCGACCCTGGACCGCGCGGCCACGGCCTTCCCCTTCTCGTCCAGATACATGTCGCGCGTAGCGGCCAGCGGGGCCATCTCCCGATAGTCAACCGCGACCTCGGTGCCATCAGGCAAGTTGATCACCATGAACCCCCCACCGCCGAGGTTGCCAGCCGACGGCAAGGTCACAGCGAGGGCGAATCCCATGGCAACGGCCGCATCCACTGCGTTGCCGCCGGCCTTCATGATCTCGATGCCGACGGAGGCGGCCTCACGTTCGGGGGACGCGACGACGCCCTTCGAACCGCTGACCGGTGATGGGCCCACCTGCCCGTAGGCCAGGCCGACGCTAACGAGGACCACACATGTGAGGAGAACGGAGCGCTTCATAGCCCCGAGTGTAAGGCGGAGAAAAAAGCGAGGGGAGCACTCGGGAGTGCTCCCCTCGCGAAAACGGGACTTTTAAGGAGTCATGTGAAGCGTTGCGTCGTCGTCCCTTCCGCCTCGAAGGATCTCGGTTTCCCGAGGTCTTCCGCCGAACAGGGTTCTCACCGGCCCGAAGGCCTCCCTGATCGGGTCCTTTTCCCTCTCCGCACCACATATCGACGCGGCCAAAGAGGTTTCTTGAGAGGTACCTCAAAAAAACGGCGGGGCCGCGCAGGTTCGTGCGCGAACGCCACGGTATCTGCCTATATAGAACGAGACGAAGCCGACCGTCGGCTTCGTCTCGCCCTGCCCGCAGCGTCCCGACCACTCGGCCGGGACATTACATAAGCGAGGATCGGCGAGATGGGGGAGGTTGCAGAGATTCCCTGAAAGGTAGGAAATCAGAGGCAGGGCGTGCCGAGGTTGTCGAAACACACGGGATTTGTGGTCGCTTCGACCGCGTTCCCCGGTCCGAGAATCATGGCGCAGCAGTAGATCTGGAGGAGCCCGCCCGGCAGCGACGCAAACCCGCTCAGGTCGATGGCAGCGAGGCCGAGCCCCGACCCGTCCAGCATGCCAAAGGGCATGTTGATGAGATGCGCCTGGATTACCGGATTCACCAGCATCGCGTAGGCGAGGCCGTCATCGAAGACCGCGAGGTCGAAATACGGGGCTGATGCCCCGTCGGCACCAAGCGACACGGGCCGGACGCCGCTGAGCGAAGCCAGCAGCACGAACACCTGCCCCGGGCGCCCCGGCGCCGACAACCCGATCGGGATGAAATTGCCCACCGCTCCGACTTCGTAGAGGCTCGGCGGAAAATCGGTCCCGTCGAGGACATCGGTCCCACGACGGATCTCGGCCCCGGACGCGACACCGTCGCCGTCCACGTCCGCCCCGGGCGCGGTCTTACAGCTCCACTCGAGCCCGAGCGGGTCGCCCCGCGAGTGCGTCGCATAGGGCGTGGACAGGGAAATGAGGACCGCCCCGCCGAACCCGAAACAAGTGATCGTCTTGGTCGTCGTTTCCTCGATCCAGATACGACCGCCCTGGGCTGGGATCAGCGCACCGAACGCGNCCCCTGAGACCGGGAACTGATCGGTGATCACGCCGCTCCTCAAGTTGAACCGATATACCTGGCGGCTCTGCCCGAGCATGAACACCGACGTGTCCGCATCTGCCGCCACCCGGATCACGGGCTCGGGGAGATTCACAGGCACCTCGTTGACGCCGGTGGAATCGAAAATCGCCGCCAGCGATTGCCCCTGGAAAGTCACCAGCACTCCACCGCTTGGGAGCAGCACCAGGCGATCCAGCGCCGCGTTGCTGGTCACCGGAATGACGGTCTGAGCGATGCCGTTCTGNACCCGGGAAATGGTCCCGGAGACACGGTTGAGAGTCCAGACGGTGTCGTCGCGACCAGCGACCATCTCGACCGCGTGGGTGCCGACGGTGACGACCGTCCCCACTCCGCCACCGGCGGGGATGATCTCGACCGAGCTCGCCTGAAGCGGGNGGGGATTGATCAGCACCGCCAGATCGCCACCGCTGATCTGAGCGATGGCCCGCGCGCCGGGCTTGGGGATGATCCCCGTCTGGCCCAAGCCAGAGGCGTAGCTGCGCACGGCCCCGGTCGACACCCCCAATCCGTTCCAATAACCGTCGTCACAGACCCAGACCCGGTTGAGAAACAGGTCCTTCAGGACACCGCCGCTACCGAACGCNGGGCCCGGATACCTCCCGACGATGGAGCCGTCGCGGTCGCATTCGAAGACGCGGCCTGGACCACCCCCAGCAGCCTGGACGAGCCAGAGCCGGTCGTCGAACTGTGCGCTTACGAGCGGGCACAGGATCAGGAGGATGAGCGTCAGACGGGACATCAAGGCTCCGAGGGGGACGGATAACGACGTCTCCCATGCGAGGATAAGGCTCGATCGCCCAGATTTGCAGGATTCCCCGTTCACCGAAGGCGACCACCTCAAACAGCCCCTGGCCATCAGGTCACAAGATCAATCAGGCAAGGGTGTTAGCATGGCGCCCCATGTCTGTTCCGGTCGCGACTGAAGAGGNAAGAATCCTCGTTGAGGGCGCCATTTCTACCGGTCAGTGGGACTTTCCGGCCAACATCACGCCGCCCCACCCCCTGGCGTTGATCCTGCNCGATGGCCCGGATCGCGACCTGGATGGACAACAGCCATCGCGTCCGGGTCTACGCCCGTTCCTCGAACTATCCCAGGCCCTGCTCCACGCAGGTATCGCCACCTTCCGTTTCGTCCCGCCGCCGGACAGGGACATCACGTCGTCCGTCCTCGTCGCGTGGAGCCGGGCCACGCAACACGTCCTCGTCTCACGCCAGCGAGTCGGGCTCGTGGTCGTCGGGGAGGCGGGCTGGCGCGCTGTAGCGCCGACGATCTCCGCGATGCGCACCGCAGCCGAGTCGCTGGCCGCGATCCTGATCGCACCCGACGGGGAAGCCGACCTGACCGCCCTGGACGGCATACCGAGCCGCGTCCTCGCCTACGACGACCTGACCGAAGACCTCCAAAGCTCGGCCGATCGGATCGCAGGACGTGCGCTGCCACACCCGGAGCTCCTGACCGACGTCGCGACGAACCTCGCCGAGATGCTACGTCCACGCTGGGAACGCACCATCCGTCCCCCCGGCACCGCCATCGGCTGAGAGTCCATCACCCCTGAGGAATCGGGTCACGGTGAGCCTCCAGGTCTTCCTCGGACGGGAGGTCGGGCATCGGGCCTGCCTGTTCTTCCCCGTGAATCAACAAATCCGCGATCCAAGCATGCGCCGCGGGATCGGGCCGTGAGAGGACCGCGTCCAGTTCGGACCGAGGCTCGAACGCCTCCTCCCGCTCCTGCAGTTTGGGGAACCGGCCGTCGGGGTACCGCGGAACGTAGCGATACCAGAAGTCGAGATGCCACAAGAGAAAGCGCCGCACGCTGGCGAGCCCGCGCTCGTCCTCGCCCCAGTGTTCTTTGCACAGATCAACGTAGCGGCGGCCCATCGCGACGCGCTCAGCCGCCGAGATGTCCCAGTACTCCCCGTCCGCCGCTTCCTTGAAGATCCACGGTTTGATCAGCGCCCCGCGGGCGACCATGACGCCGGCACATCCCGCCTGCGCTCGAAATGCCTCGATCTCGTGCGGAAACTGGATGTCCCCGTTGCCCACNACCGGTACCGGCACCGCCTCGACAACCTCCCCGATCTTGTCCCAGTCCGCNGCGCGCCGATAACGGGCCTGGCGGGTACGACCGTGCACGAAGATCGCGTCGGCACCGCCATCGACGGCAGCCTTGGCGACCTTGACGTGGACGAAGCGCCCCTCCGACCACGCCAGGCGGATCTTCACCGTCACCGGGACGTCGCCGACCGCCATCTTCATCGCGCGGACCATTTCGCAGACCTTGCGAGGCTTCTCCAGCAACACCGCGCCCAGGCCCCGGCGGGTGATCTCCTGAATGGGGCAACCGAGGTTGATATCCACCAGGTCCGCTCCGCGGTCGACCGCGAGCGCGGCTGCCCAGGCCATCTCGTCAGCGTCCCGGCCAGCGAGCTGGACGCCGAAGACCTTCTCCGAGGGATGTCGCCGGATGAGCGCGAACTCGGCTCGGCTGCCCTTCTTCAGCTTTCGTGAGAGCGCCATCTCGCCCATGGTGACCGTGGCACCGAGCTCGTCACACAGCCGTCTGTACGGAAGGTTCGAGCCCTTCGTCATGGGCGCCATGACGACGGCACCGTCGAGCAGGGTCGGAAGATCGAGCGACATTGGCTGTATAGGTCTGGCAGGTCCACGCAGGCGGTTAAAGTGCTGGCCTCATGAAGCGTGGAGAAGAGACGCAGGCGCAGGAGTTGGTCCGCGAGCTGGTGGACCGCGAGGGCTATGAAACCCTCAGGCTAACGATCAGTAATGCCCGAAATCTGGTCCTGACCCTAGACGCGGACCCCGGGCCAATCAACATCGACGACTGCACCCGAATAAACCGCGCTGTGCGACGTGCCCTCGAGGCCAGGGGCCTGCCAGCGGACGACTATTCGGTTGAGGTCGAATCACCTGGCGAGCGCCGCATCATGAGGACCCAGCGCCACTTCGAACGGTTCGTTGGTGAGCGAGCCCGGGTAAGACTACGCCAGCCCGCAGCCGACGGTCAGTCACTCCTCACGGGCGTGATCGACGGCGTGAAGGACGGCCAGATCCGCCTCCGCCCGGACCATGGACGGCCCTGGACACTCGATCTCGACGAGATCGCGGAAGCGCGACTTGATCCGCGTCACTGATCCTCCCCGCGCGCGGCCGCGTCGTGTGCACGACAGCCGATGGTGCGCGGTTCACGTCGTGCATTCGTACAACAGTCGTCAACGCCAACAGTGAACTCGCTCACGCGATGAAGTAGACTTGAAATTCGCGCACTACTCTTCGCGCGGATTCAGTCACCATGGCATTGAGGGCACGCCAGAAGTTGGGGAAATATCGCATCCACCGTCGCCTCGCGACGGGCGGTTTTGCGGTGGTATACAGCGCCCGCGACACCGTCGAGGGCATCGATGTCGCGCTGAAGGTGCCCCATGATCACCTGCTGAGCCGCGGCGTCCTCGACGACTTCAAGAAGGAAGCGCGGCTGGCGGCACCTCTCGACCACCCGAACATCCTCCCGATCAAGACCGCCGACGAAGTGGAGGGACAGTTCGCGATCGTGACGCGGCTCGGCAAAGAGACCCTGGCGGAGCGCCTCACCCGACGGCTGGGCAAGAAGACGATCCTCGTCTACGCCGAACAGCTCCTCCAGGCGCTCACGTTCGCACACCGCCGCAGGATCATCCACTGCGACCTGAAGCCCGAGAATTTGATTCTGTTTCCGGACAACCAGTTGCGGCTGGCGGACTTCGGCATCGCCAAGGTCGCGCGCAAGACGGTCTCGACCTCGGGGTCCGGAACGATCGGCTACATGGCGCCCGAACAGGCCATGGGAAAGCCCTCGATGCGATCCGACGTCTTCTCCGTCGGCCTCCTGCTTTACCGAATGACGACTGGGGAGCTCCCGCGATGGCCCTTCCGCTGGCCCATGCCGGGGCACGAGCGACTCGTGCGCGGCTGGCATCCCGCGTTCGTTGCCATGATCCGTAAGGCCCTTCAGGTCGACGAGCGCAGGCGATTCGCGACCGCGAGCCAGATGCTGGAGGCCTTCCAGCGCATCCGGAGTCGCGCGATCCTGGAAGATCGGGGCAACGGAAACCGGCGGCCGACAAACGGGCAAGCCGTTTGTTAGCAATGACTTAAGGATTCCGCGTCCGCCCCCGTGCCGATTTAGCACATGCGGTTCCTTCTGGGATCCGCCCCCACGTGGGGGCAGAATGCCACCGGGACCATGACGACTACTGCGCCGGCAGGATCTCAGCTCTTCACTGAAGCGGACATGGCGGAGGGTACGGCGACCCGGTTCTGCGGGGGACACGCCGTCGTATTCAGTCAACGCTGTCCAGGGATGGAGCGTCCCAATGAAGACGCAGCCGCCCTCATCCCCTACTCCGGAGACGGCGGTCTGCTCATCGTCGCTGACGGGGTGGGCGGCCAGAAGGCCGGCGCGCAGGCCTCGGGTTTGGCCATCAGCCTTGTGGCCACCTCCGTTCGACGGGCACGCCGCGAAGACACCGACCTGCGCAACGCCGTCCTCAACGGCGTCGAGGCCGCCAACCATGCCATCGCCGGCCTCGGAGTCGGCGCCGGGACGACGCTGGCGATCGTCGAGATCGCGGGCCGCAGCGTGCGGTCTTTCCATGTCGGCGACTCCATGATCCTCACGGTCGGTCAGCGTGGTCGGGTCAAGATGCAAACCGTGCCCCATTCCCCCACCGGCTACGCCGTCGAGGCTGGCCTGCTCGACGCCCACGAGGCGCTCCACCACGAGGAGCGACACCTCGTCTCGAACATGCTGGGAACGCCCGACATGCGCGTGGAGATGGGCTCGACGATGCGACTCGCGGATCGGGACACCGTGGTCCTCGCGTCCGACGGACTCTCCGACAACCTCACCGAAGAGGAGATCGTCGAGATGGTCCGAAAGGGCCCCCTGGAGCGCGCCGCACGGCGCCTCGCAGTAACCGCCCGAACCCGCATGGAGCGCGAAGGAGAGGGACAAGGCCCGTCCAAACCGGACGACCTGACCTTCGTCCTGTTCAGGTTGTCCGCGCTGCGTGCCTCACGTAAGCCGACTTGCCCGCCCGCGCCGCCAATGGTGTGATGTCGGGCGCAGAGGTCGAATAGAACGGGCGCCGGACGAATGGACTCTCGTACACCTGAGCCTTTTTGAGGAGTAGGTTTGGCGGACCGCTACGCCATCGTTTCTGACGTCCACAGCAACCTCGAAGCCTTCACCGAGGTGCTCAAGGACATCGACGCCCGGGGGCATGATCTGATCTACTGCCTCGGGGATATTGTGGGGTATGGCCCCGATCCTGAGCCCTGCACGGACATCATCATGGAGCGCTGCGCCAAGACCATCCGCGGCAACCACGATGAGGCCTTGTTCACGGGCGCCGAGCGCTTCAATCCCTTCGCCCGCGCCGCGATCCGGTTCACCCGTGAGCGCATGAAGCCAGGTCTCCTCCGCGGCCGACACGCCGCCGAGCGCTGGGATTGGCTCCGCAGCCTCCCCCTCACTTTCCGCCACGGCACCGCCTTGTTCGTTCACGGTTCACCCAGGGACCCGGTCAACGAATACGTCTACCAGGAAGACGTCTTCTTCAACGCTGATCCCAAGCTCCGCGAGATCTTCGACGCAACCGAGCAGGTGGTCTTCTGCAGCCACACCCACATGCCCGTGATCATTCGGTCAGACCTCAAGACCTTCGTCCCTCGGGACGAGGATCCTGAGCACGAGCTCGATCCGGACCTGAAGTACATCATCAACTGTGGCTCCGTCGGCCAACCCCGCGACCGTGATCCCCGGGCCTGCTGGGTCGAGGTCGAGGGCAACATCGTGCGCCATCGCCGCGTCCCGTACGACTTCAAGACGACGATGGAGAAGATCAACCGCGCCCCGCTCCTCGACGAGATCCTCGGTACGCGGCTGGCCAAGGGCATGTAGCCCCCGCAGGGGCCGCCGCCCCGATCGGCTTCCAGATCCGCTGTTTGATTTGCCGGACCGGCTCCGTAGAACGGAGAGATGGACCCCGTCTCTCCCGTGGTGGGACGGGGGCACAAGGTGCGTGAAACTCCCTGGAACTGCTGGAGATGCTCAAGAACGCGGCATGGCTCCTGGCCCTCTTCCTCGTCCTGTTCGTCGGCACATTCCTGCTGCTTGGCGGTGATATCGAGCGGCCGTGGAGCAGGGCTGACCAGGCGGATGCGGAAGAATTCCACCAGCAGGTCGGGCCCGCAGACCAACGCGAGCCGGATCGGGTAAGCGGCCCTGGCCTGGGGGACGCCCCCGTAACGGACCTGGACGCAGCGGTCGAGGACGCCCCCGAAGACCCGACCGCCCCTGGCCGCGTTCGAGGCCGCGCCCTCAGCCGGGCGGGTCATCCGATCCCCACCGTCCAGATGCGCCTCGTCCCTGGGGCCGGGACGCTCGTCCGGGCCCAGGGCGACGATTGGCTGATTGAAGACGTGCCACCTGGCTCCTACCAGCTCGAAGTCTGGGCCGAGGAATTCGTCGCGGCGCGCAGTGAGGTCGTCGTCCGCCCCGGGCGCAGCACGTGGCACGAGGTGCGCTTGCAGCGAGGCGTGCGACCGCGGGGCAAGATCGTCGACGAGACCGATCAACGTGGCGTCGCCGACGCCTTGATCGAGTTCAGCGGCACGGCGCGCACGCGATCCCAAATAGATGGCACGTTCACGGCACCCTACGTCATCCCCCGCACGGCCCTCGACCAGATCACCGTCAGCCACCCCTCCTACGACCGCTACACCTACATTCGCCAACCGACCCATGACCCGGAGGACATGGTCCTCGCGCTCTCTCGAGGCAGCGCGACCATCAAGGGTCAGATCATCCCTGACCACGAGACCTTCCAGGCAAAAGCAGCGCGACTTCGTCTCTACTTCTCGACCGGTGGACGCCACGACCTACGCCGACAGGAGATCGTCCCCGTCGCCGCGGGATTCACCTTCGAACGGGTGCACCAGGGCGTCTACGACCTCGCCATCGACTTCCCGGGCACCCAGTTACCCGAACTACACCGCGAAGTCCGGGTGAAGATGAACGAGACCGTGGAGGTCAGGGTCAACATCGGCAAGGGAAGCGCCATCACGGGTCACATCCTCGCGCGCGCCGGCGACCTCAGCGGGCGCAAGATTGAGTTGATGAACGGCAAGGGACTCACGGTGGCTGCTTGCGCGACCGCAGCCGACGGGTCGTTCAAACTGACATCGGTGCCCGAGGGCAGCTATCGCATCAAGGTCTGGTACGGGAACCCATGGTTCAACACCGAGGCGTTTGAGGTGGACGGCCGCCGCGAGCGCAAGGTGGTCGTCGACTGCGACATGCGGCGCCTGCGCTACTGACCCCTCATCCCCACCACCTCAGCACGATCTCCTCGACGCGAGCGCGTCTCCCACACGCGGAACGTGGGGTGGCGCTCAGGCGCGGCCCATGCCAGCGACGGGCGCCGTCGTCGCGACGTGCACCGCCAGGGACCCGAGCATCAGTGAACGCCAGGTGACGTCCTTGAAGCCGGCCTGGGCCAGCTCGGCCGCGAGGTCGGGCCCATCTGGGAAATGGTCCGTCGAGCTGGCGAGATAGCGATAGGCCGAACGATCGCCTCCCGAGAAGCGAGCGAGGACGGGCATGGCCAGGTGACGGTACATCCAGTTGCCGAGACGAGAGACCGGGTTGCCGGGGCGAGACATGTCGATGCAGACGAAGCGGCCGCCCGGGCGCAGAATGCGCTGGATCTCTTTGTACACGGGAGCACGGTCACCGACGTTACGCAGCACCCACCCCATCCCCACGACGTCAGCCCAGGCATCCGGGAGACCGGTGGCGGCGGCGTTGGCGCGGTGGAGGGAAAGCCATGGGACGTCGGACGCCGCGTGCTTTGCGGTGGCGACCTGGAGCATGCCAGGAGAGAGATCGAGCCCGACGACCCGACCGCTCTCACCGACCGCGCGAGCGAAATCGAACGCGAGATCGCCAGTGCCGCAACCGACGTCGGCCACGTTGTCACCGGCTCGCACCCCAGACATCTCTACCGCCACGGCACGCCAACGGCGATCCCGCCCCAGACTGATGACGCGATTCAGACGGTCATAGGGCTTGGCGATGCCGTCGAACATCCGCTCGACGTACCGCTCCCGATCCGTGCCGGTCAGCTCCCAGCCGGGCGCTGCCTCCGTGCCTGCGCTAACCTCGTCGCCGGTCATATGCTCGATCCTACGCCCCACGAAGATCTCCCCAAGGCGCCGCCGTTGTCGGAGGGGCCGCGGCCATTCCTCGACCGGTTGAGGATGCGGCCCTGGCCCAGGGTGGACATCTTGCTGCTCAAGACGCGGACCTGCCCCTTGTGCGACGAGGCCCTCGACCTCCTGCGGCGGCGCGCCGGCCCCCTGGGCCTCACCCTCCGCGTGGAGGACATCACCGACAACGCCCGGCTCATGGACGCCTACGGCGCGGAAATCCCGGTCGTCTTCGTCGCCGGACGCAAGCGCTTCTTCGGGCTCGTGGCGCCGGCCCTGTTGGCGCGCGAGGTCGACGCCGCACGATCCGCTGCCCGGGAATAGGATGCGGGGATGATCACCCGCTGTCTCGTCCTCCTGTCAGCGCTCGGCGCCTTCGCCTCCGGTCAGGTCCCGCAGACCATCGACCCGGAGATCAAAGCCGCGGTCGACGCCGTCGACCCCAAGCAGATCGAGATGACGGTCCGAAAACTCGTCTCGTTCGGGACCCGGCACACGATGTCGGACACCGAGAGCAACGAACGAGGAATCGGGGCCGCGCGGCGGTGGCTCAAGCGCCACCTCGACGCGATCGCGACGGAGACCGGCGGCGCCCTGAAGATCTCCATGGAGCGCCACGTACTCCCCGCCAGCCGCAGGCTCCCCAACGGAGGCGAGGTCGTCAACGTCCTCGCGACGCTCCCGGGAACGGACCCCAACCGGTACGTCGTCCTGTCAGGCCACTACGATAGCCGGGCCTCCCGCGGCGGCGACGCGACGTCCGAGGCCCCCGGCGCGGATGACGACGCATCCGGGACAGCCGTCGTGATCGAAGCCGCTCGCGTCCTCGGTCGATCCAAGCCCCGCGCCACCATCATCTTCATGTGCGTCGCCGGCGAAGAGCAGGGCCTGCTAGGTGCTCGCGCCCACGCGCAGATGGCCTACGACGGCAAGCGTCGCATCGAGGCGATGTTCACCAACGACATCGTCGGAGGTGTCATGGGATCAAGCGGCAAACGCGAGCCGATGCGGCTCCGCCTGTTCAGCGAGGGCGTCCCATCTGGCCCCAAGAACGAAGAGGGTCGGGTCACCCGCAGCATCGTCGGCAGCGACAACGACGCCCCTAGCCGACAGGTCGCGCGCTACATCGAAGCTCGCGGCGAGGCGTACACCCCCGGCCTCGACGTCACGCTCATCTTCCGCCAGGATCGCTACCTGCGTGGCGGTGATCACAAGGCGTTCAATGACTTCGGGTTCGCCGCCGTGCGGTTCACTGAATGCCACGAGAACTACGACTGGCAACACCAGGACGTCCGCAACATCGACGGCAACAAGTACGGGGACCTACCGGAGAATCTGGACTACCCGTTCGTGAGTCGCGTGTGCCGCACCAACATCGCCGCCGCCGCTGAGATCGCGTTCGCGCCAGCCTCGCCGCGCAACGTCCGGGTGCTCGTCGCTCGGCTGACCCCCCACACAGAGCTGGCATGGCAGGCCAACAGCGAGGCCGACTTGGCGGGATACGCGGTCCTCTATCGTCGCACCCACCAACCCCAATGGACGCACCGCGTCCTCGTCCCCAAGGACAAGACCTCGGCGGTCATGGAGGGCCTGTCGAAGGACGACTGGCTGTTCGCCGTCGAGGCCTACGACAGCAAGGGGCGCCGCAGTATCCCCATCTACCCGACCCCCTCGTACGGACGCCGGCGGCGCTAGGGGGTCAAGGAGCGTTGAGTCCCGAGAGGGCCTTCACGACGGACGATTCGCAGCACCAGCCGGAGGGCCGGGGCAGCGCCAATCGTCGTCAACCAGAGCGGTGACGGAAGATCACCTGGCCGATGTCGTCGCCGCCGATGCCGAACACGCTCGAGCTTTGCATGACCCCGTCCGGTCCCGCCGAGACCACGAGCAGGGCGCGCGGCCCTTCGGACGTCACCGGGATAACGGCGACGGCGCGGCCCCAGCCATCCAGAGGGAGCCGCTCCTCGAACGCCCGGCCATCGCGGACGCTCAACCAGCGCCTCAGTGGCCACGCCGATCCCGCTGCAGCACCGGCGGGTAGCGGACCCGGCCCATGAAGCCAGGAATGCCCCTCGGGAATCACCGACGCGGCGCCGGCCCGAACGAGCGAAGCGACGCGCTCCACGGCGGCGAGGGTCCTGCGCTCAGGAGCGTCTCCATCCAGCGCCGGCCGAACGACCGCCGCCAGGGCGAACAGCACGGTCGTGCACACCAAGAGGAGGACGAGGGTCATCCCGGAGTTTGGCCGCGGTTGAACGAGTTCCATGCTCTCACCATCGACCAGGATAGGCGCGTCCGTTGAGAGCTTTCTGAAATCTGAGCGTCGAGACCTCAGCTTCGGGCTTGAGGAACCGCCCATCCCAAGGGGGAGTCCGTCCGACCATGGCAACCGCTACCGCTAACCAGCTGAACCCGACCCAGCAGAAGGCCCTTGAGACGTTCATGGGCGACCTCCTGGGACGCCGCGGGCTGGTGAACGCCGTTCCGGCTCAGGCCCACCCCAACGTGGCCTGGCGAAGGGTCGCGATGTGGCTGCGGCACCGCCCCGTCACAGCATGAACGCGGTGACGACGTTACCGAGTCGGAAGAACAAGAACAGACGCGCGCCCTTGGCATGTCTGGGCAGCAGTTCCATGCGTCCCTGCTTGTAGATCTTCCGCCCGGCGTGGATCTGCACGATCCACATGACGAGCCCGCTGACCGCGAACGCAACGTGGGTCATGATGATGGCCTTCCCTTCTCCGACGCTGCGATAGGCCTGGGCTACCGCGCCGTCGGCCAGCTCGACGGCGAAGAGGAGCGCCAGATCGAGCACGAAGGCCGTCAGCATCATCTTCACGTGGAGCTGACGCTTGTGGTGGAGCGCAGCCCCAACCAGGATGAACAGGAAGATCGCGACGTTCGCTGCGTGAAAAACCATGGTGCGAGGAGTGTCCCCCCGTTCCGTGGGGCTTTCAAGGTCGGACGCAAATTAGGAGACCCGGTCTCCCGACGCACGGTACAGCCGGCTGTATATCGAGCAACGCTCGAACATGATGCCTATCCAGGGCCGCTTCGCGCTCTCCTTTTCGGAGGCCATACTGGTGGCGTCGGCGCGCCGCACGAGGTGACTTGAGGGGACGTCCGCGGCTCCGTCGGCCCGCTCATAACTGATACCATCCCGCGGTGGCACCTCCAGAAAGGAAGCGCGCGGTGGTGTTCCGCGCCGATCGCGGTGTCGGGCGCAGCGTCGCCTCCGCCCTTATGGACGCGGGCTGGGATTCCATCCTGGTCGGCCAGGACGAAGCCGCCCTCGAGGTCTTGGCGTTACGGGCGCACCTGGGCGCGGCGACGGCGGATGTCGTCATCTGTGACCTGGACGATCGCGCCTCTGCGGACGCCGCGTTCGAGGCCATCCGTGAACGTGCTCCGTCTCTGGACGGGGTGGTCGTGATGGCCGACCGGACCGAAGAGACGGAGCTCGACGAGCCGGACACCCGGTCCTTTGACGTTCACCTGGAGGCGAATCTCGCGTCCACGTTCAGGGCCTTGCGCGGGATGTCGCCGTTGCTTCGCGAGGGCGGACGCATGGTCGCTGTCGCTACCCAGCTCGCGCGGGCGGGGGGGGCGGGCCTCCACGGGGCGTGCGCCTCACAGGCGGCGGTGGTCGGCATGATCCGCGCCCTTGGGTTGGAGTTCGCGCCCAAGGAGATCACTGTGAACGCTGTCCTGGCGGCTACCGGCGAGACCCCGATCGGCCGCGCCCCCCGTGCGGAGGAGGTGGCTGCCGCCGTCGTTTTCCTGATCGGCCCCGACGCGGGGGCGATCACCGGGCAGGCCTTGAACGTCTGTGGCGGCGCGACCGCCTGAACTGTCGGACCCCGCGACACTCCCGGGGGTTTGTCCGCGCGGGCCCCGAGACCCTCGGTGTGCTCGGGATGATCTGGCTTCCGGACGCGGCCCAGCTGGCGACGCGCCTAGGCCAAATCCAGGTCCGCGACCTGGGACACGAGGACATCGTCCACGCGCTGTTCGACGCAGAAACCGCCGCGCCCTTCTATCTGCGCGAGCTCGACTCCATGTAGGTACGCCTCTACGTCGGCGATCGAATCGTCCGGCGACCGGACGAAGAGTCGGTCAGCGTCGGCCAACCAAGCACCGCGTAGCACCTCGTCCGGGGCCGTCGGCATATCGAAGATCACGACGTCCGCTCGACCACGCATGGAGCGCGCTCCCATCTCATCGTGGACGTTGGTTCCCAAGCGCACGCCGATGAGATCTCGGACCCGGGCGTAGAGCCAGTCCAGGGTGCGGTGGTCTCCCTCGGCGAACACGGTGACGCGCGCCGTCGGCCAGACACGGCCCAGGTGTGCCTCAAGCTCGACACAACGGACGATGCAATCCCAGCCGCTCTCACGATCCCCGCGAGTCCGCAAAAGGATGTTCGCTTCGCCCATACCTGACCGGTCCCTCCTGAGGTGCCTATCGGGACATGGATTTCGCGATCTTGAGCCGAAGCGAGGACGACCCTCAGGCGAGGACGGTCAGGGACGCTGAGCTCCTGACGGGCGTGAGGTCGACCGACGCGATCTGGGAATCAAGCCAGCGGGACTTCTTCACAACCAGCTCGCCTCCAGGCGCCAGGTAGGACGCCGCCGTCGCCAACGTGCGCGACGGATCGTCGACCGACTCGAGCGCGTCACCGACGATAACGAGACAAGCCTGGTCGCCGATCTCCGCGATCCGCTCGGACGGGGATCGGCTCCACACGCGGTGCGCGCGACCGAGGTCGCTCCACCGACAGTGCTCGGAGAAGAGCTCGGCGCGAGGCTCGATGACCTCAACCACGGCGCTCTCGAAGTAATGCGTCCGGAGCTGTGGACCCGGCGCAACATCGACTATCGTCGCGCCCTCGAAGAGCCACGGCGTATAGCCCAACTCCGACCACGGCGCGTTGGATCTGGCTTCGCGATCGGCGCTGCGCACCGTGTTCAACAGCGGTTGTAGCTGCGCCGGATGCCTCAGGACGCGCGTGCCTACCGTCTGCAAGAAGGACCGACGAGCCCCACCGGAACGCGCGGATTCGAGCGCCACGACCGCGTGCGCCGAACGGCCGAGAGCCGTCCAGGATGCGACGCCTGGCGCGTCATCAACAAAATGCAGACACCCTGCGGTGGGCGACCCGACCGCCTGCTTCCACGCCCTCGCGGTCGCCTCGATGGCGTCCTCGAGCCGCGGATCGACGCCCGGCACCTGCAGCAGACACAGGCTCACGTCGCCCTGGCCCAGGAGCTGTTGCGCGTAGCCATCGAAGAGCTCACGCAGCTCACGCTCCGAACGATAGTCGGGCCAGGCCAGCACCCTGTAGGGGGCAGCCGACTCGATCATCCCCGGCGCCGCGGCGCCGGACGCCGGACGCTCGAGCACGGCGTCGACCATACGAGCGAGATCCGAGGTGGCCTCCATCATTGAACCCGTCCTCCCAGCCCCCTATCGACGCCGGCCNGGGACCCGCTGCAGGGGTCTCCCCAAAAACCCCACCGGGCGCCGGCCTTTGGATTTGAAGAAAAGGCACATCTCCGGCCGGATTTGTTTCACGGCACGGCCCCACAATCGCGATAGATCCCGCAGGGGAGGATGGGTCAATGAGGTTCCTGGACACCGCGCTGCAAGGCGCCTTGATCATCGAGCCCGATGCGCAATCAGACGGGCACGGCGAAGTCACCTGGGCGCTCTACGAGCGGGCGCTGCGTGAACGAGGCCTGGAATGGCGCCTGGCCCAGACCGACGTGTCGGAGGCGCTCTCGCGCCACACGCTCCGGGGCCTGCACTGCCGAGTCGGCGGCGTGACGGGAGCCAAGCTCGTCCGTTGCCACCAGGGGCAGATGCTCAACGTTATCGTCGACCTCCGCTCAGGATCGCCCACCTTCGGGCAGCACGAGAAGGTCGTCCTCAACGCGGACGGCGGTCGCATGCTGTACGTCCCCAGCGGCTTCGCCGACGGCTTTTTGACGCTCGAAGATGACACCAAGGCGGAGCATCGGGTATCGCGGCACTACTCCACGATCGCCGAACGGGGACTGCGGTGGAACGACCCGCGGCTCGCCATCGCGTGGCCTACCCGCTCCCCCACCCTGAACGGCCGGGACCGCGCGTGGCCAGACCTCGACTCCGCCATGGNCGTCGCCGAGGCCCGACAGTAACCACGCGCAGGGCGAAGCGAGCCCCGCGTCACTGCGTCAGTTGACGATGTAGGCGGACCCGTCGCCCAGCGGCAGCAGGAAGTCCGTCCACCCCGTGGTGTTGATCAGCATCCCGAGCGTGTTCTCGTCGATGATGCTGTCGGTGGCGCTGGCGTTCGCCTGCAGTCCGGTCCCGGCCATCGTATCGAAGCTGATCAGCGCCGGATGAGTGCCACCGGCCCCGAGGCTCGCGCCGCCGACGCAGGGCGTCGCACCCCAGGTGCCGTCGGTCGTGAAACCGGTGATGCCGACAGGCGCGAGCGCGCCGTTGAACTCCACCGTCCAGCTGCTGACACCGAGACCACCGGTGCCCCACTCGGTGATGTTCGTGTAATTCACCTGCACGACGGGACCCGCGATGGTCACGTCGACGGTCCCGTAGTTGTTGGGCTCCAGGTCCGAGGCGATACCGATGCGCGGCATCTGGGTTTGCCATTCACCGGAGGTCGCCGTGAAGTCGCTGCTTCCAGCGGTGAAGGTGACGTCGCCGTTGGATCCGACGTAGAGATCGTTGTAGGTGGTCCCGTAGAACGACACCCCGCCGGTGTGGCAGAGTGGCGTGTTGGCGAGGACGACCTGGGCGTTGCCGTCATCGGGCAACAGGAGCACCAGGGTCTGGGCCGCCGACGTATCCAGGACGTTGGGCGCGCTGAGGAACAGACCGCTGGGCTGCGCCGGAGCGATGATGGCCGTCTGGGCGCTGGTCGTGGTGGCGGCACCGATCGATACGATCTGCTGGAAACTCGGAGCCGGGAACGGCGAAGTCCAACCCAGATTGTTGAGGAACGTGATGCTCGGCGCCGTGAGGCTGACGTTCACGATCTGCCCGTCGGCGAGGACCATCCCACCCCCTGACGCCGGGACGAGCGGGTCCCCGGTGAGGATGCCGATCTCAAAGGGCATGCCCGAATTCGTGCTCGAGAACGTGAGCGTCACGGCCTGTCCGACGCAGCGCGACGCGTAGACCGGGCCGCTCGGTCCGCTCGTCAGGCCGTCGATGTCCATGCTCGCGCCCGGCTGATTGACCTGGTACTCGGCCGTCGAGAACACCGTGATGTCGGCGCTGAAGTTGACGCCGCCGGGGCCGCCCGTGTTGTTGCCATACAGGTAGAGGTAGTTCTGACCCGTGGTGACCAGGGACGAGATGTCGAGGTTCGTGAGCGCCGTCTCATTCACCCACGATCCGGGCGTTGAGGTGTTCGTACCGGGCAAGGGGATCCCGTTGACGGCGACGCCCACGTTCGTCGCATCGCCCAGGAAGTCATCCACCAGCAGGTTGACGGACAGGGTGGCGAGCCCGATGACGGAGCTGTTCACCGTAAACGGCACGGCGTACAGGCCCGAGGGCTGGACGCCGGACTGCGTCGTTGAGATCCACATCGCCAACGGGTTGTTGGAGAGCGGGCTCCCCCAGCCGAAGCTCCCGTTCGGGATGATCTCGGCGGGCGCTCCCACGACCGCGGCCGCGTAGTCGGCCACCGTGAAGGGCGCCGCGAACGGGCCTGGCAAGAACGTGATGTTCGCATCCGTCCCCCCCGGCGCGCCGTTCCCACCCTGGACGGTGATGAACTCCTGACCACAGACGAGGGAAGCGAGCAGACAACAGACGACGGTGATGCGAAGCATGGCGATCTCCTTAGCGACCCTCCAACCTAATCCTTGGGAGCACAGGCGTCGATGAAGCGTCGGATCAATCCGCTGCCCAACGCGGAATCCCCGGTCCGTTCGGGGTGCCACTGGACCCCTATGCAGAACGGCCGATCGACGTCCGCGACAGCCTCGATCACGCCATCCGGGGCACGTCCGATGACCTCCAGTCGCCCCGCATCCGCCAGCGCCTGGTGATGCCAGCTCGTGACCCGGCCGTTCCCGATCGACCCTTCCACCACGTGCACCCGATCGTCCTTGTGGACGTCCGCATCTTCGAGCACTTCGTCGAGGTGCTGGTGCAAGCGCCCCCCCGCCTGGAGCCCGAGGAGCTGCATGCCGAGGCAGACCGCGAGGACCGCCACCTCCGGCCGCGACTCGAGCGCCCGTATGACCGCCAGCTCCGCGTCCTGCCGCCGCGGATCTATGGTCTTGGCCGCCGGGTGGGTCGCTTCGCCGAACGCCTCCATGATGGGATCGTCACCGCCGGTCAGCAGGACCCCGNCGCAACGCCCCACCACCTCGTCNGCGNCGTCCGCGCTCGCGGGGATGATCAACGGAACNCCACCNNCCGCGAGGACGACGTCGACGTACTCGGGCTTNAGCGCGTGACGGCCATCGTGGACGTCGGCGGTGATGCCGATGACGGGGCGAGGCATGGGCAAATCGTACCGTGAGGGTCGGGCGAAGCAGCCCATGCGCGTCGACAAAATTGATCGTAGGATCTACGAGCTGCGCCAGCGTCTCGTCGCCAACAGGCGCGCTGCAACTCATCCACCCGGGTCCACCATGGAGATCGCATTGATGCGCACCTTGGCCGTGATCCTCGTCTGCTTGTCTTCCGCTACGGCACAGAGGTACGCGAAGCTGGCACCCTTCGACGGGCTCCGATGGAACAGCGAGGACCCGGAGGTCATGGTCGACAAGACCTGGTACCAGCTGGTCTCCATCGACGGGGTCAAGAAGAGCGCCATCCTGTCCTTCTGCAAGAAGACCTGGCGAGGGAGGTGGCAGAAGCGGTTCAGCGAGGACCTGGTCGAGGTCTTGTCCCGGATGGGCCATCCCCCAGGGAAGGCGGTGGACCTGGGAGTGCGCGCGCTCTCCGGCGGCGGCGAAAAGACGCTGCGCGGTGTCGCGATGACAGAGGCGCGGCGGACGGCGCTGTGGTCCGCGCGCAGTCAGAACCAACCCCGCGGCGCAGCAGGACAAGCCTCCAGGGCGCCTGCGTCGCTGACCCGCGCCCAGGTCGAGGCGGACGTCGATCGTCTCGCCTGGCGCGTGGAGCACGCATACGCGTACCGTGACTTGCTGGGGGTCGACTGGCGGGGAGAGCTCGCCGCGCTGCGCCTCAAGCTTGTCGGCGCGCGGGCCGACCCGCACGCTCCGGTGGAGGTGATGAAGTTCCTGGCCCGGTTCGGCGATGGGCACACGCGCGTGGGCGGCAGCGCACGCATCCTCCCACCCGGTTTCCTGCCCGTGCTGCTCGCGCCCCTGGGAGACCGCGTCGTCGCCCTGCGCCCCGGAGGAGGCGGACCGGCCGTACCTGGGAGCCCCTATGTGAAGTCCATCGACGGCGTACCGGTGGATCGGTGGATCGGGGGGGCGATGTCCATCGTCCCCGTGGGCCATCCGGAGTTCATGCGACGGGTAGCGACGGAGCGCGCCCACTTCGCCGCCTTCGTCCGCGCGGAGCTGGACCTCCCCGCAAAGAACGCCAGCAGCGTCTCCATCGAGTTGACCAACGCTAACGGCAGCAAGAACGTGAAGATGGTCCGCCCGCTGGCCGGGCGGCCGCCGATGGCGCGACCCTCGGCGACGCCGGAGCAGCGCACCCTCGAAGGGGACGTCGGCTACATCCGGATCCCCTCCATGGCATCCGGCGCGTCGTTTCGGCGATGGCTGCACCGGTCCATGGACGCGGTCAAGGACACGGCGGGGCTGGTGATCGATGTCCGCGGCAACGGCGGCGGCAGCCGCGAAGCCCTGCGCGTCCTGCGCCCCTACTTCATGGCCAAGACCGACCCGCCC
>NYSS01000109.1 GCA_002683135.1 Planctomycetota bacterium | reverse complement strand
GGGCGCATCCTCTCACACGACGGAAGGAGTCCACGCGTGCGTACATTTCTTGCACTCGCGATCGTCGGCTGCACAGTGGTTTGCGGTCAGGCGGGGCCCGCGGCTCACTGGCGGCTGGACGAGACCATGGGCACCGTGGCGAGCGACAGCTCGGTCAACGCCAACGATGGCACCCTGGTGGGCTTTGGGGCCACTCCGTGGACGACCGGTGTTTATGGCGGCGCCCTTACGTTCAATGGGGCCCAGCACGTGAGCTGCGCGGTGAACGGCGGGCTGCCCGCCTACGACGCTTCCGGGAGTCCGTTCACGATCACTGCGTGGGTGAACGGTCCACCGCAGGATGACGACCGCTTCTATTCCGAGGGAAGCAGCACCAACAACAGCCCGCTCTACACGCTCGGTAGCGGCCGCAACGCCAACACGACGGCGGACCGTCTCCAGCTCTTCGTTCGAACCGGCACCGGGGCGGTGCTCTCCAACGCGCAGTCGGCGGGGACCGTGTTCGACAACACGTGGCATCACGTGGCGGTCGTGGACGTGGCGGGATCGGTCACGGTCTATATCGACGGCGTACCCGACGCCGGGAATTTCTCCTACACCATCTCCGGGTCGAATGCGGGCGTGGATCGTGTCGCCCTGGGCGCGGTCTTGCGCGCAGGGACCTGCTGCAATTACACGGGCATGCTGGATGACGTTCGCGTCTACCCCTTCGCGCTGAGCTCGGCAGACGTGGGCATCGTGCTCAACAACGGAGCGCTGGGAGGGGGTTTTCAGACGAACCAGCCCGGCGCGACGCTGGTGGTGGACGGTGTGACGGGTTCTCCGTCCAGCGCCGCGGCCGTGTCGCTGGCGCTCGGGCAGGCGTTCTCCATGGAGCTCTCGACCTCGGTGGCAGGCAACCCTTGGGAGCTGGGCGTCGATAGCGTCCCCGCGATCTCCGGGGCGGTCCTCTTCAGCAGCAACATCGTGAACCTCAACCTCGCGAGCCCGTCGCTCGTGTATGTGAACGGCAACTTCTCGACGCCGTTTGCCCTCGCGCCGACGATCCCCGGGTTGACAGGGGGGTCGAGCAACGCTTCGGCGATCGTGTCCATGACCGCTCCTACCGCCATGACCATCGCCAGCTTGCAGTTCGCCATGCTCGATCCGGGTAGCGCGGACGGATTTTCCGCCAGTGGTCCCACGGACATCACCGTCCAGTAGGGGATGCATGATCATGAGAACGCACGTCATTTTGATGCTCGCCCTCTTCGTCGGAACGCTCGGGGCGCAGGCCCCACTGACCGCGCTCTGGGCGCTTGACGAGACCACGGGTACGACCGCCGCTGACGGGTCGATCAACGGCAACCACGGGACCCTGGTCAACTTCGCGGGGACGCCCTGGGCGCCCGCGGTCTTTGGGAACGGGCTCACGTTCGATGGGATCGACGACTACGTGGATTGCATGCCCAACGGCGGCCTCCCGGTGTACGGCACCGGGACCCCGTACTCGGTGACCGCGTGGGTCAACGCCCCCCCTCAGAACGACAAGCGCATCTATTCGGAGGGGAACAGCACCGGTGCGTTTGGCTCCGGCCCGTTGTTCACCCTGGGGAGCGGGACCAGCCTGCAGTCGAATCTGCGTGTCTACATCAGGAACGACGCGCTGTCCCAGCAGCTCACGGCCCAGTCCGTCAGTCCCGTGTTCGATGGGACGTGGCATCACATGGCGTGGGTCGACGACGGCGCGGGCGCTGGACGCCTGTACGTGGACGGTGTCCTGGATGCCGCGGATTTCTCCTACACGCCGGGCGGTACCTACACCTTCGACCGTGTGGCGCTGGGGGCGGTCCTACGCGCGACGACCTGCTGCCTCATGAGCGGCATGCTGGATGATGTCCGGGTCTATCCGTTTGGACTCACGGCGACGGACGTCGCGCTGGTGATGGGCAACGCGACCCTGGGTACGGGGTTCCAGGTCAACCAGCCGGGCGCGAGCCTGGACGTGAACGGTCTCTCCGGGTCTTTCGCCAGCGCCGGCCGTATCACGGTGGCACAGGGAGCCACCTTCACGCTGAATCTGTCCACCACGTTAGGCGGATATCCCTGGGAGCTGGCCTCGGCCAACGTCCCGGCCATCGCCAACGGGCTCGTCGTCGGCCCCGCAAACACGGTGAATGTCCCCCTTGGGCACCCGTCCACCACCCTGGCGAACGGCTTCTTTTCCACGACCTGGGGTGCGCCCCTCTCCTTGCCCGGATTTCCGCCTACGGGGTATGCCCTATCGGCTTCCACTATCCTGACGGCTCCCGCGACGTCGCTCCTGGTCACCCTTCAGTTTGGGATGATGGATCCGACTGCTGCGGGGGGTTTTGCGGTCTCTGGGGCCCTGGAGATCGACATTCCCTGAGGCCTGGGGCCTTTGGGGCGTGGGATGGAGGTCTTGGGGGGTCTCTTGAGGCTAGAGGGACCGGTTCGTAACATCTCGGCCCCAGATTGCCGTTCCGTGGGCCCAGGCTCCGGTGCGCCAAGGAGTTCCGGCGAATGCCGACGATCAATCAGTTGGTCCGCAAGGGCCGCAAGAAGGTCCTGAAGAAGAGTAAGTCACCTGTGCTCGATTCGTCCCCCCAGAAGCGGGGGGTGTGTCAGCAGGTGAAGACTCAGACGCCGAAGAAGCCGAACTCGGCGCTCCGGAAGATCGCTCGTGTGCGCTTGTCCAACGGCAAGGAGACGACCGCGTACATCCCCGGTGAGGGGCACAACCTGCAGGAGCACTCGATCGTGCTCTTGCGCGGTGGCCGCGTGCGGGACCTGCCAGGCGTTCGTTACCACATCATCCGCGGCACCCTCGACGCCTCTGGCGTCGACGACCGTCGCCGCAGCCGTTCGAAGTACGGCACCAAGCGTCCGAAGGGTTAGCCATGCCGCGCAAGTACGACTCTCCGGAGCGCTTCCTCAAGCCTGACCCGAAGTATGACTCCAAGCTGGTCAGTAAGTTCATCAACAGCTTGATGTACAGCGGCAAGAAGAACGCTGCCCGCAAGGTGTTCTACGATTGCATGGAACTCATCGTCAAGAAGACCTCTGGCGAGGACCCTCTCGAGGTGTTCAACCAGGCGATCAACAACATCAAGCCGGCCGTGGAGGTGCGCTCGAAGCGCGTCGGCGGAGCCACGTATCAAGTGCCGATCGAGGTGAAGCGTGCGCGCCAGCAAAACCTGGCCTTCCGCTGGCTCCTCGAGATCTCGCGTGGCCGCAAGGGGCGCCCGATGGCGGAGTGCCTCGCTGACGAACTCTTGCAGGCCTACAACCGCGAGGGCGCGACCATCACCAAGCGTGAGAACACGCACAAAATGGCCGATGCCAACAAGATGAACGCCCACTTCGCCTGGTAATGCCCCACACACGAGGCGCCGGTGATCCCCTTGGGGTTGCCGGCGTCTTTTCGTGAGCCCGGATCGTGGCCAAATACAACCTCGACAAGATCCGCAACATCGGGATCATCGCCCACATCGACGCTGGTAAGACCACCGTTACCGAGCGGGTGCTCTTCTATACGGGCAAAGAGCACCGGATGGGGGAGGTCCACGAGGGCACCGCCACCATGGACTACATGGAGGAGGAGCAGGAGCGAGGCATCACGATTACCTCTGCGGCCACCAGCACGCAGTGGCGTGACATGATGATCAACATCATCGATACGCCGGGGCACGTGGATTTCACGGCGGAGGTCGAACGCAGCCTGCGCGTTCTGGACGGCGCCATCGGCGTCTTCTGCGGGGTCGCGGGGGTGGAGGCCCAGTCCGAGACGGTGTGGCGCCAGGCCAGCAAGTACGAGGTGCCCCGCCTGGCCTTCGTGAACAAGATGGACCGGCTCGGGGCCGACTACTTCCGAGCGATCGGATCGATGGCGGAGCGGCTGCCCGGCTGCAATCCGGTACCGATCATCCTGCCCATCGGCGCGGAGAAGGACTACAAGGGAGTCCTGGACATCGTGAAGATGCAGGCGATCTTCTACGACGACCAGTCCCAGGGGGCCGACTATCGCATCGAAGCGATCCCTGACGACCTCGTCCCGCTCGCCGCAGAGTGGCGGGCCAAGTTGGAGGAGACCCTGGCGGAGACGTCTGATGTGCTCACCGAGAAGTTCATCAACGAGGAGGAGATCACCTTCGAGGAGCTGGTGGGGGCGCTGCGGCAAGCGACCATTGATCGGAAGATCACCCCGGTTTTCTGCGGCAGCGCGCTGAAGAACAAGGGTATCCAGCGCCTCCTGGACGGGGTTACGGCGTTCCTGCCGTCGCCTCGGGAGGTCTCCCAGCCCATCGCTATCGACGTCCGCAGCAAGGGCGCCAAGGAGCTCCAGCTCGATCCGGTTCCGGACAAGCCGTTCGTAGGGCTCGCGTTCAAGACCATCGCTGACAAGCATGGTGATCTGACGTTCATGCGGATCTACCAGGGGACGCTGCGGCCGAGNATGCAGGTACACAACGCGCGCACCAGCAAGCCTGAGCGGGTCGGGCACGTCTACGTGATGCACGCGAATTCTCGCGAGACGGTCAAGGAGGCCAAGGCCGGGATGATCGTCGCCGTGGTCGGCCTCAAGAACGCGGCGACGGGGGATACCCTGTGTGAGAAGGGCCACCTCGTCTCGCTCGAGCCACCAACGTTCCCCGAGACCGTCATCTCGATGCGGATCGAGCCCAAAACGAATGACGACCGCGGCAAGATCGCGGACGTCCTCGAGCGGATCTCCAAGGAAGACCCCACGTTCCGTTTCACGGTCGACGAGGAGACGGGGGAGATGCTCATCTACGGGATGGGCGAGCTNCATCTCGAGGTCGTCACGCACAGGATGCTCCGGGACTTCGGGGTCAACGCCAACGTCGGCAAGCCGAGGGTGGCGTACCGNCAGCGTCTCAATGGGGTGGCGAAGTCCCGTCAGACGTTCGAGCGGCAAATGGGTGGGAAGAACCAGTTCGCCGAGATCGAGGTCCAGGTGGAGCCGGTNCCGGGNGAGGGNTTNGTNTANGAGGANCGGTCNCTNGGNACCATCCCNAAGGNNTNNCTGNCCGNCGATTGAGTCNGGTTGCGANGGNGCNATGACNGCCGGGATNGGNCACGGCTTCGAGCTCATCGACACCAAGGTCACGCTGCTGTCCGGGGCATTTCGGGACGAGGACTCCACCGACCTGGCGTTTTCGGTCTGTGCGACGCAGGCGGTGGAGGCGGCGGCCGAGGCCGCGGGGGTTTCGATCTTGGAGCCGATCATGCGGCTCGAGGTGACCACGCCCCCCGAGTATCTCTCCGCCATCATTGGCGACCTGAACAAGCGTCGGGCCCAGGTGGCCTCCATCGAAACCACGGAGGACCCCAATGTGATCCACGCCGACGTTCCCCTCGGGGAGGTGTTCGGCTATGCCTCGGTCGTTCGGAGCCTGTCCCAGGGCCGGGGTGCGTACTCGATGGAGCCGAAGGAATACGCGCCGGTTCCCGAGGAGATGGTCGCCAAGATCGCCTGGTTCTGATCCCGCTCGCCGCATCCCGATCGGCGATGAGGGCGGCCTCCCTCGACAGCGTCCTGGACCATGCTCCAGCAGGTTTCGTGGACCGAACTCAGGTCCTTGCACTGTCCCCTGAGTCTCGCCTAAAAATCCCCCCGAAAATGCCGCCAATACGGGATAACGGTTGAGGGAGGAGGCCGTCGGGCCCCTACCCTCCGAGACGAACAACACAGGAGTTCCCTGATGAGAAGCGTTTGTATCGGCGTCCTGGCGACGCTGCTGGTTATTGCCGGTGTTGCTCCGGCTCAGGGCCGTGGTGGTAAGTCATTCGGTGGCAGTGTGCCGGGCAGCGAGGACGTCGTTTCCGGAATCGCGTGGTTCGGTGTGCTGAAGGACGGCCTGAAAGAAGCGAAGAGGACGGGCAAGCCGATTATGTTCCTGACAGCGGCGCCGCAGTGCGACGGCATTCCGGGCATGTGGTGACCGGGTAAGCAGAAAATGGACGGGAGTCTCCTGTCCGACGCCGGCGTGATCGAGGCCTCGCGTTCCTTCGTCTGCATCCGCACCGCGACCTACGAGGACCGGGAAGAGGCGGACTTTCAGAAGGCGACCTTCTTCGGCGGAGAAGGCGACCTGCGGAACTTCGGCTACGCCATCCTCTCCCCGGACGGGAAGAGGAAACTGAAGCGCTCGCGTCGCGGCCCCAACTTCGTGTATCGGGACGCGAAGGACATGGCGGCCGCCCTCCGTCGCCTCGTCGAGCCGTATCGGAAGAGTGTGAACGCGAATAAG
>NYSS01000108.1 GCA_002683135.1 Planctomycetota bacterium | reverse complement strand
TGCCGGGGACTCGCGTCGGCACCGGCACTGCGTCCTCCAGGGTGCGGTATTCCCTGACGAGGGGGGCGACCTCCGGGAGGTCGGGCAGGCGGGTGGGGAGCAGGTCGTTGCTGACGAAGAAGCTGAGGAAGTTGGCCTGCGCGTCGGAGATCTTCCCTTCGGCCCAGGATGTGACGCACGCGCGCACGGCGGTGACGTAGAGCGCTGCGAGAGCGGCCCGAGATGTCGGTGTTTGAGTTGACGCGGCTTCGAACAGGGGGCTGACAAACTGGGCCTGCTCATCCCGCGGGACCTCGTTGCGAGCGGCCTGCTCCTCGGACACGAGGGCCACGTCGGTGATGCCGAACCACGACCGCTTGGCGTTGGCGTTGTGCTCGACGGGGTGGTCCGCTGCCGTGCTCAGCTCGAGGTAGCCATGGTCGCCTCGCCAGTAGGTCATGTCCCAGCGCACCCAGCGCGCGCCGCCGCCGCTGAGTCCGTGGCTCGGGTAGACCGTGCCGCCGCGCGGGTAGTTCTGTACGACGTAGCGGGCCTTCGCCCCGCCGTTACCCATGACCCGGACGTGGATCGACTTCATGTCGAACCGGATGCGCGGGGATGTGAGGACTCCGTTGTGCTTGCTCGACGCCAGGTGGGTGAACACGCCGGCGGGCAGGATGGCGGAGACGACGCGGTCACCGTCAGGCAGCACGTGGAAGCCGCCCGCAGGGGTCGGTTCGGGGCCGAGACCGACGCCATAGCGGAACCACTCTCTGTAGTGGTCTCCCGACAGGGTCCAGCCGCTTTCTCCGCGCGATCTCCGCTGCTTCTCCAACCGTTCGAGGCTTCGCTTCCAGTCGTTCGTGAGCGACGCCCAGGTGCGTTCGAGCGCTCCGGCCTTGTTGCTCCGAGCCCATGCATGAAGCGGGCTGTTGGCGTCCTTGGCCGCGGCTTCGAGGAGCTTGGCGACCTCGCCCTCCGCCTCGGAGAGGCGCCCTGGCAGTCGATCGACCGCGGCGAGCCAGGCGCGCGCGAGGGCGCGCTTGAGGCGATCCTTGACCCGGCCCATGGGCTGTTTGTTCGTCTCGAGGCGGTCGTTCGTGTCGATGGTGATCAGCGCCGGGCGGCAGCTCGCCAGGACGCCGTACAGGGCGTAGAAGTCGGACTGACCGATGGCGTCGAATTTGTGGTCGTGGCATCGAGCGCACGACACGGTCAAACCCAGGAACGCCTTGGAGAGGACGTCGATCTGGTTGTCGGTGAATCGGACCTGCTCCTCGAGCGCGTCGGTCGGCGCGAATCCGTGCTGGACGAGTCGATACTGAGCGGTCCCTATGCGCGACTCGTTGATACCCAGGGCGGTGTTGATCCGCGGGTTCGGCAGCAGGTCACCAGCGACGTGTTCGACCAGCAGCTTGTCGAACGGGACGTCGGCGTTCAGCGCACGGATGAGGTAGTCGCGGTATCGCCACGCGTGCGGGATGCCCGGGTCGCCCTCGCTGCCGTGGGAGTCGGCATAGCGAACCCAGTCCATCCAGTGCCGGGCCCAGCGTTCTCCGAATTCGGGCGCCGCGAGCAGCCGATCGACCAGCCTGTCGTAAGCCCCCGGCGATCCGTCGTTCAGGAACGCGCCCATTTCCTCAGGGGTCGGTGGCAACCCGGTCAGGACGAAGGAGACACGACGCATCAACGCCCTGCTGTCCGCGCGCGGGGTCGGTTCGAGCCCCGCAGCCTCGAGCTTGGCCTGCACGAAGCGATCGACCGGATTCTCAGACGCACGGTTGGCGGTCTTCGGGACGACGGGGTCGGTGACGGGCTGCCAGCACCACCATGCCATGCGGCGGCGTCGGACCTCGTCCCAGCTGAGGGAGTCCTTCAGCTGGGAGGGGGTGGGCGGGGTGTCGCGCGGGTCGAGGGCGCCGTCATCGATCCACTTGACCAGGTCCGCGGCTACCTGCTTGTTGAGCTTCGCTCCCTCGGCCGGCATTCTCAGTCCGTCGTCGACGTGGCGGATCGCGCGGACGAGGAGGCTCTCGTTGCCATGTCCCACGATCATGGCGGGCCCCGAGTCGCCGCCCCGCCGGAGCGCGGCGCGGTGGTCCAGGGCGAGGCCCCCCCTTTGCTCGCCCGAGCTGTTGTGGCACCGGTAGCAGTGCTCGGCGAGGACCGGGCGGATTCGGTTCTCGAAGAAGTCTCGTGCGTCCTGCCCGGGCGCTGCGGGCAGCGGCAGAGCGACGAGGATGAGCAAGGCGGTGAGCGGAGGACGGGTGCGCATGGCTCCACGAGGGTAATCAATGTGGCGCCGGGAGGATGCTCCTTGTCGGTCCGATTCACCGGGGCCGGACCCGGCGGACACGGGGGGACTGACGGGGCCGTGTGGCCAGCGCCGCGAACCCAGCATGGCCGTCGCGCCGCGGGCATATAGAATCCGCGTCTTCAGTTGCGGGAGTCCAGCATGCCGAAGGGAGCCCCTCCCATTCACGGAGCCGAGGTCGTCCTGCCGTGTCGACGTCTCGATGAGACGCTCGCGTTTATGCGCGACCGGCTGGGGTTTCGGCTCCTCGCGGTGTATCCGGCGGACGCCCCCACCGTCTTCGTCGTCGAGCGAGGGGGGCTGCGGGTCCGGTTTGACGGCGCAGCCAAGGGTGAACCGGGTGTGCTGCGGCTTTTATGCGAGGACCCCGCGGCTGTTGGCGGCGGAGAGACCCGGCTGGTGGCGCCTGACGGAACCCGGATCGACCTCGTCCATGCGGACCCGCCCGTTGTCCTGCCTCCGCTCCAGTCGTCACTGGTGGTGACGCGGATGCAGGGCCATGACGCTTGGTCGATGGGCCGGGCGGGCATGCGCTATCGGGACCTCATCCCGGATCGGCAGGGGGGCCGGTTCATCGCGTCCCATATCCACATCCCCGACGGTGGCCCGGTCCCGGACTATCCGCACTTTCACAAGGTGCGATTCCAGATGATCTTTTGCTATCGGGGTTGGGTGCGCGTCACCTACGAGGACCAAGGCCCGGACTTCGTCATGGAGGCGGGCGACTGCGTCATGCAGCCGCCGCGCATCCGGCACCGGGTGCTCGAGTGCTCGTCGGATCTTGAGGTGGTGGAGGTCGGGTGCCCCGCCGCCCACGAGACCATCGTTGATCACGACGGCGGGCTGCCGAGCGGCCCGCCGCGACCCGATCGCGAGTTTGACGGACAGCGCTTCGTTCGCCACGTCGCGTCGGCGACGTCGTGGGCCCCGGGCCCCGAGGGCTTCGAGGTGCGGGACACGGGGATCAGCGTCGCGACCGGCGGCATGGCTGATGTGGTGGCGCTGCGGCGCGCCGAAGATGCTGGAGGAGAGGTGCTCGTCCATGACGGGGAGCTCCTCTTCACGTTCGTGGTCGCGGGCGCGGTCCGCCTCGACTGCGATGGATCGGATGGGGAGCCGCTGGGGGCGGCGGACGCATGCGTCATACCGGCGGGTCTGCCGTTCGCGTTGCGGGACCCCTCGCCGGACCTCGAGATGCTGCGCGTCACCCTGCCGTCCGACTCTGGGCTTCGTTCATCGTCCCCGACGGGTTAGTAAGGAGGACCGTGAAACCTCGCGTGACCATCGGCCGTGCGACGTCCCCTGACGGGACTGAGCTGGAGCTCATCGAGCATGACGGATCCTACGTCATCAACGCGGATGGTCTGCTCCTGATGTCGACGCGGATGGTCCACTCGGAGCAAGAGCTGGCGCGCTTGGCTTGCGAAGGCATCGGTCCCGGCCCGCGTGTCCTCATCGGCGGGCTGGGTTGTGGCTACACCTTGCGCGCGACGCTGGACCTGTTGCCGCAGGACGGGACGGTCGTGCAGGCCGAGCTGGTGCCCGAACTCGTGGAATGGAATCGCGGGCCGCTCGCGCAGTTCGCGGATCATCCCCTCGACGACCCACGCACCGAGCTGGTGGTCGAGGACGTCGCTCAGGTCATCCGGGGGGCCAGGGGCGCGTACGACGCCATCATGCTCGACGTGGATAACGGCCCCTCCGCGGTGGTCACCAACACGAACGCCTGGCTATACGGCAGCGGCGGCTTGCAGGCGATCCGTCGGGCGCTCAAGCCAGGCGGCGTGGTCGCTATATGGTCAGCGGAGGACGACCGTGGGTTCCCGGAGCTGTTGGAGGTGAATGGCCTCCAGGCGAGCCGCCGTCGTGTCCGCTCTCGTGAGGGCCGCAAGGGCCCGAGTTACGTGATCTTCGTCGGCCGCAAGAGCGGCGGCCGACGGACGGGGTCACCCACCCAGCGACGCGCGTAGCTCTTGTAGTTCCGCGAGCGTACGCTCGCCACGTCGTCCCGAGGCCTTCGCCATGGCCATGGCCTTGTCGATGGTGACGCGGGCGCGCGGCTTGCGCTCGAGCTTCACCAGGATGCGCGCCATGGCGGTCAGGTTGGTGAGCTCCGAGCTGAGTCCGAGGCTCTGGTAGAGCAGGCGTGCCCGGGAGTGGGCCGAGAGGGCCCGCTCCAGCTTGCCGGTCTGCTCGAGCGCGGCGCCCATGCCAGAGAGGCCCATGGCCGTTCCCCACCAGTCCCCGAGGGGGAGCGCGATACCGTGGCACTTTTCCGCCTGCGCGAGCGCCTCATCCAGCTTGCCCCCCTTCATGGCTTTGCGGTGGGCGCTGAAGGCGGCCTGACCCGCCCGGAAGCGCTTCTGCTGGGCGGCGTTCCAACCGACGAACGAGGACGCGTAGTCGCTGAAGATGGAGCGGCCCGAGGCCTCGTCTGCTGCGCGGGCTCCGCGCAGCGCTCGGGCGTGCATGCCCTTGATCTTGCTCACGTCGGGGTCGTCGCTCTCGAGGATCTTGAGTGCGCCCTCCAGGTAGGAGTCGATGGTCCCGAGGACCCGCGCCGGGTTCGTCTTCCACAGGGCGACGACGCCGGCGTGGTCACCCTTGTCGTCGAGGGATTCGAACTGCGACTTCAGGTTGTTCTGGGCGGCGAGGGGTACGGCGACGGCGACGGTTAGGCAGGCCAGCAGCGCGGTGCGGGACATGGTGGATCTCCGGGCGCGGGGCCGCCGCGCCGTGTCATCTCGGCGGGTGGGGGGCGTGCCTACTGGCCGCCGGACGTTGTCGGGGCGTTCATCTCCGCCGCGTCGATCACGCCGTTCTTGTTCTTGTCGTAGCGATCGAGGAGGCGCTTGCGGAGGATGCTCGGCAGCTCGGTGCCGTGGACGCGGCCGTCCGCGTCCTTGTCGTAGCGCAGCAGGGATCGCGCGGTCTGGTTCTGGCGACGATTCCCCCGGCGGTTCTGGCTGCCGCGGTTGCCGCGGTTGTTGGAGGGCCCCCCGAATTCGTAGGCCGGCAACTCCAGGAGCTTGGGGTCCAACTTCTTCATGCGCGCGTCGAGCTTGGCGGCCAACGCGGTCTTGTCGGCCTCCTTGAGGCGGGCGAGGAGCATCTTCGCCGTGTCCGCGGTCGACAGGTTCAGGCCGTCGAGGGCATTGGCCGCGGAGTCTTTCCTGTCAAAGGACGCGACCACCAGGCCTACGGCCCGCTCGTGGTCGTTGGCTTCCATGGCGATGCGCCCCTGCGCGCCCAGCGCCATGGCGATGTAGTGCTCGGCGCTGGCGGTGATCTCAGCGTTCACCTCGATGCTCTTTTCGAAGTGGGTGATGCCGCGCGTATAGGCGTCGTGGGCCTGCGTGTCATCGCCGGCCTTGCGGTGAAATTCGGCGGCCGTCATCGTCGCGAACCCGGCGAACCACTCGAGGTTGGTGGGGGCGTCGTCGCCGGTCGGTTTCCGAGCCAGCATGGCCTCGTACGCTGCCTCGAGGTGCTTGTAGCCCTTCTCATCGAGGACCCGGCCGCGCAGGCGTTGATGCAGGCGCCACGAGTCCGGCCAGCGACCGAGCCCCGCGTCGAGCGCGGCGCCGGCCTTGCCCTTGGCCCCGAGCCACCAGAGGAAGTCGATGTGGGCGGCGACCTGGGCGTCGTCACCGTGTGGGTGTACCGCGAGGATGGCGTAGGCGGAGTGCACGTCGGTCAGCCAGTTGCCCGGCCACTTGTTCTTGGCCTTGACGGCCTCCTCTATGGCCTTGCGTCGGGCATCGACGAAGAGGCCGAGGACGATCATGGCGTTCCAGCTCTGGGGATTCGCGGGCATACCGCTCACCGCCGTCTCAGCCCGCTGGAGCGCCTGCTCGGACTCGCCGAGGTACCACGACGCGACCGCGATGGCTGCGCTCACGCGCCACCCGCTCGCGCCGAGTTGTTCGGCCTTGATGGCGGCGTCCTTCGCGTCCTGGAACAGCGCGTCAATCAACGCGCGCGCAGAGCGCCCGTCGCGGCCGGACTGGAGGGCCCGCTCAAGGAAGGCCTCCGCCAGCTCGACGTGTTTGTTGGCGTCGGCCGAGCCGAACACATCGTCTTGCGTTTCGAGGGTTGATGCGACCGCATCGGAGGATGGCGCCGGCGCGTAGGAGGAGCCAGCGGCCATGGCCTTCGACCAGACGCCCACGTCGACGGCGCCGGAGCCCCCCGAGAGACCCTGATGCACGACGGATAGGGTGCGGGCCCGCTCGTCCGCCTTGCCCAACCTCCCCAGGGCGGTGATCAGGTCCTTGCGCTCCTTGTCGCCCATGGGGACGCGCATGGCGTCGGCGATGAGGTCAACGGCCTTCTTGGAGTCTGATTGGCTCAGCGCCTGCAGCGCTGCCTGGGCCAGGTCCACATCGAAGCCATTGATGGCGAGCCGTAGGAGCTCTACGGGGACCCCGTTACCTTGCGACCTGGCGGCCTCCAGCAGCGCGCGCTGGAGCTCCTTGTCGCCCTCCTTGTATGCCTTTTCGACGGCGTTCCGGTCGGCCGAGTCCCTGCCCGCGACGCGTTCGATGATGGATCGGTCACCGCGGACGACGTTCTTGAGCAGCCCTTGCGGACGGCTGGAGATCCCGTCGCCGATCGCCTTGAAGACGGAATCGGTGTCGAACGCGTAGAAGACGTCGTAGGTCTCCTTGCCGTCCAGTTCGACCATGATGTGGCGCGGGGCGACCCGTTGGCCGTCCATGAACTTCTCGAACAAGAACGGTTCGATGGCGATGTGCTCGCCACAGGTGACGCCGCCAAAGCGGGGGCACTCGATGCGGTGCCCGTGTTCGTCGTAGTCACGCGGCGTGTGCCGATAGACGGACGCTATGACGCAGACGTAGGGCTTGTAGAGACTGGCGATGTCCGGTTGCCGGTAGCGGACGCCCGCGTAGTGCTCGCTGGCGATCTCGCCATCCATGTTGATGCACACGAGGATCGCCTTGCCGGTCTCTTTGGAGACAGCGACGGCGTCTTCCCAACTACGTTGCCAATGGAGCAGGCAGGGTTTCTTCCAGTCCTCAGCGGTGGGGGCGAACCACATCTGTTCGCGGCTGGTGCCGGGGACCTGGGCCGCGCCGATCGTGGCGATCAGGCCGAGGCACAGCAGGGCGAGGTTCAGGGAGGGCAGGGTCCGTTCTGTTGTCATGGTCGTAAGTTCGCAGGATGCGTTAGGATGCGGCAGAAGAGCGATCTCCAGGGTAGCCTCCTGCTCGGGCCCGGGCAACGCAGGGGGCCGCCGGTGAATCCGAGGAGCCCTATTTCCGTGACCGACGTCAGCGCTGTCGCCGACCGCATCAAGCAGGAGAGCGCCTTCCTCCAGGCCGCGATCGAAGAGGTCGAGCGCGTCATTGTCGGCCAACGGCCCCTCATCGAGTCCATGCTGGTCGGTCTGCTCGCCGATGGGCATGTCCTGGTCGAGGGCGTGCCGGGTGTGGCCAAGTCTCTGGCGGTGCAGGCCCTGGCCACCGCCCTGGGGGGCGAATTTCGCCGTATCCAGTTCACACCAGATCTCTTGCCGTCAGACCTGGTGGGGACGCAGGTGTACAACCCGAAGACCGGCGAGTGGACGACCCGGCTGGGTCCCGTGTTCGGCAACTTCGTGCTCGCCGACGAGATCAACCGGGCGCCTGCGAAGGTGCAGTCCGCGTTGCTGGAGGCGATGCAGGAGCGCGCAGTGACCCTCGCCGGGGAGACCCACCGGCTGCCTGAGCCGTTCCTCGTCCTCGCCACCCAGAACCCGGTCGAACACGAGGGGACGTACTCGTTGCCGGAGGCGCAGATAGACCGCTTCATGTTGAAGATCACCGTCGGATACCCCGACCGTGAGGGCGAGAAGGAGGTCGTCGCCCGGATGGCGACCAACACCGCCAAGCCCACCGCGAAGACGGTGACGGACCCGTCGTACGTGATGGCTGCCCGCGCGCTGGTCGACGAGATCTACGTAGATGACAAGATCGTTGATTACGTGATCGACCTCGTGTTCGCGACCCGGGATCCGGCGTCGCGGGGCCTGCCGGATCTGAAGCCGATCATCCTCTATGGCGCGTCGCCTCGGGCCTCGATCGCGCTCACGCAAGCCGCGCGCGCCCGCGCGTTCCTCGATGGGCGTGGCTTCGTGACGCCCCATGACGTCAAGTCGGTGGGCATGGAGGTGATGAGGCATCGTGTCATCACGACCTACGAGGCGGAGGCTGAGGGCGTGACCTCCGAGGAGGTCGTCCAGCAAGTCTTCGACAGCGTGCGAGTGCCCTGATCGTGGGCCGTCGGATGGCGGTGGAGGATCACGCAGCCGAACTGACGAAGCTCATCGCCGAGGTCCGTCGGATTGAGGTGCAGAGCAAGCGTCTCGTCACCGAGATGCTCGCGGGGAGTTACCACTCCGTGTTTCGTGGCGCCGGGATCGAGTTCGACGAGGTGCGGCAGTACATCGACGGTGACGATCCCCGCTCCGTGGATTGGAACGTGACCGCCCGTGTGGGGACCCCTTTCGTCAAGAAATATGTCGACGAGCGGGCGCTGACCGTGCTCTTCCTCCTTGACCTGTCCGGGTCCATGAGCGGGGGATTTGGGGTGTGGTCGGCCAGGCAGGTCGCGGCCCGTGTCGTCGCGAGCCTCGGGTTGTCCGCCGTCCGCAACAACGATCGAGTGGGGTTCGTGGGCTTCAGCGATCAGGTGGAGAAATGGGTCCCTCCGCGCAAGAGCACAGGGCACACCCTGCGGATTATTCGCGACTGCCTCGCGCTCCCGGCGACCAGCGTGCGGACCCGCCTGGACCCGGCGCTCGAGTTCGCCGGGAACGCGCTTCCGGATGGGGCGATCATCTTCTTGATCTCGGACTTCCTCTGCGACGGATGGCGTCGATCGCTGGTCCGCTGTGCGCTGCGCCACGATGTGGTCGCCATTCGCCTCCTGCCGCCCGAGCTCGATCCGCCAGAAGGCGGCATGATGCGCCTGCAGGACCCGGAGACGGGCGTTACGTCCGTTGTGGACTGGGGGCATGAGGCGGACCGGGCGGCGTATCTCGCGAACGTGGCCGCGTGGCGCGCGCGCACCCAGGCGGACCTCAGGCACGCCCAGGTGGACCTCGTGGACGTGCCGTTGCCGCGCGTCTTCGATAGCAACGTCGTGGTGCGACCCCTGCTGAGGTTCTTTCACATGCGCGCGTGGCGGGGGCGGAGACGGTGAGCGCGCTGCTGTTGCTGCTGGTGGCCGAAGTGGAGGTGCGCGGACCTACCGAGGTCGCGTTCGGCAAGGCGTTCGAGTTGACGGTCATCCGGCGCTGGAGCGCTGGCCTCGTGCCCGGGCGCTGGGAGGACGGGCTCCTGGAGCCCCTGGCGGTCAATCTTGTCGAGGTGCGCCGCGCCGAGCGGGACGGTCTGGTGGAGGAGACGCTCCGCTTCGACGCTTACGCGTTCGACCGGGACGCCGTCGTCGTTGGGGGGGTCACGTTTACGGCGCGGGCCGCCGACGGCACGGGACATTCCGCGAAGACCGACCCGCTGCACATCATCGTGGAGTCGTCTCTCGACGCGGCAGCGCCTGGACCGGTTGAGGTCCCCGGTGGGCTGATGGACGTGCCCTTCAACTGGGGCAGGTGGAAGATGGAGATCCTCGGCGGGCTCATCGTGGTCGCGGGGTTTGCCTGGACGGCGATGCGTTTCCGCCGCGGTCGTGCGTCCGGCGCCGCGAGCGAGTCTGTCGATGTGCGCGCGTTGGATCGTTTGGCCGCCGCGGCCGCGCTCCATCCGGAGCCGTTCTACATCGCCGTGTCGGACGCCGTCCGCGATTTCATTTGCGAGCGCTATGGGGTGCAGGCTCCGGAGATGACCACGCAGGAGTTCCTCGCGTCGGCGCCGGTGTCGAGGGCGATGGGTGAGCGGCGCCGTGACGGGCTCGCCGCGTTCCTGTTCCTCTGCGACCACGTGAAGTTCGGTCGTTTACCCACGACAGCGGCGGACCGCTCCGAGGCGTCGGCCGCGGCGGAGCGGTTCGTTCGTGACGCCGCGCTCGAGGGACAGCCGGAGGGCGCGTCTTGATCGGGGTGCTCGAGTCGTGGACGGGGTTGACGTTCCTCGATCCCTGGATGCTGTGGCTGGCCGGGCTGTTGCCGCTGTCTCTGTGGCTGCGGCGTCGGGGCGGTGTGCCCGCCGTCGGCTTCGCGCCGGCTGTCTTCGCGCGACCGCCGGCGGACGGGGGGGCGCGGTCGTGGCCGCTGCGCCTGCGGAGCTTGCCGCGGGTGCTACAGACCGCCGGGTTGTTGCTGGTGGTGGTGGCGCTTGCCCGCCCGGCCGGCCGTGACCCCCTGCCGCTCACGACGGAGGGGATCGATATCCTCCTGTGCCTGGACATCTCGTCATCCATGCGCGCCACCGATATGGACGCCGGTCGCACCCGGCTCGAAGTGGCGAAGTCCTCGGCCTCCGCGTTCGTGTCGGCGCGACCGGATGACCGCATCGGGCTCGTGTGTTTCGCGCGGTACCCGGACCTTCGCTGTCCGCCGACCCTGGATCATCGGGCGCTGCAAGAGTTCCTGGGGAGCGTTGAGCTGGTCGATGGGGATGGCCCGGAGGATGCGACCGGGATCGGGACGGCGGTGGCGCGGGCGTCTCACGTCCTGCGCAGCAGCGCCGCGAAGTCAAAGGTGGTCATCCTGTTGACCGACGGGGAAGAGAACGTGGCTACGGAGGACACGCCGGGGGAGATAGCGCCTGTCCACGCGGCCCAGCTCTGCAAGGAGCTGGATGTCCGCGTCTACACGATCGCCGCGGGCGTCGGGCGCAGGTCTCCGACTGGTGGGCTCGTCCCGCTGGACACGCGGCAAGTCGAGCGGGTCGCATCCAAGACCGGCGGTCGCTTCTTCGCCGCTCGCGACGCGGCGGCCGTGGAGGGGGTGTATGCGGCGATAGATCGTCTGGAGAAGGTCACCTTCGACGAACCCCGGTTTCGGATCGTGGATCGGTTCCTCCCGTTGCTCCTCGCCGCGGTGACGATCCTGCTCGGGGCGCGCGTGCTGCAGTCGACGAAGCTGGAGGTCCTGCCATGAACCTCGGCGACGTCTTCGCCTGGCCCGCCGGGTTCCCGATCTTGCTGCTGGTCCCGGCTGCCTGGGTTTTCTTCCGGACCTTCGATCGTCTGCGGGCGCGGCGGCTCGCGCGGGTCGTCGGTCCCCGCGTCGGCGCGCTGACCTCGGAGCTGAGCGAACGGAAGCGGACGCTGCGGCGCGGGCTCCTCGTGGCGGCGTTGGCCCTCGCGCTGCTGGCCGCGCTTCAGCCGCTCGGGGGTAAGAGCGTGCACGGCGTCGAGCGCCGAGGGGTGGACATCCTGGTGTGCCTGGACGTGTCTCGCTCGATGTTGGCTCGGGATCTGATGCCGAGCCGACTCGAACGGGCGCGCCGCGAGATCCGTGAGCTGGCCGAGGGCGCGCGCGGCGACCGGTTCGGGCTCGTCGCCTTCGCCGGGTCCCCCCGACTCATGGCCCCGCTCACGCGAGACGCGGATTCGTTCACCGAGATCGTGGACCTGGCCGATCCGCTGAGCGTCAGCCGTGGCGGCACCGACCTGGGGGCCGCTCTCGAGGCCGCTCTCGTGGCCCTCGGAGACGCCAAGGGTGAACACGAGGTGGTGCTGTTGCTCACCGACGGGGAAGATCTCCAGGGGCGTGGTCGGCGTATGGCGGCCGCCTGCAAGGCGCGCGGCATCACGGTCCACTGCGTCGGCTTCGGCTCCGCGAGAGGCGGCAAGATTCCCGTAGAGGAAGACGGCGTCGAGACGTTCTTGAAGGACGCCTCGGGTAGCGAGGTCGTGTCCGTCATGGACGCGAAGAGCCTGCGTGCGGTCGCGGAGACCACAGGCGGCGTGTTCGTGAGCGCCGCCGGTAAGGCCCGGACCCTCAGCGACCTCTACGAGCGTCGAATCTTGCCGATGGCCAAGAAGGCGTTCGCTGGCGGCGGCGGCGACTCCCGGGGCAACCGGTTTCAGTGGCCGTTGCTGGGGGCTTATCTGCTCTGGGTCCTGGAGATGTGCCTCACGGACAGGAGGCGTCCATGAGGATCCTCTTGTGCATGTTGCTCTTGATGCCTGGCGATCCTTTCGCGGACGCCATGCGCGCCTACGAGGAGGGGCGCTTCTCGGACGCCGTGAAGCTCTTCCTCGCGGCGGAGTCGGAGCTCGGCGAGGGCGCTCCGGCTGAGTTGCTGCACGACCTCGCGCTCGCTGCGCTGCGCGCGGGAGACCTGCGCCTGGCCGAGTCCTCCGCTGAGAAGGCGGTGGTCAGGGGCGGCCCCCGCTTCGTGCCGCAGCGGCATTTCATCCTCGGGAACGTCGCGTTCAAGCGCTGTTTGCAGGCCGAGATCCTGGCCGGTCGGGTCGAGGCGGGGCCCGTGGCCTTGGACGCGGCGATCCTGCACGCAGAGACCGCGGCGGAGTCGTGGCGGCGCGCGGCGGTCACCCGTTCCGACTGGCCCGCTGCCCGGCGCAACGTGGAGCGCGCCCTGCTCAAGCTGGAGACGTTGCGCAAGACGCGAGACGAGCGACGCAAGAAGCAAGGCAAGAAGCCAAAGAACCAACCACCCAAGCCGCCGTCTCCCGAGCGGCAACGGGACCCTTCGGTTCGGGGTCGGAAGATCAATCAGGACCGGCTCGCCCGGATGCAGCTCAAGGAGCTGTCCTATGCCCAGGTGCGTCGCCTCCTCGAGAAGCTCTCGCAGAAGGAGGCTGAGAAGGCGAAGCTGCGCAAAAAGGAGCAGGCGGCGAAGCGGGTCTCGGGGGAGCGGGACTGGTGAGCGGGCGCGGCGCTGTGGAATTGCTCTGGGCGGTGCTCCTCGCCGCGACGGTAAGCGCCCAGGAGTTGACCTCCAGTGGGCCCGCCCCGGCCGAGGTCCAGCTCGGCAGGCCTGCCGTGGTGAGCCTCTCGGTCGATGTCGCGCAGGCGGAGGCGACGCTCGGGCCGTTGCCGAAGATCGATGGGCTGGAGGTCGCTGGTGGGCCACCCGTGGAGACGGGAGCTGATGTGCGAACGACGACGTGGACGTTGCGTCTGACACCGCGTCGGCCCGGGGTCTTCCACATCCCTCCGTTCCTCGTCGACGCTGGTGGACGGACGCTCAGGACCGCGCCGATGCGGCTGGTCGCCACCGACGACCCCATGGGTGCCAGGTATGCGTTCGTTGAGACGTCGACGTTGGGGTCGACGTACTACGTGAAGCAACCCATCCCTGTGGTCGTTCGTTTTGGATTCGACGCCAAGTTCCTCGAGGCCAATGTCTCCCAGCTGTTCCGACAGAAGCTCGATGTCCCCGCCCAGCTGCGGGCGCCGTGGCTCGACAAGATCGAGGGTGCAGCGATCCGCGTGCCGGGCGCGCCGGGTGACCGACGGAGCTTCGTCCTCAACGATCGCGTCGCGGCGGCCATGACCGTTGGCGAGCGGGTCGTCGACGGACGCCCCTTCACGGTGTTGGAGGTCACGCGGGTCTTCGTGGCCGATGAGGTCGGCGAGCTGGTCTTGCCCGAACCCCTGCTGCGGTTCGCGTACGCGACGCGCTTCCGTGAGGACTTCATCAGCGGACGTGTGCCGATCGATCGCAATGAGGCCTTCGTCGCCGGTGCCCCGGTGGTGATTACGGTGCGGCCGCTGCCCGAGTCCGACCGCCCGTCGACCTTCTCCGGTGCAGTGGGCCGCTTCAGCGTGAGCGCGCGGGCGAGCGTCGGTGAGCTGGACGCTGGCGAGACGATGCAGTTGGTGCTGCGGATCTCCGGAGACGGAGACCTGGGGGCGGTCCAGCCACCGACCCTCGATGCGCTCCCCGGTTTTCACGTCCAGGGGATGATCAAGGGGAGCGATGGCGATGGGCCGACCTTTACATACGACATCGTGCCGCTGAATGGCTCCGTCGTCCGCGTGCCCCCCGTCCCGTTCACGTTCTTCGATCCGGGGCCGCCGGCTACCTATCGGACCGTGCGGTCGGCGCCGATCCCTCTCGTCGTCCATGGTGACCCGGGGGAGGTCCCGGATACGCCCGATGTCGGCGTCGTAGAGACCCGCGTGGTGCCTGGGGTGGATGACATCTACGGCCTCAAGGGGGGGGGCTCCTCGGATCCGGGTGATCTCGGGAACCCGGGACTGACGCTCTGGGCGGTGATGGTGCTCCCGACCGTGCTGGCGGGGGCAGTGTTCCTCCGCATTCGCGCGCGGGACCGGGACCGGTCTGATCCTGCCGGGGTCCGCGCGCGCCGGGCGGCGGTTTTTTTTCGGGCGGCATCTGGGACGGCGGGCGTCGACATCCGCGTGGCGTTCGCTGAGTACATCGCGGCCCGTCTGCGCTGTCCGGCCCCCGCAGTAATCGCCCCGGGACTCGGCGCCCGACTCCGAGACGCTGGGGTTGACGGAGGCCTGGCGGACGACGTGGCGGCGGCCCTCGAAGGGCTGGTCGCCGAGCGGTATGGGGCTCCGGTTACGGCTGATGCTGACGTGGCGGCTCTCGTCGAGGACCTGGAGTCCGTGTTCTTGTTGCGGGGGCGGAAGCCATGACGAGCTGGTTCCTGGCCACCGTGATAGCAGCGTTGGGTCCCCTTTCTGATGTCGAGCGGGGCATGGCCGCTTACGGAGCCGGCAACTTCGACGCCGCCCGGGCTGCGTTCACGGCGGCGCTCGACGAGCCGGGCGTGGCCCCGGGGCCGATCCTCTACAACATCGGCAACTGTGCGTATCGGCAAGGACGCCACGCCGAGGCCGTGTTGTTCTATCGGCGCGCCTTGCTCCGCATGCCGCGGGACGGGGAGGTGGCGTTCAACCTGCGGCGGACCGAGGCCCACCTGGGTGTCGAAGGCCCGTCCGACCCTTCGCTCCTGGCGATGGCGTTGGGCGCTGTGGACGCGCTCACACCCGGTGAGTCCATTGCTCTCGTCGGGATCCTTCAGGCGCTGGGTTTTTTCGCGCTGCTGATCTGGCGTCGCCGTCGCGGGGTCCGGGTTCTGATGGGGGCGGTGGTCCTCCTCGCGCTGCTCATTGGCGGGCGTCTCGTCTACCGTCAGTGGTACGCCCCTCCGTCTGGTGTGGTGCTGGAGGAGGAGATCACGCTCCGCGCCGAGCCCCACGCGTCTCACCCGGCCACGGTCGCGCTGCGGGCCGGCGAGGTCGTGACGGTGGAGGAATCGTCGGACCGCTGGATGCGGGTGGTGCATCCGCGCGGCGCCGGCTGGACCCGGCGCGTCGGTGTGGGCGTCGTGGATTGACGCGCCGGCCCTGGTGAGTTGCGGGATCGCCGAGTCCATTAGGATGCGCTCGTGAAATCGGACACACCACATCGCGTGCGTTGGCGGCTGTTTGCCGTCATCCTCCTCGTGATCGTCGGCGCGGTCGGGTGGGTGTGGTTCGTGCGTGACGCGGACAGCCGCCAGGATCGTGTCCTTGCGACGGAGGGGATCCTGTCGGGGGGCGGGGTCGCGCTGCTCATCTGGCTCGCTGTGTTGTCGCGCCTGCGCGGGCGCACGCGGGTCCTCGCCGGCGCCGCGGTCGCGTTGGTCGCGGGGGTCTTCTTCTCCGCGTTCCGGTACGCGGGGGTCGATGGCGACCTGATCCCGGTGTTCGTGCCTCGTTGGCGGACCGTTGAACTGATCGTGACCGGGGCGCCGCTGACGGGCGTCGCCATGGACTTTCCGCAGTTCGGCGGGCCTGGGCGGGACGGAGTGGTGACGGGGGTCGCGCTCTTGCGCGACTGGGAGGGGACGCCTCCTTCCCTGGTCTGGCGGCGCCCGGTCGGGGGTGGGTGGTCGGGCTTTGCGGTCGTCGGTGAGCGCGCGGTGACCCATGAACAGCACGGCGAAGAGGAGCGGGTCGTTTGCTACGAATTGGGTACGGGTGAGGTGGTGTGGAGTCGCGGCAACGTCGCGGGGTACACGTCGAAGCTCGCGGGGGAGGGGCCCCGCGCGACGCCGACGATTGAGGGCGGTTCCGTCTTCACGCTCGGCGCGACCGGGGTGCTCAGCGCCTTCGACCTTGAGTCGGGGCGCCGGTCGTGGGCGATCGATGTGATCGCCGACGTCGCGGGCAAGATTCCGGCGTGGGGGCTGAGTGGGTCGCCGCTTGTCCACGGCGGCAACGTGCTGGTAGGGACGGGGGCGGCGCAGGGGCCTTCCCTCGCCGCGTATGACGCGGCGACCGGGGCGCGCGTCTGGGCGGCGGGCGAAGGCTCAGCGGGCTACGCGTCACCGCGCCTGGTCACCCTCGCCGGGGTGACGCAGGTCGTCGTGTTCAACAACAACAGCGTGGCGGGACACGATCCGAGTGATGGGCGGGTGCTCTGGTCCCATCCGTGGAGCGCCCGGCAGCCGAATGTCGCCCAGCCCCTCCCTGTCGGGCCTCGGCGCCTCCTCGTGTCGAGTGGCTACGGGATCGGCAGCGAGCTCATTGAGCTGACTCCTCGGGTTGGCGGCGGCTTCGAGGTCGCCACGATCTGGGCCAGCCGGCGCCTCAAGTCCAAGTTCGCCAGCATGATCCTGCACGATGCCCATGTCTTCGGCCTCGACGACGGCATCCTGACGTGCGTTGCCCTGGCCACGGGTCAGCGGCGGTGGAAGGGTGGGCGCTACGGGCACGGCCAGCTCTTACGGGTCGGCTCGGACCTCCTGGTCATGGCCGAGTCGGGGGACGTGGTGCTCGTCGCGTTGGACGGGGACGAGCACCGGGAGGTCACTCGGTTTCAGGCCATAGACGGCAAGGTGTGGAACCCACCTGCATTGGCGGGGTCTCGGCTCCTGGTGCGCAACGATCAAGAGGCCGCGCTGTTTCTCCTGCCTGTGAAGTAGGCGTGGTGGGCCTCGCGTCCTCGCCTACTTCTTCGATGAGCGGAGATAGGCCAGGAGGTCGAGGATCTCGGCTTTGGTCAGCGTCACGAGCAGCCCCGTCGGCATGGCGGAGGAGGACATCTTGGTCTTGTCCTCGATCTGGTCCTTGGGGACCACGATGACCTCGTCCGGGTTCTGCAGCTTCGGGTTGACGTGCAGGGCCTTGCCGTCGTCCTTGACGATGCGTCCGTCCACGAGGTCGCCTTCGGATGTCTCTATGAGCCACGTCTCGTAGCCCTCGAGGATCGAGGCCGATGGGTCGATGATGTGCTTCAGCAGCTCTTCGCCGGTCTTGTACTTGGCGGCGGTTTCGGTGAGATCGGGGGCGCTCTTGATGCCCTGGTTGTCGAACCAGTGGCACTTGTTGCAGCCGGCTTCGCCGAAGAGCTTCTTGCCGTTCTCACGGTTGCGGGGCTCTTCCCAGCCGTCCTTGAACGAGGACGCGAGGTCGGCGACGGTCCACATCTTGACGAAGCGCCGCGCGGGCGCGGCTTCGATGATCGCGGGCCGGGCCTGGGCGATCGCCTCCGGGTCGAGCTTCTCGACGACGTGCATGACCCCGTACATGACCATCCAGTGCCCCGGGAATGTGCAGACGTAGGGGAAGTCGCCGGGCGCGTCAGGCGCGACGAACGTCAGCCGCGTCGTCTCCCCGGGGAGGATGAGCTTGGTGTGCCACAGCACGCCGTCATGGTCAGGGATGTAGCCCTTGGCCTGGGCGGCCGGGTCGGTGGCGCCGGCCTCGGCGGCCTTGCCGACGGCCTTCATGGTGCCGGGCTTGGTGATGACCAGATTATGAGGCATCACGTCGTTGTTCTGGAACACCAGGGCGACGGGCTTGCCGGCTTCGACCGAGAACTCCTTGCGGTCGTAGAGCATCTGGTGAGGCACCGTGCGTACGAGGATCGTCGACCCGCCGAGGCCGGCGAGCATGCGCCGCTTCGACTCCGCTGCCTCTGCCGGTAGGGCCGAAGCGAGCTTGCGCCCGGCGTCGAGGGCCGCCATGACATAGGGGGCCGTGCGGCGCTCCTTGGGCAACCCGGATGCGTACGCCGCGATGCTGTCCACGAGGTGCTCGATCTCTCGGGCGGGCCAGCGGTTCTTGGGGGTCTTGTCGACGAGGTAGATGGCCGGTTCCAGGAGGAGCCCCTCGCCGATGAGCCGGGCCGCGTCCCGGAACTTCTCTGGCTCGTGTCCGCTCATGTGAGCGACGGCGCGCACCGCCGCTGCGCGGACGGTGTCCGCCGCGTCGGCCGTGAGCACGCGGTCAGGGATTCGTTGCTTCTTGATCTTCGGGCCCCGCCATGAAACGACGAGTCCATCGGCGCCGCCCTGGTCGTAGTAGGTCACCACGATGGAGTGGGGCCCCTTTGTCAGGGGCACCGCACCACGCTTCTCGGTCATGGCGTGGGCGCCGTCGTTGTTGACGACCTGTTCGCCGTCGATATAGAGGCGCGACCCGTCGTCTGACCGGGTGAAGAAGACGTAGCGGCCATCCTGTGGGATATGGATCGAGCCCGAGAACATGAGCCCGAAGGCGTCCCGGCGCTTGATCTGTGGGATGTCGAGGGAGAAGTTCTTGGCGATGCCCGTCGCCTCGGCGTTGAGCTTCTCGAAGGTGGCGAGCTCGGCGTTCCGCGGAGTCCCGCGGTAGAAATTTACGCGGAGGCCGGGGACCGGGGCTCCGCCGCTTCCGGATCGCATGGACGCAGGGACCTGGAACATCATCGGGCGCACCCGCTCGTAAGCGGAGGTCCGCAGCTTGCTGTCCATGACCATCGGGAGGGCGCCGAGGAGCCCGAGCATGTTGGCGCGGGAACCCGATGCCGTCTCCCACGCGGCGGCCAACTCACCGTCGAGGGCGATCATCCCCGCGTAGCCGAGCTGACGTGCCTCCGGGTGGCGCCCGCTTGAGGCCAGCTCTGCCAGCCCCGCCCGCGGTGGCATCTTGCCATCTGCCATCATGGCCTGCATGAGCATGCCGAGCTCGTGCAGCACATGGCGCGCGTGGTTGCCCTTGCCCGAGTCGGTCTGGCGGATCGCGTCCATGACGACGCTCACGACCGCCTTGCCTTCGGCCTTGGCGATGTCGGACGCGGCGCGCAGCCGCTCTCCTCGGTCGACGCCGTGCCGGGAGAGGAGCGCCTTGAGGACCCCGGGGAGTCGCGGGAGCTTGGCCAGCTCGGCGGGGGTCACGATCCCGAGCAGGTACGACATGGCGGCCGGGTTGTCCGCGCCGATGATCTCGCCGCGGGCGATGGCAGCTCTCCAGATCGGGTCCAGGGCGCGCATCGTCTCTTTGAGCGCGTAGTCAAGGAACTTGTCCGTGGGGAAGCGCTGCGCCTCGAGGGCGACCGCGGCGGCCCGGGCATCCTCGAAGAAGCTCGCTGCGACGACGGCTTCGAGGCGGACCCGCGGGTGTTCGTCCTTGGCTTGCGCGGCGAGCAGCTCGAGCGGGCTGGAGATGCGGTCGCGCATGACGCGCAACACGCGGGTGGCTGCCGCCCGCGCGCGGTAGTCCTGGGAGCGCAGCACGCGGGCTAGCAGGCCGCGATCCGCCACGTTGTGCTGGGTCAGCAGCCACAGGCCTTCGAGGACGTGGTGTTCGTGTTCTGACTCCTTTGGGTCGAGCGCCGCGACCCACGCCTTGGTGGCGGCTGCGACCTCCTTGGAATCGCGGCTGCTGAGCTCAATCCGGGTGCGATAGCGGACCCGGTCGTCCATGCTCTTCAGCAGCTCAAGGAGCTCGCTTATGGGGCGCCCGTGGATCGCGGCGGGCTTGGTCAGCGGTCGCCCCTTGTAGGTGACGCGATAGACGCGGCCGTGGGCGTGATCTCGGCTGGGGTCACGCAGGTGATGCTGCATGTGCCCGATGATGGGGTTGTACCAGTCGAGGAAGTAGATGGCCCCGTCGGGGCCGACCTCGATGTCGGAGGGCCGGAATCGCGCGTCGCTGCTGTAGACGATCGGGTCGAGCTCGGTGGCCTTGAAGCCGGACCCGTCGTCCTCCTGGCGATACTGGAAGATCCCCTGGAACCCGATGACGTTCGCGAGCAGGTGGGTGCCCTGGTTCTCCTTCGGGAAGTGGCTGCTGTTCAGGATCTCGGTGCCGGCGCACGGACGACTGCGCTGCTTGAAATATGGGAAGTAGCCCGAGTGCTTGGCCGGGTGCTCGATGTGACCAGAGAACGGCAGCGCGTAGTAGTTCACGTTGCCGGTCCCATCGGTGAAGAAACCCTGCCCCCAACGGTTGAACACGTGGCCGTGGGGGTTCGCGAAGTTGTAGGGGATGTAGCGCTCCACCTTCCAGGTGCGCGGCTCGAAGCGCCACGCGCAGGCGTTGTGGCATCGGACCGGTCCGTACACCGTCTCCACCTGCGATTGGTGGAAGGTGCCCTCCTGGAAGTAGAGCGCTCCCATGGGGCCGATGACGAAGCTGCTCGCGGAGTGGTGCGTGTCTGCCGAGCTGATGCCGTGGAGGACCCGCTCTCGGATGTCGTACTTGTCGTCGCCATCCGTGTCCTTGAGGAACAGGAGGTCAGGGCAGTTGCCGACGATGACGCCGCCGTTCCAGAACTCGAATCCGGTGGGGTTGTGGAGATCCTCGGCGAAGACCTTGCACGCGTCAGCTTTCCCGTCACCGTCCTCATCCTCGAGGATGAGGAGCTTGTCGTTCATGGGCTGGCCCGGCTCCCAATGGGGATAGGTGGGCCACGCCGCGACCCACAGGCGTCCTTTGGTGTCCCAGGCCATCTGGACCGGGTTGGCCAGGGCGGGGAATTGCTGTTCATCCGCGAACAGCTCGACCTGCATCCCGGGCGCCGGCGTCATGAGCTTGATGGCTGCGGTGGCATCGAGGTAGGTGTGCGCGCCGTCCGGCCCCTTGCCCCGCTTGTTGGTCTTGACCCGAATCGGCGGCGGGGCAGTGCTCTTGATCACGCCTGGTTCGCGCCCCTGGGCGAGGGCCCAGATGGCCCGGTCCTTGTCGTTGCACATCGCGTCGAGGATCTCCATCTCGCGCTGCAGCACGGCGCGATTGGTGATCCCGTCGGTGAACTTGAGGTGCGAGCGTCCGCCGTAGACGTTGTATCCGTCCGTCGCGCGATAACGGTTGAACCAGTGGAGGTTCTTGTCGAGGATCTCGGCCCTCATGCGGGCCTGCGATTGGGCGCTGGCGCGCGGCGCCGGGGCGTCCGGGAACAGCGCTTTGCGGATGATCCCCGCGAGGACACGATTGCCGTTCTCGTTGAGATGGATGCTGTTGATCGTGAGCGGCGCATCCGAGGCTTCATACGCCGCCATCATGGGTGCCATGAGATCGACGTATGGGACACGCTTCGCCCGGGCTACGTCGGCCGTGGCCTGGGCGTACAGGGCGAGGCGCGGGTTCAGCAGCGCCGGGTCCGGCAGGTTGTCGTCGTTGAGGTCTTCGTAGGGGATGGAGGAGAACAGGACCAGCCTGGCCTTCCCCTCCCCGTCGTAGGACTGCGCCAGGGTGTGGTCGATGAACTTGGCCAGGTCCGCTCGGTACTTGTCGAGGCCCTCCTGCCCGGCGAACGACTCGTTGTACCCAAAGAAGCCGAAGACCACGTCGGTCTTGCACCGCCTGAGATAGTCGTCCCAGGACCCGAAGCCCGCGGTGCGTTGCTGGATCGTCAGCTCGTCGGCTGAGAAGCCCAGGTTGCGAAAGGACAGCTGGTGCTCTGGGAGGGAGGCCTGGATGCGCGCCTCGAGCCACCCGTGATGCTGCATGCGTTCGGCGAGACCGTTGCCGAGCAAGCAGATGTGATCTCCCTTTTGCAGGACGACCCGTTCGTACGGGTCAGCCGGGGCCGACGAGGTCGGGAGGAGGGCGAAGAGGGAGGCGGCCGCGATCGCGGATACGACGTTCTTGATTGGATGGCGCATGGCGTGCATCAGCCTAAGCGCCACCCCTGCTTTTGCGCTACTTGATCGTCATGTAGCGCCAGAAACGCGCGACCTCTTTCGCATTGACGTATTTGCCGATCTCGCGCTCGAACTGCTTCTTCGACTTCCAGGGCCGGTACTCCTCGAATTCGTGCGCCATGCGCTTGCCGACGCCCGGGATCGTTTGAAAGTCCGCGTCGCTGGCCTTGTTCAGGTCGAGTGGGATGAAGCAGTACTGCTTGAACCGGGCGACCTCGGTCTTGCTCACGTACTTGCCGATTTCCTTGTCGAACTGCTTGAAGCTCTTCCAGGGCCGGTACTCATCGAACTCGTGGGCCATGCGGCGCCCGACGCCGGGGATGAGCTGCATCTCCTTGGAGCTGGCGGTGTTCAGGTTGATGTGGAGGAACGCCTTGCCGTAGATCTTCCCTCTCGCCGCGGGATCGAGCCCTTGCTCACCCAGGAATGCGTCCAGGGCCAGGGCGTTGGTGAAGGGGCGCGCCTTGACCATGGCGGCGGTGATGGCTGCGGTCATTCCGTCCAACTCGGCGAGCTGCTTGTCGCTCGCGCTGTTGGGGTCGAGGAGACCCTTTCCGACCTGGGCCGGGAGCCCGATGGGGAGCCCGAAGAGGGTCACGGCGAGGAGGGCGAGGGGGCGTTTCATGATTCGGCTCCTGAGGGTGAGCGGTTCTCGTCCCGTCTGCCGTAGGCGTAGGTCGCGCCGAGTAGCCCGATCAACACCATGACTCCTGGGGCCAGGGACGGGGGAGATTTGGCGTGCAGAGTCTCCCACGTAAGCTCCCACCCCTCCAGGTCGGGCCTCATTTCACGTTTAAATTCCAGGTTGCTGTCGTAGTGCAGCACCAGGCCCCAGATCCCGGTGCCGATGCAGGCGATCATGGAGAGCTGGGCGAGTCGGCGGAACAGGCCGCGGGGGAAGAGCCGGTACAGGATCAGGGCCCCAGAGACGGCCCCCAGTACGTAGAAGGGCACGACCTGCTCGGTCTGCTCGTCGTGTGCCACGAGGACGAGTTCCAGGGCCGTTCCCGCGATCGTGAGCCACAGGACGACCGCGAGCATGGCCCGCACCCGAGAGAGGGTTGAGCGTTCCATTGAGTCGCGAGTGTATAGGAAGCCCTGGGGTTCGTAAGATGGCTCCAATGCCTACGGACTTAGAGATCGCGCGAGAAGCAACGCTGCGCCCCATCGACGACGTCGCAGGAGATCTCGGGCTCGCGCCCGAGTCCTGGCGTCCGTTCGGGCGCCACATCGCCAAGATTGACCCAAGGGTGCTCGACGCGCCGCGCGTTCGAGAGAAGCCGGGGCGCCTGGTGCTGGTCTCGGCCATCACTCCGACCCCCGCCGGAGAAGGGAAGACGACCACGAGCATCGGCCTCGCTCAGGGGCTGGCGCGGATTGGTGAGTCGGCTTGCCTCGCGCTAAGGGAGCCCTCCCTCGGTCCGGCCTTCGGAATGAAGGGCGGCGCGACCGGCGGCGGGCGCAGCCAGATATTGCCTCGTGACCGGATCAACCTGCACTTCACCGGTGACTTCCACGCCATCACGTCCGCTCACAATCTGCTGGCGGCGGTCCTCGACAATCACCTCTATTTCGGCAATGAGCTTCGCATTGACCCACGCCGCATCGTCTGGCGTCGGGTGATGGACATGAACGACCGGGCGTTGCGCGATGTCGTCATCGGGCTGGGTGGCCACAAGCAGGGCGTCCCGCGCGAGACGGGGTTCGATATCACGGCGGCTTCCGAGGTCATGGCGATGCTCTGCCTCGCCGACGATCAAGAGGACCTGCGGGCGCGCATCGACCGTTTGTTGGTCGGGTTCGACTATGACGGGTGCCCCGTGACGGCGGGGAAGCTGAACGCGTCGGGGGCCATGCTCGCGTTGCTGCGGGACGCCCTGTGGCCGAACCTGGTGCAGACCCTGGAGGGTGTGCCAGCCCTCGTGCACGGTGGCCCATTCGCCAACATCGCCCACGGATGCAGCAGCGTCGTGGCTACCCGCACAGCGCTCCAGCTAGCGGACTGGACCATCACCGAGGCTGGGTTCGGGTTCGACCTCGGCGCCGAGAAGTTCTTCGACATCAAGTGTCGATCTGCGGGGCTGGATACGGCTGCAGTCGTGCTTGTGGCGACCTTGCGGGCCCTCAAGCTCCACGGCGGGGCCAAGCGGCAGGAGATCGAGGATGTGTCGGCGGAGCGCGTGGAGGCGGGGCTCTCCAACCTCGAGAAACACGTCGAGAGCATCTACCACTTCGGGGAAAAGCCGATCGTCGCGCTGAACCGATTCGGCTCGGACACGGACGAGGAGATCGAGGTCGTCCGCGCGTGCTGTGAGCGGCTCGGCGTCCCGTTCGCGATCTCCGATCATCATGCGCGGGGTGGCGCCGGGGCCGAAGACCTGGCGCGCGTGGTGATGCAGCGGGCCGAGCAAGACTCTAAGCCGTTCACGCCGCTCTACGACCTGGATGCGTCGGTGGAGGACAAGGTCCTCGCGATCGCTCGGACGATGTACGGGGCGAAGGGCGTCACGTTCACGAAGGCCGCGCAGCGGGATCTGGGCGACGTCCGTCGGTTGGGTTACGAGGGGTTGCCCATCTGCATGGCCAAGACGCCGGCGTCTTTGTCGGACGACCCCACGGTGCGCGGGCGGCCCGCGGATTTCACGGTCACCGTGCGTAGCGTACGGATCAACGCGGGTGCCGGATTCCTCGTCGTCCTCACCGGCGACATCCTGCGGATGCCGGGGCTCCCGAAGAAGCCCATCGTCGAGCAGGTCGACCTCGAGGGAGACGAGATCGTCGGCCTGGCTTGATGAGCGGAATGCTGCGGGCCCATGCCCGCTTGCGTTTGACGTTCGGATACCATGGAGGAGCTTGTTCGCGAGGAGTTCGCCGTGTCCCTCCAGTGCCGAATGGTCGCGTTATTTGTCCTGCCCCTGTGCTGTAGCGTCCATGCGCAGGTGCAGACGTGGATCTACGATTTCGAGACGCCGGGATTGCTGCCTCACGACGCGACCTCTTACGTCTCGTGGGAGTCACAGAACGGGGCGCCGACCAACGGCTCGCCTTCGCCCATGGCGAGGGTCGCCAACGGTTTGCAAGAGCAGCGGTTGACGGCCGCGAGTTGCGGTTTTGTCGGCGGACGTGGGATGTTCTACGCAGGGGATAGAGCGTCGGTCGCGGATCCCCACGTGACCCCGTCCGTAGTGAACGCGGCGTGGGACTGCATCATCGAGGCGCGGGTGCGCTTCTTGGCGTTCGAATCAGGCCTGGCATGCGCCATCCTGCTCATGGAGGACCAGTCCGGTCGTTATGGGATCTGGTTTGCGCAGGACGGCCTCCGCATCCTCGGCCCGAACACGCTGATCCTCTACTCCAGCATCAGTCCGGGCTTCGCCGCTGGCCAGTTCCATACCTATCGCGTCGAATCCGACGGGGGTTCGTTTGCGATGCGGGTGCTCGTGGACGGGGCCGTGGTCTGGACCGGTTTCGCTCCCGGGACAACGACCCGCAACACGGTCATGTGGGGAGACGGCTCGTCGGCTGCGACCAACGACGCTGACGCTGATTGGGACTGGGTTCGTGCCTACAACGGCCCCGGGTTGTTCTCCTCGCCTCCGCAGTGGCAGACAAACCAGGCAGGGGCGACGCTGACCGTCAACAACGGAACCAGCGATGTGTACGCCCCGGTCCGGCACGCCGAATGCGTCGGCAACCTCGTCACCATCACGGCTGATTCATCCTCGTTCGGCCTGCCATGGGAGATCGGATACACGATTTCAGACCCGGGTCTCCCGGCTTCGGCGGGGGGGATGACGCTCCCCGGAGGCCAGATCGCGAACGTTGATCTGGGGGCGCCGAGCTTCACCTACCTGAACGGGCTCACCTTGGCCGCGCCGTTCTCGTCCACGCTGTCGATCCCGCTTGGTCCGCCGGGGCCGTTGACGGCGACGGGGCAGTTGCTGGTGGTGGACCCGAGCCAGGTGACGGGGTTCTCGTTGAGCGCGCTTCTCGAGGTGAGCTTTTCTGATGGTGGGACGATCTCCGGGGTCGCGCGTGGCGATGACAAGAGCACGGTCATCCCGATCACGCGGCCGCCGCTCTGCAGTCCTACGGCCATCACGTTCGCCGGGCAGCTGTATACCCAGCTCAGCATAAGCGCGAACGGGATGATCAGCTTCGGCGGGAGCAACAGTTCGCCGCTCCCAGGGCCGACGGCGTTCACCAACCTGCCCGCGATCGCGGGGTTCTGGGCGGACCTGGACAACCGTCCGAGCGCGGCCGGCAACGACGTCACCATCAGTCAGACGGGAGGGGTCATCCGCGTGAGCTGGATCAACCTGCCGTCATTTGGGCAGGCGGGGACCGCGAGCAGCGTCGACGTGGTTTTCGATACGACCACAGGGGCGACGATCATCGAGAGCTATTCGCCCGATCCGGGGCACCTGGGCTCGTCCCTGGTCGGCCTCACTCCTGGGATGGCAGCGACGAATCCAGGTCCTGTCTCGTTCTCCGCCTTGGTGGGCTCTGGTGGCACCGCGGGGATCTCTGACATGGTCTATGAGCTCGCTGCAGGTGGCCCCGTCGCCGGTGGCTTCAGCCAGGTGATCTTCCCGCTGTCCGGCCCGACGGCCTACGTGGTCAACTGAGCCGGGACAGGGGGCCGAGGTGATGCCGGCGGGCTCGCCGCGCTGGGTCCGATTGGACCACCACGTGTGTCGGGAAATGCGACGTCTGATGGCATGGATCGGACCGCGTTTACGGTGGGGCCCCAGTTCGTACGATGCATAGGGAGAGGACCGGGGTCAGGCTGAGCTTTTTGCCGCAATCCCCGGGGAAAACGGAGATCAATCGCTCGTGGCCCCTGAGCTCGTGCAACATCCGCACGGTGCCGACCTGGATCGTGTGCTCCAGCCCGTCCGGTGTCCACCGAACCTGAATGCGGAGCCCATCTTCGTGCTGGGAAGCGTCCGTTCCGGGACCAGTGCGACCGTCCGGTCCCTGGTCGACGGCGCGGGTATCCGTGGGCACGACGAGGGCAACATGGCGGCGCTGATGCAGCGGATGCTGGATCAGGTGGGGGAGTACTTCACCAACTTCTCCGATGACTACCTCTCGTTGACGGACCATCACACCATCGCGAACCTCCGCCGCGAGTCGGTCGAGAACCACGTCATCAACTACTTCGCCAGCGCATACGCGCGGTTTCTCGGTGATGGGCAGTGGGTCGACAAGTCGCCCGACAGCTACCTGTTCGCACCCATGGTGCGGTCCACGCCGCGTATGTTGGAGATGTTTCCGAAGGCGAAGTTCATCTTCTGCGCCCGCCGCGGGATCGAGAACATCCTGTCGCGCATGAAGAAGTTTCCTCACATTCCATTTCGTTACCAGTGTCGCAGCTGGGCCCACACGTTCGAGGAGTGGGGGAAGGTGAGAGATGTCCTCGGGCGTGAACGTTGCCTGGAGGTGTACCAGCGTGACATCGCGATCAATCCACAGAAGGTCGCGGGAGACCTGCAGCGCTTCCTCGACCTCTCGGATGAGCAGCGTGAGGGTGTGCTTCGCGTCTTCACCGGCAGACGCCACGAACAGACCCAGGTCGCTCGGGAGCATCACGAGATCAGCATCGAAGAGACTCCGTGGGAGGAATCCCACCGCGCCGCCTTCATCCGCTGGTGCCACCCGATGATGAAGGCCGCGGGGTTCAGCCTCGAGGGCGAGACGCATCACCTCAACGTCCCGGTGCGGCTCTTCTATCCGCAGGTCGAGGGCGCGGTGGCGTTGCAGAACGTGAATCCTGATTTTGGTTTCACCGAGGCAGCGGCGGATGCGATGCAGCTCCACCCGAACGAGCCTGGCGCGCCGCCCGCGGAGGTTCGCTACACCACCATCCCGTTCGATGGACACGACGAATGGGTGGCCGAGGTCGTTGTCGAGCATGGGGAGGGCGGGCCAGTGCGCTTCGGCCTCCGGATCGAGGCGAGCGGGACGCAAGAGGTCATCTTCGAGGACACGTGTGACGTTGGTGCGCCGTGCCAGGTCGTGCACTGGAAGGCATCACTCCCATCTTTGTCGGGGAGCCACGATGTGATCATCTCCACGTGCATGGCGGAGGGCGCCAAGACGGCGAAGAACGCGTGGGCGCGATTCAAGAACGCCCAGCTGCGTCGCTCCGTGGGGGATGCATGAGGCCGATCGGCCTGGGATTTCAGACCGCCGGTCACGCGACCCTCATCTGCTATGACGGCGGCCCGGTGCTCGCTACGGACCCGTGGTTCGATGGTCCTTCTGCCTGGGGCAGCTGGCAGTTGACGCATCAGGTGGCCAAGGCGCAGCGTGACGCGGTCGAGGCGTGTCCGTTTCTGTGGATATCTCAGGATCGATCCGATCACCTGCACGTTCCGACGCTGGAGGGGCTATCCAAGGGCGGTCGCACCGTCCTCGTCCCCGACCATCGTGGGGGACGCATGGCCGCCAAGCTCGAGCGCTTGGGCTTTTCCACTCGCGTATTGGCTGACGGGGAGTGGGTCTCGTTGTCGGACCGCATCCGAGTGATGAGCCTGAGCGATATCCGGTTGGAGGCGGTCCTGCTCGTCGAAGTTGGGGGGCGTCTCATCGTCAACACCAACGAGGCCGGGGACCGAGGAATCGGCGAGCTGCTTCAGCGCACCATCGGTGAGTACGAGATCAGCTACCTCCTGTCGGGGGCTGGGCACGAGGAGCCACGGATTCGCACCGTCGACGATGAAGATCTGCCGTGCGTGACGCCCCCGCCCCCCGGTCCTTTAGGGGTCGGGATCGAGACGCTGATGGGGCTGCTCGGGGCGACGTACTTCGTTCCCCTGAGTCGCATGAGGCGGCACGCCCGCGAGGACAGCGCCTGGGCCAACCCGCACATGTTGCCCGCGCTCGCTCACCACGACGGGTTCTGGCTCGAGGACAAGGAGGTGCTGCCCCCGTTCATGCACTGGGACTTCGAGTCTGCGGGCATCACCGTGCTCGACCCGATCGAGAATCTCGACCTACCACATCCCGCGTCTGCCTACGGAGATGACTGGAGCGAGAGGTTGGCGCCAGGTGAATCCGGGCTTCTCGACGCGTACATTCGCGGCATCACCCACCTTTGCCGCTCACTCGAGCGTGTCATCTTCGAGGTCGGTGGTGAGGCCCACGAGGTGCGACTCGAGGGCGACGCGGGCCGGGGATTGCGCATCCATGCCCCCCGAGCCTCGCTCATGGCCGCGATCCACGAGGAGCGACTGGGGGAGCTCTTGAGGGCAGGGTTCGTCAAGGTACGGCTCGTCGGTGACTGGAAGACCCGCGAGCCATCAGCCCTTTCTCCGGATATCCTGCCGTTCCTGGCCCTGGCGGAGGCCGGCGGGGCGAAGACACCCGAGGAGGTCCGTGCCCACGTCGCGGACTACCAAGCCCGGGGCCTGACTGCCTTGGAGCGATCAGGAGTGGAAGACAGGAGGCTCGCCGTCGCCTTCGAGCCATACATGGCGGCGGGACTCGTTCAGGAGAGGGGGCAGGAATGAGTTCTGAGGCGGCGGTCTCCATTCAGAACCTGGGGAAACGGTTCCGGGTCTACGCCGATCCGTTGCACCGGTTGCTGGATCATCTGCCGTTCAGCAGCAAGCAGCACCACGTTGAGACCTGGCCGTTTCGCAAGATCGACATCGAGGTCGAGCGTGGTAGCGCGCTGGGGATCATCGGAGAAAACGGGGCCGGGAAGAGCACCTTGCTCAAGATCGTGAGCGGCATCACTCGGGCGACCGAGGGTCAGGTGGTCGTGCGTGGGAGCCTCGGATCGTTACTCGAACTCGGTGGTGGGTTTCACCCCGCGTTTACCGGGCGCCGTAACGTCTTCATGAACGCGGCGATCATGGGTATCCCGCAGCAGGTTGTCCGGGATCGCATGGACGAGATCGAGGAGTTCTCGGAGCTCGGCGAGGCTATGGATCACCCGGTGCGGACGTACTCGTCGGGCATGGCCATGCGCCTCGGGTTCTCCATCGCGACCATGCGGCGGCCGGATGTCCTCATCCTCGACGAGGTGATGGCGGTCGGCGACCAGAACTTCCAGGCCAAGTGCATGGAGCGCATGCGTGAGATCCGCTTGGCGGGGACGACCATCCTGTTCGTGTCGCACTCCATGTATCACATTCGACAGATATGCGATCGGGCGGTGTGGCTGCACGATGGTGGGTTGAGCGCAGAAGGAGATCCGATCGAGGTCTCCGACGCGTACCTGCAGTGGATGCACGCGCAGCGGACCGTCGGCGTTTCGAAGAGTGAGCCCGTGGCCGTGGCGGAAGGCCTCCCCCGATTGGCCGGTGCGTTGATCCACAAGAGTGGTTCGATGGACCCGGTGACGGACTATCGCCCGGGGGACTCGATTGAGTTCGATCTCGGCTGGGAGAACGTGGAAGGCGAGGGCGGCTTTCACGTGGCGGTGCTGGTTTCGCGCAACGACGACGTGCCGGTGTTCTCTGCGCATTCCCAGTCAGCCGGGCTGTTGACGAGCGGTCAGGAGGGTATGTTCAGGCTGCGTGTCTCGAACGAGTTGGCCGCGGGCGAGTATTACGTGTCGGCGCGTCTGATCCGGGAGGAGGATGGGGAGGCTGTTGACGTGCGTCCGCAATGGGGTCGATTTCGGGTGCTGTACGAGGGGATGGAGACCGGGATCTTCCTCCCGCAATGCCGGTGGATGACCCCGGAGGAGGCCTCGACCTCATGACCGAGACGCCTTCCCCAGGGACCCATCTAGACGTCCTCGAGGCAGAGAGCATTCACATCTTTCGCGAGGTGGCGGCGGGCTTCGAGCGGCCGGTGCTCATGTACTCGGTGGGTAAGGACTCGAGCGTCCTCTTGCGCCTCGCCCAGAAGGCGTTTCACCCAGGCAAGCTCCCGTTCCCGTTGCTCCATGTGGACACGGGATACAAGTTTCCGCAGATGTACGCCTTTCGTGACGAGACGGCGGCCTCCATAGGGGCCGACCTCATCGTCGCGGGTAACCAGGAGGCTATCTCGGCGGGCACGAACCCCTGGGAGTTGGGGACCGTCCGTTGCTGCTCCCTGCTGAAGACCCAGGCGCTCATCGCGGCCCTGACGGAGGGCGACTTCGACGCGGCCATCGGCGGCGCCCGACGGGACGAGGAGCGTTCCCGCGCCAAGGAGCGGATCTTCTCGTTCCGCGACCAGGTGGGGCAGTGGGATCCGAAGAACCAGCGCCCGGAGCTGTGGAACCTCTACAACACCCGTGTGAATCCCGGTGAGCACATTCGAGTCTTCCCTCTCTCCAACTGGACCGAGGGCGACGTGTGGGACTACATCCATCGGGAGGAGATCCCCATCGTCCCGTTGTACTACGCGCAGGAACGCGACGTCATCGCAGGAGAAGGGGATACGGTCTTCCCCATCGATTCACTGCCCCCGTCTGAGCGCGCCGGGGCCAAGACTGAGCGCGTCATGTGTCGCTACCGGACGCTGGGGTGCGCTCCTTGTACCGGCGCGTTCAGGTCGGAGGCTGCGACCGTGCAGGACATCGTGCGGGAGATGTCCGAGTTCAAGACGTCAGAGCGGGTCGGGAGGGTCATTGATCACGACGCTGACGGCTCCATGGAGGACAAGAAGCGCGAGGGCTACTTCTGATGGCAGCCCCCGTCGATGATAAGCAGGAGCTGGGGCCGGTGGAGTTGCTGCGCCTGACGACCGCGGGCAGCGTCGACGACGGGAAGTCGACCATGATCGGCCGGTTGCTCTACGAATCGCAGGCGCTGTGCGAGGANCACGTCNAGGANGCCCGNGNGAAGACCCGNCAGGACCTGGNCGGCGAGATCGACTTCTCNTTGTTCACNGACGGNTTGAAGTCNGAGCGCGAGCAGGGCATCACCATCGANGTCGCGTACCGGTACTTCTCGACGCCGCGGCGCCGCTTCATTATCGCGGATACGCCGGGGCACGAGCAGTACACGCGGAACATGGTGACGGGGGCATCCACCGCCAATCTCGCGATCATCCTCATCGATGCGGCGAACGGCATCACGACGCAATCCAAGCGCCACGCGTTCATCGCGTCCCTGCTCGGTATCCCGCATGTGATCGTGGCCATCAACAAGATGGATCTCGTGGACTGGTCGCAGGAGGTCTATGACGAGATCAGCCAGCAGTTCGATGCGTTCGCGAAGAAGTTGACGATCCAGGACCTGTCCTACGTCCCCATATCGGCGCTGGAGGGCGACAACGTCGTTCAGCGCAGCGACCGCATGCCGTGGTTCGCCGGNCCCTCGCTGCTGCACAGGCTGGAGAAGACCTACATCGGCGGTGACAAGAACCGGATCGACCTGCGGTTTCCTGTTCAGTGGGTCAGCCGGCCGGACCGATCGTTCCGCGGCTATGCGGGGACCGTCGAATCCGGNGTCCTCCGCGTCGGCGACGACGTGGTGGTGCTGCCCTCGGGGCGATCCTCGAGNGTGAAGTCCCTGGTCACATTTGATGGGGAGCGCGCCGAATCCGGGCCGACGGAGGCAGTCACTGTTTGCCTGGAGGACGAGATCGACGTCAGTCGGGGAGATCTCATAGTCCACTCGAAGAACGTCCCGACCGTCGTCCGTGAGCTCGACGCCGTGCTCGTCTGGATGGGCGAGGACCCGCTCGAAATCGGGCGGGCGTACGTCGTCCGACACACCACCAACGAGGTGCGCGGCCAGGTCTCTGACCTGCAGTACAGGATCGACCCGAACACCNTGTCCAGTGAGCCGTGCGATACGCTCGGGCTGAACGAGATCGGCCGAGCGGTGCTGAAGCTGTTCCGGCCCATCGCATGTGACGACTACCAGCGAAATCGGTCGACCGGCAACTTTGTCCTCATTCATCCGCTGACTAACGCGACTGTGGCCGCGGGGCTCATCGTCGAGCGCGGTCGGCGCGAGGCGGCGTTCGGCGGTGGTGAGGCCAGGGCCCGTTCACCGCAGAGCTTGAACATCACGCGGACCACGGGGGGGGTGGCCCCGGCGGATCGGGCACGGATCCTCGGCCAGAAACCCCTGACCCTTTGGCTCACGGGGCTTTCAGGATCGGGTAAATCCACGATCGCGTTCGCGGTGGAGGAGCGGCTCNCCGAGCGCGGNCACCTCTGCTACGTGCTCGATGGCGACAACGTGCGTCACGGCCTCTGTTCGGACCTTGGGTTCTTGCCCCATGAACGCAGTGAGAACATTCGTCGCGTCGCCGAGGTATGCAACCTCATGAATGACGTGGGAGCGATTGTCTTGTCGGCGTTTATCTCGCCGTTCCGCGAGGACCGTGCGCGGGCTCGCGAGATCGTAGGGTCCTCGCGATTCGCAGAGGTCTTCGTCGACACGTCCCTTCACGAGTGCGAGAGCCGCGACCCGAAGGGCTTGTACAAGAAGGCGCGCGCGGGAGACATCCCTGATTTCACAGGGATCGGCAGCCCTTATGAGCCCCCCGAGGGCCCGGAACTCAGGGTCGAAACGGAGCATCTGAGTCCCGACGAAGCGGCTGACCTCGTGGTGCGCTGGCTGGAGACTGAAGGGTATCTCCGTTAGGCGGACCCTGGCGCAGCGGCCCGGTTAGACTGAACGTTGCAGGTCGCGCCCCCACGTGGGTCGGCGGCTGGCGTGCATGCTTCCCGGACAGTGACGAGGGCTCTCATGAGNGCGCATCAAGTGACCGATCGCTGGCTCNTCTCCGCTNTGCTCGCGGCGGCGCTGGCGNTGCNGGCTGTTGGCCANGGCCCGAGCTCNGTGGCGTCCGTCGAGAAGGTCGACTACTTCCGCCAGGTGCTGCCGATCCTGTCCCAGCACTGCTACGGGTGTCATGGCCCCGATGCGGGCGCTCGCAAGGGGGACCTGCGCCTGGACCGCCGGTCGGGTGCGTTCAAGGACCTGGGCGACGGCTCCCATGTGATCGCCCCGGGGGAACCGGAGAACAGCGCGCTCGTCGATCGGATCACCTCCGATGACAAGAAGTACGTCATGCCGCCGCCTAAGGCGCATGACCCGCTGTCCGCCGCGCAGATCGAGACGCTTACCCGTTGGGTGGCGCAGGGCGCCTCCTGGTTAAGCCACTGGGCGTTTTCAGAGCCCGTGCTGGTCAAGCCCGCGGAGCCGGAAACGGTTGAGTGGAGAGCCAATCCCATCGACCGCTTCGTGCATCGCCGGCTCTCCGACGCGGGNTTCAAGCCGTCGCCTCCTGCGGACAAGGCCTCCCTCATTCGAAGGGTCACGTTCGACCTGACCGGCCTGCCGCCGTCCCTGAAGGAGATCGAAGCGTTCGTGAAGGATGACCGCCCGGAGGCCTACGCCGGTGTCGTCGATCGTCTGCTCGCTTCGTCGCGCTTCGGTGAGCGACAGGCCCAAAACTGGCTCGATCTCGCTCGCTACGCGGACACCAATGGCTACCAGCGTGACGGTGGCCGAAGCGCGTGGAAGTGGCGTGAGTGGGTGATCAATGCGTTCAACAGCAACATGCCGTTTGATCGATTTACCATCGAGCAGCTCGCCGGCGACCTGTTGCCGGACCCGACCCTGGAGCAGAGGATCGCCACGGGATTCAATCGGAATCACGCGACCAATTCGGAGGCTGGGTCGGAGCCCGACGAGTACCGCAGCGCCTACGTCATCGATCGGGTCAACACGACGGCGACGACGTGGCTCGGCCTGACCGTGGCCTGCGCCCAGTGTCACGACCACAAGTTCGACCCGATCCTCCAGGACGACTTCTACAAGTTCTACGCCTATTTCAACCAGGTCGACGAGCGGGATGCCCGGCAGCCGGATCTGCGGGTTCCCAATCCGGATCAGCAGCCCCACGTCGGCTACCTGAAGGGGCGGATCGAGGAACTGAAGAAGCGGCTCGAGGCGCCCGACGTCCTCTCGGACGCGGCTCAGTCGACGTGGGAGGCGGAGACGCGGACGTTCATCGGTGACGACGTCACGTGGTCGGTCGCCAAACCGATCGGGATGCTCGCGCACAACGGCTCGGTCCTCGAGCGCCAGGACGACGGTTCTATCCTCGCGACGGGGGAGGCCCCGGTCCGTGACACTTACGATCTCGTCTTCAAGCCGGGGATGCGCAAGATCAGCGGCATCAAGCTCGAAGTCCTGCCTGATCCGAGCCAGCCTGAGGGCGCCTCGGGGCGTTCGCGCAAGGGGCAGTTCATCCTCAGTGGTCTCAAGATGCGCTTGTCGGCGTTGTCCGATTCCACCGACCCTCCGCTCGTGTTCGTCGCGAAGGCTGACGCCGACCTCAATCAGGAGCGCCCCAAGGAGCGTAAGCCGGACCAGATAACGCCGGGCGACATCGCCGCCTCGATCGTCGCGACGGACAGCTCGGCGGTGGGCGGCGGGCGGTCCCGGAGCGGGCGTGGGTGGAGCATCATCGGCGACGAGCGGATGAAGCCCCATGAAGCGATCCTCGTTCCGCTGGAGACGCTGACGTCGAACAGCGTCTCGACGCTGCGCGTGACGTTGAGTCAGACGTCGCGCCCGTACAAGACGTTGATCGGTCGCTTCCGTATCTCGTTCACTGACGACGAGCGCATCCGGAAATTGATGCTTCCCGCCGTCGGCAAGATCTGGAGCGCGGTCGGCCCATTCCCTGCGAAGGACACGGCGTCCGCGTACCGGGCCGCATTCGATCCCGAGAAGGAGCTGAAGGCGGGCGTCGATCTCAAGAAGCAGTACGACAAGCCAAAGGTCGAGACGCCGAAGCCGACGAAGACCACGTCCGCCGAAAAGCCGGGGCCAGGCAAGTCGTCGCAGGAAAAGAAACCGTCGACCAAGCAGCAGCAGCCGGAGGCGTCCGTGACGTCCAAGCCTGCGAAGCCGGGGGGCAAGGGTTCCTCTGCCAAGAAGCCCACGGCAGATGCCGGAGGTGCGTCGCGGGAGCAGAAGAAGCCTGCCGGCAAACCGGCCGACTCCAAGCAGGAGCAAAAACCGCGCGGGAAGGCCCCGGGCGATCGAAAGAAGGTGGACCCCTCAAAGGCCAAGCCGGGCGCCCAGGCGGCGGCGAAGCCCACGGGCACGTCGGCGACGGGTGGTAACCGTCGTCGCCAGCGCACCGAGAAGCTGTCGTGGACGAAGAAGCAGGATTGGCGCGACGGAACGTCTGGTCGCCTCTCCGACGGCAACGTCGCCTGGTACGTCACTCGGAAGATCCACAGCACCCGCGCGCGCACGGTGGCCATGACCTTCGATGGACCGGACGGCGTCCGCGCGTGGCTGAACGGAGAGCTGGTCTTCGAGGTCGCCCCCAAGGCGCCAACGTCGTCCTCGCGTCGCCGCAGTGGCTCCGGTGGTGGCTCTTCCCGGCGCCGCGGATCGAGCGGATCGGAGGATCGCAAGGTGCGCCTCGGGATCAGGCAAGGCGAGAACGAGCTCGTCGTCAAGCTGGTGTTCGCGGGGGGGCGTTCCTCATCCGGCCGGGGTCGACGGGGTGGCTCGAGCAGCGCGGCCGCAGGCGCGACGAACCCGGCGGCGGGGGAGGCCCCGAACTTCGCCGGTGATCCGGAGGCTCTGGCTGCTGCCGCGGCCGCCGCCGGAGTCGACCCGTCGAACTTCGATCCCGCCAACTTCGACCCGGCGATCTTCCAGAACATGCGTCGCAGCCGCTCCGGTGGCGGTGGGACCTTCACCTTCAACCTGGCAGTCGAGGGCCCTGACGTCGTCAATCACGAGGTGGTCAGCGCGCTGCGGGAGTTGGCCTCGGGGCGGGATCTGTCGTCAGCCAACGGCGACTGCGCTCCGGGTGACGACGAAAAGAAGCCGACGCGGGAGCAGGTGCTGCGGAAGAAGATCCGGAAGTTCTATCGAGCGAATCACGACATGGTCGGGCAGCTCCTCAAGAAGGAGCTGGACAAGCTTGAGAGAGAGCTCTCGACCCTGGAGCGCAAGATGCCTCAGGCCCTGGTCATGAAGGAGCGCAAGGAGAAGCGTGACACGCACGTCTTCATGCGCGGCGACTTCAGGAAGCACGGAGACAAGGTCGAGGCTGGGATTCCGGCGGTGCTGCCGGCCATGGACAAGGACCTGCCCAACAACCGCCTCGGACTGGCCCGGTGGCTTGTCTCCGGTAAGAACCCCCTGACGGCGCGTGTGACGGTCAACCGCATCTGGCAGCAGTACTTTGGGACCGGATTGGTCCGTACGTCCGAGGACTTCGGCATCCGCAGCGAGACGCCCAGTCATCCTGCGTTGCTTGATTGGCTCGCCCACCGTTTCGTCGAGAGCGGTTGGGACGTCAAGGGGTTGCACAAGTGGATCACCACCTCCCAGGCCTATCGGCAGTCGTCGGCCTTCCGAGCGGACATGAAGGAGATCGATCCGGAGAACCGTCTCCTCGGCCGCGGCCCCAGGCAGCGCCTCACAGCGGAGATGATCCGCGATAACGCGCTCGCCGTGAGCGGCTTGTTGGTTGAGAAGATCGGGGGCGAGAGCGTGCGGCCCTACCAGCCCAGCGGACTCTGGCAGGCCGTCGCCAAGGGCCAGCGGTATCGGCAGGACAAGGGCGAGAAGCTCTATCGACGCGGCATCTACGTCTATTGGAAACGTGGCGTCCCCTATCCCTCTGCCATCACCTTCGACCAGGCCAAACGAGAGACGTGTACGGTCAAGCGGGCCGAGACGACGACGCCGTTGCAGGCGCTTGTCTTGCTGAATGACCCCGTCTACGTGGAGTGCGCCAAGGTGCTGGCGCAGCGCCTCATGAAGGAGGGGGGAGGTGATGACCCGTCCCGTCTCACGCACGGCTTCGCGCTCTGCACGGGGAAGCAAGCCGACCAGGAGCAGCTGGCGGTGCTGGCCAAGCTGCTGGGGTCTCAGCGGGAGCATTACAAGAAGAACCTGGGCTCAGCGAAGAAACTCCTCGGTGTCGGCGCGGCCAAGCTCGACGACAAGCTCGACGGGGCCGAACTGGCGGCCTGGACGGGTGTGGCGAGTGCCCTGTTGAATCTCGACGCCTCCATTCATCGATAGGCGAGATTGACTATGAACGACCAGCTTGATCTGCATTCGGAGTGTTGTCGCCGCGCCTTCCTCGGTCGCACCTCGTTCGGATTGGGTGCGCTCGCCATGAGCGGCTTGTTCTCCAGCGAGGCCCTCGCCGCCGCTCGCGAACTCGGCGCCCCGGCGCCTAAGGCCAAGCGCGTGATCATGGTTTTCCTGTCTGGTGGGCTCTCGCAGTTTGAGACCCTCGATGAGAAGCCGTTGCTCAACGAGCGGCGCGGGGAGCAGATCCCGGAGTCCGTGCGCAAGGGGGGCGTGACGAGCGCGATCACCGAGCGACAGGGGAACCTCTCCGTCGTCGGATCGCCGTTCAAGTTCGAGCGGCGCGGTGAATCGGGGATGAACATCTCCGAGTTGCTGCCGCATGTCGCGAAGCACGCTGACGATCTGACCCTCATCCGCTCGCACCAGACTGACCACGTCTTGCACGAGGCCGCCGTCACGACCCTGTTTACGGGTACGCCCCTGCTGGGCCGCCCGTCTTGGGGAGCCTGGGTGTCCTACGGGCTCGGATCGGCCAACGAGAACCTCCCTGAGTTCGTCGCCATGTTGTCTTCGGGAGAGCGCCTCGCGCCGCTTCATCCGCGCCTGTGGCATTCGGGCTTCTTGCCTGGCAAACACCAGGGGGTGCAGCTCCGCGGGTCCGGTGACCCCGTGCTGTTCGTCAAGAACCCCCCAGGCGTCGATGAGGCGTCCCGTCGCGATGTCCTCGCCGCCGTGAAGGCGCTGAACGAGATGGAGGCGAAGGCGACGGGGGACCCCAAGGTCCGCACACGCATAGAGGCCTACGAGATGGCCGCCCGGATGCAGACGTCCGTTCCGGAGCTCTCGGACCTCAAGTCAGAGCCGAAGGACGTCCTGGAGCGCTACGGCGCGGAGCCGGGCAAGGCCTCGTTCGCCAACAATTGCCTGTTGGCGCGGCGCCTCGCTGAGCGCGGTGTCCGCTTCATCCAGGTCTGTGACGGCGGCTGGGACCACCATGGTGGTCTGCCGCGGGCCCTACCTCGCAAGTGCAAGCAGGTGGACCAACCGGTCGGCGCCATGCTGACTGACCTCAAGGAGCGTGGGCTCCTCGAGGACACCATCGTCATCATGTGCGGTGAGTTCGGACGCGCCTCCATCTGCGAGGGGCCGCTCTCGACCACCAGCTACGGACGTGATCACAACGGCCGCATCGGCAGCGTCCTCGTCGCCGGTGGTGGCTTCAAGAAGGGCCTGACGTACGGACGCACGGACGACTGGGGCTGGGACGTTGCGGAGGACCCGGTGCACGTTCATGACCTGCAGGCGACGGTGCTGCATCAACTCGGCCTCGACCACGAGAAGCTGGTCACCCGGCACCAGGGCCGCGACTTCCGCCTCACGGACGTCAAAGGTCGCGTCATCACCGACCTGCTCGCCTAAGCGGATTCGATTCCGCGAGGTCAGGCGAGGATTGGTCGCACCACTTGTCCGGCGACGTCGGTCAGCCGGAAATCACGCCCCCGGTACCGATAGGTGAGGCGTTCATGATTCACCCCTAGCAGGTGCAGCATGGTCGCGTGGAGGTCGTTGACATGGACCCGATCCTGCACTGCGTGATACCCGAGTTCATCGGTGGCTCCGTAGCTGAAGCCGCCGCGGATGCCGGCGCCAGCGAGCCACAGGGAGAACCCCTTGATGTGGTGGTCACGTCCGGATCCCTGACCCATGGGTGTGCGCCCGAACTCGCCGCCATAGATGATCAGGGTGTCCTCCAGGAGTCCGCGTCGCTTGAGGTCGGTGACCAGGGCGTAGGTGGCCTGGTCAACTTCCTTGGCCGAGATGGCGAACCCGCCGCGGATGTTGCCGTGGTGGTCCCAGGCGCGGTGATATAGCTGGATGAAGCGGACACCGCGCTCAGCGAGGCGTCGCGCCAACAGGCAGTTGGACGCGAAGGTGCCGTCGCCGCCGCGGGTCCCGTACAGGTCGAGGACCTCCTGGGGCTCGTCGGAGAGATCGGTGAGCTCCGGGACGCTCGTGTGCATGCGGTATCCCATCTCGTACTGGGCGATCCGCGTGGCAATTTCCGGGTTCGCGCCCGCGCCCTGCTGTAGCAGGTCCAGGTCCCGGATGGCGTCGAGGACCTGTCGTTGAGACGCGTCGTCGACTCCCGGTGGGCGGCCGACGTAGTGCACGGGGTCGCCGATCGAATGGAATCGGACACCCTGGTAGCGCCCCGGCAAGAACCCGGAGTGCCACTGGCGGGCGCTGATCGGTTGCGCTTGGCCACCCTTGCCTACCGAGCTGAGCACGACGAATCCGGGCAGATCCTCGGTCTCGGCTCCGAGGCCGTAGAGGACCCAGGAGCCCATGCTCGGTCGCCCGGAGATGGCTGTCCCCGTGTTCATGAAGGTGTGCGCTGGGTCGTGGTTGATCTGCTCGGTGAACATGGAACGGACGATGCAAATGTCATCCGCGAGCCGCGCCATCTTGGGGAAGGCGTCGCTGATCTGCTGGCCGGACTGGCCATGGCGGGAGAAGTCGTATTGGGGGCCCAGGCATCGCAGCTTCTGCCCTTGTAGCTGGGCGATGGGCTGCCCCTTGGTGAAGGACTCGGGCATGTCCTGTCCGTGCATCCGGCGCAGCTCGGGCTTCCAGTCGAAGCCCTCTAAGTGCGAGGGGCCGCCGGCCATGCAGAGATGGATCACGCGCCGCGCCTTGGGTCTGGGTTTGCTCGGCGACAACGGATGTCCCTCGTCTCTGGCGAGCATGCTGCCGAGCGCAGCGGCGCCGACGCCATAGCCTGTCTGCCCGAGGAACGCCCGGCGGGAGATCATGTTGCGGAGGACATCGGTCATGGCCGGACAATGCTCTCATGCAGGTTGAGGATCGTGCGGGTCAGCTGTGTCCAGGCGGCATGCTCTGCGGCGTCCAAGGTAGAGCCCTTGGCCGCGACGCCCACCGCGACCAACTTGGCGGCTGCGTCCGGTGCCTTTGCGAAGCGCGCCCTCTGGGTGTCGAGCAGTCGGAGGAGCGTGGCGCTCTGGGCTGGACTCGGAGCCTTGCAGAACGCGCGCCGCCAGGCGTAGGCCACCCGCTCGGCGTCACTTGATGCCGGCGTCACGAGGACGTGGGCGGCGAAGGCGCGGGCCGCTTCGACGAACGATGGGTCATTGAGCAGGACCAGGGCCTGGAGCGGCGTATTCGATCGCGGTCGTTCCGCGGTGCACTCCTCCCGTGACGGCGCGTCGAACGCTCTCAGGCTTGGGTGGAGGAACGACCGTTGCCACCAGGTGTAGAGCCCGCGTCGGTGCTGACGCTGCGCATCACCGTCGTGCTGGTACACCCGCTTGGGGAAGTTCAACTCGCGCCAGTACCCAGGCGGTTGGTACGGCTTGACGCTGGGGCCTCCGACGGTGCGGACGAGCAACCCGGAGACGGAGAGGGCGTTGTCGCGTACGAATTCGCCGTCCAGTCGCCAGGTGCTCTGGCGCGCGTAGAGCCGGTTGGCTGGGTCGCGGACGCCCAGATCCGGGCGCGGGTCTGAGGAACGGCGGTAGGCAGCGGACATCACCATCATCTTGACGAGGCGCTTCACATCCCATCCCGACTCAACGAAATCGACGGCCAGCCAGTCAAGCAGCTCCGGGTGCACCGGCCATTCGCCCTGGGAGCCCAGGTTGTCCAGCGAGCGAGACAGCCCCGTCCCGAAGAACAGTCGCCAGATGCGGTTCACGAACACACGGGCGGTCAGGGGGTGCGTTCCCGAGGTGAGCCACCGGGCAAGGTCCAGCCGGGTGACACGATCTTCTGTGGGCGTGATCTCATCGAAGACCCGCGGGCCGCCGGGCGCCACGATCGGGCCGGATTCGTCCTGCCAGTCACCTCGGTTGAGGATGCGGACCTCCCGCGGCTTGCGCGCGCGGGAAACCAGCGTCGTGGGGATGGCGTTCGTGACGGCGGCCTTCGAGGTTTCGAGGCGCTTGCGTTCGGCGCGCAAGTCCATCAACTCAGGGGCGATCTCCCGGTGGTGCGTCGCGATAACGTCGCTCTGGGCAGCGCTCCTATCCGCGCGCGCTACGCGCAGGGCGGCGACCACCTCGTTCGGCGGACCGTCGCGGAGCACGCGGAAGTAAAAGCCGTAGCCACCGGTGCCGTTGACGATCTTCATCGTCACTTCGTGCTCGCCCTTGCTGAGTGAGAGGCGGACCCGCTCCTGGTCTGGTTGGGCGCCGCGGCTGACCTTCTTCGCGAAGACCTCCTTGCCGTCGAGCCATACCTTGATGGCGTCGTCGCTGCCGAGGGAGAGCTGCACCTCTCTGCTGACGTGGGCCGTGATGGTACGCCGGAGGTACGTCGCTGCCAGGTCGCCCGTGAGCGTGTGGACCACCCCGTCCTTCCAGGCCGGCTGCGGTTTCCAGGTGAGCTGGGCTCCGGTCTCGGGGCCGAATCGCTCCGCGTATGCCGCGTCGAAGGTCTTCGCGAAGAACGGCCCCGCGCTCGACCAGGGCCCCAACACGGGGGGCTGTGCCTTGAGGATCGCGCCCCGTTCCCGTTCGGCCCAAACCGCGCGAGCTCTCACGATCTCCGCGGTCTCAGCATCGATCCGGGCCTGTGCTTGGGTGATCTGCTGGGTCAGCTCTTCGATCCGCCGCTTCTGTTCGGGGGAGGGCACCCGCATCTCGGGTTCCCACTTGCTGCCCGCGTAGTATCCCTTGTCGTTGATGTCCTCGAATATCGCCGCGAAGCTGTAGAAGTCCTCGGCGGTGAATGGGTCGAACTTGTGATCGTGGCACTGCGCGCAGCCGAGGGTCACGCCCATCCAAACGGAGGCGGTCGTGCGGACGCGGTCGGCGCGATAGATGGCGAGGTACTCCTTGTCCTGGGCGCCACCTTCCGAGGTCTTCTGGTTGAGGTGGTTGTAGCCCGACGCGACCAGCTGGTCTTGCGTAGGGGAGGAGAGCAGGTCGCCGGCGAGCTGCGCGGTCGTGAACGCATCGAACGGCATCCCATCGTTGAACGCGCGAATCACCCAGTCCCGGAATGGCCAGAAGCTGATCGGCTGATCGCCGTGGTATCCGGAGGTGTCGGCGTATCGCACCAGGTCGAGCCAGAACTGGGCCATGCGCTCGCCGAAGTGGGGCGAAGCCAGCAGCCCGTCTACGTAGCGTTCGTACGTGGTCGTGTCGGTCGCGGTCGCGGCGGCGAAGGTGTCGACGTCGTCGACCGAGGGTGGGAGGCCGGTGAGGTCGATCGACAGGCGGCGGGCGAGGGTCCGGAGATCGGCCGGGGGTGAGGGGGCGATCCCTTCGTACTCGAGCCGCGCCGTGATGAACGCGTCGATCGGACGGCGCGCCGTCGCCCCGGTCGTCGCAGCCGGCATCGGAGAGCGACGCGGCGGGATGAATGCCCAGTGACGTTCCCACGGCGCGCCCTCGCTGATCCACCGCTCGAGCTTCCCGATGTCGGCCTTTGAGATGGTGCGCCCGGAGTCCACGGGGGGCATCCGATCCGCTGGGTCGTGGTGGTGAAGCCGGCGCAGCAACTCGCTCGCGTGCGGGTCACCGGGGACGATCGCCCGGTTGCCGCTGGGGAGACTGGTGATCGCGTCCTCACGCCGATCGAGCCGGAGCCCCGCCTTGCGAGCGCCGCCATCCGGGCCGTGGCAGGGGAAGCAGCTCTCCGCGAGGACCGGACGGATGCTGCGGTTGAAGGACAGACGCGCCGTTTCCTGCGGAGCAGCCAGCGCTCCGGCGCAAAAGAGCAGGACGAGTGGGATGGGATGCGTCACGGCGGTCGACCTTACAGGGCTGGCGATTCTACCGGAGACGGGAGCCCGCGACGGCCTCGTTCTTTTCGGCTCGGTGACGTGGAACCGGGTAGCATCGGAGTATGTTCGGTCGACGGGACTGGTTGAAGCAGGTGGGCGCGGTCGGTCTGGGAGCCATGGGGCTCGGCTCGCCCGCGCGCGCGGTCTCCCGGATAGAGCTGGAGGCAGCCCGCGCCAAGGTCCTATCCAAGATGGTGTCCTTGCCGCCGACCCCCGGGTCGATCCAGGGTCCTTACTACGTCAACTCGGCCCTGGTCCGACAGGACATCACCGAAGGCCGTCCCGGGCTCCCGGTTCGGCTCTTTCTCCGGATCCTCGACGCCACCACGTGCCAGCCAATTCCCGGCGCGGTGGTAGATGTGTGGCAGGCGGACGCTGACGGGTTCTACTCCGGTTTCCAGGCGCAGGGGACGCAGGGGCAGACGTGGATGCGCGGTATCCAGATGGCCGGTTCGAATGGCTTTTGCTGGTTCGACACGGTCTTCCCGGGCTGGTATCCCGGTCGCACCGCGCACCTCCACTTGAAGGTTCGCCCCAATCCACAAACCGAGCTGACGACGCAGCTGTATTTCGACGAGCTGATTGGATACCCGGGCCTCGACTTGATGCAGGCGATCTATCAGTGGGTGCCGCCGTACGACGTGCGCGGCCCGAGCCCGATGACGAACCAAAACGACTTCTGGTTCCTCCCGGAGACAGCGATGCCGTCGATCCCCAATCCGAACGGGACTCTCAGCATCTGGTCCGGGCTGGTCATCGCGATTCTCTGAGGCGCCTCGACGTTCGCGGGCGTCGCCACGGCGTGGCCGATGGGGTGGTCAGTTGACAGCGATGGCGCGTTCGGAGGAGACCGATTCGTTCCCGTATCGATCGGCTGCGGACACGTGGTACGTGATCGTCGCCCCTTTCGGTGCGGCAGGGAGTACGGCGCGGTGGAGGCAGCCACCGATGTGGGGCATGGGCGCTGAGCCTCGGGTCTGCTGCCCGGCGCGCTCCACCGTCCAGTGCAGGCGCGCGGCGACGAACGTGTTGCCATCATCCACGGTGGCGTCCTGGATCCATGCCCGAATCGAAGCGCTGGTCCCGGCTGGCGCGGGGCTCCCGAGCGAGGTGACCCGAAGGATGTTCGGCGGTGTGCTGTCGGCGGGGCCGGTGCCGAGGTACACGCGGTTGCGGAAATCCTCGTGTCGGTTGCTCTCGCCCTGCGCCGTGACGGCGTCGTAACGGCCATCCCCATCGACATCGACCATGGTCATGTCCAGGGATCCGTCGTGCCGAACCGGGAAGGCGCCTGTGAGCTCGACCAGGAATCCGGGTCCGATCACCCCCGAGTTGATGAACAGCTTCTCCTCGCACGGCGGTGACGTGAGCACCGCGACGACCACATCGAGGTCGCCGTCGTCGTCTGCGTCGACCAGCGCGAAGTCGTTCTCGTCTTCGAGGTTTCGGCCTGCGAACGCGTCCCTCACCAATTCGAAAGAGAGCCGTCCGGTCTCGCTCAGGCGATTGGCGATGACGACGTTCGCCAGCTTGCGGCGCTGCGGTCCAACGAAGTTCATGAACACGCCGTCCAGGTCGCCGTCGCCGTCCAGGTCGGCCCAGTCAACGTCGTAGGTGCGACAGCCCCGTTCGCCTTCGGGGATGGTGCTCGTGTCCAGGGTGAAGTTGGCGTTGCCGTCGTTGATGTAGAGCTGGGTCACGGGGGACTTCCCGTCGACGATGACATCGAGATCCAGGTCGCCGTCGATGTCCACGATCTCGGCGTTCTGTCCGCTGATCTTCTCGATGGCGGGGAACCGTTCAGCCGATGCTTCGGTGAACCGGCCGTTGCCGTCGTTGAGGAGCATGCGAGCCTTGCCACCAGGCGCTCGGTCAGAGCGCGGGCCGGAGTCCACCCAGACGAGGTCGGGGTCGCCGTCGTCGTCCAGGTCGCCCCATCCGACCCCGTTTGAGTTGATGGCGAAGTTGGGCAGCCGGTCCGACGCGTCGACGAAGCGGGCGGCGGTCGGGTCCCACAGCAGCAGGCGCTGGCGCGCGCCGAAGGCGACAGCGAGGGCGATGTCGTTGTGCCCGTCCCCGTTGACATCGCAGACAGCGGCGTTCTTGCCGTGGATGAGCAAATTGCTGGGAAGCAGGTGGGCGGTCCTGTCCTCGAACATCGGCCCCCCGGCGCCGTTACCTCGGTTGATCAAGAGCGTCGGCGATAGGGGGTCGGTGCTGGAGGCTCCCATGTCCCCCGGTCGGCGCCATCCGTTGGCGTTCACGAAGAGCAGATCGATCCGCGCGTCTCCGTTAGCGTCGAAGGGGATCACCGCCTCCGACCAGATCTTGGGGCCCGGGAGGCCGTCGCCGAGCTCGGTGTATCCCGGGGGTGCAGCCGAACAAGCGCCGAGGAAGAGGATCAACAGCGGCGCGGCGGCGCGTGGAGGAGGGAGGCACATGCCCGGCATCCTCTCAGAATTCTGGACGTGCTGCCGGATGTCCGGATCGTTATCCGCGCAGGCCGACCACGGCCTTGCAGAGCGCGTCCCGTGCGATCGCGAGTTGGCGGACTTCGATCCACTCGTCCTTCGTATGCGCCTGCTCGATGGAGCCCGGCCCAAAGACGACGGATGGGATGCCGTCAGCCGCGAACTGGGCGGCGTCGGTACCGAACGGAACGGCGATCGCTTCACCGCTGCCCGTCTCTTCTCGGATGGCTTCGACCAGTCGTCTCGCGAGGACTTCGTTGCCGCGCGCCGCCAGCGGGAGCCCGATGAGGAAGGGGTCGTCGTGGTCGACGTCGAACGGGACGTCCGGATCGTCGGCGACGTGTTCGATGACATGCCTCCGTACGGCCTCCGGGTCGTCGCCGGGGAGGACGCGCACGTCAATCTCGATCACGCAGTGCGCGGGGACCACGTTGACGCCGATCCCACCAGCGATGGTTCCTACGCTGAGCGTCGTGCGCCCGCACATCGGGTCCTCGCCGAGCGTCGGGGCGACCTCGTTCGCCCAGCGCTCGATGGAACGAATAACCCGGCTCATCCGGTAGATGGCGTTGACGCCGCGCTCGGGCTGCGCGCTGTGGACAGCGACTCCGGAGGTGTGCGCGCGCCACCGGACCTGCCCTTTGTGGGCGACCACCACGTTCAACGCCGTGGGCTCCGCGACGATGGCCAGGTCGGGCTTTCGGGGGACGAGGTCAGTGTGTTTCCAGTAGGCGTCGAAGGCGGCGGCGCCGTCGAATCCGTGCTCCTCGTTGACGGACCCGGCGAACACGATGGTCGGCATCCCGTCAGGCGGCGCTTCCTTGAGTTGCGCCATGGCGCCGATCATCGAGGCCATGCCGCCCTTCACGTCGCAGGCGCCGCGTCCATAGAGGCGCCCGTCACGCACTGTCGGTTCGAAGGGGGGGATGGTCATGCCGTCGACCGGAACCGTGTCCTGGTGTGCTTCGAGCAGCAGGACGCGGCCTGGATCACCATCGAGGCGGGCGAAGAAGTTGTCGCGGCCGGGGGCCACCTCCTGACGCGCCCAAGGCAAGCCCAACCCCTCGAACGTGGCTTGCAGATAGTCGGTCACCCGCGATTCGAGGCACTCCGGTCCGGGCTCTCCATGCATGGGATTGACGCTGGGTAGAGCGACCAGATCCTTGAGCGTCTGCTCGAGATCGATGGCCATGGACGTGACTCACCCGGCCGCGATGGGCTCGACCCGGACCGGGCACACCTTGAGCTCCGCGGTGTGCGTCGTCGGGTCGTAGCCCGATCCGGTCAGGGCGTTCACGGGGGTGTCCTTGAAGGCGAAGCTCGTGAAGACCGTTCCCGGGCGCGACTTGGTGGTCACCTGGACGACGATGTCGATGGCTCCGCGAGGGCTCGTCATGCGGCAGGACTTGCCCTCCGTGAGGCCGAGGCGAGCGGCGTCGTCCGGGTGAATCTCCAGGGTCTCGCCGGGGATGAAGTACTCCATCCCGCCGGCGCGGCCGGTCTGGGTGTGGGTGTGGTAGCTCTGCAAGCGACGTCCCGTGGTGAGCCACAAGGGATAGTCGTCGTTGATGGTCTCAGCGGGATCCCTGTACGTGGTGCACGAGAAGATGCCACGACCGTTCTCGAAACCGTTTTCGTGGAGGCGTGGCGTCCCGGGGTGGTCCTTGGTGGGAACCGGCCAGTGGTATTCGCCGCTGTCGATGCGATCCCAATCGAGGCCGTTGTACAGCGGCGCGACCTCGCACAGCTCGTTGAATACATCCTCCGCCGATTCGTATTCAAAGCCCTCGAAGCCGAGCCGTTTGGCGATCTGGCTGATGATCCACCAGTCCGGCATGGAGTCCCCCTGGGCTGGCACGGCCGCGCGGAGCCGCTGGACGCGCCGCTCGGTGTTTGTGCAGACGCCGTCCGTCTCTGCCCAGGCGGTCGCCGGCAGGACCACGTGGGCCAACTTGGCGGTCTCGGTGAGGAAGAGGTCGATGACGATCAGGTGGTCCAGGCTCTCGAGCGCGTGCTGGCAGTGGGCGCGATCGGGATCGCTCAAGAGCGTGTTCTCGCCGTTGATCATCATCCCGAAGATGCTCTCACCGCAGCGCTCCAGCGCGGTCACCTTCGTCATGCCGCGCTCCAGGTCGACCTTGGTGCCCCAGAGGCGCTCGAATTTCTCCTGGTGTGCCGGGTCGTCAACGGCCTGGAAGCCAGGGTAGTTGTTGGGGAGGGCTCCGCAGTCACCAGCGCCTTGGATGTTGTTTTGCCCGCGCATCGGGTTGATGCCGGTGCCTTCTCTGCCGATGTGGCCGGTCATGAGCACCAGATTGCAGAGGCTCTTGACGTTGTCGACGCCGCAGATGTGTTCGGTGATCCCGAGCGTGTAGTAGATGGCTCCACGGTCGGCCTGGGCGTAGAGCCGCGCCGCAGCTTCGATGTCCTCGGCGGGGACCTCGCAGATCTCGGAGGCCCACTCGGGAGAGAAGCTCGCGACGTGTTCGATGAACTCCTCGAGGCCGGTCGTGCGATCTGCGGTGAAGGCCTGGTTGACCAGGCCTTCGCGTGCGATGACGTGGGCCATGGCCAGCAGCAGGGCGGTGTCCGAGCCGACGCGGATTGGCAGATAGACGTCCGCTTGCTTCGCCAACTCGATGTGCCGCGGGTCGACGACGATCAGCTTGGCGCCCGCGGCCACGGCTTTCTTGATCCCGGTCGCGGCGACCGGATGACACTCCGTCATGTTGGTGCCGATGCAGAAGATCACATCGGGCTTGTCCATGTCCGCGAGGGGATTCGACATGGCCCCGCGTCCGATGGTTGCCGCCAGACCGGCGACGGTGGGGGCGTGTCAGGCACGGGAACAGTTGTCGATCTGGTTGAGCCCCCACCCCGCGCGCATGATCTTCTGCATCGTGTAGGCGGCTTCGTGAGGTGCGCGGCCGGAGGCCACGGCGTACAGCGCCTCACGGCCGTGGCGTTCGACGACGGTGCGCAGCCCGTCGGCGGCGCGGTCGAGGGCGTCATCCCAGCTCGTGGGGTGGAGCTCGCCGTCGTCGCCGCGCACCATGGGTGTCTTGAGGCGGTCGTCGTGCTGCACGAACCCAAACGCGAATTGGCCCTTCACGCACAGGGCGCCTTCGTTGGCGGGGCCGTCCATCGCCGGCTGAACGCCGACGAGCTTGTCGCCCTTGGTGACCAGATCCACCGAGCAGCCGACGCCGCAGTAGGGGCAGATGGAGCGTGTCTTCTCAATTTCTCCTGGGATATCGGCGCTCTTGAGGGCCTTCTTGTCCGCCAGCGCTCCGGTCGGACAGGTCTGGATGCACTGGCCGCAGAACGTGCAGTCGGAGTCGCGAAGCAGCCCGTTGAATTCGGTCGTGATCCGGGTTTCGAAGCCGCGGTTCATGACGCTGATGGCGTAGTCGCCTTCCTGTTCGGCGCAGACCCGTACGCACCGATAACAGGAGATGCACTGGTCGTAGTCACGAAGGATGAACGGGTTGTCGTCATCGTCGCGGCTGTGTCCGGATTGTTTGCCCTTGAAGCGCCCACGGTCGGCGTCGTATCGATCGACGAGGGTCTTGAGCTCCTGCGAGGCGTAACCCGCGAGTTCGTCCACGGCCACCTGGCGATTCTCTGATACCACGAGCTCGAGCAGGGTGCGGCGGTGCTTCTCGATGGCCTCGGTTTCCGTGCGGATCGTCATTCCTGCGGTCGCCCGGGTCGTGCAGGAAGCGACCGGGTTGCGCGCACCCTCCAGCTCCACGACGCACAGTCGGCACCCTCCGAACGGGTCCAGCCTCGGGTCATAGCAGAGGGTGGGGACGTCCTTTTGCTGGCGTGAGCAGACCTCGTACAGCGTCTCCCCGTCTGTGAACGGAACGTCGGCTCCGTCGATATTGACCGTAGGGTCTGCGGCGGGTTCTTCTTGGCCGCGCTGGATCATGAGGTCGTGCTCTTCACGTGCGCCTCCACCTGGTCCGGGAACCATCGTGCCAGACTCTCGGTGATGAGGGGAGCGGCCATGCCCAGCCCGCAGGCGCTCGTGGCCTTCATGGTGGCGCCGATGTCGTCGACCTCATCGCGCCAGCTCTCGACGGAGGACGACCCGCCACTGTCGAGGCGCTCGGTTAGCCGGGCGGTGCCAATGCGGCAGGGGAAGCACTTGCCGCATGACTCGTGGGCGAAGAACTCCATGGCCGAGTGGGCGACGGCCACCATGTCTCGGGAGTCGTCTAGGGCCATGATGCCGCCGGCCCCGAGGAACGACCCGTGTGCGCGTATGCTCGGCTCGTCCAGCGTCACATCGAGCCCCTCGTTGGCGAGGAAGCCACCAGACAGCCCGGCCATGGTGACGGCCTGGATCACGCGTCCGTCGGGGGCGCCGCCGGCCCACTCATTGAGGAGCTCGGACAGGGGGAAGCCGAGCGGGACCTCGTAGTTGCCGGGACGGCGCACGTCGCCGGAGAGGCTGATGACCTTGGTGCCTGCGTGATCGCCGCCGCCGAGTTCGCGATACCAATCGGCGCCGTTGGCGAGGATGGGCGGTACCGATGCCAGGGTCTCTACGTTGTTGACGACGGTCGGCAGGTCCTCGTAGCCGTGCGTGACGGGGAAGGGAGGGCGATTGCGCGGGAACGGGTGCTTACCCTCCAGGCTGTTGAGCAGCGACGTCTCTTCACCACAGATGTAGGCTCCGCCGCCGCGTCGCACCCACAGGTCGAAGCCAGCCTGGTTGCCCAAGCGCCCGGTCGCCCGAGCTTCTTCGAGCGCTCGTTCGAGGATCTGCTCAGTCTCGGGGTACTCATAGCGCAGGTAGATGAAGCCCCGCGTGGCGCCAGTCGCGTGGGCTGCGATCGCCATCCCTTCGATGATCGCGTGCGGGTCCAGGTCCATCAGCGTGCGGTCCTTGAAGCAGCCCGGCTCACCCTCGTCCGCGTTGCAGACGATTGTCTTGGGCCCGCGGGAGGCCTCAGCGACGGCGTCCCACTTGCGTCCGGTGGGGAATCCGGCGCCCCCGCGACCCGCCAGCCCGCTGTCGCTGACGGTCTGACGGACGGCTGCTGGATCGGTAGCCAGCGCCTTGTCCAAGCCGACGTAGCCGCCTGTGCGCCGGTAGCCGTCGAGCGTGGCGCGATCCGGTTCTCGAATGTTGGCGAACACGCACTCATCGAAGCCGCCCGGGTTGGGGACCGGAACGGGTGAATGCCAGGGCGTCATCTGGCCGTCGCACGCCACCAGGGTCTGGCGCCCCTTGAGCACCGGTATCGGGTCGTCGCATCGACCGGAGCACGCCATCGGGGTGGCGCCCTCTGCGCGCATTGAGTCGAGGAGCGCTTCAGCGCCCTTCAGCTTGCAGATCGGCCCGGTGCACACCCTCGGGGCGTTCTGCCCGGGAGCTTGTTGCGAGAAGTGGTGGTAGAAGGTGACCGTTCCATAGAGGTCGGCGATGGGGGTTCGTAGCGCATCCGCAATGGCACGTATGGCGTCCTCGGATAGGAACCCGTCGCGGTCGTGGAAGGCGTGAAGCACCGGCAAGAGCGGGGCCTCCGTGTTCGCCCATTGGCTGAAGATCTCTGCGTCGGAGGGCGACAGCATGTCCTTTGATTAGCTTTCGCTTATGGCTGAGTCAACCTTGCAGCGAAGGGACTGGCTCGCGTGGGCCTATGCGAACAGGTCAAAGACCGTCCCTCGACGGTCGAGCGCTTCGATGGTGAGGCCCCCGCCTTGGCGATGCCCTCGCGAAACCCGGTGCGGTTGGGATCGACGATGCCGTCCTCCGTCTCGGCGGCCGAGAATCCCAAGCCCAAGGCGGATTTGAGGGATCGCAGCCCTTGGGCCTTGTCCTCGAAGATGCTGCCCGCGGCGTCGTTCAGCGCCCGGGAGTCAATCCGCGCGCGCCGGCGCCTACGAAGTCGGGGAGCTGCCGGCGAGGATCGTCGCCAGGGTCGCGGGGTCGATGTTGGACCCGGAGATGATGCAGGCGACGCGGCCGCCCTCGGTGTGGCGGGAGATGGCCGCCGCGAGGGCCGCGCCTCCCGCGCCTTCGGCGACCAGATGGGCTCGCTCGGCGAGGATGCGGATGGCGTCGGCGATCTCTTCGAGGGTGACGACCACGGTGCCGTCGATGACCGAGCGGACGAGGGGCCACATTTCTTTGAGGACGCTCTTGCCGCCGATGCCGTCCACGAAGCTCGCCTGGTGATCGATCTCCATCGGACGACCCGCGGCCAGGGACGCGGTCAGCGGGGCGGCGGTCTCTACCTCGCAGGCGAGGACCTTGACCTGCGGGCGCAACGCCTTGGCGGCGCAGGCGACGCCGGCGGCCAGCCCGCCGCCCCCGTAGGGTGCGATGATGGTGTCGACCTCAGGCAGGTCCTGGATGATCTCCAGGCCCACCGTGCCGTTGCCGGCGATCACGGCCCGGTCGCTCACCGGATGTACGAAGAACCCCGGGACGTCCTCATGCCCGCCCTCAACCAGAGTTCGCCACCAGCGGTCGAAGGGGACCGGGATCGTCTCGGCCCCGAGTCGGGCGATGGCGTTGAGCTTGATGCGCGGCGCGTGCTCGGGGACGATGACGCGGCATGCCACGCCCATGCGCCGTGCCCACCACGCCACCCCCTGTGCCATGTTGCCCGCCGACGCGGTGACCACGCCATCCCGCAGGGCATCGGGGTCGGCCAGGGAGAGGGCGTTCCCCGCCCCCCGCACCTTGAAGGCGCCGGTCGACTGCAACGACTCGGCCTTGAGCCAGATCTCGGCCGGGCCCCAGCCCTCGAGTCGGGTGAGGGGCGTGCGCACGACGTGGCTACGGAGCCGATCCGCCGCGGCTTCGATCTCAGCGAGCGGGATCCGGTCCATCGAAGCCATCCTTGATGCCACCGATTTCAACTTCGATACCGCGACCGGTCTCCCGTGCGCGATCGACCAAGTAAGACGCAGTGGAGAGGTCCTCTACAGCGAGCCCGAGGGACTTGAAGAGGGTGATTTCGTCGTCGCTGCGACGCCCTTCACCCTGTCCGAGCAGCAGGTCCCCGATCTCGCCGATGATGTGCTCTTCGGTGACCGCCCCCTCGGCGAGGGGGATGAGATAGTCGCCCGCTTCGTTGACCGCGGATTCGCGCCGGTCGATGAACAGTCGTGACATGACGACGGCGTCGGTGTCGAGTTCGCGGGCGTGCTTGACGCTGGACCCGGCGGCGTTGATGTGAGCGCCAGGGGCGATCCACGCGCCCTTGATCACAGGATCTGACGATGACGTGGTTGTGCACACGATGTCTGCGCCTTCGACCGCGGCCTGGGCCGATGGGGAGACCTCGACGGCGATCCCGTGGCGCTCCGTCGACCGCGTCGCGAACGCGGAGCAGCGTTCTTGGTTGGGGCTCCAGACACGTACGCGCCGCAACGTCCGGGCAGCCGCCATCGCCGCCAGGTGGGCGGTGGCCTGGACCCCGGACCCTATGATGGCGACGTCTCCGGCGTCTCCTCTCGCCAGCAGCCGGGTAGCCACGCCGCTGGCGGCGCCCGTGCGGATCTTGGTGATGGTGGCTGCGTCGAGGATCGCGATGGGCGCGCCGTTGGTCGTGTCGAACAGGACCACCAGACCCTGATGGGAGTCGTATCTGGTGCCGTGATTGGAGGGGAACACGGCGACGATCTTGAGGCCGAGGGACGCGGGCGACTCCATGGACCCCGGCATGAGGCCGAGGACACCTCCACCCGGCAGCGGCATGCCCGTGCGCAGGGGGTTCTTCGCTTGCCCCTTCGCCAGCGTGCGCAGGGCGTCCGCGACGACGTCCATGCATGCGTCCATCGGTAGCAGTTCTTCGATCTCGTGCTGGTTTAGGATGAGCGCTGACATGGGGGCGATCATGCCAGACATCGAGAGACCGCGGAAGGACGAGGTCGTAGAGGCGGCGGCGTTGCTACGCGATGTCGTCGTGCCAACGCCGCTGATCCCGGTCTCCGGCGTCGATGGCGTGTGGATCAAGCCGGAGATCCACCAGCCCGGTGGTTCATTCAAGGTTCGGGGTGTGTTCCATCGTGTCGCCAGGATGTCCCCGGAGTTTCGGGCGCGGGGGATCAGCACCGTGTCGGCAGGGAATACGGCGAAGGCGCTAGCGTGGGCGGGCCGACACTTTGGGGTCACGGCGCGCAGCCTCATGCCCGACTCGGCGCCGCGGGCCAAGGTGGACGCCGTCGAGGCGCTCGGGGGAACGCCCGTCCTGGTTCCGGTGGAGCAGGTATTCGCGTTCCTCAAGGAGCATGGCTGGGAGCAGGAGCCCTATGCGTTCGTGCATCCCTGGACCGATCGAGACGTCATGATCGGTCATGGCACCCTCGGCCTTGAGATCGTCCGGGCCCTTCCCGATGTGGACACCGTCTTCGTACCCGTAGGCGGCGGTGGATTGTTGGGCGGCGTGGGGAGCGCCCTGAAGGCCGTGCGCCCCCAGGTGCGCGTCGTCGCGGTCGAGCCGGCGGGGTGCCCGTCCCTGCACGCTGCGATCGCGGCGGGTGAGCCGGTTGAGGTCCAATGCGACACCATCTGCGACGGGGTCGCCGTGCCCTACATCACGACCGAGATGTTCCCGCTGCTCTCGGACCTCGCCGACGAGTCGGTGTTGGTCAGCGAAGAGGACGTGAAGGCGACCATTCGTTTCCTCGCGACAGACTGCCACGTCGTCGCGGAAGGTTCGGGCGCGTTGGCGCTCGCGGCCGCCATGGCGATGCCTGCAGAGCGGCGCGGTCGCAGCGTGTGCCTGGTCACCGGCGGCTCCATTGATCTGGGCAAGCTGGCGGTGATCCTACAGGCCTAGCTGCAAGGTCAACGCTGCGTACGCGGCGCCCGCGACGATCAGGTAGTCCTGGCCGAGGAAGTCGCAGACGGACCCATCCTTGCGCTGTGTCTTGACGATGTGGGGCCGCAGGCGGGCGTGCCACTTCTCCCTCTGGGGTTCGGGGAGGAGCTGGATCACCTCGGCGGCGTAGTAGTGCCCGAAGAAATAGAAGTACCCAGCGTTGGCGTAGTACGCCTCATGGGGGATTGGCCGCATGCGCGCGATGTCCAGGAAGCGGTGGTGCTTCATCAACTGGGCCAGCCCCGCGGTGATGCGCTCGTCCGTGGTCTTGGGGTCGCCGCAGGAGCGCAGAGCCCAGTTGCAGACCTGAATGCGCCCGAGGCTGCCCTTGATGTTGTTGATGTGGTCCCCCGAGGGTGCGCGGGGGATAGGGTTGAGGTCGTATTCGTACGCCCCGTTCGGAAGGCGGCATCGCTTGACGTACGCCATCGCGCGCTCGATGACCCGGCGGTTGGCGAACCACCCTGCCGCGTGGGCGCGTTGGAGCGTGGGCAGGATCATCGCCGTGCAGAAGCTCGTGCCCCACTTGGGGCGTCGCGAGTACGGGGGGTCATCGTAGTAGGCCCATCCGCCCGTCGGGATCTGATTCTTGATCAGCACCTTCAGGAGGGCCTGCCCGCGATCGCGGATGAGTGGTCCCCACGGCGCCTCCCTGAATCGCGGATCGTCCGTCATCTCGACCAGCATGACCACCCCGTAGAGCACCGCCCACATGGAGTCGTTGTCCCAGTCATTCCCGCGCTTGGGCAGCCGGGCCGTGGTGAACCAGCGGATGGCCTTGCGCAGCGCGGCGAGACGCGCCGGGGTTTGCGGGCAACGGCGCAGTGCCATGATGGCGAGGGCGTTGGCCCCCAGCTTCCAGTCGTAGAACGCGGAGACGGCGTAGCCTGAGTCGAGCAGCCCGGTGATGACGCCGTGCGCCCAGCTTCCGTCCTCTCGCTGGTTTCGCACCAGCCAGCCGAGGGCGCGGTCTCGCGAGGCACGCGCGGCGTCGGCATCCAGCGTCGACGGGAAATCGAGCTGAGCCGAAGGTCGGGGCTTCAGGTCGGGCACCTGCCCCGAAAGCGAGAGGCAGGCGGCGAGCATGACCGGCAGGAACCGCATCACTTCTTGACGATCTTGGCGAGCTTGGCTCGTGTCTCGGCGAGGTCGGCCTGGTTGGTGTTGACGGCATGCTCGGCTTCGCTGACCGCGATGCGAATCTCGAGCTTGGTCTTCTCCGTCGTGAGCTGGGCGCGGCGGAATCCGGATTCGGCGTCCTGCAGCTTGCCCTTCAGCGCCGCCCGCTCCCGGGGAAGGACGCTCTTCTCGAGATCTTGCAGCTTGCCGACCTGGACCTGGAGGCGCCGCTCCGCGAGGTCGAGGTTGTGGCGCCCTCGTTTGAGGACCAGTTCCTTGGTCATCTCGGCGAACTCCTCCGCCTTGTACATGGCGACGAGCTCGTTGTACTCGTCCTTCGCCTGCACGGCGGCGTTCTTCGCCGCGTCGAGCGTGATCTGCGCCTCCTTGACCCGCGTCGGGGCAGCGACCTTGTCGAAGTGCGCGACGGCGTCCTTCGCGTTCTTCGTCTCGCGTCCGCTCTTGGCCAATCCTGCCTTGGCGGTCTCAGCCTTGATCTGCGTGTCCAGGCGGGCGACCTCGAGCTTCATGCGGGACACCATGAGCTCGTGCTCCAGCTTTCGTGCCTTCTTCGCCAGGGTCGCGGCCGAATCGGATTTCGGCGTCTCCTTCTTGGGCTCCTCCTGGGCGGACACGGGGAGCGCGAGGGCGAGCGCGATCAGAACCAGCATCGTCTTCATGTTGGGACTCCTCATCTGGTTGGCGCGGGCTTGACGGCGGTGACGTACGCGAGGGGCTCCGCTGCTCCTGACATGACATGGTCGTTTTTTCGTTCCGTCACCCGCTCCAGGATCATCGAGCCCAGCATTAGGAGGAGGCCCGCGGCCGTGCTCCCCACCCGTACGCTCGCACGGTTATCGAGGAGGATCGGGGAGATGCAGGATAGGCGGATGACCGGGGCGCTTCCCATTGGCGTAGCGTACCTAAACGGGAGGCGGGGAGAGACCCGCAGCTTCCATCGGATTCACCATGACGTGGCATCGATCGTTTCTCCGGAGACCGTCCGTCGCCGCTCGGGGCGGGCGCTGGAAATGCCGGGGATATGACCTGACGTTCAGGCAGAATGCGACACCATGCAGGTCCCCTCTACGACCGACGGTGATTACCCGGTCACCCCTGTTCCCGGCTTCGCGGACCCGGTGAGTAGCTGGACGCACCTGCTGGCGGCCGCTGTGGTGCTCGTGGCGGGGACCCTGCTGGTGGCACGCTTTCGCGGCCCGGTCCGGGATCGTGTGGGCCTCGCGTACAGCTTTGGCGCCGTGTTCGAGTTCTTGCAGCCACCCTTTCTGATCCCGGGCGTCATCGGCCCCCACGAGGTCTTTCACTTCGCCGTCATCGTCGGCGTCATCTACCACTGGGGGTTCGTCAAGCAGGCCACGCTTCTTGCGCTCACGGCCACGTCTGGTGCGTAGGGCCTCCGCTATTTCATCGGAGGGTGGGCGGTCCTCTTTCCGTTCGTCGTCAGGACGTGGATCTCGTGAATGCCGCTCAGCTTGGGATTGAGGTATTCCCACACCACCTGCTTGCCGCGGTTCACCTCGAACAGCTTGGCCTTGTCCGGGTGCTGCTGATGGTAGGCGCAGATGACGGTGTTGCCGTTCTGCAGGCGCTGTCCGCCGCAGGGGTCATCGAAGCGTCCGTTGACATGGGAGTTGTCCACGCGCCATGCGACCTTTCCGTCAGGGTCGAACTCCACGGTCTTGTTGCCGTGGGTGAGGTTCACGAGCGTGTTCCCGTTGGCGAGCCGGATCGCCGTGAACGGCCAGTTCTCCGCCTTGCGGCCGCCGAGCTCGGCGAGATCGGTCTTGATCGTGCGTACGACGGTCCCATCCGGTCGATATTCCTTCACCGCGAAACCCAGCAGGTGGGGGACCAGGTAGTTCCCGCTCGGGAGCTTGCGGGCCATGCGGGTCTGCATGTGGCCGTTGTCGGTGTCGGGCTTCAGCGGAACATCGACCCGGATCGCGCCTTCCCGGGAGACCTCGATGAGCCGGGGCTTCGGCCCACGCTCGACGATCATGGTGAACCCGTCATCGAGGCGCACCGCGGTCCCGATCTCCTTGTTTTCTTTTGAGAGCCGATAACGGAAGACCACGTCTCCTTTGCGTGTGTATTCTCGGACCTCGTTATCCTGGTGGGACACGAGCACGTTTCCGTCGCTCAGCACGAAGCCGTCGCGACTCCGCCCCTTGACCTTCCACAGAACCCGGCAGTCCTCATCCAGGATCGCCGTCATCGAGCCCGTGACGAGGAACGAGTGCTTGATGCCCGTCGCGCTGACCTGACGCCCGAACGGAGGTGTCGCCTCGCCGTCCTGGGCCGGCGCGATCACGGCGAGTACGAACAGGAAGAGCAGGTCGCGATGCATGATGAGACTCCGGACTAACGGGGCTTGGGCATCTCGGCGGAGACGTCCTTCAGCCATGCGTCGAGGCTCTCGCGGAGCTTCGCCACGAGGTCGGGGCGCTTGGATGAGAGGTCGGTCTCTTCGCTGATGTCGGTGGCGAGGTCGTAGAGCTCGACCGAGCTGTCATCGAAGTGCTGGATGAGCTTGAAGCGGCCCGAACGCACGGCGGCGCCGAGACGGTTGGACCCGTGCCAGGCGTAGTTGGGGTAGTGCCAGAAGAGGGCCTCGCGCTCGAGGGGCCGGTCGCCCCGCAGCACGCCGACGAGGCTCTCGCCGTCGCAGGGGATGGCGGTGTCGGTCTCAAGCCCGGCGGCCTCCAGCGCGGTCGGGAACAGGTCAGTGCTGATCACGGGGGCGGCGCAGAGCTGGGACGGCTTGGTGACACCTGGCCAGCGCACGATCATGGGGACGCGGATGCCGCCCTCGTAGAGGTATCCCTTGCCCAGTCGCAGGGGGCGGTTGTCGGCGACGTCCTTGTACGCCCCGTTATCCGAGGTGAAGACCACCAGCGTGTCGTCCGCCACGTTCGCGTCGTCGAGGGACTTCAGGACCCGGCCGATGGAGGTGTCCATGGCCTCGATCATGGCCGCGTACCGTGCGTCCCGGACGCCGAGACCCTTGCGCTTCTCGTACTTGGCGACGAGATCCGGAGGCGCCTCCATGGGCCAGTGAACCGTGTAGTTCCACAGGCAGAGGAACCATGGCTTGTCGCTCTGCTTTGCGATGAAGGACGACGCTTCGTCCGCGAGCCGGTCCGGCAGGTACTCGCCGGTCTCGCGCGGCGGGATGTTGTGGATGCGGTACGGGTCCCAGAACGTCGGCGGTCCGCCCAGGGAGCATCCGCCGATGTTGATGTCGAATCCCTGGCGCTCCGGGTAGTGCTCGATGCGCCCCTCACCTTGGCGTTTGATGCCCCGCGTGAGGTGCCACTTGCCCATGAACGCGGTGGTGTACCCAGCACCCTTCATGCGCTCGGCGAGGGTCACGTAGTCGGGGGACAGGTGGTCGACCATCGCCGCGGGGTCGAGCTTGGCGTCTTTAGGGGTGAACCGGGGCTGATGGGGCAGGTGGTTGGTCAGCTTCAGCCGCGCGGGCGCCTGCCCCGTCATGATGGCCGCGCGCACGGGAGAGCACACCGGGGCGGCGGCGTAGGCGTCGGTGAACCGCATGCCCTCACTCGCGAGGCGGTCCAGGTTGGGCGTGTCGAGGCGGCTGTTGCCCTGGCAGTGCAGGTCCATCCAGCCGAGATCGTCGATCATGATGATCAGGACGTTCGGCTTTCGCCCTGCGTCCTGGGCCGCAGTCACGACGACAAGGGCGAGGAGGCAGGTGAGCGTACGGGGCGTCACGGCGTGTCCCCCGACCGCGGCACGCGAGCGCAGCCCGGCAGCAGCAGGGGCGCGGTGACCAACAGGAGCGGAGCGGCGCGCTTCACATGGGTCCCCTACTTCGGCGGGATCGTCGGGATTCGGAGGTCACGGGGGTGGATCCCCTTGCGGAACTTACCGAACCCGAACGGGGTCGGATTGAAGGAGCCGACGAGGTCGATCTTAGCGTTGGCGGGCACGTCCATATCGAGCATCCAGTAGCACGCGTTGACGAAGACCCGGCGCAGGTGGGCGCTCGCCATGTCGGATGCCGCGCCGATGGTCGAACACAGGGAGCGCGCGGGCGCGCCGCCGTCTGTCTTGTATCTGCGGGTCCACACCAACGGCATCATGGGGCGGTTCTTCTTGTCTTCCACCGGCTTGCCGTCCGGCTTCATGTTCTCGATGACGGCACCCCGCAAGAGGACCACCGCGTCCTCGGGCAGGTTCCGCACTCCGTAGACGTCGGTGGGGCCCCAGACATCCGTCACACCTCGCAGGACCGGGTGCTCTTCCTGGCCCGGCTCGATGACGCCCCGGGTGCTCTGCCGGCCGTGGTGTCCGTGGTGGTTGACCCAGGTCTCTCCGAGGATGTGGCCGCCGAATCCTCGCTTCCAGGCTCGGCTTCCGGTGGAGTACTTCTCGTAGGGGCTCTCCTTGTTGCGGGTATAGCGGAACGCATGGGTCGAGGTGCGCACGCCGATCACCGGCTTGCCGCTCGCCACGAACGCGTCGAAGTGCTTCATCCCCTCGTCGGGCAGCTCGCGGAAGCGAAGAAACGCGATTACCAGGTCGGCGTCGGCTACGTGGTGCATCCCCGGGATGTGGGTCTGGTTGTTGGGGTCGATCTCACCCGTCTCCGGGTTGGTGGAGAACAGCACCGTGCACTTGAACCCGTGGTGGACCGAGAGGATGCGCCCGAGCATGGGCATGGCCTCCTCGGATCGGTATTCCTCGTCGCCGGCGATGAGCACGATGTGCTTCCCGGCGCCGCCTCCGGCACCTCCCGGGTAGACGACCCAGGGGTCGTCCTGGGCTGAGATTGAAGAGGTGAGCAGGGTGAGCAGGCAGAGGGCACCGCGGATCATTCTTTGTCTCCAGGGGTTTCCACTTGGTAGAGGGCGCACACGGCGCCCGCCGGGTCCTTGATGATGGCGAACGGGTTCGAGCCCGGCTTCGGTGCGACCAGCACCGAAGCGCCGCGTCGCACGGCTGCCGCGAGGCTTTCGGGCAGATCGGAGACCGTGAAGTACACCATCCATGTGGGGGGGGAGGGCTTCGTTGCGGCCGCGGCGATGGCAGACGCCTGCGCGAGCCGTCCCAGCACCGTCGCACATGGTGTAGTCGTCGTAGCCCCCCATGGGGACCGGTTCGGGTTTCCAGCCGAGGACCTCCGCGTAGAAGTCCCGGATGGAGGGCGCGTCGTCGACGGTGAGGTCCACCCACCCGACGGCCCCCGGTTTCGGAGTCTGGTCGGCCATGGTGCGCAGCATGCCCTGAAACCCGTCCCATGCCCAGAGGTGAACGGCGAGAGGCTTCCCGTGGGGGGGTGTACCGGGCACGATACGGAGCATGCTCCTCTCGCGAATGGTCTGTGTCCTCGCCGTGGTCGCGACCGCGTCCTTTGGCCAACAGCGTCCGCTCAACGTCGTGCTCATCATGACCGACGACGTCGGCGTGGAGGCGTTCGGATGCTATGGCGGCACCAGCTATGAGACCCCGCGTATCGACGCGCTGGCGAAGGAGGGGGTGCGCTTCAGGCATTGCTACTCCCAGCCTCTGTGTACTCCGTCTCGCGTGAAGATCATGAGTGGGCAGAGCAACCTGCGGAACTACGTACGCTTCAGCGTGCTGGCGCCTGACCAGATCACCTTCGGGCACCTGCTCCAGCGGGCGGGATACCGAACGGCCGTGGTGGGCAAGTGGCAGCTGTACGCCGCAGAGCACTACGGAAAGCTCGCCGGCACCGGGGTGCTTCCGGAGAAGGCCGGGTTTCATGAGCATTGCCTGTGGCAGGTCGACAAGCTGGGCCCGCGGTATCCCGATCCGTTGATCCGCGAAGGTGGCGAGAACTCCAAGCGCGAAGGGCGCTACGGCCCCGACGTGTTCACCGAGCGGGCTTGCGCGTTCGTGAAGCGCAACGCCGAGCGGCCGTTCCTGCTCTACTTCCCAATGGCGCTCGTGCACAACCCCTTCAAGCCGACGCCCGACCGCCCCGATGCGAAGACGCGGCAGGGTAAGTTCGCGGCCATGATGGCGTACATGGACCAGTGCGTGGGGCGCATCGTGGATGCGGTGAAGGAGGCGGGCGTCGCCGACCGCACCCTGGTCCTGTTCACCAGCGACAACGGCACCAACAAAAACATCGTCTCCAGGATGGGCGGCCGCGAGGTGAAGGGCGGCAAGGGGCTCCCGAACGATCGGGGTACCCATGTCCCCCTCGTCGCATGGGGGCCGGGCGTGGTGAAGGGCGGCCGCGTCCTCGATGACCTCATCGACTTCAGTGATTTCATGCCGACCCTGCTCGAGGCTGCCCACGCCAAGGCGCCCGAGGGCTACGTGCTCGACGGTCGGAGTTTCCTGCCCCAGGTGCGCGGGGAGAAGGGGAGCCCGCGGGAGTCCGTGTTCGTCTGGTCCAATCCACGTCCCGGCAAGACCCAGCCCGTGCGCTTCGCCCGCGACCAGCGCTTCAAGCTCTACGGCGACGGGCGCCTGTTCGACGTGACAGCCGATCCCGAGGAACACACCGTGATCCCCGCCGGCGCGAGCGCCGAGGCCGACCTCGTGCGCGAGCGGCTGAGGGCCGCGATAGACCGCATGCCCAAGCGCCCGGCGAGGACCGATCCGGACTCCTGACGGGCCGCGCAGGCCATGCGAGTTCCGCGCTGATATGCGGGGCTGGGCCGTGCGCGGGCCAGCGTCGGCGCCCCGGTTCGGCGCGGCACTCGATCCGGTTCGCCACTCTTCCTATCCGCCGCGGTAGACTGTAAGGCGTCCCCTCACCCAACGCACGGGTTTCCAGCGGAGGAGTGTCTCTCATGTCCATGTCCATGTCCGTGCTTCGTGTTGCGGTGGCCATCTTGCTGGCCGCCCTCCCCGTCGTTTCCCAGGTCCCGCAGATCGTCTCCGGTGTCCCGGCCGCGAACGGGAACAACGCGCTGCCGGCTGGTCCGATCAGCGTCGCGTTCAGCACCAACCTGAATCCCGCCACGGTGAATGCGGCGAACGTCTACGTGTTCGGCCGGTGGTCGGGCGTGGCGTCAGGGGTGTTGTCCGTCGTCGGTGGGAACACCATCCACTTCGAGCCGTCAGGGCCGTTCTCGTGTGGTGAGCTGGTGACCATGTACATCGGCACGGGTGTCAGGAGCGCGTCCGGTACGCCAGTGCCCGCGACCCTGACGCACACGTTCTGGACCGCCGCCGCGCCGGCGAATTGGGGCTTCAACCTGGTCTCGACGACGAATGTGCGCTTGCCGGGGGAGGGGCACATCCAGACGTACGGCGCCTACGCCGGCGATCTGAACAACGACGGCTATCCGGATCTCAGCATGACGAACGAGGTGTCGAGCGACGTGCGGATCTTCATGAACGACGGCACGGGCGGGTTTCTGCCGTTCACCATTCACAACTTGCCTGGCGGCTCGGTGCCCAGCCCGATCGTGGGCGCGGACTTGAACCGCGACGGTTGGACCGATTTC
>NYSS01000107.1 GCA_002683135.1 Planctomycetota bacterium | reverse complement strand
GGCCGAGCTGTACGTCTACGACCTGGCGAGCAAGAAGACCACGCGGATCGACGCGGGGGGCGGCCGCGAGGAGTACCTCTTTCACGTACGCGCGGCGCCGAACGGAGAGATGCTGGTCAACTGGACGGACCGCCTGCAGCAGCACTTAAAGGTGCTGAAGATGGACCTGGACACGGGCAAGTGCGCCCTGGTGGCGGAGGAGCGGCAGAAGACCTGGCAGTCCAACAAGCCGGGCATGCGGTTCCTGAAGGACGGGCACCGCTTCATCTGGACCACGGAGAAGAGCGGCTACACCCACTACGAGCTGCGTGACCTGGACGGCAAGCTGCACAACGCGATCACCAAGGGTGAGTTCCCCTGTGGACGCATCCAGTTCGTCGACGAAGAGAACGGCATGGTCGGCTTCGAGGCCAACAGCTCGAGCAAGAACCCCTACTTCGCCCAGTACCACATGGCGCGTCTGGACGGCAGCGCCCAGCGGCGCGTCACCACCACCGACCTGCACCACTCCCGCTACAACCTGTCGACCGACAAGAAGTGGCTCATCGCCCAGTACGAGGCCCCCAACACGCCGCCTTCCACGGCGCTCTACAGCACCAAGGGCAAGCTGGCGGCGACCCTGGGCAAGGCTGATCCCAAGTCGGCCGCCAACCTGGCGGACATGTTCACGTTCAAGTCGAACGACGGGAAGTACGACATCTACGGGCTGCTTCTCAAGCCCAGTGACTTCGACCCGTCCAAGTCCTACCCGATCATCAACTCGCTGTACGGCGGGCCGGGATCGGGCGAGTTCGGGATGTCGTACGTGTCTCGCCCGCGGGGGGAGAACAACCGCGGCTACCTGATCATGAAGGTGAAGAACCGCGGCACCGGTGGCCGCAGCAAGGCGTTCCTCGGCGCCGCCTACGAGCGCCTCGGGGACATCGACATCCAGGACCACGCGGACGGCATTCGCCACCTGCGCAAGCGGTCGTACGTGGACGGGGATCGGGTCGGCATCGTCGGCGGATCCTACGGCGGCTACATGTCGGCCATGGGTGTCCTGAAACACCCGGACGCCTACACCTGTGCGGTCAACCGGTCCGGCGTCACGGACTGGCGTCACTACGACACCATCTACACCGAGCGCTACATGAGCACTCCCCAGCTCAACCCCTCGGGCTATGACATCGGCCGGGCGACCAAGGACGAGTACATCGCCAACTTCAAGGAGCACGGACGTCACATCCTGATCATGCACGGGATGGTCGACGACAACGTGCACCCCACGAACGCCTTCCAGCTCATCAACGCGCTGGACAAGGCGAGCGCCGACTACGAGAGCCGGTTCTTCCCCAACAGCGGGCACGGCCTCGGTCGTGGTTCGTCCAAGACCCAGCAGGAGTTCTTCGACCGGATCTTGAAGCCCGAGCAGAACTGAGCTTCGGTTCCGCTGCTGCAAACGTGCGTGGTCGAACGGACCGCGCACGTTTTTGTATGCCCTGTCTCTGTCGCCGTTCGCTTGCGATCACCGGTGCATCGCTCGGGCGCGGGATCGGCGGGTGGCGCGGCCGTTCGTGCCGAATCCGTCCAGCGATGACCTGCTGGATCTGGTCGCCCTCGCGCGTCGCTGATCCCTCCGAGAGGGCCTTTTCCGGGGGGGCCTGATGGCTGGGCCCGCCCCCCCAGAATCCTCCCGTGGCGGCCCCTCGTTTCCCGCAATTCCTTCCAGGAGAACGATCTACGGGCTGTAGAGGGGGGTTTGTGGCCCTTGGCCGCCCCCTCCGGTGAGGTCGGAATCCGGTAGATTCATCCAGTCGTGACCCTCTATAATCCAGGTTGGCAGCGTGACTACCGAGGAGTGCGGGAATGCCCCGTTGGCTCCTCGTGTGTCGGAGCGCCNCATCTGTTTATGACGTCCCTCATCCGTCGGTCTCTGGTGGCCGTGATTTGGGTTTCGGTGACCGCGGTCGCCGTTGCTCAGGGGTCGACGTGCATCCCGGCNGGNGNCCCGAGTCCGACNCAGCCGCCGACNNTGGCNCCGACNCNGGNGACGNTCACNGCGTANGTGGANCCGGTNTCCGGNGACAACGCCACGGGCGCNCCGGGCGGCANGCCGTTCAAGACGATCCAGGCGGCGGTGAGCGCGCTCGCGCAGGTCACGAACACNCCGNCCCAGCTGGGCGCGGTCATCCTCATGCCGGGCTGGTATGGCTACGACCCCTCGGACGTCCGCTACAACGGCGAGGAGTGGCCGGTGCAGGTGGAGCCGGGTATCCGCATCGAGGGGCTCAACGCGCTGAACGTCATGATCGATGGCGGCAAGCGGGTGCCTTCGCCGACGACGTACACGGTGCCGTCACCGACGACGGGCGCCTTCATCGGGCGCGTCCCGTGCTTCGTGATGGGTGGCTCGTTGCTGTACGGCTACACCTACACGCTGCTCAACCGCATGACGATCGTGGACGCCGAGATCGGTGTCCTGGTGACGGGTGACGGAGAGATCGACGGCCACGTCTCCGAGNCGTTGTTCATGGGCTGCGACGTCGGGGTGCAGATCCACTCGACGGGTGGCCCCCTGCAGGGCATCCACAAGCCGCGGATCAACTGGTGCACCTTCGGCAACTGCGACGTCGGCCTGGCGATGACGGGACAGACTGGCCCCAACCTGACGCCGGCGCGTTCGTTCCCGGCCATCGTCAACGCGTTGTTCAAGAGCGCGTCCGATCTGGAGGGCGTCCCGTGTCACGCGGTGTCCACGTCGGCGTTCGGCGCCACTCGGATCAACCAGTCGACGGCGATCCCCCAGCCTGCCCAGAACCCGGTGGGGGTGTTCGACGCGGANCTGTATAGCCGCCACGACCTCTTCGTGGGGGCCCGTTCGCAGGTGACCCAGCAGCAGTTCGCGGGCCAGACCCAGGCTGACTGGTGGTTCACGGACTGGCGGCTCACGTTCGCTATCCCGAGCGGCATGGCCAACCCGGCGGATGGCCCGGGGATCACGGTGTTCCCGACCAGCACGGGCAACGGCACCACGGTGGACCTGTCGTTCGGCGACTACGCCATCGCGTCGGAGTCGGCGGAGGGGCCCGGAACCTATGGCCCGCTGGCCGGTCCGTACGGTGGCGCCACGGGGCACCTGGGCTACCGCGCTGGTGGCGCGTTCATTGTCGGCGGGACGATCCCGGGTGAGCGNCGCTTCGGCGCCAGCGCCTCGGGCATCATGTACAACAAGCTCGACGTCTACTGGCGTCCGGGCACGTCGCCCATGTTGCTCCTGGGCGTCAACCTGGGTGGTGGTCCGTTGTACGTCGCGGGTCAGCGTTACCCGCGCGGCGTGATGGCGTCGCCCACGGCGCTCGGCCCGTTGCTCGGTTTTGTCGGCGACGCGTTCCTCGACTACCCGACGTACGGGGTCACGGACTGGACGACCCTGGTCTCGGGCCAGGGGACGAGCGGCGTGACCCAGTTCGACCTCACCGCGACGCTTGGTCTGTCCACTGCGACGACCTGGACCCAGAGCACGGTCTGGCAGATGGCCTGCATCGANCAGNCNGGCANGATCGTCGGCTGNGANGCGCAGCCGTTCAGCGTCGGNCGTTAGTCGCGTTCCCGCGACCTCCTTCGAGCTAGGANANCTCGTCCACCGATTCGTCGGAGAGGTGCGACCACCAGATGGTCTCGTCGCTGNGCTTGGGTCCGCACAGGGTGGCGACGTAGAGGAGGAAGGNGGCCAGGGTGCAGACTCCGGTGACCACCAGCTGCCACGGCACGGGCCCGACCTGNGCATTCTCGAGGGCGGCGCCGAACGACTCCATCTNGCTGTCCCGNGACGGCACGATGAGNTTCCCGAACCAGGCGCAGAACAGNACGATGAAGATGGGGATGTAGTTGCGGATCAAGCGCGCCCGCATGGCGGTCAGGTAGCTGATCTTGAACCGGGGTGTCAGCAGGTCCTCGGCGACCACGAAGCCCCAGTTCTCGACGGGGGAGGACAGGTCGCGCCGCAGCAGGGGGGCGTAGAAGTTCTCTTCCAGCTTGCGGACGCGGTTGCGCCACACGTCGAAGTAGCGGAAGCGCCGTCCTTCGAAGCAGAGCATGGAGAACACGAGCATCATGCCGAGGACGCCGACCACGTGATTCTGGGCNCCGTCGGCGGAGAACAGGAANGACAGCAGGGCGCCGGTGGTGAAGACGGCCCAGTTGGTGGTGGTATCCAGGCGCTGGCGCCAGGTCAGCGCCCGGTGCATCTCGCCGCGATAGAGGTGGACGACCGCGCTGATGTACTCAGGGCGGGTCAGCGGCGTGGCTTCGTAATCGGTGCCGTTTCGGGTGTCCCTCTCGGACATGGGTCAAGCTACCACTGGCCNNGCTAATGCCCAACGTGCGGCCAGAGCGAACGTAGGGTGATGCGGAGTAGACTCTCTCTCGGACGACCCCTGGTCTCATGAAACACCTCACCCTCATCCTCATCCTGACGGCGGCCGTATCGGCGCAGGATGATCTCTCCTGGGCGACCCATCCGGATCCCGCCATACGGGAGGTGGGCCTGCGTGACGTGAAGAAGCGTGGCGCCGAGCTCGAGACGGGGTTGGTGCTCAAGCTCCTGCGCGACAAGGACTGGGGGGTGCAGCTGGAGGCGATCCGCACGTTCGAGACCAACGAGAACGACGCGGTGCGGAGGCAGTTCGTGGANCTGGCCATGGGTGGTCCGTTGTTGCGGACCCGTCGCACGGCGGCGCGGGCGTTGGGGACGACGGATCGTGCGGGTGCGGCGAAGGCGTTGCTCGGGCGGCTGAATCGGGCGGGCAAGGCGGCGGGTCTACGGGCCATCGAGGCGTTGGGTCTGATCGGCAGTCCGGCGGCGGAGGCTCAGCTGTCGGTGTTGGCGCGCAGCTCGGACCAGGACTTCTGCCGCGCGGCGGCGCGGGCGCTCGGCCAGATGCGGCTGGGGGTGAAGGCGCTGATCCGTTCCTTGAAGGACCCTCGCAAGGGGGTGGTGTTCGAGGCGGCGTCGGCGTTGGCGCGCATCGACAGTGACGACGGGCGGGCGGCGTTGTTGCACTGGGCGGTGCGCAACGACGAGCCCTGGGTCTTGCGTCGCATCGGTCAGCACGCGGCGGNGGTGAACGGCGCGGCGATGGGGGACGCGGTCGCGGCGGCGCTGGCGAAGTCGAAGCAGCCGTATGGGTTGTTGCGTGTGGCGTGGGAGGGTCGGATGCAGGGGGCGGCGGCCGCGGCCCGAGCCCATCTATTGTCCCGGGACGTGATGACCCGCGGGTATGCGTACATGGTGTCGTCGTTGTCGCCGGACGGCTTCGATCCCAAGGTGTTGACGCGGGGTCTGAGCACGCGGGACACGCGGGTGCGGCAGGCGGTGGCGCGGGCCCAGGTGATGTCGGGTCGTCGTGGTGGNCGGTTGTCGGAGTCGTTGGCGCCGTTGCTGNCCCATGGATCGAGCGACGTGGCGATGGTCGCGGTGCGGGCGGCGTTCGAGCATGACGTGAGGGANGTNTTGCCGGCGCTGCTGGATCTGGCNCGCGGCAAGGGTGCGGCGAAGAAGGAGTGGGAGCTGCGGTGTGCNGCGGCGGTGGCCGCNGGNNGGGTGGGGGGTCTGGCAGCGGTNCCGTCGCTGGCCAAGTTGATCAAGAGCAACGACTGGCACATACGGGGCGCGGCGCTGGAGGGTCTGGCGCGNACCATGCGCGCGGAGGCGATCCCGGTCTTGATCAAGGCGCACGATGATCGACACGTGGTCCCGCGCAGGGTGGCCCGGCGCAACCTGGTGTGGATGTCGGGNGGCCTGAAGCATGACGACAAGGACACCTGGTCCCGTTGGTGGAAGCTGGCGGGGGAGGGTTTCGTCCCGAAGGCACCGAAGGTCAACGATCCCCGGGAGGTCCTCGACGACGGCTATGACAGGAGGTTNCCGGGGGACTANGTACGCCAGCTTCTGCTGGGCACGGATGTCTCGGTGATCCTGGGNCGTTGGGACAAGCTGCAGTTCGTGCTGTCGGATCTGGAGGTGGACTTCTCGCTCCTCCGTGGNCAGGAGCTCAAGGANCGGGGNGTCTGGCCGAAGGAGACGGTGTGCGTGAACTGCGAGGGCAGCCTCGACAAGGCCACCAACGAGATGCTCCGGTGGATGGTGGTGTGTGGTGGTTGGTTGGCGACGTCGGACTGGGCGTTGACGAACGCGGTGCGCAAGACGTTCCCGGACGTGGTGGTCGGTTACGTGAAGCAGTCGACGGGCAACGACATCGTGAAGATCGAGGCGGCGACCCCGAACCATCCGTTCCTCCTGGACACGACGCGGCCGCACGTGGATTACACGTGGTGGTTGGAGGTCCAGGCGTTCCCCACGTCGGTGAACGATCCCATGCGCACGACGGTGCTGGTGGATTCCCTGGAGATGCGCCTGAAGTATGGCCAGGACACGATGATGGCGACGTTCCCGGCGGGGTTGGGCCAGGTGCTCCATAGCACCAGTCACTTCTACCTCCAGCAGGAGGGATTCGCCCAGGCGGGTTCCCGCGCGGAGCGGGAGGCTTTCGCCATCGACCACCTGGGCATCTCCATCGCGACGGTCCGTTCCCTCCGTGCCCGGGGTGGCATCTCGGACGCCCGCAACACCACGGCCATCGCCCGGGACTACTCCATGTTCCGCATGCTCATCAACTTCCTACACGCCAAGAAGCGCTCCGATCGCCGCTGACCTCTCCCTCTCCTTGATCCCCTCCATTCCCCCTCGTACGATCCACCTTCAACCGGGGCTGTAGCTCATCTGGGAGAGCGCTTCGTTCGCAACGAAGAGGTAGTCGGTTCAAGTCCGATCAGCTCCATCTTCTGAAGTCCTGCGCACGCCCCCTCTTGGGGCCCCCTGCTCATCCCGAGCAGAGCTCCTTCCGACCTTTCCTTGTGGGCTGGGCGCGCAGACGTCGCTTGACGGTGCACGGGGGTAGGATGGCGGCCCCTATGCGTATATGGCGCCCTTCTCGGCTGTGAATCAGCCACTAAGCAACCGATCTGAAAGCT
>NYSS01000106.1 GCA_002683135.1 Planctomycetota bacterium | reverse complement strand
CGACGGCTCCACGCTGAGCGACAGGATCGCTTTCGGTCCCCAGGTAGCGGACATCAGCAGCGGGCGGCTCTTCGACGGGGCGGGTCCGTTGGTGACCTACACCGTCCCCACCCCGGGCGCCCTCAACACCNCNGCCTGCGGTGTGCGNACCTATTCNGCTCAGGACNCCACNGNCAACACCATGGTCCTCACNCTGNCGGGGTCCGGGTCGTTGGGATCGACCATCACCTTCGACGTGAANGGCGGNCCGGTGAGCACGCTGCACCANGCGGNCTTCGCCAACCTGCCGGGNCATGCCGGNCTCCCCGGTACCNCGGCGGTGCTGCTCGTGCATCCGAGCTTCCAGACCATNCCGGTGATGAGCGACGCCACCGGNCANGGGACCTACCAGANNGGGNTNCCGTCNTNGCCGAGCCTGGTGGGGCTCGCGTTCTACGTGCAGATGGGCGCCNTCGACGGCTGGGGCCAGCTCACCGGGTCCAACGCGGTCGAGCTGATCATCTGNCCCTGATCGGCTGTCGTCTGGAGCGCGCCCCTATCGGCGCAGCTCGACCTCGGCGAAACCCGGAGAGTTCACCTTCCCCGGGTAGCGGCTGACGATGCGGACGCGCACCTCGCGGACGCTGCGGGCAGGGAAGGTGATGGTGTGTTGCTTGCGGACCGTGTCATCCAGGGTGACGACGCGCTTCTTGCGGCCACCGAAGGAGACCTCGATGCCCTTCGGCCGCGCGAGGTGGTCGTCACGTTCTCGCGGCGAGCGGGCTGACGTGAGGACGAGCTCGCGGGCGCGGACCGGGCGTTCGAACCGGACCCGGACCCACGGGGTGCCATCGTCGGGCGCCGCCAGCCAGGCGCGGGCGTGGGTCCCGTCGACGACGTGCTCCGGCCGGGTCCACTGGCTGTGGGATGACGCATCGACCACGGTGTCGTCACGGTCGATGAGGTTCTTGCCGAGGTCTTTGACGATCTCCTCGGTACCGAGGGCGGGGACGTTGTCGATCTTCAGCTCCAAGACGTTTGAGCGGAGCTCCTCCACCTTGCCGCTCGAGTCCGCGAGCTTGAGGACCGCGCTGATACGTCGGATGCCGTTCCGCTCCGATCGCCACTCCAGGACCTGGTCTTCGATCGTCGCGTCCGGGGTCAGCTTCACCGTGCGGATGACCTCGTCATCGATCGTCCACGTGAGTTGCACAGGCGTCTTGCCCGCCTCTATCCGTCGCCGCAACTCAGCGCCGCCCTTGCGGACCCACGCCTTGACCGGATGAGCCCCGTCCATGCCGATGGCGAAAGGGCTCTTCGCCGCGACGCCGCGCTGCACGCGCACGCGTGGCGCTAAGCCCGTGACTCGAGACCCTTGGCGTAGGAACAGGAGCGCGAAGCAGCTGTCTGCCTCACGCATCACCCGTTGCCAGGACCCGTCCTTCTTCTGGGATTTGAGGACCACGGGGACGCCCTCCGCGTACCAGTCGTGGCCGCCGATCTTGACCTTGCCGAGGAACGCGGCCAGGCGCTCGACCCCGTAGAGGTGGTAGAGCAGCCAGCGATCGGTCTCCTTGGTCGCCTTGGGGAAGGCGACGTTGCGGGTCATGGACCAGTTGCTCTGAAGCCACGCGTCGGCCCGACGGCGCGCCACCTTCAGCTTGGGCTGGAGTCCGCCGCGGGGCGGGAGCGCCTTGCTGCAGATGACGAGTGACGCGAGCCCNGCGACGGTCATGGCGCCGGTCGGGCGCTCGCTCCTCTGGTACCCGAAGCCTCCCGAGCGCCCCTGGCGTCGGATGAGCGCGTCAGCGGCGTTTCGCCAGGTCGTCTTCGAGACGGGGGCGTCCATCGCCGCTGCGGCTTGCAGGCCTAACAGCGCGTACTGGCTGTTCGAGGTGTCCGCGTANACGGGGTTCTCTCCTGTCGCGTTGCTCGGGTAGCCCCAGCCCGTNCGTTGCAGCGTGGCCACGAGCTGTTTNGTCAGCNGNTTGACGAACGNCNCCGGTCGNTGCTTCGGGCCGAGCGCGTGACAGGCCATCAACGTCGCGCCGGTGGTGTAGGTGCGCTCGACGGGGAACGCCTGTACGAACGCGAACCCGCGGGTGACCGCGGGGTGATCGGGAGGCAGCCCACACTTGAGCAGCGTGTACACGCACAGCGCTGTCACGCCCGTGGGGCTCTTGGTGTTATAGCCGCGCCACGATCCGTCGAGAGCCTGCGTGGCCAACAGCCAATCGACCCCCTTCTCGATGGCCCTGTCGACAGCTCCGTGGTCCTGGCCGTGGGCCAGGGCGGTGACCAGAGACAAGCAGAGGACCGCGCGCATCGGATCACCAGCCGAAGAACAGGTCGAGGCCGTTGCTGAGNACCAGGTTGATGGCGTTCGCGCCCGGGTCGGCGACGGCCACCTGGGCCGTGAGGCGGAGTCCGGCGAGCGCCGGGTCGGCGGGGATGGGGTAGGCGATCGGCAACTGGCCGAGCGCGTCAAGCGGAAGGGGACCCAGGAGGGGGGCGCCGATGACGAGGAAGCCCAGGTCCAGGTAGACGCTGCATCCACCTCCGACGGGGACGGGATTAGGCCCCGGTGTGGGGGTGCTGTAGATCGACGCGGAGCCGCCAGCGGGCCCACCGGACACCAGCGCTGCCCATGTGGTTTCGCCGATGATCGGGGGAGGCGCGGTCAGGTTGAGGGGCGCTCCCGAGGTCCCGGAGCAACCGGACCCGAGGGTGATGGCGGCGGCCAGCGGCGCGCCGGGTTGCTGCGCGTGCCAGGCGCTGAACTGGGACCCGGCGGGTCCCTGTCTCCAGAACACCTGGAGGTCGGACACCGTGAGCGTGGTCCCCGGGTTCTCGTGGCCGACGAAGAAGGGGGCGTGGTAGTCGTCCCGGGCTGCGCTGGGCGGGGTCAGGGTCGTCATCCGGTGGAACGCCGCGTCGCCGGTCGCCTTGCGGGCGATGACGAGGGCGCCCGCCGCGCTCCCGAAGTCGCGTACGGCGACGAACACGTCACCGGTGATCTCGTTCACGGCGAGGCCAGCCGTGCGCATGTTGCTGAGGGCCCCGCTGGGGTCGGTGATCTGGGCCTGTGTCCACGCGCCGACGTCGATTCCCGGGCTCCATCCCGAGGTGGCGTCCCGTCGGGTGTAGCGCAGGGCGGGGTTGATGGTGCCGGCCGTCGGGGTCGTGTTCACCATGGCGATGGCGTGGACTCCGCCGATGGCGTCGGCGCGCAGGTCGAACGCGCGGGCCATGGACCCGCCCCCGTGGGCCGCTACGACGCTCACCCCGCTCCAAGCCCCGGTGCTCGGGTTGTGTGAGCGATGGCGTATCTGATTGCCCGCGTAGTAGATGGCGTGCAGGGCGCCGGAGGCGTCGAATGCGAGGCGGGTGTTCTGTCCTTGCCCCGAAGGGGCGACCGGGCCGACGACGTTGAACGTGGACCCGGCGGCGTAAGGTTGGGCGCTGACGAGCAGCGTCTCCTGCCAGTTGCTGGCTGTCGGCCCCGTCATCCACACGCGTCCGTCAGCAGCCACGTGGATCGCCTGCGCGTTGGAGCGCGCCGTCAACGGCACGCCGAGCATGGTGTTGACGTTGAGGATCGCCGACATCGTTCCTGTGGAGAGGTCGACGTTGCGATAGTACTGCTCGTAGTCGCTCGGGTACCAGGCTCGCTGCCAGCTCACGTGCAGCCGGTCCTGGTCATCGACGGCGATGACTGCCTGGTTTGCCCGATGGGTCCCGGTCAGTCCGGACGATGCGTCGTTCAGAGGGGCGAGCCAGAGCGACCATGTCTGGCCTCCGTCCGAAGACCGCAGCAGGGTCAAGGCGTCCTGGGTGCCGCCGCCACGGTCGATGACGAGTGCGAACAGGTCGCCGCTGCTGTCACGGACGGCGCCGCGTTGACCGACTGGCCCGGAGTGTCCCCAGCCGCCGGTCCACAGGCTCTGCGGGGGGCTCTGCGCCGGGACCAGGGTGGCGATGAGGATGAGGGTGAGAAGGCTGAGGTGGCGCACTGGTTCAAGGCTACCGCAGAACGCTGTCGCTGGAATCGGAGATGTCCAGAGTCCTGGCTCGGGGAGCCCTTCGGGTGCTCCGCGATGCCGGTTCGACTCTCGAATGACGAGGTCCCCTTGTCCTGTTTTTCCTAGCGGACCCCAGGGAGGGTGACTAACGCTTGAGCTTCTCGGCCAGGAAAGCGCGCACCTTGCCCCAGGCGTCCGACGCAGACTTGGCGTCGTAGCGGGCGCTGGAGGGGTTGGCGAATGCGTGATTGGCGTCGTATCGGTGGATCGCGTGCGTGATACCCGCCGCCTTCAGCCCCTTCTCGAAGGCGTCTACGCTGGCGGGCGGGATGCCGCGGTCCTGGTTCCCGAAGACACCGAGGACCGCCGCCTTGATGGTCTTCAGCTGCGCCGGGTCGGTCTTCAGGCGGCCGTAGTAAATGACCGCAGCGTCCAGGTCGCTGAAGCGGAGCGCGGCGCGGAGCGACCAGCCGCCGCCGAAGCACCAGCCCATGGCGGCGAGGCGCTTCGCCTTGATGCCCGCGTGCGTCTTCAGGAACTGCAGGCCGTTGGCGACCACGACGGCGCCCGCGTCTTCGTCCACGGATCGCATCAGGCGCATGGCGTCGTCGCTCGTCTTCGCCACTTCACCGCTGTACATGTCGACTGCGAGCGCCGCGTAGCCATCTGCTGCGAGTCGATCTGCCCAGTGCTTGACGTGGGCGTTCAGTCCCCACCACTCGTGGATCACGACGACACCGGGGAACGGGCCTTCTCCCTTCGGCATGGACAGGTACGCCTTGCCCTCGCCGAGCTTCAGGTCCTCGCCGAGGAGCTCGGGTGCCTCGCCCTTCTTCAACTCGTGCAGCGCCTTGAAAGCGGCTTCGTCGAGGACACCGGTGTGGCCGGTGTCGCCACCGGAGCCGGCGCCGAGTTTCTTGAGGACGGCCACGACCTCTTCGCCGTGCTTGCGGACGTTTACGCGTTCGAACACGTGGCGAACGACGCCGGAGGCGTCGACGACGAAGGTGACCCGTCGTGCGTATGGCCGCCGCTCTCCGACGACGCCGTACGCCTTGCCGGCTTTACCGGTCGGGTCTGCGAGCAGCGGGTAGTCGAGGGCCTCGGCCTTGGCGAACCGGGCCTGCGCCTCCACCTTGTCCGTGCTGATGCCGAAGACCTTGGTGCCGATGGCCTTGAAGGATGGCGCTGCGTCCCGCAGCGCGCAGACCTCCATGCGTCAGCCGCCGGTCATGGCCTTGGGGTAGAACGCCAGGACCGCCCACGCTCCCTTTGGGGGGAACGCCGTGTCGTTGCCTTCGTGGTTCTTCAGCGTGAAGGACGGCGCCTTGGTGCCGACCCCTGGCATCTGAGCCGCGCTGGTCGCGGCGAGGGCGAGGACGATGGTGCAGACGACGATGCGGGATGGCGACATGGTGGCTCCTTCGAGGGCGCTCACTGTACACGAGGGTACCCGAGCCATCGTGGTGAGCCCGGAGGCGGCGCGTCGCATCGTTACGTTTCAGGACCGCGGCTTGTAGTCGGGGCACTGGCGCGCGTTGGGACGCTCGGGGCGACTGCAATAGCGCTGGTCGTCGTACTTGCAGCCATCGCACAGGAACCCGCCCGAGAGAGCGCCAGGTCGTGACTGACTTCGGCGCGACGCGAGGAGACCAGTGACCAGGGCCCCCAGTGCGATCATGCAGCCCCAGAAGACCGTGGTTCCGATGAACGCGATCGACGTGTAGAGGATGATCGCCACGACCAGGGTGAGGGCGATCGCGCGGGTCTCCCGAGGTGGCATGCCCGCATTCTATCCGTGACCGCATGTCGCACGCGGGGTTCGCGACGCCCACTACGAAGAGACGACGCCCGTAGGCATCAGCGATGCGTACGGGCGTTTATCTGTGGAGATGGAGCGGCCGGGTTAGGGGAGGACGTGGACCCAGGTGCCGTTTGACGAGTACTCCGGGTTGCCGACGATGCAGGCCAGATTGAACGTGACGTTGGAAGGGAACATGCCCGGCCAGAAGCGGAATTCGGCGTAGGCGGTGCCCGAGGCGGACAGCCATCCGTTCCAGTTGCCCGCCGTCCAGTCGCCGGTCGTGGCGAGCAGGAGCCCGACCTCGGTGATGATGTCGGGAGTGACCGGGCAGATGCTCGAGCCCCAAGGGGTCCCGGCGCCGGCGCCGGAGGCCGAGGCGACGATCAGGAACGCTTCGTTTCCGCGGGGCGCTGGCAGGGCGATGTGGAGCGGGACGATGCCGCCGGCCGAGGCCGAGACGGTCAATGCGCCCGCGGTGAGGGGGCGGTCGATGCGTAGCACGCTGCCGGTGCTGACCTCGGTGAAGAAGAAGCTGCCGGCTCCGTAGTGCTGGAGGCGCGAGGCCGGGTCGCCGGACACGATGACCGGGACGAACAGGTCGCCCGGGTTCACGATCCCGATCTCATTGGTCTGTCGGAACCAGCGTACGCCGCGGTGATCGATAGCCAACGGATGTACGTTGTCGGGCCCAGCGACGGTCGCGACGGCGCTGACGTTGCTCGTGAACGTCAGCTCTACCGTGGTCCGGGTAGCCGGCCGGCCGACGTTGGTCGCCAGCATGGTGGCCGTGTTGTCATCGAACAGGGGGAATCCCCAGTTGCCGAGGATCACGGCCGGGGTCAGTGAGAGATCGACGGCCACCTGGGTCATCAGGGGCACGGGTCCGGACACCAGGTCGAACACGAACAGGCCGTCCTGCGTGGTGACGAATAGTTGGGGGCCGGGCTTGGTCGGCAGGATGCCGATGGTGAGGCCGTCCGGGTCGTTCAGCGGCACGGCGGGATTCAAGAGCTCGGGGACGCCGGAGGAAGGGATGCGATAGACGGACCCGGTCTGGTCACAGGTGCCGCAAGCGTAGAGCGCGTTGGTGTTGCTGTCGTACACCAGTTCGTGCGCGTCGATCGGCACGGTCGAGAACGGCGTGACGGTGACCGGAAGCACCGGGGTGTCGCCGTTCATCGGGACACGGAAGATCATGGTCGCGGACGCGAGTCCGCAGTTAGCGCCGACGGTCTCCGTGAAGAAGAGGTCTCCGTTCGCACCGACCACGAAGCTCGCCGGGGTCGTGATCGTCGGCAGCAGGTTGAAGAGCGGGGCGGTTTCCCAGCCGACGGGGAGGCCGGGGGCAGATGTCTGCGCGACGATGGGGCCGGGGTCGGCCGGCAGCGGCGCTGGGCTCTGGGCTTGGGTCGGGGCGTGGGCGAGCAAAGCTGCACCGACGGTCAGTGCGGAGAGGAGGTTCTTCATGGGGTTGCGCTCCTGGGGTGCAGGCCGGGAGTAGGAGAGGCTGCATGGGGAAGTTACTCCCCGTTTCCGAGCGCGGTCGGGGTTTTGTTTCCTGCGGAACCGCGCGGCTTAGCCGCGGGTCATCGGATCTCGAGCTGGGAGGGCGGCGCGTTGACTCCGCTTCGATGCTCCTTGGCCAGCGCCCGCAATCGCGCGACTACCTGCGGGTGTTTCTTGGCGACATCGCGCTGCTCGGACGGGTCGGCGTTGAGGTCGTAGAGCAGGGGGGGGTCGTGGTGGGTGTGCTTGGGAGGTGCGCCGTATGCACCCCAGGTCTGGAAGTGGGCTTTCCATTGCTGGTGGCGCAACGCAAAGAGCTCGGACCCTCTGTAGTAGTGCACCTGCTGCCGCGGTGAGGGCCCCGTACCGAACAGCGCCGCCGACACGTTTACGCCGTCGAGGGGCCGGTCCCTCGGTGCCTTCACGCCAGCGAGCGCGCACAGTGTAGGGAGCAGATCCATGGTGGTGATGACCTCTGCTGACGTCTTCGCTGCCGGGATGCGTCCTGGCCACCAGGCCAGCGTGCAGACGCGCATCCCCCCCTCGAACGTGGTCCCCTTGCCGGCGCGCAAGAGGCCGGCCGAACCTCCCTGGGCTCCGTAAGCGAGCCAGGGCCCGTTGTCGCTGGTGAAGATCACGAGGGTGTTGTCGGACTTGCCTGCCTTCCGCAAGTGTTCGAGGAGGCGCCCCGTGTTGGCGTCGATCTCCTCTATGACATCTCCGTAGAGTCCGCGTGGGCTTCGGCCTGCGTGGTCGCTGGAAGCGAACAAGGGGACATGGGGCATGCTGTGAGGGAGGTAGACGAAGAATGGGCGATCCCCCGCCGCGTCGATGAATTTGATGGCGGCGTCCGTGTACCGCCGGGTGATGGTCGTCTGATCGGCGGGCCGTTCAACGACCTCCTCTCCCTGCAGGAGAGGCACGTTCCAGTACTTGGACCGCGGCGCGTTGAACGACTGGCGGCCCTTCGGGCTACCCGCCACTCGGTCCATGTCGTTCGAATAAGGGATGCCAAAGTAGCGGTCGAATCCGTGGCGAGTTGGGAGAAATCGGGGGAGGTGTCCGAGGTGCCATTTGCCAAAGCACCCCGTGGCGTAGCCCGCGCCCTTGAGCGCTTCGGCGATCGTGACCTCGGACGCTGGCAGCCCTCCCTTCGAGTTGGGGAACAGCACCCGTCGTTTACTGGAGCACATCCCGTTACGGATGGGTAGCCGTCCCGTCATCAGGGCCGCGCGCGACGGCGTGCACACCGAGGCACCCGTGTAGCACTGAGTCAGGCGCGTGCCCTCATGCGCCATCCGGTCGAGCGACGGAGTCCGGATCGTCGGGTGTCCAAAGCAGCCGAGATCGCCGTAACCCAGGTCGTCGCAGAACACGATTACGAAATTTGGGCGGTCCGCGCTCTGCCCGGGGGCGGAGGCGAAGCCTATACAACAGAGAAGTAACCAGCGCATGGGGAGGAGTTTAACCGGCGTTGGGTGCGGGAAGTGGGCGACTACGGACGATAGAGACGTGCGGCCATAGCGTTGCCGGCCTGAATAAGGTGCGTGTTGCCCTTCATTCGCCGGTGACCTCCCAGGTATCTTGGGGTTGGTATGCGTGGACTCGCCCAGGCCACTCCAGCCGAGCGTTCTTGACTGTATTGATGAAGATCACACGAGTGCTGGTATTGGCAGTTGCGGCGTCGCTGTGTCCCGCGCAAGGTAACCAGCGGGACGCGGCGATGGACGGGCAGATCGCAGGCGCACCGGCGCTGGGATTCGAGCGGCTCATTTTTCCCGGGACCTCGGTTGCCGCGCACCTCTCCTCGCCTCTCGGCAGTCTCACCGGCGCTCCGTACATGATCGTCGCCGATCTCCAACCGTCTGCCGGTGCGACCCCGTTGCAGGTGCCCGGGGAGCCAGGGGTGCTGGGCGTTTCGTCGAACATGCTGACGCTGGTGGACGCTTTTCACGGGTTGTTGCCCTGGGGGATGCCCGCAGTGCTCCCCACGCTAGGGACGACTCTGACCGGCAACCCGCCGCCCTTCCCACCCACCACACGGCTGGTCGTACAGGCTGCCGTTGCAGACCCGCAAGCCCCCAACGGGCTCGCCTTCACCGAGGTGTTCGGCGGTCACTTTGCTGGGGAGCCTTCTGTGACAGGGGCCTCCGGCGGCACCTCGATCCTGGGCCAGTTCGGCTACGCCCTGCACGCGACGGATCTCGACGGCGACGGCTTGTCCGAGGTCGTTATCGGTGCGCGCGAGGAAGACGCGCCCGGAAGTCCGGATGCGGGCCGCGTGTTTATCTACTCCGGGACCCCGCTGGTGCTCCAGCACACCCTGGACGATCCGATGCCGGAGGTGGAATCTCACTACGGCGTCTCGTGCTCTACCGGCGATGTCAACAGCGATGGTTTCATCGATATCGTCGTCGGTGCGCGGCAGAAGGATGTGAATGGCATAGAGGACGCCGGTCAAATCGTGATTTTCTTCGGCCCTGCGTTCGGACAGACACAGACGATCGACGCACCGATTCCCGAGATCCGTGGCCAGTTCGGCCATCGGACGGCCTGTGGTGATTTCGACGGAGATGGCTCGTGCGATCTTGCCGTCGCGTCAATCGGCTCGTCGGTGGGCCCTATCGCGCAGGCTGGGACGCTCGACGTGTTCTTCGGTCCGGCGTTATCTTCGACGGTTCGGGTTGAAAACCCAGTGCCGGCTGCGGGCGACCGATTCGGCTATCGCCTCTGCGCCGAAGATCTCGACGGTGATTCAAAGCAGGACCTGGTTGTCTCGGCGCCGTTCAAGTCGCTCACCGTTAGCGGGATGGACGATAGCGGAGCCATCTACGTGCTCCTCGGGCCGACGTTCGGCTTGCATACGTACTTGCCCAATCCGTCTCCCAGTGTGCAGGGGTTGATGGGTGCGGATGTCTCGTGCGCCGATCTGAACGGAGATGGCGTCCTCGACATCATCGTGGGTGCGGAGCTTGATGACAGCGGCGGACTTGCGGGGCAGGGCTCGGTCTACGTTGCTCTTGGCCCTACGTTCGCGAGCATGGACCAATACTTTTCGCCGAACCCCACTCTTGGTGCTGGATTCGGATCGGCCGTCGATGCCGCCGATTGGGATGGCGATGGTTCGCTGGACCTGATGGTCGGCGAGTTCTTCTACACAGGCTCCACTTTCCATGAGGGCCGCGGCCACATCTTGCTTGGGCCCGACTATCTCCAGTCCTTGACCGTGGCTGAGCCCGTCGGAGGCATGTCCTATCAGTTCGGTCGGCGGATCCGTGCGGCGGACCTGGACGGGGACGGGAGACATGAGATGCTCGTCGGCGTTCCACAATCTTCGGCGCCCGGTACCAGCCGGGTTGGCGCGGTGTACGCCGTCGAGTTTTAGGGGGCGGGCGCCCCCGGACCTCTTGCCCTCGTCACAGGAAACCTCTGAAAAGGTGACTCCGGGATCGGGCCTTGTCATCGCCAAGGAGCGGCGTCAATCGTGGTACGATTTGATCCAACCTCCTGTGCTCCAACCGCTTGGAGGCGTCCATCGAAGGTCGTTGACGGTTTCCCCGCGGCCCCTCCATGGGGGGCTGGAGGATGAACGGCTTGAACGGGGGCGCATCTGGCGAAATGATGTCTCCCCCGGGGCACATCCCCCGGGCTCAAAACGGACTCCACCATGGCCAACAATCGCAAGATCAAGAAAGCCAATCACGGCAAGCGGCCTCGCTGTAACAAGGCTCGCAAGTCGAAGCGGCTCAAGGCTTAGGTGACGCCGACCGTTCGGCCGCGGGCGCTCCGTCCGGGCATGTGCGTCGGGCTCCTGGCCCCCGCGTCGCCCCCTAGGCCGCCGGACACCATCGAGCGTGCCGCTGCGCGCGTTCAGTCGCTCGGTTTCTCAACGCGCGTCGCGCCGGCAGTCGGTGACGTTCATGGTTATCTCGCGGGGGACGATCGCGGGCGGGTCCGGGACCTGAACGCGTTTTTCGAAGATCCCGCGATCGATGCCATCTGGTGTTTGCGGGGCGGCTACGGATCGCTGCGGCTGCTCCCGGAGCTCGATCTCGATGCCATCCGGGCGCACCCCAAAGTGCTCATCGGATACAGCGACATCACCGCGCTGCACGTGGCGATCGGTCAAGCTACTGGTTTGGTCACGTTTCACGGACCCATGCCCTCGCGTGAATTCACCGGGTACGCGTGCTCCGAGCTGGAGCGGGTCGTGGGGCGTCCGGAGGCGGCGGGGATTGTCGGCGCACCTTCGGGGAGCGAGCCTGCGCCTCGGGTGGTCTGCGGGGGCCGCGCGTCCGGCCCTCTCACGGGCGGTAACTTGACGTTGCTCACCCGGCTCATGGGGACGCCGTACGAGCCCGAGCTCGAGGGGCGCATCCTCTTCATCGAGGACACCGGCGAACCCCCATATCGCGTCGACGGGATGCTCACCCAATTGCGGCTCTCCCGCAAGCTCACGGGCTGCGCCGGGATCGTGGTCGGGCACTTCACCGACGCTGACGGGGGGGCGCGGCCGCAGCTCTCGATGGAGGCCGTGCTCACCGAGGTGCTCGGCGAGTTGGGGGTCCCCGTCCTTCACGGCCTGGCTTGCGGTCATGTGGCCGATCAGGGAACGCTGCCTTACGGCGTCGCCGCGGAGCTCGACGCCGACGCGGGGACGCTGGAGCTTCTCGAGCCAGCTGTCGTTTGAAAGGGGTACGGGATCGTATACTCGCCGTTCCCTCGGAGAGTCATCATGCGTAGCGCCGTTCTCGCCCTCGTCGTACTTGTCCTGCCCCTCATCGGCCAGGACAAGGTCTTGCCCGTCTCCGCTTGTACCGTCGCCGGGCAGTTCGTGCCGCGAGGTCTCCCGGGCCTGCAGTGGCATCCCGACGGTCAGCGGTTCAGCTATCTCAAGCGCGAGGGCAAGGACGTCGAGTTGAGGGCACAGTCCGTCGACGGCGAGACGTCGACGGTCTTGAAGTGGTCCGCCTTGAGCGCCGCGCTGATCAAGGCGGGGGTGAAGGGCGCGACGCCTCAGGCGCTGATGTCCTTGAAGTGGCGCTCCGCTGGCGGGCTTGACCTCGCAGCCGGGGGACGGCGCTGGATCGTGAAGACGGACCCGGTGACGGTGCAGGTGTTGGTGCCGATGGTCGCGGGGGATGAGGCTGCGCCCGTGGTGTCGCCGGACGAGAAGCACACTGCATACGTGAAGGCTCACGACATCTATGTGCTTCAGGGTCAGAAGAACGAGGTGCGCGTGACCTCGGACGGCAGCGCGGACCTCACCCACGGGGTCGCCGTCTCTCGCGTGGAGTTCGGGATCACGGACGGCCTGTGGTGGGACCCGACCAGCCGTCGCGTCGCGTTCTACGAAGAGAACTTCAGGCCGATCAAGGCGTATCCCTATATCGACTTTGCGTCGCGGCCGGCGAAGCTCGTCGATGGTCGTTATCCGATGGCTGGCCAGCCATGCAGCGTCGTCCGGGTCGGGGTGTTCGACGTCGCGAACAAGAAGACCGTGTGGCTCGATACTGACGTGAAGCGTGACCAGTACCTCACGAACGTGACGTGGCATCCTTCCGGCGAGACGGTTGTGGTGGCTCATGTGAACCGCGCCCAGAACCGTTGTGAGGTCGTGGAGTACGACGCCGCGTCCGGCAAGCGCCTGCGCCTGCTGTTCGTCGAGAGCGATCACGAGTGGGTCGAGCCGGAGCACGGCCCGATCTGGCTGCCCGACGGATCGGGGGACTTCCTCTGGGTTTCATACCGGAATGGCCATCGTCATTTCTGGCATTACCGTGGTGACGGACGGCTGGTCTCGCAGGTGACCAAGGGAGCGTTCGACATGCAGTCGTTCGTCCGATTCTCACCCGACAAACAGGGGTTCTACTGGGAGACGTCCGGCCCCGACCCTTTGCATAAACACCTGTATTACGCCTCGCTTGACGGAAAGACGCAGCGCGCCGTCACCGCCGGTCGCGGTCACCACGGGGCGCTGCTCTCGCCCGACGCGGCGCACATGCTCGACGTCCACGAGAACCTGGAGTTGCCGCAGGCCACCGACCTGGTCAGGACGGGTGACGGGGCGGTCCTGCGGCGCGTGCACGCCGCCAAGGACCCGTTTGACGGTTACCAGCGCTGCAAAGAGAGCTTCTTCAAGGTGAAGAACGACAAGGGAGAGGATCTCCACGGCTACCTGGTCTTGCCCCCCAAGGACGCTCCCGGGTCAAAGCGTCCCGTCATCAACTACGTATACGGGGGCCCTCACAGCCAGCTCGTATCTGATCGGTGGATCTCCGGGTTCTCGCGCTGGACGCTGTGGCTCCACGCGATGGCGCAGCGCGGCTACGTCTGCTTCATCATCGACGGACGGGGCACGACCAACCGCGGCATCGCCTGGCAGCAGGCGGTCTTTCGGAATCTCGGAGCGCTCGAGGCGGAGGACCAGATCGCGGGGCTCAAGCACGTCCTCGCGCGCGATGACACCGATCCCGGCCGCGTCGGCGTCACCGGCTGGTCGTACGGCGGATTCATGACTTGCACCATGATGACCCGCAAGTCGAAGTGGTACCGCGCCGGGGTCGCCGGAGCTCCGGTAACGGACTGGGCCTACTACGAGACCGGCTACGGCGAGCGGTACATGGACACTCCTGCAGAGAATCCGGAGGGCTACAAGACCGCCGACCCCGGGGCCCACGTTGAGAACATCAAGGGTCGCCTGCTTGTGGTTCACGGGTCTGGCGACGACACCGTGATGTGGCAATCATCCATCGCCTTCCTCGACAAGTGCATCGACGCCGGGGTCCCCGTCGATTACATGGCGTATCCGGGCCAGCTGCATGGGCTGCGCGGCAAGGACTTCGCGCACTTCGTCAACAAGATGACCGATTACTTCGATCTTCACGTGCGCGGGGCCGCCGGCAAGGAGTGAGGGAGATCTTCAATCCCGTCGCCGCGCCCGGCGCTCCGGCCACGGGTCACGCAGCTTCTTGATGAACTTCTCCCACTTGCCGTCGAGCGTGGGGATGTCGAGGCCGTCCATCATCTTGTTGATGGCCTTCGCCTTGGCTTCCCGTTGGGCCATCCGCTTGAAGCCCATGTTGGTGCCCTGGCCGGGCTTCGCTTGTTCCCCCTCCGCCGCGTCCGCGGGGCCGAAGCGTTCGATGGCCTTCTGGTATTCGTCTTTCAGGGTGTTGAAGTAGAGGTCCAGCAGCCCGTTCCACTGGTCGTTTCCGGCGACCACCTCCGAGTTGCGCATGAAGTAAACGAAGGACCAGCCGGCGGCGTAGAAGTCGCTCCTGCGAGGACCGTAATAGTCCTTGCGTTCCGCCACCAAGAGGTCCTTCAAAGAGACGCGGCCCTTGCCCTTCTCCATCTGATCCTTGGCGCGATGGATGCGCCACCAGGACGGGCGGATCCTGGTGACCTTCTTGCCGTTGGATGTAATGACGGCGCCTGAGAAGAAGTCCCCGTGGCCCTCGTTGAACCAGTCGTGCGGAGCGACCTCGCCGACGGCGTAGTAGATGTACTGGTGAAAGGCCTCGTGGTAGAGGACGAGGAGCGCGTCCTTATCCGACACCTTCTGTTTCATCCGCTCGCGGTTGCGCTCTGCGTCGAGGGTCGTCTGCATGTAGTCGAACAGCACCAGCTCCTCGTTGCCGGAGTGCCAGAATCCGCCCGATCCCTGCGGCCCTCCGTAAGCGTGGTACTCGCCTTTGTTGGCGCAGATCCTGACGATGCTGACCGCCGTTACCTCGCGGGCGGGGGGGAACAGCTTCTCGTAGTACGACCGGATCCCTTCGATGTTCTTGGCGATCCGGTTGATCAGCTTCGTGTTCTTGGTGTGGTAGACCAGGATGTAATTCTCGGTGTCCGTGGCTTTCCAGCCACGGGCCAGGTCTTTGCGGACCTCTCTGCGGTGTTCTATGTGGCGGTACTTCTTGTTGCGGTATAGCCGGTCGAGTTCCCTCTCCACCTTGCCCTTCGCGGCGGCCGCCTTCTTGCCCTCCGGTAGCTTGAGGTGCCTTGCGACCTTGGTCGCGAGGCGCTTCATGGCCTTCTGGTGCGCCCGCACCGTGAACGCGTAGACGCCATAGGCCGCCGCGCCTTGGCGTTTGATGATCAGCCACCCCGACCTCGACGCTGCACGGTCGCGCGGGCCGCGTTTCATCGACAACTCGTAGACGCCTTCTTGACCCTTCACGGGTTCGATCTCGAATCCGGCGAGCTTCTTCTTCTTGAAGTCGTCGAAGCTCTTGACCTCCTTCGACTTCTCCATCATCTCGCGGATGCTGGTGGGGACATTCGCTTCGGGGTCGGGCTTGTTGCCAGGGTCCCCGGGCGTGGTCGCCGCGCCGTCGGTCCACCTGAACAGGAACACCCGCATGGTCGGGCGGGCGCGTAGTTGGCGGAGCTCGCGCGGGACGGTCCTGCAGATGAGCTTGACCCGATCCACCGACTCGGTCGGTTGTAGCGGGATCTCCTTGTAGGCCTTGGGCACGAACGTCGTGAGCCCCGTCTCCTTGTCTACCCAGGTGAGGTATCCGGAGGGGGCTTGTCCCGAGGCGTTCGTGAGGAGCACGAGGACGCCGATCAACGGGAGGGCACGCTTCATGGTCCCATCCTAATCCTCTTCGGCGGGCCGGCCCTTCGCTTTGTCTATATCGAAGAAGCGCCGGGCATTGGCCGTCGTGATCGCAGCGAGCTCGTCGAACGGTATCTTCTTCACCTTGGCGAGCTTCTTCGCGGTGAGGAGGATGAAGGCGGGCTCGTTGAGGTCTGAGGTCTTGTGCGGCGCCGGCGTGAGCCAGGGAGCGTCCGTTTCGACGAGGCACTGGTCGAGGGGGACGACGGCTGCGGCCTCCCGCAGCGCCTTGGCTCCGGAGTAGGTGAGGATTCCGGAGAACGAGATCATGAAGCCCCAATCAAGGAACGGCTGCAGGTGCTCCGGGCCTCCGGTGAAGCAGTGGACGACCGCCCGGAGCCCGCGCCGCGCGTAGGGCTGCAACACCTCCTCGGCCTGGGGGAACGCGTCGCGGAGATGGAGGACCAAGGGGAGGTCCAGTTCGAGGGCGAGGTCCGCGTGGGCGATCAGCGACGCTACCTGGATGTCGAGAGGGGCGTCGTCCCAGTAGGTGTCGAGCCCGGTCTCGCCGAGCGCGACGACCCGTGGGCGGGCCGCCAACTCGCGGATCACTCCCAGGTCATCAGGCTTCGCCTTCGCCGTGCCGTTGGGGTGGATGCCTACCGTGCACCACAGGTCATCCGTGTCGGCGACCCACTCGGTGACCTCGCGCGACGAGGCCGCGTCGATGCCGATGAGCACCGCACCGCAGACCCCCGCAGCTCTCGCCCGTGACCACGCTGCGTCGGCTTGTTCGCCGAGATCTCCGTAGGTCAGGTGGCAGTGGGTGTCGAAGACCGCCGTTGGCATGGGCGCCTATGGTATCGTCGCGGCGCGACCTTTCACCTGGAGCCCTCACGCGATGGATTCGTTTGCGCCGACCAAGGAAGATAAGTTCTCGTTTGGATTGTGGACCGTGGGGAACCCGGGGCGGGACCCGTTCGGCGACGCCGTCCGAGAGCCCATGGACCCGTGCTACATCGTCCAGAAGCTCGCGGAGATCGGGGCCTGGGGGGTCAACCTTCACGATAACGACCTCGTGCCATTCGGCGCCAGCGCGTCTGAGCGAGACCGCATCGTCGGCGACTTCCGTAAGGCCGTCGACGCCAGCGGGATGGTCGTCCCGATGGCGACCACCAACCTGTTTACCCATCCCGTGTTCAAGGATGGCGCGTTCACCGCGAACGATCCCAAGGTTCGTGCGTTCGCGCTGCGCAAGACCATGGATGCCATGGATCTGGGGACGGAACTCGGCGCGTCCACGTTTGTCTTCTGGGGCGGTAGGGAGGGCGCTGAAGCTGACGCATGTCGGGACCCTCGCGACGCAGTGAAGCGCTTTCGCGACGCGATCAACTTTCTTTGCGAATACGTCCGCGACCAGGGGCACAACCTGCGCTTCGCGCTCGAGCCGAAGCCGAACGAGCCGCGCGGGGATATCTACTTCCCGACCATCGGGCACATGCTGCACTTCATCACCACGCTGGATCATCCCGACATGGTCGGCGTCAATCCTGAGGTCGCGCACGACACGATGGCGGGGCTGTCCTTCTCCCAAGGTGTGGCGCAGGCAATGGAGGCCGGGAAGCTCTACCACATCGACCTGAACGCACAGAAGATCGGGCGCTACGATCAGGACCTTCGCTTCGGCTCAGAAGATCTGAAGCAAGCGTTCCTCCTCGTCCGGCTGCTGGAAGGGACGACCGGTCGTCCTTGCTATGACGGGCCGCGCCATTTCGACGCCCACGCGTACCGCACGGAGGACGAGGCCGGGGTGTGGGACTTCGCGGCTGGATGCATGCGCACCTACAACATCCTGTGTGAGAGGGCGAAGGCATTCGATGCCGACGGTGAGGTGCAGGATCTCTTGAAGGACCAGGAGAGCTGGGAGATCGATCCGCTGTTGCAGTCCTATTCTCGGGACAACGCGAGCAAGATTCGCGGACTCGATCTGGATCCGGCGGCCTTGTCTCGCCGTGGCCTCGGCTACGAGCGCCTCGACCAGATCATGATCGAGTACATCCTCGGCGTACGGGGCTGATCGATGTCAGCGGTGGGCGAGGGGCTTTGGGTCGGGCTTGACGTCGGTACGCAGGGCACCAAGGGCGTCGTCCTTGACGCCTCCTCTGGGACGATCGTCGCGCGTGCGTCACGGGGTTACGGGCTCATGGAGGGCTTGTCTCCCGGCGCGGCGGAGCAGCACCCGGACACGTGGATCGACGCGGTTCGCCGAGTCTGTTCCGAGCTCATGCCCCAGGTGGATCGCTCGCGTGTGCTGGGCGTGGGCATCTCGGGACAGCAGCACGGATTCGTCCCGCTGGACGACGATGGGGCGGTGATCCGGCCGGCCAAGCTGTGGTGCGACACCGAGACGTCCGCGGAGGCGGAGGAGCTGTCGCGGCTCTACGAGAGGCCGGTCCCAACTGGCTTCACGGCGTCGAAGATCCTCTGGCTGAAGCGTCACGAGCCTGAGAACTGGTCTCGTCTTCGCACGATCCTGCTGCCTCACGACTACGTCAACTTCCGGCTCACGGACACCTTCACCATGGAGGCCGGGGACGCATCCGGCATGGGGTTCTTCGATCCGCGGTCACGCATGTTCGATCTGCACGAGGTGTCCGCCATCGACCCGAGGGTCTGCGACATGCTGCCGGAGCTTGTGGCCGCGGGAGAGCCCGCCGGACGGCTCTCTCCTGAGGGCGCGGAGCTCCTCGGGCTGCCGGAGGGCACGCTGGTGTCCGCTGGCGGTGGCGACAACATGATGAGCGCGATCGGAAGCGGCGCGACGCGACCGGGCGTCGTGGTGGTGAGCCTGGGGACATCGGGGACCGTTTTCTGCCATGCGTCGGAACCGGTCGTCGATCCTGATGGGCTCATCGCGCCGTTCTGCGATTCGACGGGTGGATGGCTGCCGCTGCTGTGTGTCATGAATTTGACCGGCGTGACCGAGGAGGTGCGCAACGGGTTTTTCCCAGACGCCGCTGACGCGCACGCGCGGCTCACCGCCGCCGCTGACGCGGTCGCGCCGGGCTGCGACGGCTTGCTGTGGATTCCCTACCTGCAGGGAGAGCGTGTCCCCGACCTGCCGTCCGCCACGGGGACCCTGCTGGGCATGCGCCCGGGGTCGCTCACGGCCGGTCACCTGTTTCGCGCCGCGCTCGAGGGGGCGAGCCTCAACCTGGCTTGGGGGGTCGCGAGGATGCGGGACCTCGGGATCCCCGTGGATGGAGTTCGACTCGTTGGCGGGGCGGCTCGGAACCCCCTGTGGCGCTCGGTCCTCGCGGCGTGCCTCGACGCACCCGTCACGGTCCTGGAGGAGTCTGAATCTGGCGCCCTTGGCGGCGCGGTGCAGGCGCTCTGGACGGCGCGGCGCGAGGGCGGGGAGGACGTTGCGATCGATGACCTCGCGTCGCCGCTGGTCGCGACGGAGGGTGATCCGGTGTCGCCCGATCCCGAGCTGGTGGGCGTCTATCGTGACCTCCTCGCCCGATTCCGCGAGGAGGTCACGCGCCTCTTCTGACGGCATGTTGCGGCCGCGTCGTCGCGGCGTTGGCTGATACAATCCGCCGCCCCGCTCCTGCCCCTGCGGAGGACTTCCATGCGTCTTGGATTGCTGGCTATCTGGTTGTTTTCTTGCGGTTGCTCGTCGGACCCGCGCGGGGAGTCGGGCTGGCAGACGTTCGTCGCGTTGCAAACCACCGCCAAGCTCGGGGGTTGCGTGGTGGCGGACCTCGTCGCCGAGCAGCCTGGTGACGAGATCGCCGTGGTGGCCAGCACGGGCCTCGTCTCCATGGTGCGGCGCGTCGGCGGCGGATGGGTCACCGAGCGCGTGTGCGAGATGCCGGGGGAGATGATCCAGATCGCGGCGGGCGACCTCGATCCCAATCTCCCGGGCGACGAGCTCGTGTTCGTTGGGGCGAAGACCGGCGGAGAGGATGACGGAGGGCCGGGCGTGGCGGTCTACGCGTGGCGCCAGGGCGGTCGCTGGCATCACGAGCGCATCCTCGAGGACAGCAAATTGCTGCATGGCGTCGCGGTCGGCGACTTCGACTCTGATCGCCCAGGCCTGGAGGCCATGGTCGCCGGTTACACCCACAAGGCTCATCTGCTGGGGATCGGCGAAGGCGGTTGGCGTAAGCTCGCCGCGATCGATGTCGGAGCGGAGGCGAAGGGCGTGGCCGCCGGGCTCGGCGGCGCCGTGGTCGCGAACGCGGACGGTTCCCTGGTGCGGGTCCTGAAGCGTGGTTCGGGTTGGTCGAGTCACGTGATCGCGCGGTATCCGGCGCCGCTCGCCCGGATTACCGCGAATGCAGGTGTGGTCATTGTCTCGTCGAACGACGGCGTGTTGCGACGCTACTCGTCGGCGGGGACGATCGAGCTGTACCGCTCCACCGATCGTCTCCGAGGCGCGGTGGTCGTTGATCTCGACCCAAGCGTCGCCGGGGCCGAGATCGCGACGGCCAGCTACACTGGCGAGGTCACGGTCCTCGTCGCGGGCGAACCTCGTGTGGTGGCTCGCGATGACGACAAGTTTCATCACCTGGCCGCGGGGGACCTCCCTGGCTTGGGGACGTGCCTGGTCGGCTGTGGTTATTCGGGGCGGGTGCTCGTCATCCGGCGTCGGTAGCAAGGAGGGGTTGTCATGTCCGCGAAGGCGTCTCGCTTCCCGCATTCGCTCGTCCTGATCTTCGGCATGATCGTGGTAGCGCAACTCGTGAGCTACCTGATCCCAGCCGGTACGTTCGATCGGCTCCCGGATCCGGCGAACCCGGCACGTGAGATGGTGGTCGCCGGGAGCTATCAGACGAACGAGCAGCGCCACGCTGCGAACCCCAGCATCGAGGAAGCCAAGCCGCTCCCGTGGCACGCGTCTCTGACGCTCATCCCCAAGGGAATGGAAAAGGGGCAGGAGATCATCTTCCTGGTCTTCATCGTCGGCGGGGTGATCGCCGTCATCCGCGCCACAGGGGCCATCGACGCGATGATCGGAAGCGCGATCCGAAGGTTAGGGGGCCGTCCTGTCCTGCTCGTCACGGGCATGCTCGCGCTGTTCGCGGTGGGCTCGTCGACCATCGGCATGGCGGAGGAGTACATGCCGTTTATCCCGATCCTGGTGGCGATGTGCCTTGCCTTGAAGATGGACGCCATCGTGGCGATGGGGATCGTCTACATCGGCGCGGGGATCGGCTACGGGTGCGCGGCCCACAACCCGTTCACGGTCGTCATCGCCAAGGGAATCGCCGAGCAGCCCCTGGATGAGGGGGTGTTGTTGCGCTGGGGGCTGCTCGCCCTCATGGTCGCGATCGGCGCCCATCACATCCTCCGGTATGCGAAGAGGCTCCGAGACGACCCGAGTCGGAGCTTGGTCGCCCACGTCGACTACTCGACGGGCTACGAGATGCCGGACGACGTGAAGGTGACGGGGCCCCGGGCGCTGATCGTCGGGCTCTTCGTGGCCATGATCGGGGTGTTCGTCTGGGGAGTCGACGCCCAGGGGTGGTACATCGTCGAACTTGAAGCCATGTTCCTCGGGCTCGCCATCGTGTCCGCGGCGGTCGCCCGGTTATCACCCAATCGGGTGGCCGAGGTGTTCTGCAAGGGCGCGGCCGAGATGACCACCACCGCCTTGCTCATCGGCTTTGCGCGGACCATCGAGCAGGTCCTGGTCGAGGCCCAGGTGATCGACACGGTGGTCAACTACATCGCCGAGACGTTGCCCTCCCAGTCTTCCCTCGCGGCGACGGGGATGCTCTTCGTCCAGAGCATCTGCAACCTGTTCATCCCCTCTGGGAGCGGCCAGGCGTACGTGACGATGCCGATCATGACGCCCCTCGCGGACCTGACGGGGACCGGGCGCGAGACCGCCGTGCTGGCGTATCAGTTCGGGGACGGCCTGACCAACATGATCGTGCCGACGAACGCGCTGCTCATGGGCATGCTGGCCATGGGGCGCATCCCCTTCGTGAGCTGGTTGAAGTTCATCCTCCCGCTGCTGATCAAGCTGTACGTGGTCGCGATCATCGTGCTCGTGATCGCGGCGAGTCAGCAGTGGTAGGAGCTGCGTTCAGCTGACGTTGACCCGCGCCGTGTGGCCGCCGATGCGGCACTCGCGGCGCGCATCCTGCCTCACGGCGCCCGGATTGAGACCCTCGAGCCGGTCCAGTACGACGTCGTCGTCGGTGGGGTTCCGGTTCCAGAGCGTCGCGCTCAGGAGCTCGCCGTCGCATGTCACGGCGATGGACATGTGTATGGACGGGCTCGCCACGATCAGGTCATGGGTGCCGTCCTCGTACGCGATGGACCTGACGATCTCGAACTGAGGGCGGATGGTGCTCCCCCCACTGTGGAGATCCTCGATACGTTCGAGTCCGACAATCGCATCACGAATCACACGGTACGCAGCCCCGGTCAACCGGGAGCGGTTTCTGACTTCCATCATTGGATTGGGTTGGGACTGGCAGATCCCAGAAGGGGTTTGGTGCTCGTGGGCAGCGAGCGTGTTGCCCGATTATACCCAACGTAGTGAAACGAGGGCCGTGCAGATCCGTCCAAACCGATACGATGGCGCCGGTTCTCGTATCAACCTGCGGACGAGGGCCGTGCCTTTCCCGAGGAATTCGATGTACCGATTGCTCATGGCCATGTCGTGTGTACTCGTTAGCGGTGGGCTGACCGCACAAATTGCGACGCTTCCGCTGAAGAATGGGGCGGAAAAGGAGATCTACCGGACCATGGTCCGGCGCCTCGAGAGCACCCGGGTATCGGTCGCCTGGGAGGATGTCGGTCTCGGCGAGACGATCCGGCGCATGGGGCGGTCGTTGCGTTTCAACATGGTGCTCGGCAAGGCCCTTCGCGATCGCGAGGAGGAGCCGGTCACCCTCCAGCTCAAGGACGTGTCGGCAATGACCGTCGTCAGGTTGCTCAAGCAGCAGTTTGATATTGAGTTCCAGCACCGACACGGAGTCATGGTCGTCACGACGACAGAGGACGCCATGCAGCGTGCGATGGTGCTGCGGATCTACGGGATCCGACTGATCACCTACACGCCTCCGGATTTCCCAGCGCCCGGGATTCTCGGTCTTCGTCCGGGGCCGCCCCCCGAGCCACCGGTGGAAGGAGAGGCGAGGGAGCCTCGTTTCGACCCGGATTTTGTCGTGGACCTTGTCCGAAGCACGACCGGTGGCGAGAAGGTCTGGGAGGTGGAGGGGGCCTCCATCAGCCACCACAACGGGAAGCTCCTGGTCCGGCATGCTCCGCACATTCAGGCGCGGGTACGCCGCATCCTCGACCGGCTGCGCTGAGGCGTCATCTTGACCGGTGGGTCCGGGTCCCGCACATGACAAGGGGCGCGTGACCGGATGGCCACGCGCCCCTTCGCGCCTCATGGGGACTCGAGATCAGAGGTTGGCGACCGAGGTCAGGCCCGGAACCGTCGCGGCGAGGTAGCCGATGCTGACGCAGCCGTTGTCCCAGACGATGGTGCACTGCAGCCCGGCCATGGTGTCACCGGTGATGCCGTTGCCGCCGTCCGTGTCGACGTTCCATCCGAACGTCTCACCTGGTCCGAACGGGTCACCGCCCGCGCCGAAGGTGAAGGTCAGGTTCTGGCAACTACCGGCGAGCGCGCTGGTGGTGCTCCAGCCGCAGAACGCGGCCGGATCACAGGGGGGGACGATGCTGTTGGCGGGCCCGAAGTCCAGGCCCGGATCGTTGACGATCGTGCCCTCGCAGCCGGCGACAGTGGAGTTGCCGTTCTGGAAGACGCCGGTGGTGACCGCCACACCCGTGATCCCGCCCTGGTCGTAGTCGAACACGGTCGTGTTGGCGCCGACTACGTTGGCCGCGGCCCAGTCCACGGTGACGGAGAGGATGTTCTGGCCCGCCGAGTTGTTGGCGATGCTCCAGTAGGCGGTGTTCAGCGGGACCGCTGCGCCGAAGTTGTTGGTGCCGTTCGCCGTGAAGACCGCACCGAGGGGCAGGCACGGGGGCGGGCCCTGGGCCGACAGGGTCGCCTTGTTGGTGGCGTAGCCCGGCCACGGGTTGCCTGTGTAGATGCCGATGCCGTCGATGACGAAGGCCTGCAGGCTGATGACCGCGCCCGCGGGGAAGAAGCCCGGAGGGGCCGGGAAGGAGGCGGCGGGGTCGCCGACGAGGGCGGGGCCAAGGCCCAGCGCGGTGAGGCCGGACGGGAGCCCGGTCGTGTTCCCAAGCTCGAAGTTCGTCGCCGGATTCGCGGGGGGCGAAGAGAACTGCGTCGGGATCACCAGTTCGGGAACGCCGAGGGTGCTGCCTAGGACGCCGTCGATGTTGACGAGCAACGCTGCGGGTGAACCCGCGGCGGCGCCGGCGTTGCCGTATTGCCACGTGAGGGTGTCGCCGTCGTAGAACGTGCGGTTGCCCGATGTGAAGCCGCCGGCCGGGAATGCGCCGGAGGAGTCGACCTCGATGGTGACCTCGTCGATGTAGCCTGAGCCAAGCGCTGGCGTGTACAGGTCCAGACGCTGGAAGACCACCGCGTCAGGTGTGTTCTGCGCCAGGTAGACCACCTCGCTGTGTGGCACGCCGGGGCCGCTGCGATAGCAGATGTCGGCGCCACCCTGGGCGCCACCGACCGCGCGCACCATGCGGTTGCCGGTCTCCGTGCCTGTCGCCGGGTCGATCTCTGCGAGGTCACCCTGGTTGGGCGAGGTCGACGCCCACAAGGTGCCGCGCACGGAATCCCACGCCAGGCCATAGACCGACCACAGGCCGTTCGACACGAAGGACGCCAGCGGGGCGCCGGTGAGGTCGAATTCGACGAGGTCGGAGGCGAAGTTCGCGGTCCAGAGCGACCCGTTGCCGCCGTTACCGTTCGGGTTGTAGGCCAGCCCGCGGGGGAATCCGGGGTGGGTCGCGGAGCCGAGCGTGGTCGGCGGAAGTGGGATGGGGAAGCCGACGAGCTGGGGGCCGTTGGCGGCCATGATGGGGGCTGGGTTGATCGCGGCGCCGCCGGCGTAGTTGCCGTGGCGATCGAAGCAGTTCACTCCGTCATCATCGGCGACCATGATGTAGTCGCCGTTCATGTCCGCGGCCATGTCACGGTGGCCCCAGGTCGCCGCGGCGACGGTCGAGGCTTGAGTGAACTGGTAGAGCAGGTTGCCGGACATGTCGTACTGGTAGACGGTGTGGGGCGCAGCGGTGACCCACAGGCCGGTGGTCGGGTCAACGGTGCCGCGGGCCGTCACCCAGAAGGACTCGACGCTGGCGTTCGGGTTGAGGAGGTTGCCCAGGGGCGCGGCGGTGCCAGCGACGGCGCCGGTGTACTCCACGCCGAGATTGCCCTGGGTGCCGACGGTTCCATTGAGGGGGTCGGTCGGGGCTTCGACGTTGAAGGGGCCGGCTGTGACGCTGCCGACTCCCTGTGCTGCCAGCGGCGTGCCGATGAGGGCGAGCAGTAACACGCCAGTTAAACTACGAGCGAGCATGGGTGTCTCCGGGTGTCGTTGCGATGGGGCTACGTCGCTCAGCACGGCTCACGGCCACGCATGCGCGACCACCTAGATTCCATGACCTGGGGGACGCTGTCAAGGCAACCTGGGGCCTCCCGGAGCTGTCGCTCTATCAGCCTGTACTGGAGGTACTTGCGTGCGGCCCCCTTGCTCCGTTCGCCGGTCCCCGGGAGGATGGGGGCCATGTCCGGGGTTTCTGACGCGTCGGTGGAGGAGGTGGTGCGCCGTTTCGGGTCGGCCGAGGACGTGCCGTATCGATGGGTGCGCGCGCCTTACCGGCTGAGTCCGCTCGGCGCCCACACCGATCACCAGGATGGCCTGACGTCGGGTTTCACCATCGATCGCGGGATCACCATGACCTGGCGCCCCACGGACGCTGGGGAGGTGCGCGTCGCTTCGAAGGACTACCCAGGCGACGCGTGCGTGTCCATCGCGCGGGACAACGGGCCGCCAGCGGATGACTGGACGGCGTACGTTCAGGGTGTGGTCGGTGCCCTCGCGCGCGACCATGTCATCGTTCGTGGTATCGAGGGCGTGGTCGCCGGCGAGCTTCCCCCGGGGGGCATCTCATCGAGCGCCGCGCTCCAGGTCGCGGTCCTGCTCGCCGTGGCTGAAGCCAACGGGCTCAAGATCGAGACGGCGCGCGCGGTCGAGCTCGTGCGTATCGCGGAGCAGGCGTCGACGGGAGTCGCCGTGGGCGTGCTCGATCCGACGACGATCCTGAACGGCAAGGAGGGTGCGCTCGTGATGATCGATTGCAAGGACGGCGCCGTTCGATACCACCGCGTCGCGCGCAGGACCCCGCCTTTCACCTGGTTCCTCGTTGATTCCGGGGTCCCGAGGCAGTTGAAGGAGACTCCCTACAACGATCGGGTCGCGGAGTGTCGCGAGGCGGCCCGGCGGCTGGGAGCGGAGGCGGAGGTCCCTGCCCTGGCCCATATCGCGCCCGAGACCTACCGACGGAGAAGGAAGGAGTTGCCACCGACGCTCGTGCGCCGGGCCGAGCATTATTTCTCTGAGGTCAAGCGGGTGAAACTCGGCTCCCAGGCGCTGTCGAGCGGCGACATGGTCGCCCTGGGGCGCCTCATGTGGGCGTCCGCCGACAGCCTCACCCAGAACTTTGAATGTGGCACTCCCGAGACCCGTGCGTTGCTCTCCGAGCTGCGCTCTGGGGAGGGGGTCTTCGGTGCGAGTTATGCCGGAGCCGGGTGGGGCGGCATGGTCCAGGTACTGGCCGAGCCGACCGCGCGCGGGTCGGTGGAGCGCTGCGTGGCCGTCTACCGGGACCTGCACCCGGTGCCCGGGTCCAGCTCAACGATCTACGAGGTGGGGATGGGACCCGGTGCCCACATCAGCTGACGACAGGGCGCGCAAGCGCGTCACCCGGGCGGAGCGCGACGTTCGCATGGCGAACCGCGCGGCCCACGCCCTGGGGGCGTCCCACTCAGGGGATCCGGAGTCATGGCGCCGCGCCCGTGGCAGGGGCTGGAGCGCCGCCGAAACCCTGCGCCACCTCGCGTTGACTGCGTCGTCCGTTGTTGAACAGCTCCGCGTGGTCGCCGCTCAAGGGGCATTGACGCGACCGTCCGCACGTTCGGTCGGCCAATCGACCCGGTTACGGTTCGCGCTGACGACCTGGCGTCTGCCGGAGAATCTGGGAGTTCTACCCGCGACCGATCCCGGGGGCGTGGTCATGACGGCGACGGACCTCGAGCAGGCTCACGTCGCGTGGACCGCTAGCTTTGTCGGGTTGCTGCACGAGCACACCCCAGCGTTCCTCACGAACGTGAGGTGGGCTCATCCGAACTACGGCGATATGGACCCGATCGAGTGGGCGCGATTTCTCCGCATCTATTTCAGACAGCACGAGTTGCGGTTAATGGCGCGCTGACCGTTTTGGACGCATCACGAGGTGTTTTGGCTTCCCGAGGCTTCGCCGCGGACATAAGATGGGGTCCGTGAGGAGGGGGTAGGGGAACCCATCCAGGGAGGCACAGGAACGATGCAACGAGCCAGCGTCATGATCGTGGCCGAGAGCCCGTTCCAGCTCACCCTGATGGCCGACCTGCTCGAGGCCAACGACATCATGACGGTGCGCGAGCGGTCGCTCGACCAAGCTGGTCGAGTTCTTGGGCGCGCCGCGCCGACCATGGTGATCGTCGACCTCGATCTGGCGGACGGAGCCCCGCAGGGCGTGGAGCGTCTCCGCAAGGCGGCGATGCGCTACGACATACCCCTCCTGGTCGTTACGGATAAGGGTCAGCGGCAGGTAGCGGAACAGGTGTTGAAGGGCTGCGAGGCCGGGACGGTCGAGAAGCCCATCGACACCAGCGCGTTTCCGCGGAAGGTCGTCGCGGAGATTCGTCGCCATACGACCCGCGCGCGCCCGACGCAGGCTTGAGTTCGCCATTGAGAAGCGAGATCACCGAAGCATGAAGCCCGGTCCGTTGTTTGTCCTTGTCGTGTCGTCGCTCCTGGTGGGTTGCTCATGGACCCAGGCGCCGTCGGAGCAGGGCGGCGGTGCAGTTGTTGAGGAGAGCCACCCCGAGGCCATGCGCGCCCGCGGGTGGCTTGAGTTCGCGGACGTCTCCTTGCGTGTGAAGTCCGAGGGCGGAGCCCCGCGTGGCCCCCATGTCCGCGGTTGGGTCTTGGGTGGCACGTTCATCCCCGAAGGGGACGTGGTCGATCGGGGCGCGCCGCCTCGTGGCCGTGTCCTGACGCCTGGGTTTATTGAGTTACGGACACGCGCGTTTGTGCGTAAACAAGGCGACCAGAGACCCGAGCCGCCGTATGTCGAGGGGGTTCAGGACGCCGAGACCCGCGGGTTCTTCCCGACTTCGACGGTCCACTACGCGCCGCGTCCGGCGGCGGCGTCCCGCGGCAACGGATGACGCTCGGGGAGCGTCTCGTCGAGTGGTTCCTCGGTAGCCGCCGCGATCTCCCGTGGCGTCGACAGCGCACCCCGTATACGACGTGGGTGTCTGAGGTGATGCTGCAGCAGACCACGGTGGACGTCGTCGCTCCTCGGTTCGTCACGTTCCTCGATCGATTTCCCGACATCAAGGCGCTCGCCGCTGCGGAGGAGGACGACGTGGTGGCGGCGTGGTCCGGCCTCGGTTACTACCGCCGCGCCCGAGGGCTACGTCGCGGCGCCTTGGCGGTGGTCGAACGATTTGCCGGTGAGATCCCGTCGGACGAAGAGGCGCTGCTCAGCCTCCCAGGCGTCGGTCCGTACACGGCCGCAGCGATTCGTAGCCTGGCCTTCGATCTGCCGGCCCCTGCGATTGACGGCAATGTGGCGCGCGTGGCGGCGCGACTGTTTGACGATGACGGTGACGTCGGGAGCGCCACGACCCGGCGTCGCTTGCAGGCTCACCTCTTCCCGCACGTCCCCGAGGGGTGCGCCGCGGCCTTCAGCGAAGCCCTCATCGAGCTTGGCGCGTTGCTCTGTCGGCCAAAGGACGCGGATTGCTCCGCGTGTCCCGTGGCGGAATTCTGCGGAGCCCGCGCCAGCGGCCGGGTCTCCCAACTGCCGGTGAAGCGCCCGCCGAAACGGGCGCGCCCGGTCCTGTCTGCGCGCGGTTGGGTGGAACGCGGCGGGAGTCTCCTCTTCGTCGAGCGGCCTGTCGATGCCTCGCTCTTGCCGGGCTTCCTCGAACTCCCGGGCCGCTGGGGCCCGGAAGGGGAGGAGGCCCCGGACGTGGTCCGCGAGGTCCTGGAGGGCCTCGGTTTCGACGGCGTTTGTACATACGAGCCGGTGGCTGAAGCGCGTCATGCGATTACCCATCACCGCATCCGTTCCGTCGCGGTGCGGGCTGACGTGGCGGGGCCCGCTCCTCGGGGCTGTCGCTTCATTCCGTGGGATCAGGTCGACCCGGAGCGCGTGACCACCGAGACCCGCAAGCTCTTGCAGGCGCGCGAGGCAACAGCGTGAAGGAGCGGGGGCGCGGGAATCGAGCATGGTGGGATCGAAGACGTCGGGGCGCGGGCGGGGACTCTCGCCGCTCTCGAGGTGACCGCGCTGATGAGTTGTTGCTCGACGCGTGGAAGAAGATGCAGCAGGGTGATTACGTGTCGGCTCTGGAAGCGGCGGGTGAGGCTGTGTATCTCGACCCCCGTCGGTCCGATGGCTATCTCCTGCTCGGAGATGTCCACCTGCGCGAGGGCAATCTCGGAGAGGCGCGTGAGGCGTTCGAAGGAGCGCGTTCGAAGGCGGGTCTCGGCGCTCGGGACGGCGGCGGTGACGAGGCCATTGTCGAGGCGTTGGGGGGACTCGCGCGCTGTGATCTGATGGCGGGGGCGTGGGAGCAGGCGATCGGTTCTCTGCGTCGGGTGCTCGACGCTGACGCATCTGATCCGCTGGGCGTCCGACAAATGATCGCTGAGGTGCAGCTGTTGATCGGCCGTCCAGAGGCGAGTCTTGAGGCGCTGCCGGATCGGGCGACGGCCTCGGCCGACGCATTGCTGGTGGGGTGCTTCGCCAGTCTCGAAGTCGGCCGAGTTGAGGACGCGGTCGCCTACGCGCACGGCGCCTTGCTGCGGAATCCTTACCTCCCGGCGTGTCTCGTGGGGGAGGACCCGCCAGACCTGGAGATCGTGCACGGGACCGAGGAAGGCAGCGCCGATTTCGCCGCTGACATCGCTGCTCGGCTGTCGCCGTACCTGGAGCAACGCCCCGATCGCCTTGACACCTTCTCAGAGATTGCCACAACACCCACGGTGATGCGCGAGGTCTCGGAACTGGTGGAATTGGCGAAGAGCCTGAACCGGGAGGACGACCCGGAGGCTCGAAATTCCCTGGCGTTGCGCATCGGTCATCTGCGTGACCCCTCTCGGCTCCGTGACGTGCTGGCAGAGGTCCTGGTTGAGTTGGAGGCCGATCTGACGTGACCCACCGAGAGTCGATCTTGAGAGCGCTGGTCCGCTACGACCGGCCGCCAGACGAGGTGCTGGTGGAGCTGGACGAATGCGGTCCGGAGTCCGGCGAGGCGGGAGACGGCGAGGATGAGGCCGGGGACGAGGCCGGGGAAGAGGAGGAGGAGCAGCCCGATATCGCCCTGACGCCGGACGACGCCATCGCTGTACTGACCCGCTTTGTCGAAGGGGACCTTACGACGGATGAACTCGATCGGTGGTCCGACGTCGTGCGTGACCACGATGGGGTCGTCCTCGACAGCGATCACCGGCACCTCCTCGAGCCCCTGTTCGATGAGATCCCCGAGCTGACCACGGTCGTGGCGGAGGCTTGGATTGCCCGCCTCGATCAGGACGTCTGATCCGGACTGCTGCGGCCGGGTCACGGGCCTCGTGATGGGGACCGGCGCCTTGTTCGGGCTTCTGTAGACAAGCGGCACCGGAGTCTGGGACGATGTGCGCGATGAAGTGCCTCACCCTTCGAGTCCTCTCTGTCTGGGTCCTCACGGCCGTCGTGCTGGCGGGGCAGGGTCTTCAGGATGTCCATGCGCTGATCAAGCCGCATCCGGGTGAATCGCTTTGGATGCGGCTTCAGTGGTTCACCAGCGTCTGGGAGGCGCGCCAGCAAGCGGCGCGTGAGGGCAAGCCCCTCTTCATCTGGGCGGGCTCTGGGGGCGGGCCCATCGGCGTCTGCTGAACGGCGGCGAGGGCGGGCCGGGGGTCTGCGTTCTGGACGAAGAGGACGACGGCGTTTATCGCCAAGAACTTCGTCGCCGTGAGCGTGGAGACGAGCGTCGTCCGGCAACGGGACGACGCCGAACGCCGGTTCTTGGAGACGGCCCTGGGGAAGAACTTCTTCCCGACTTCGAGTGGCTACATGGAGTGCGTCGCCGCGAACGGCCGGCACCTTGGTAACGGAGGTGATCCGTTCAAGGCGCTGGCCGCGTTCCGCCGCATGCCGGCGAAGGCGCGCGCGCCGGGCGCGGTGAAGGTGGCGGACCTGGTCGCGGACCCCACCGTTGCACCACCAGTCCCTCCTGCAGGAGGGCTGGTTCTCAAGGTTCACGCTCGCCTGTTGCGACGGAACGAGGACGGCTCTCTGGGTCACTGCACGACGGGGGATTTCCCATTGATGGCCAAGGAGCGCGCCCGCCGCAAGAAGGCGCTCCGCTCGTTCCTCGAGGCGAGCCCGGACTTCGTGTGGCTCACGGAGCAGGACAAGAAGCAGTTGATTCCCGCGAGCCCCAAGGTCGGGATGACCATCGCCGCGCCGCGGGCGGTCGTCGTACGCATCTGCCGATTCCACCTGACCCCGAGGCGCGTGTATTCCGAGGGTCACGAGTGGTCGGATGGCGACGTCCACGAGGCCGAGCTGAAGTTCGTGGTGGAGGTCGTGAATGACAAGCTCATTCGCATGCGCGCGGAGGGGGCGGCCCACATGGGGTCGACCTTCGATGCGTCGGAGGCGACGACGCCGAATGGGCCGTTGATGCTGGGCTACGCGCCGGAATTTTCGGGCACGATTGAGTACGACCGGATCGCGAGGCGCTTTACGCGCTTTGACCTGGTCGCCCTCGGTGACGGCTGGGGACGCATGGGTGATGCGAACAACAGGAGCTGGTTCCTCGAGCGTCCTGGGCGCCACCCCGTGGGTTTCGCCCTGGAGTTGGTCAATCCCTCTGATCCGGCGAATCGGATCGTGCCGATGGGGCGAGCGTCGAAGCTGCGCGGGTTGCGTTACCTGGGACGTTGACGTCCCTCGGGGCGCTGGCCCCGAATGACCGGCGCTTCTGGACGCGGGCCCGCATGACGAGCCCGACCACCGTCAGGGTGACGAGGAGCAGGCAGGCGGTGATGCCGATGATCCGAACTGCTGACGGACCCGCGCTTTCCAGCGCGATGGCGCCGCCACCAATGAGGACGAAGGAGAGCAGGATGATGACTTCGGTCCGACCCATGACGCGGTTCAATCCCTCCGGGCCGATGCTACCATCCGCACGACGCCGGCCAACGGCGGCACAAGGAGCAGCCCCGCGTGCGCATTCTCGTCTGTCTCGTTTCCCTCGCGTCGGTCGCCCTTAGCCAGGGCGACCCACCCCCGTCTCTGCTCGCGGTCCCGCTGTCGGAACGCGAAGGATTGCTCGCGGATCTTGACTTGCTGGCCAAGCGCATCGAAGCCGGCAAGGCCGAGGTCGAGAAGCAGGCCGACGAGGCGTTCAGGGAGCAGCTGGGCGAGACGCTGACCGCCCAGATCAACATGGCCGCGGCGTTGAAGTCCGCCGGGCAGCGCCAGGCGCGCACTCTCGCTGAGATGGCCAGCGCGATTGACGGGCTGAAGCGGAGCCTCCCGGCGGCGGACCGATTTGCGGGCATCGACCCCGCCACAAGCGACAACCTGGAGGCGCTGCGACAGGAGCAGAGCAGGGTCAAGGCCGAGCATGACCGCCGCAAGGAGGCGCTCGCGAAGGCGAATGAGGCGCTCACCGACAGCAGCGAGGTGGGGAGCGTGCTCTCCGAGCAGCGCAACTTGGTCGCGGCGTCGCGAACCGTTTGGGACGAGGCGCAGGAGTCGGTGGCCGCCCTGGAGTCTTCACAGGCGCTCCCCGCGGCGCTCTGGGGGGTGCGCGAGGATGCCTTTCTCAAGCTCATTGCTCTTCGCGACGGTGAGAGCCGCCTTGTCGTCGCCGAGGCGGAGGCGCTCCCGGAGATGCTCGCGCTCCGGACCGAGAAGGCGCGGCTCACCAAGGAGATCGCGGAGCGCGAGCTGAAGGCTACCGCGACGCGCCTCGATGCCATCTCCAAGCGTGTGACGATGCTGGCGGACGTCGCCAAGGCGGCGCGGCGGCGAACGCGGGCGGATCTTGATGCGTATCTGGCGGCGGCTCCCGCACACGCGCGCCCGTTCCTGGAGATGGAGCTGGGCAAGCTCGACTCCGAGTCGAATCGAGACGAGGCCAGCCGGATCCTGGCGGACTGGACGAGCCGGGTGGCGACGGGGCTGATCGCCATCGACCTGGCTGAAGCGCGGGTCCTGGCGGAGGAGTTGGGGGAGGAGCAGCTCGGGCTCTCCACCGATGAACTCGCGACCTTACTCGTGGAGAACGAGGCGAGGTTGGATCGTCTCGCGGCGTCCACCGCGGGGTTGTCGGCGGACCGTCGGCAAGCGCGGCGCCGTCAGCGTGAAGCCATCAACCTGATGCGCAACCTGGGGCGCGACCTCGACGAAGAGGGGCTGCTCGCTGCCGCTCGAGCGGCCCAGGCCTCGGATCGGGACCTGGCGACCTGGGCCGAGCTGCCCACCCTCTACATGGAGGCGGTCCGCAAGTGGAAGTTGGCCGAGGTCGCCCTCTGGGGGGAGACGCAGAACGAACATGAGCAGCTCTCCCTCGTTCATGACGGCCTGGGGCGGAGCGTCGCAGAGCTGGGCTCACGGCTCCTTTGGAGTCGTGAGGACTCACTGATCTCCACTGACGCCCTCAAGCGCGCGTTCGCCGACGCGGCGTCGTTTCCCCGGTACGCGGCCGCGGCCGTCAGCGATACCAAGGAGCGATGGTGGGCGGCCGCGACCGAAGAAGAGAACCGTGGCCGGCTCATCGCGTCGGTGATCGTCGTGTGCTCGCTCCTCGCCCTGTTCGTCGTCATCCACAAGAAGCTGCCCGCGACCTACTCGTGGCTCGAGACGCGGGAAGGGAAGGACGCTGGTCTGTGGTGTGTGGTCGCCGCGGGCGTGCGACGGTCGGAGTTCGCTTTCCTCATCGGCCTCGGCTTTTGCGGCCTCTGCGCCGTTTGGGGTGTGTGGCCTTGGAAGGAGGGCGTCCCGGCGGTAATCGCCCTGACGCCCTTCGCGTACCGCTTCGCGCGGGTGATGCTCGACGCGCTGTTTCACCCGACCGATCCTGACGACCGGTTGATCGACGTCAATAACGCGCTGGCCCGGACCTTTCATCGGTCCGGGCGGTGGATGCTGAACGTGTCCCTCGTGTTCGTCGGCCTCGGGCTGCTGATGGACGCCGGAGGTTACGGGGAGGTCAACCCGGGCCTGATTCAGTTCTGGTGGTTCCTCTACACCAGCGCCTTCTCGATCATCGTGCTGGTCGGAGTCTGCCGGCCGTCCGTGATACGACAGATGATCCGCGGCGAGGGCCAGGTAGCAGCGTCCGCCATGACCCTCGTCTTGATGCTGTACCCGGTGGTCATCGGCGCGGTGCTGTTCTTGCTCGCCCTCAACGCGCTGCGCTACCACGAGGCGGTGGATTACTTCGCGACCCGTCTGCTCATGACGTTGGGGATCCTGGCGGCGGCTTTCCTGGTCTATCGCTCTCTCTTGCGGCGCCTGTTGCCCGATCGGGACTGGGCGCGGGTCGTCCGGTCCGATGCCTACGACGGTGCGCAGCAGTTCATCGCCGAGGGCCGCAAGTGGTTCTGGGACATGCTCGGTCGGATGTCCCTGCGGCTGGTGGTGCTGATCCCGAGTGTCGTCGCGCTCGTGACCGCGTGGCAGCGCATGAACTGGGCGTTCCTCGATGTCCCCCTGTTTGGCGACGGCGGTGACCTCACGGGAGGAGGGCTGTTTGTAGGTCTGGCCGCGATCTGGGGCACGGTCACGGTGCTCAAGCACTACAGGCGGTGGCTGCAGTTCCTCGTCCTGCCAGCGACCAGCCTGGACCAGGGACTCGGTTACGCGATCCTCACCCTGACGTCGTACGTCGTGGTCGGGATTGGGGCCGTCATTTCCCTGAACCTGTTGCATGTGGAGGGGGACCAGATCACCTACGTGGTCTCGGCTCTGGGCATCGGCATTGGCCTGGGGCTGAAGGAGCTCGTGACGAACTTCATCTCGGGGATCATGCTGCTGGTAGAGCGGCCCCTCAAGGTCGGTGACCAGGTGGTCATCGCGGACGCGATGGGGACGGTCGAGAAGATCAATCTGCGCTCGACGACGATCATGACGTTCGACAACGTCGGCGTGGTCGTGCCCAACGCGGACCTCGTCACGGGCAAGCTCATCAATCGCTCCTCCGGTTCGCCGTTGCTGCGAACGACCGTCGCGGTCGGCGTCGGCTACGACTCCGATGTCCGCGACGTGATGGAGATCATCCAGGAGTGCCTCGACGACCATGGCCTCGTGCTCAAGAAGCCGGGGCCATCGATTTACTTCGTGGGTTTCGGCGACAACAGCCTCGATTTCAGCGTCCGGTTCTGGGCGCTCATGAGCGACAATCGCATGCAGATCGCGGGCGACCTGCGGGCGGCCATGCTGGCCCGCTTCCGCGACGCGGACGTCGAGATCCCGTTCCCGCAGCGGGACCTGCACCTGCGCAGCACGGACGTCGAAGCGGTTGTCCGAACGGCGCGCGTCGAGCCGCCACGCGGCCCACGCAAGACGTCCGTCGGCGGTGGCAAGGACGTCAGTCTGCCGCAGCAACCGTCAGATGAAGACGCGCAGCGTGCGGCCGCTGAAGAGGTGGCCTCCGGGCCTTCGGACGGTACCGTTGGGGATTCCGAGTGAATGACGACGAACGGTTCATGCGTCAGGCGATGCGCGAAGCGGTGGAGGCCGCGGACGCGGGGGAGGTGCCCGTCGGGGCCGTGGTCGTTCACCAGGGACGGGTCATCGGTAGGGGCCACAACCAACGTGAGATGCTCAACGACCCGACGGCTCACGCGGAGATGATCGCGATCACCGCGGCGGCGGCGCATCTGGAGAGCTGGCGGCTTGAGGACTGCACGCTGTATGTGACGCCCGAGCCCTGCGCCATGTGCGCTGGCGCGATCGTCCTGGCTCGACTGCCGCGCCTCGTCTACGGGGCAGGGGACCCCAAGGCGGGGGCTTGTGGGTCTATTCTCAACGTGGTCGAGGAGCCGAGGCTGAATCACCGGGTCAAGCCTGACGCCGGACTCCTCGAGGCCGAGTGTTCGGAGATTTTGCGGACGTTCTTCCGAGATCGCAGGGGTAGGGGGAATGGGGGGCAGCCGCCCGTTGACGGAGCCCGCTCTCATTCATAGACTTCCGCACCGTTCGGTGAGGTGCCGGAGTTGGTCGAACGGGCCGGTTTCGAAAACCGGTGTACCCGCAAGGGTACCTAGGGTTCGAATCCCTACCTCACCGCCATACAAGCTCCGTTCGCGCGGGGTGTGCGAGGCGACATCGGAGAGGTGTCCGAGTGGTTGAAGGAGCACGCTTGGAAAGCGTGTGTGCGGGTAACTGTACCGCGGGTTCGAATCCCGCCCTCTCCGCCATATAAGCGAGCCCCCGAGCGGTCAAACGCCGGGGGCTCGTCCCTTTTTCTGGCCGCGGGGGGCTCAACTCGGCCGCCGTGAGATCGCTCCTACCACCCGACGATGGCGAGCTCCGCTTCGGTGGCGCTGAAGCCCTGTACACCAGGATCGTCGACGGCCGCCTGGAAACCGATAGGCACCCCTATGATCCCGACGTTGACGGGAACTCCGAGGGGGAACGAGGCGGACCCAGTGGCGTTCACCGGAAGTTGCAGAAGCGGGTTGCTGCCCAACTGGACGAAGCTGAGGAACGATGCCCAGTCCAGCCACAGGGGGCATCCGTTCGGTAGCACGGTGGCGCCGCCAGGGCTGACGCCGATCGAAAAGAACAGATGCGCCATCTGTCCCGGGATCGCGTTGCCGACGGTGAGCGATACGCTCGCCCCCAAAGCAGGAAGGCCGTTTGGCGTCAGCGTTGGGGTGAATCCTGTCGACGCGACGCAGCCGCCGCCGATGGTGATCCACTGGGGGCCCGATCCGGCGGGGTTGCAGTTGGGGGAGCGGAACCTCAGCTTGAAGCGGTCCGCCACGCTGAGGGCGCCCCAGCCGTTCCCGGTGTTCCGGCTCGACGTGACGGTGTCGGGTCCCCCGTTCTGGACCCCCAGGTTGCCAGGTCCTGGGTATGGCGCGACGGTGAAGATGACCCAGATCAGCTGGTTCGACGCGAACGCCATCGACGGAAATGAGAAGCCACGCCATCCGGCTCCGATCGCGATGATGCCTGTATTTCCCGACGCCACGGGGCCACTGGCGAGGACCGTTCCCGACGGCAGTCCGGTTACGGGGTCGGCGGTCTCGAGCCGCATCGTCCCCTGGGCTGGGGTGATGCTGATGACACCTCCGGTGCCGGGTGGATTGGCGAAGAACAGCTGGACCTGGTTGGCCAGGAATGGGGCTGTCCCGGGTACCACGTAGAGGATGCCCTGCTCCACGCCCGCGAGCACCTGGAAGAGGCTCGCGCTGTTGCTGGTGTAGTTGTAGCCGTGGCAGACCTGTTGTTGGGCCGGGGCGACCACGGCAAGCAAAGTGAGGGCGGTAACGATGAGGGCACGGATCATGACGGACTCTCCCAGCGGTTGAGGCCGGCTCGCTCTGCCCGGATCCTAGTCCTCAGAGCCCTTTTGTTGGAGGCCTTTTCTTAAATCCCGCTTACTGGGGGAGCGACGTTGCCTGCGAGATGTCACGCCGAGCCTTCTCGCGTCACCCGCTTCTGCGTCAGGCCCTTGACAGCGAGGTGGTGATAGCTGATAGGTGGCACCCATGTCCGGGCAACTGGTGACCCTGGTGGATCGGCGACGCTGCCGCGACCTCGCCGCGCGTCTGCTCGAGATCTCTCCTCGCACGGAGCACTTCGCCCCGGCGCCGCGGAATCCGGAGTCCGCGGTGCGGGTCCCAGATTTCCATCTCGCGTGGATCGCGATCTGTCAGCAGACTCGGACGCTCGCCGGCGTGGTCGACGGGGTCTCCTACCGAGGGAGCGACTACCTCGTGCACCGGTTGCGCGCGCGGCTCGATGAGGATCCGGAGCGCTTCACGGCGGGCAGGCTTCAGTCGGTTACGGGGGATGAGCTGCGTGCCTGGCTCTCGGACGATGGGGACCCGGCGTCGAGTACGGTTGACCGGGTCGAGGAGCGGGTCGCCTTGTTGCGCGACGCGGCGGCGCGGCTCCTTGACGGCTATTCCGGTGCGACGGCGCACCTCCTCGCGGCCTCGAAGGGCCGCTTGGAAGGCAAAACCGGTCTGCTCGAGCGCCTGTCTCGCTTCCACGCCTACCGGGATCCAGTCAGGAAGAAGAGCTTCCTGTTGATCCAGTACCTCAGAGTGGCGGGCGTTTTCGAGCCGGTCGACCCGAAAGCGCTCGGATTGCCGGTCGACTACCACCTCCTCCGCGTGTTGCTCCGGACAGGCGCGATTCAGTTGAAGGGCGCTCGGGCGCGGGACCTGCTGGGGGGTGGGGAGATGTCGGAGGCAGAGGACGCGCGCATACGCCTCGCCGGAGTCGAGGCCGGGCGGCTCATGGCCGAAGTCGTCGACGTCGCGACTCTTGACCGGTTGTTGTGGATGATCGGCCGTAATTGCTGTTTTTACGGACACGCTCCGGTGTGCACCACGGGGCCGTGCACCCTGGAGGCAAGCTGTTCGTTCCTCCAGGCCTCTGACCTGGACTGTGGGCTGCGGTGTCCGTTCGACGGGACTTGCTCCGGGAGCCGAAATCCCGCAGCGGCGGCGTTCCGGGAGCCGACGTTCGACACGGACCTTTATTGAACGGGGGGGGTGGCCTACGATGTCGTGCTCCCCAGTCGGGCCGGTATCGTCGGACGTCAGGGGGAGGGAGCCACTCCTCGATCGTGTCCCATGCAACGGACACTCACGAACCAGGTCAGGCGGGGAACCGAGCAGCCTTAAGTGGTGCTGGCCGTGTGTCGTGGAATCGCATGACCGGGGGGTGGCTCCCTCTCCCGGACGCTTCGGCGCCGGGGGGCAGGGGATGAAGGAGCTTCGACTCCGATTTTCCCGGGAGCGATGGACGCGTGAGCTACGAGCCGTACCACCGGAAGTATCGACCGAAGACGTTCAAGGACGTCGTGGGCCAGGACCCTGTAGCCACGACGCTGCGGAATGCGCTGAAGGAGGATCGGGTCGCCAACGCGTTCCTCTTCGCCGGGAGCCGGGGCGTGGGCAAGACCTCGATGGCTCGCATCCTGGCGAAGGCGTTGAACTGCCCCGATGTCCGAGACGGAGAGCCGTGCGGTACGTGCGACATGTGCGAGTCGATCGCCCGGGGTGAGGACATCGACGTCATGGAGGTCGACGGGGCGTCGAACCGTGGCATCGACGAGATCCGCGCGATCCGTGACAACGTCGCGTACGCGCCCGCGCACGCGCGCTTCAAGGTCTACATCATCGACGAGGTCCACATGCTCACGACCCAGGCCTTCAACGCCTTGTTGAAGACCCTGGAGGAGCCCCCGGCGCACGTCCGGTTTGTGTTCGCGACGACCGAGGCCCACGCGGTGCTGGAGACGATCGTCTCCCGTTGCCAGCGGTACGAATTTCGTCGGATCTCCCTTGGCGATATCGTTGGGCGGCTCGCGTGGGTGGGGCAGCAGGAGGGCCTGAACGTCGCCCAAGACGTTTTGCACGAGATCGCGGTTCGCAGCGAAGGCGGTTTGAGGGACAGCTTGAGCTTGCTGGACCAGCTCGTGTCCTTCGCCGGGAGTGAGGCAGGCCTTGAAGACCTTGACCGAGTGCTGGGTCGCATCGACAGTCAGGTCCTCGGGGACATCATCGAGCCCGTGGCTCGAGGAGACGCGGGGGACGTGATGGACGGCCTCACCGCTGCCTTCGAGTCCGGCCGTGATGGCGAGGAAATTCTCGGGCAGGTGACCGAGCTTTTCCGCGAGGCCATGGTGCGGGAAGCCCGTGATCTTCCCGGTGGCGGGGATGGCCGTCGGGCCGGGCTGGTTTCGATCATCCGCGAGCATTTCGAGATCGATCGTCTGCTCCTCGCCCTCCGTCTCTGCCTCAACGCCCGGCGCGAGATCAAGCTCGCGGGGCAGGGCCGCTTGCAGCTCGAGCTGACCTTCCTCAAGATCGCGCGCTCCACGGATCTGCTCCCGGTTCGGGAGATCATCTCCAGGCTGGGGGCGCGGGACGACGAGCCGTTGCCCTCCGGCGAGCGCACCCTGGCGCCGCGAAAATCTCGGGCCCAGCGGCCAGCGCCGCGGGTCCAAGCCGAGGAGGCGCCGTCCACGCCGCGAGCTGCGGTCAAGGTGGCGCCGTCCGCGCCGCCGGCTGTGGTCAAGGAGGCGCCGTCCGCTCCGCCGGCTGCGGTTGAGGAGGCACCGTCCGCGCCGCCGGCTGCGGTTGAGGAGGCACCGTCCGCGCCGCCGGCTGCGGTTGAGGAGGCGCCGTCCGCGCCTCGGGCGCGGCGCACCGGTCCACCGCCCGTTGAGGTGGTCCGCGCGGAGTGGACGAAGGTCGTCGACGCTGTGCGGGAGCAGAAACCGCGGGCCGCGAGCCTGGTTCGGGAAGCGGTACCTGAGGCGATTGACGGGGCGAGCCTGACGTTGCGATTGCCGCCTGGCGCCGACTTCAAGCAGAAACAACTCGAGGGCGGGTTGAGGGACACCGTCGAGGCGGCGATCGTCGCGGTCTTCGGCATGCGCCTGCACACCGCTTACGTGGTCCCCACGGCGGAGCAGGACAACAAACGCCCGCGGCAAACCAAGGTCTACGAGGACCCGGGGGTTCGCCGTATCCTCGACACCTTCGGCGGTGATGTCATCAAGACCGACGACGCTCACGCCTAGATAGGACCCCGAGAGACAGACCATGGCGAAGTCATTCGATCCAAACGCGCTCTTCAGCCAGGCCAAGAAGATGAAGGATGACATGGCCCGGGTTCAAGAGGACCTCAAGCAGCGGATGGTCGAGGGTAAAGCTCCCGAGGACTTGGTGAGCGTGGTCGCTAACGGCCTCCAGGAGGTCGAGGCGATCCGCATCAAGCCCGCAGCTGTTGACCCGGATGATCTGGAAGAGCTCGAGGATCTCATCCTCGTGGCTGTCCGGCAGGCGTTGGACAAGGCGCGCGCGCTCCACGAGGCGGAGATGTCCAAGATCACCGGCGGCATGGACTTGCCGGGGATGTTCTGAGCGAGCAGCCGGCGACGCGGGTCGCGGGCTGCTGCCGATATTCCAGGCGAGGACGGCTCGCCCGAGCCCTGGATCCAGCTCCTCGCCGGCGATCGTGAGACTCCCTGGCGGTTTCCGCGGGGTCCGATCAAACGTGGATCAAGGGTGCCGTAGAAATCAATAGCAATCCGCGTGCCGATTCCAGGGTGCCGGGCTTCACAGCCTGCTGGGGGGTGCTTAGATTGGAGGTGCAAACCCTGACACTACAGGGTGTTCTGATCCGTAATCTGGCGACGGAGCAAACTGGTTCGCGATGTCTGACTATCCCGAAGCGCTGCAGCGGTTGATCGAAGAGCTGGGTCGCCTCCCCGGTATCGGGCAGCGTGGTGCGGAGCGACTGGCGACCTACCTGCTCAAGGTTGAGAGGGAGGAGGCGCTCGGGCTCGCGGACGCCATACGTACGGTGAAGGACTCGCTTCAGCCGTGCCGTGCTTGCTTCAACTTCTCCGAGGCGGCGTTGTGCCCAGTTTGCTCCGACGAAGAGCGCGACCGCACCAGGATCATGGTGGTGGAGAGCCCCAAGGACCTGGTCGCGTTCGAGCGGACCGGTCGCTACGGGGGGCTGTACCACGTCCTCATGGGCCACGTGTCCCCCCACGAGGGCTCAGCACTCAGGCATCTGACCGCAGAGCGGCTCATCGAGCGGGTCCGGGCCGGGGGCGTGGTCGAGGTGATCCTGGCCACCAACCCGGACGCCGAAGGCGACGGGACGGCCCTCGCTTTGGCTCGTCGGCTAGAAGGCTTGGGTGCGTCCGTGACCCGTCTCGCGCGCGGGCTGCCGTCCGGCTTCAGCATCGAATTCGCGGGCACGGAGGTGCTCGCGGACGCGCTGGAGGGGCGCCGTAGCGCGCCCCAGGAGGAGTCCTAGGGCGTGGGATTGGACATCAGACTCAACCAGCGCCTGGACCTTCAGCTCAGGCTCGCGCCGCAGATCATCCAGTCCATTGAACTCCTCCAGCTCCCGGCGATGGACCTGCTCGATGTCATCGAGCAGGAGCTCGACACGAACGAGTTCCTTGAGAAGACACCCTCGGAGCGAGTGACCGACGAGGAACCGGGTGGCAACGGGACGGAGGCGGAGGTCAAGGAGGGGTCAGAGGAAGGGCTCAAGGAGGACGAGCTCGAGCGCTACGAGCAGATGGACATCTGGGACGATCCGTCGCTCCGTCGACCTCGTTCGCGTGACGAGGGGTTGCTGAACGCCAAGATGGAGGCGATGCAGAACACGGCCTCCACCGGGCCGTCCCTGCAGGACGAGTTGACGGCCCAGTACCTCCTCCTCGACGTGGATGAGCGCTTTCAGCAACTCGCCGAGCAGATCATCTTCAATATCAGCGCCGACGGTTACCTGAGCTACCCCCTCGAGGAGGTCTTGGAGCCGGTCGCGGATAAGTACGACATGGAGGACGCGGAGTACGCGCTTGGCTGCATCCAGCGGTTAGAGCCCCGTGGCGTCGGGGCGCGGTCGCGCGAGGAGTGTCTGCTGCTGCAACTCGACCTGAGCGATCCCAAGGTCGAGCTGAAGCGGCGGCTCATCGAGAAGTACCTTGAGGACGTCGACAAGAACCGGCTCCCCAAGGTGGCTCGTGGGATCGGGCTGTCGTTGGAAGACCTGAAGGAGCTCCTCATGGAGCTCGCGTCGTTGACCTTGCGGCCCGGGCTCGCCGAATTCGAGGAGGCGAACCACTACATCTCACCGGACGTCATCGCCGAGTGGAACGGCAACGATTACGACCTCAGGCTCGCGAATGAGTACGTCCCAGAGCTGCGCCTCAACCCCGAATACCGACTGGCGCTCTCATCCAACGACGTGGGCAAGGACTACCGGGACTACGTCAAGAAGAAGATCGACTCGGCGCGCGCGTTCATCATGGCGATCGAGAAGAGGCAGAAGACGCTGCTCGACGTCGCGAAGCGGATCGTCCACTACCAACGGGATTTCCTCGATTTCGGTCCGCACTATTTACGTCCGCTGAAGATGCAGCGCATCGCTGACGATCTCAGTGTGCACGTGAGTACGATCTCGCGAGCTACGTCCGACAAGCACATACAGACGCACCGAGGCATCTTCTCGCTGAAGAGATTCTTCACCGGCGGGACCCGCTCGGTGGACGGCGTCATGGAGTCGCGCGAATCGGTCAAGCAGAAGATCACCGAGATCGTCGATCGCGAAAACAAGACAAGCCCGCTCAGCGACGACGAAATCGTCGCTCGGCTGGAGAAGAGCCACGGCATCCAGGTGGCGCGTCGAACGGTGACCAAATATCGAAAGGCCCTGAGCATCCCGTCGTCACGTCAGCGCCGGGAGTATTAGGGGATCGCGGATCTCCGGACCCGCCCAAGTCATGACCGAGCCCATCCCTCCTGAACTCGCGGCGTTCCGCGAGGAGCACGGCGGTGACCCGCGCCAGACGTCGTCTGGGATCCCCGTAGAGGTCCTGTACGGCGACGCGGCTGACGTTGACGGCCTCGGGCTCCCTGGCAGCTATCCGTACACCCGTGGTGTGCACTCGGAGATGTACCGCAGTCGGCCCTGGACCATGCGTCAGTACGCGGGGTTCAGTACGGCGGCAGAGACGAACGAGCGATTCCGCTACCTGCTCAAGGCTGGGCAGACAGGCCTGTCCGTCGCCTTCGATCTGCCGACGCAGATCGGCTACGACCCGGACCACGATCTGGCGCGGCCCGAGGTCGGCAAGGTAGGTGTCTCCATCGCGACTCTCGACGACATGCTCGAGCTGCTCGACGGCATTCCGCTCGACAAGGTGTCGACGTCCATGACGATCAACGCGACCGCGGTGGTCTTGCTCGCGCTCTACGCAGCGGTGGGCAAGGAGCAGGGCGTCGCGGGTGATGCGCTGCGCGGGACAATCCAGAACGACATCCTGAAAGAGTACTCGGCGCGCGGCACGTACCGTTTTCCGCCGCGCCCGTCGCTGCGGATCATCACCGATATTTTCGGACACGCGGCCGAGCACCTCCCGCGTTTCAACACTATCTCGATCTCGGGCTACCACATGCGCGAGGCCGGATGTACAGCCGCCCAGGAGTGCGGGTTCACGCTCGCCAACGGCATCGCCTATGTCCAGGCCGCCGTCGACGCTGGGCTCGACGTGGATCGGTTCGCGCGGCGCATCTCGTTCTTTTTCAACGCCCACAATGACCTGTTCGAGGAGGTGGCCAAGTTCCGCGCCTCGCGGCGCATGTGGGCGAGGATCATGCGGGAGCGCTTCGGCGCCAAGGACGAGAAGAGTTGGGCCTTGCGCTTCCACGCCCAGACGGCGGGCTCCACCCTCACGTCCCAGCAGCACGAAAACAACGCCGTCCGGGTGACCGTCCAGGCTCTCGCCGCCGTCTTGGGCGGCACGCAGAGCCTCCACACCAACGGACGAGACGAGGCGCTGGGCTTGCCGACCGAGGCGTCGGCGAAGCTGGCGTTGCGTACGCAGCAGATCCTCGCTTGCGAGTCCGGCGTCGCCGCCACCGTCGACCCCTTGGGCGGGGCGCCCTTCGTGGAAGAGTTGACCGATCAACTCGAGGAGCGTGCCCAGGCGATCATCGACGAGATCGATGGCCTCGGCGGCGCGCCCGCGGCGATCGAGCAGGGCTACGTCCAGCGCGGGATCATGGCGTCCGCCTATGAGCATCAAAAGGGCGTCGAGGCTGGTCGGTCCAAGGTCGTCGGGGTGAACGCCTACACGGAGGAGGAGCCCGCGCCGGAGGCGATCTTCAAGGTAGATGATCGGGTGGCCGAGGCGCGCGTGGAGCATGTTCGCAAGGTCCGGGCGGACCGCTCCGCGGCAGCAGCTGACGCCGCCCTCGCGGGTCTCGACAAGGCGGCACGGGGTCAGGAGAACCTGTTTCCTCGCGTCCTTGAGTGCGTCGAGGCGCGGGTCACGATCGGAGAGATCTGCGAGGCGCTGGAGGCGGTCTTCGGCAGGTACCGGGAAGTCCCTGTGCTTTGAGCTAACATCCCCCCATGCTCAAGGGCATCGATCACGTGGCCATCGCCGTTCCCTCCGTCGACGAAGCGCTCCCGTTGTGGCGGGACCGCTTCGGCTTCGACCTGGAAGATATCGAGGTGGTGCAATCTCAGCAGGTCCGAGTGGCGATCCTGACTAAGGGGCCGCATCGCATCGAGTTGATGGAGCCGACGGAGGATGATTCCCCTGTCGGGAGGTTCCTCGCCCGGCGCGGACCGGGGATCCACCACCTGTGTCTCGGGGTGGACGGTATCGAGGTGATGCTCGACGACCTGGGCGCGGCGGGAGTGCGCCTCGTCGATGAGGAGCCGAAGCCCGGAGCGCACGACAAGCGGGTCGCGTTCGTGCACCCGAAGGGTACGGGTGGCGTACTGGTGGAGCTCAGCGAATGACGACCCCACATGAGCGACTGGAGGAGATGCGCGAGGCCGCTCGGATCGGTGGCGGACAGGAGCGCATCGACGCGCAGCACGCCCGCGGCAAGCTGACGGCTCGCGAGCGGATCGATCTGCTGCTCGATCCAGGTTCGTTCGTCGAGATGGATATGTACGTCACCCATCGTTGCCAGGACTTCGGGATGGACAAGAAGAAGGTCCTGGGGGACGGCGTGGTGACGGGATACGGGACGGTCGACGGCCGCCACGTCTATGTGTTCAGCCAGGACTTCACCGTGTTCGGCGGGTCGCTCGCGGAGGGGCACGCGCAGAAGATCTGCAAGGTCATGGACATGGCGCTGAAATCCGGCAAGCCGGTCATCGGCCTGTGCGACTCGGGTGGGGCGCGCATCCAGGAAGGCGTGGTCAGCCTGGGCGGGTACGCCGACCTCTTCCTGCGCAACACGCTCGCCTCAGGCGTCGTGCCGCAGATCTCCGCGATCATGGGCCCGTGCGCGGGAGGCGCCGTGTACAGCCCGGCGATCACCGACTTCGTCGTCATGGTGGAGGACACGTCCTACATGTTCATCACCGGGCCGAACGTGGTGAAGACCGTCACCCACGAAGAGGTGACCTTCGAGGAGCTCGGCGGCGCGTCCGTCCATAGCTCCGTGTCGGGCGTCTCACACCTGTCCGCGGCGACCGACCAGGAGGCCCTCGCGCTCGTCCGAGAGCTGATGTCGTACCTCCCGTTGAACAACATGGAGGACCCGCCCTCCGTTGAGCCGAAGGACACGCCGGATCGGGCCGACATGGCCCTCGATACGTTGGTGCCTGAGAACCCGAACCGGCCATACGACATGAAGGAGGTCGTCACCAAGATCGTCGACGACGGCCGCTTCTTCGAGCTGCACGCCCAGTTCGCCGCCAATCTGATCGTCGGCTTCGCGCGGCTTGACGGCCGTTCGGTCGGGATCGTGGGGAACCAGCCCGCCGTCCTCGCGGGGGTGCTGGACATCGATGCGTCGGTGAAGGGCGCCCGGTTCGTCCGCTTCTGCGACGCGTTCAACATCCCCATCGTCACGTTCGAGGACGTCCCCGGTTTCCTCCCCGGGGTCGCGCAGGAGCACGGGGGGATCATCCGCCACGGCGCCAAGCTCCTCTATGCGTATTGCGAAGCGACGGTCCCCAAGATTACGGTCATCACGCGGAAGGCTTACGGCGGGGCGTACGATGTCCTCAACTCCAAGCATGTGCGTGGCGACGTGAACCTGGCGTGGCCCACGGCCGAGATCGCGGTCATGGGGCCGCAGGGCGCCGTCGAGATCATCTTCAAGCGTGAGATTGCCGAGGCGGGAGAAGACCGGCAACAGGTCGAGGACCGGCTCGTGGAGGAGTATCGCGACACCTTCGCGAATCCTTATGTCGCCGCGGGGCGCGGTTACGTCGACGACGTCATCGAACCGCACGAGACGCGCGCGCGCCTCATCGGAGCCCTGGGGCTGCTCGAGGGGAAGCAGGACCAGATCCCGCGCAAGAAGCACGGGAACATCCCTCTGTAGACTGGGCCCTGTGTCTGACCCTCTGCCGAAGAAGATCCTCGTAGCGAACCGCGCAGAGATCGCCGTCCGTGTTATCCGCGCGTGCCATGAGCTCGGTCTTCCGGTCGTGGCCGTGTACAGCGAGGCGGATCGCCAAGGATTGCATGTGCGTTACGCGGATGAGGCGGTCGCCCTCGGCGAGAGCGAGCCGTTGAAGTCGTACCTGGACCAGGACAAGATCCTCGATGCAGCGCGCCGTACCGGGGCCACCGCGGTGCATCCTGGGTACGGGTTCCTCGCCGAGAACGCGGTCTTCGCTCGCCGGTGCGCCGATGAGGGCCTCATCTTCATCGGCCCCACCCCCGAGTGCATGGAGGCGATGGGGGACAAGATCCGGGCCCGCGAGTCCATGAAGGCCGTTGGGGTCCCGCTCATCCCCGGTTGCGAGGCGGTGACGCGAGACACCCTGGCCGACGCGGCGCGCGGTGTCGGCTACCCGCTGATGCTGAAGGCGTCGGCCGGAGGTGGCGGGAAGGGCATCCGAGCCGTCCGCGAAGAGGCTGAGCTGTTGTCCGCGTTCGAGCGCGCGGAGGGGGAGGCCCGCACGGCGTTTGGTGATGCCACGATCTACATGGAGCGGCTCCTGGAGAATCCGCATCACATAGAGGTCCAGATCCTCGGGGACGACCACGGCAACGTGATCCACCTGTTCGAGCGCGAGTGCTCGGTGCAGCGTCGACATCAAAAGGTCATCGAGGAGGCGCCGTCACCGTTCATGACGGACGCGCTTCGCTCCGCCATGGGGGAGGCGGCGGTCAAGGCCGCGCGCGCCATCGGGTACACGGGTGCCGGGACGGTCGAGTTCCTCGTCGACCACGACCGGAGCTTCTACTTCCTGGAGGTCAACACGCGCCTGCAGGTCGAGCATCCCATCACCGAGATGATCACGGGTGTTGACCTCGTGCGGGAGCAGATCCGTGTGGCGTCCGGGCAGTCGCTGTCGGTCACGGAGACGGACCTGTCGATCTCGGGGCACGCCATCGAGGCGCGCATATGCGCCGAGGACCCGGAGAACGGATTCCTCCCGTCCGTGGGTACGGTCGATGCGCTGGCGGTGCCGGGCGGCCCGGGCGTGCGCCTCGACTCGGCGTTGTATCCGGGGCTCGAGGTGTCGCTCTTCTACGACTCCCTGCTCGCCAAGCTGGTGTGCTGGGGCCGCGACAGGGAAGAGGCGCTGGTGCGGATGCGGCAGGCGCTGGCGGAGTTCAGGGTCGCCGACCTGAAGACGAACATCGCGTATCTCGGCCGCGTCCTCCGCGACGAGGAGTTCGTCGCCGGCACCTATGACACCGGGATCCTCGAACGGATGTCGCCTGCGGCGCCACCGGAGGGTGTCCTCGAGGCCGCGGCCATCGTCGCCACGCTGGTGGCGCACCAGTCGGCGGGTGAACGCGCGACGCGATCTGTGGCGGGGGCCGGGATGGACCCGTGGAAGCTCGCGGGACGCCGCCGCGGTGTCGGAGACGACAGGTGAAATACGTCGTCACCTACGCCGATCGCGAGATCAGTGTCGAGGTTGATCCCCGGGACGACGGCATGTGGGACGTCACGTCGGATGGGCGGTCCATCGTCGCGGACCTCCGTGGCGCGGGGGGGCAGTCCCTGTTCAGCCTCCTGCTCGGCCAGTCGGCTTATGAGGTGTCCGTGGTCCGCACCGATGATCAGTACCGGGTGGGGCTGCGCGGTCATGACATCACCCTCACGGTCGAGAGTGAGCAGCAGAAGAACGCGCGGCTCGTCGATGCGGCGTCAGGCGACACGGGGCCGCAGACCGTCAAGAGCGTCATGCCCGGACGGGTGGTGAAGATCCTCGTCCGGGAGGGTGAACAGGTCACGGCGGGGACCCCCCTCCTCATCCTCGAGGCGATGAAGATGGAGAACGAGATCCGCTCCCCGTCCGAGGGGACCGTGACCGGGTTGCTGGTCGCGGAGGGGGCGACGGTGGGCAACGGTGAGCCCCTGGTGACGGTGGAATAGGGCGTCTCGCGGATCTGCGTCGCGTCCTCGCACCTCGGTCGGGCATCCTTACGGAGGGGGCCCGGTCTCGCCGGTCGACGTGGCGTTCATCCGAGCGTCCCCCGTCCCTCGTCGTCTCGCCAGCGGAGCACCCGCCGGGTAATCCAACGGTAGACGGGCTTGCCGGCGCGACGCCACCACCGCGCGGGCCAGGAACGGTTGCGGAGAATGGTGCGTTGCCGAGCGGTGAGCGTGTCGGGACGGTATTTGCGCTTGTGCTTGAGGAGGTGGCGTATGTCCTCGAGCGCGCAGAGGCGGAACCACCGTGATCGGCGCCGGTGACGCGTCGCCAGTTGGAAGTCCAGGAGCGCCGGTCGACCTTCGGGGGTGACGAGCCAGTTGGGTTCTTTGTGGGTGTCGTTGTGGGTGATCCCCGCCCGGTGCACCTCCCGCAACAGTCTCAGCGCGTCGGCGTAGAAGGCGGGGTCGGTCGGGCGGGCGCGGTTGATGGGCTCGCCGTCTATCCAGGTGCGGAGATGGAACGCGCGCTGTCGGAGCAGGAGGTGGGGGACGCGGTCGACGCCATGGAGCTGCTCCAGGGCGCGCGACTCACGGCGGGCGAGGAGGCGGGCAACGGGACGCAACAGCAACGGAGCGCGGGCGAGGTGTCGGCGCACCGCCGGGATCTCCTCGCCGCCGACGGCGGCGACGCCGCGTTCGATCACGCCGAACAGGTCCTTCTTCAGCGTCTCTCGAGGCTCGAACGCCATCGTCATTGCGCGGGTCTCCGGGATGCGACCAGCCCGCGGAGCGTGGAGGTGGTGTGCGTTAGCAGGGGACCTCGGATAGAGGATCCGTCGCGGGGCCCCTGCCCGACGCGGAGGACCTGGGACAGCGCTCGCGGGCTGTCGCGGACAATAGCTATGAGGCGCCCCTTCACGGCGCCGTCACCGTACCTGCTAAGGTCTGGTCATGAAGGTCGCGGCCGTAGTGGTGGCGGTGTTTGCGTTGGCCGGGTGTGGCGGTGACGCGGAGAACAACCTCCTCGGCCTGCCGGATCGGGTGGCGGTCCTCTGCCGGGAAGGTGCGTGGGATGACGCGTGGGACAGCGTCGCCGCCGAGTTCTCGGCCCACGGAATCAACCGGGCTCAGGCGCGGATGTACGTGGCCAAGTATCTGGCCGACTCCGGATACCGGCCGTACGTGGCCAACGTGACGACTGATCCAGAGCTCGAGGGCGAAGACGAGCGAACCCTCTCGGTTCTCGGAATGCTGTGCCGCGGCGACCCGAACCAGGCCAAGCCCCGACATATGAAGCCCTTTAGGCTCGAGATCGGGGTCCGACGGGACGGTGACGACTGGCTAGCCGTCAGTGCTACGATCCATCGGTGACCCTTTCCGAATAGGGCGGGAGAAGCCAGCGTTTCCTGCATATGATGATCCCGCCGGCCCGAACTCAGGCCGTTTGACCCCTTCGAGGAATCCAATTCATGAAAGCCGTCCTGACCTCCCTCACCCTGGTTCTCCTTGCCCTGCCCACGGTCGCGCAGGAGAAGCCATCCGTGCCGTTCTACGGCAACGCGAAGTGTCCCCTCACCGGCAAGGCCGTGAACAAGCGCTGGTCCGTCCAGGCTGACGGCCAGCGGATCTATCTTTGTTGCCGCAATTGCTGGAAGAGCGCCAAGGCTGCTCCGGCGAAGCACCTGGCGAAGGCGTATCCCAAGGCCAAGAAGATCAGCCCAGACGTCTGCCCCATCATGGGCAAGCCGATCAAGGGCAAGGGCCAGAAGGTGACCTGGCAGGGGCACCAGTTGACCATGTGCTGCAAGCGCTGCGTCGGCACGTTCACGAAGGAGCCGAACAAGCGGCTCACCTTGATCCTGAACAAGGACATCAAGGACGTGAAGAACAAGATCTGCCCGGTCATGCCCGAAGAGAAGATCGAGCCGGACCTGTTCTTCATCTACAAGAAGAAGCTGATCAACATTTGCTGTGACTCGTGCGTGACCGACGCGCAGGACGATCCTGAGAAGTACCTCAAGAAGTACAGCAAGAAGTAGCGCGACCGTTCGTGCGATCAGGAGAGGCCTGGAACGCGAGAGCGTCCCGGGCCTCTCTTGCGTTGGGGCTCATCCGCGGCCTGGCCGATGTCCCGTCGCGCTACAGGACCGAGATGACCCGGATCGCGTTTCCGCTCTTCCATAGGGAGCTCCCCACGGACGTCAGGGCGGGCTGGATGAGGACCTCGAGGCCGGGGATCGGGATGCCGAACTGATAGACGAAGTTCCAGGGTGCCGGCCCGCTCGGGAAGACCGTCCCGGGGATGGGGACCGACGCCGCGAGCGTGAAAAACGACGGGTTGACGGCTCCCAGGGTCGGGGTGAAACACAAGGCCCCACCACCAGCTATCGGGAACGGCGTCAGGCCGGTGCTGGAGCCCAGGTGGCAAAGCAGCGCGAAGTCCGCGAACGGGCCGAGGCCCGGGGGTGGCTGGATCGCGATGGAGATGTCCTGCCCTACGGTGACGTTGATGCTGCGCCCAATGCCGCCGGCGGAGCCGTTGACCGTCAAGACGTCGCCCAGGATGCCGGTCGCGCAGGCGGGATCGAGGGCGACGTCAGCGCCCTCCCAGGTGAGCCAAGCGTCGAAGGTGAGGTCGTCCGAGGTAGGCGCGGCCTGGTGCACCTCGATGGCGATCAGATTGCTGCCCTGCTGCAGTATCGGCAGGGCGTAAGTGATGTCGAAGGCCTCGTAACGGGTGGGGTCGTGAGCGGTTAAGGCGAGGGACGTGAACGCCACCGTTCCGGTCGGCAGATTGCGCCGCGCGATCTCCTGGCCGTTGAGGTAGGCGACGTAGGCGTCGTCGTATCCCACCGAGAGACGTAGGGATGTGATCGACATGGGATCGACGTCGACCATGAAGTCCTGACGAAAGTACGTGGTCGGGTGAACGTTGTTGGGGTCGGGGCCGAAGGATATCGGGGTTGATATGTATGGCTCACCGAAGCCAAGGATCGGGTTGCCCGCGAGCCATGTGGAGTCGTCGTAGAGCGGGTCTCGCCAGGCCGTGCCGAGGTCCGTCCCCGTGTCGTCAAACTTCCACGGGGCGCTCCCATCGATGAACGCGCCGCGTGTGCGGATGGGGGTGACCCCGCCCTTGGTCAACGTGAAGCTGTCCTCGACGGCTCCGTCCTGGCCCAGGTATTGCAGGTCCATCTGCAACCCGTTCACGTCGAGGACCAGGGAGCCCAGCCGGCGTATGTTCGCGACCATCACGGGATGGTCCAGCAGCCCCACATAGCTCAGACTCCCAGAGGCTCCGTTCACCACATAGACCGTTCCTTCGTTGGCGGCGGGTCCGATGCTCGGTTTTTGATAGCCCCCCGTCCCTGTGATCGCTCCGTTCCCTGGGTCCGGCGCCATTGTCGTGGGGTCGAACGTGGTGGAGTACCCGTAGTGACCGTTGAGGAGCATAGACCGCTCGTATCCGTGGCTGTGTCCGGACAAGACCAGGTCGACGCCGTGCGCCTCGAGGATCGGCAGCAGCTCGGCGCGCATCTCGATGAGCTCGATCTCCAGGTCGGAGTTGTGGGAGCCCTTGGAGTATGGCGGGTGGTGCCAGAACGCGACGATCCAGTCCTGGTTGGTGGACTGCAGGTCAGCTTGTAGCCACGTTCCCATGGGACCCGCGGCCGTGCGGTCGCTGCCTTGGGAATCGAGGCAGACAAAGTGCACGTTGCCGTGGTCGAACGAGTAGTACGCCTCGGTGCCCGAAGCCATGCCGCCGGCCTCGGCCATGGTCGGGAGCTCGAATAACTCGAAGTAGACCCCTGTTTGTGTTGAGGGGACCGCGTTCCCGGCGTCGTGGTTGCCGAAGGCTGGCCACAGCACCGATCGTCGAAGGGTGCTCGGGAACATGTCGAACACCGCCGCTTGATACTCGGCGTCGGATCCCCAGACGTAGGCGTTGTCACCCAACATGAGCCACAGATCTGGTTCCCGTCCGATCGACCAGTCGTGGAACGCGTCCCGCACGGCCGCGGCGTCTGCGTTTGCGGTGCCGCTGTCACCGAGCACCCAAGCGCGGAACGGCTGGCGGTCGCCGACCGCGGGTTGGGTCACGAATGAATGCTCCTGGTCCCCTCCTGCCAGGACGGTGTTGTGCAACCATGCGGCGCTGAACGAAGAGAACCCTGGAAGGCCGATTGCGTAGTAGTAGCGCGTTCCCGGTTGGAGTCCGGTGACGTGTGCGCTGTGCTCGATGCCCAGGGGACCGGTCGGTGTGGTGTCTATCTGATTAGTGAGCGATGTGGGTGAGGTTCCCCACCAGAGGCGTCCGGTCTGCGCGGGGTCGGTGCGCCAGCGGACGACGACGCTCGTCGGCGTTCCCAGCTGCAGGTACGGTCCGCGGGTGATTGCGGGCGGCGTCTGCGCCGGGATAAGCGGGAGCAGCAGGGCGATCCCGATAGCGATGGTGCGCAGACTCAATGGGTGCCTCCGGCGGTCTCCGCCGTTCGCCGCAGCCCGTTGGTGGTGCGCGTTACCCAGTCCTTGGGGATGTGTCTTCGGCGCGTCAATTCGGAGCGGGCTTGTCGGTCCACCTCAAGAAAGACGGCGCGCGCTTCCGCGGTCCGGCCCGCCTGCTCGAGCACCTCGGCTTCGAGCAGCCGCCAGGCTGTCTTGCGCCGGGCCCGCTCGGTGAGGTGTCGAACCCGAGTCAGGGCTTCGCTGAAGCGGCGGAGCTGTCGCTCCAGAGTGAGGGCCTCGAGCTCGAGCACGATGGGGTGCCCCATTTGTGCAGTGGCAGCGTCCAGGTCCCGCAGCGCCGCGGTGGCGTCCAGGTTTGCGAGGGCGCGGGTGCGCTCGAGCCAGAGGTCGGCGCGCCGTTCCCCGTCTCCCGTTGTCGACCGAGTCCAAGCTTGGAGCGCCCCGGGGTGGCGGCCCAGTTCCGTAAGCGTCCGAGCCAACAGGGCCCAGCCGTCTGCATCGCCGGGGCAGGCAGCAAGGAAGCGACGTACCTCTCGTTCTGCCTCCGCCGGTCGACCTGCGCGCAGGAACGTCCCGGCCAGGGCTCGCCTTGCGACGAGCATGCTTGGCTCCAGATCGAGGGCTCGTCGGTAGTCACGTTCGGCCTTTGCCCAGTCCTTGTGGATGCCGTGCAGCTGGCCTCTTCTCAGGTGGAGGCTGGCGGATGCTGGTCCCCGGGCGATCTTCTTGGTCAGCGCGAGGATGGCTCTGTGGACATCCCCATGGGGAACGCGGGCGAGGCCGATCCCACTTAGGAGCAACGAGGCGTACAGGGCCAGAGTTATGCGATTCCAGGAGGTCATGGGGGCTGAGTGCGGTTGGATGGGGGCGGGGCGGGCACCCTTACTGAGCATACTGCGATCCAATCTCCGATTGGGCGACAATCCACTGTGAAATGGACCCCTATGTTCGCTTTTTGGACTGAACCCGGAGGGAATCCGGGGCGCTGGCGGGGCAATGCGAAACCACGCCATTGTGCTATTGCTCACCCTGACACCGCTGCTCCCTGCCCAGGCTGAGGACCCACCCGACCAGGCCAAGCTGGCTGAGGCCATTCGTCAGGAAGAGGAGCGGATCGACCGGACCTACGTCATGACAGCCACCCGCCACGCCGAGCGGGTCTTCGACCTGCCGTTCACCGCGGCCGTCGAAGGAGGGGCGGTCCTCGACAGGTCTCGAACGGTTCAGGATGCGTTGCGGGAGACCCCCGGAGTCCAGTTGCAGCGCACGTCGTACGGCCAGACGTCACCGTTCATGCGGGGCCTCACGGGCTATCACACCTTGATGCTTGTCGACGGCATCCGGTTGAACAACTCCGTGTTGCGATCCGGCCCGAACGAATACTGGGGCCTGGTGGACGCCTTGTCCCTCGACAGGATCGAAGTGACGCTCGGGCCAGGTTCGGTGTTGTACGGGTCGGATGCGGTGGGAGGGACGGTCAACGCCATCCCGCTTCGTCGGCAGGAGTACGAAGACGGCTTCCATTGGGATCGGCGTATCTACCTGCGGTACAGCGCCGCCGAGAACAGCATCACCAGCCGCGCCCAAATATCAGGCAACGTGGGCCAGGACCTGGGCTTCGTCATCGGCGGTGGGCTTGGCAGCTTCGACGACCTGAACGCCGGGGGCGGGCTCGGGCCGCAGGCGCACACGGGTTACACAAACAGATTTGGGGATGTGGCGCTCGACTTCCATGTCGATGATCACTGGACCTTCGATGTGCTGGGCCAGCTGGCCCGCGTCAATGACGTCGGCCGCACACACCGCACGATCCACGCGGTTTCGTATCACGGGACGACTGGCGGCAGCGACCTTCGGCGTAACTACGACTGGGAGCGGGAGCTCGCGGCGGTGCGCCTCTCGGGCCAGGATCTGGGCGGGTTCATCGACGCGGCGAATTTCAGGATCTCCTATCACCGTATCGCCGAAGATCGCGATCGCGTGCGTGGTGACGGACGTCGCGACTTGCAGGGGGTTGACGTTGGCACGTTCGGTGTGGGGCTCGAGTTGACCTCGCAGACGGAGCTCGGCCGCCTGACCTATGGCGTCGATTGGTATCACGACGTCGTGGATTCGTTCCGCGACAACTTCGACGTGACCGGGGCGTTTACCGGGAGCGCGATTCAGGGTCCGGTGGGTGACGACGCCACGTATGACCTCCTCGGGTTGTTCGTCCAGGACGAGGTAGCTTTGGGTCAAGCGGTGAGCCTGGTCGCGGGGGGGCGCTTGACCTGGGCTTCGGCGGACGTGGGGCGTCTCGAGGACCCGAACACGGGTGGGGTCAGTTCACTGGAAGACGACTGGCTCTCGGCCGTGGGCAGCCTGCGTGTCCTCTGGAGCCCGGTGGACGAGGCGCGCGTCTTCGGCGGTGTTTCGCAGGCTTTCCGGGCTCCGAACCTGTCGGATCTCTCGCGGCTGGACAGCGCTCGCAGTAACGAGCTGGAGGTCCCGTCGCCGGGGCTCGACCCCGAGGACTTCCTCAGCCTTGAGGTCGGAGGCAAGGTGCGCTGGGAGGGACTCGCCCTCCACGCCGCGTACCACTACACCTTCATGGACGACGTCATCATCCGGCAGCCGACGGGGGTCATGCTCGGCAGTGAATTCGAGGTCGCGAAGCGTAACGGCGGTGACGGGCACATCCAGGGGGTGGACCTCTCCGTGTCCTACGATCTGGACTCCAACTGGTCGGCCTTCGGCTCCCTGCAATGGCTTGATGGGCAGCAGCAGACCTTCCCCACGTCCATGCCCGTCAGCGCGACCGAGCCGATCTCGCGACTCAGCCCTCTGAACGGCGTCCTCGGAGTGCGTTGGCAGACGACCGATCGTCGCTTCTGGATCCGCGCATGGGCTGTGCTGGTCGACCGCCAGGACCGCTTGAACACGCGCGATATGAACGACACGGGGCGCATCCCGCCAGGGGGGACGCCCGGCTACTCGGTCTTCAATATCGAAGCGGGGTTTGCGCTCGACGAGAGCAAACGGTTCTTTGCTTCTGTGGAGAACATCACCGACAAGAACTATCGCGTCCATGGATCCGGGCTGCAGGAGCCCGGGATCAACGTGATCATCGGCGCGGATTTCACGTTCTGAAACGGCGGCCGACGGGCCGCGGGCTTCAGAAGACGAAGCGTGCGGTGAAGGGGTGGGCGATGGCGCACCCGTTTCGGGTCGCCGGCTTGAACTGCCAGTCCCGCACTGCGCCGACGACGGATGTCGCGAGGGCCCTGGGGCCGCTCTGGGTCACGACGCTCACATCGTCAACCGTCCCGTCCGCTGCCACGTTCAAGCGCACGACGACCTCTCCCTTGCCGAAGCGCGGTAGGGGCTTTCGATTCACATGATCGAGGGGTTGGGGCGCCAGCACCAACTCGGGATGGGCGGCGGGGGGTGACGCGGGCCGTGCTGATGGCGCCGCGGCAGGCGTTTCGAGAGCGGCTGGTGCCCGCGCCGGCGGTCGGAGGCGCGCGACGACGTGGCCGTCAAATGGTCGCCAGTCCTTGTCTGGTTCGTGCCGCTCAGCCTGGATGGGGTCCGGGGGCAAAGGCTCGGTGCCCACGTCGGGGGTATCGACGGCGTCGGGCGGGAGGGGGGCGTCCTGCGGCGCGAGCGGGGCGGGCGCGGTCGGTTCGGCTTCCGGCACAGGCGCCAGGAGAGCGGGCATCGCTGCGGACTCGAGGGTGATGTTCGCCTGGGTCACGGCCGTCCCAGGACCCATGCTGGTAGCGACCGTGTACCCAAGGCCTCCGACCACCAGAACCCCGTGGGCGAGCAGGGAGGCCCAGATCGGGCCGGCGCCCCCAGCGGCCGGGGTGGGCGTCTGGGTGGCCTTGAGGCGGCCGGTGAAGCGTGGTCTGTGTGGCGTAACCATCCCGGGATTAATCGTGGGGGATGGGCGGGGGGTTCAGTCCGGTCCGTGGGGCCGGGCTTACGCCATCGCGTTGACCTTACGGGACAGGCCGGACTTCTTCCGAGACGCGTTATGCGCGTGGATCACGTGCACCTTCGCGGCCTTGTCAATGCGCTTCATGGCAAGAGCTAACTCTTTTTGTGCGTTAGTCTTATCGCCACTATCAATGGCTTCGAGGACCCGCTTCATCTGGGTCCGCATCGAGGAGCGCTTGACCTGGTTCCTGGTGTGGGCTTTGTCAGCCCGCAGCACGGTCTTTTTGCGGTGGTTCCGATTGGGCATAGGACGTCAAATCTACTACTACGACCTCCCGGCTCAAGCCGAGAGCGTCTGGATGCGCTGGCCAACGTCCCGGTATGAGATGTCGGCCTCATAGATCTCCTTGTAGATCCCCAGAGCCAGGTCCGCCGCATCGTCCCGTTCGTGGACCTGGGCGAGCTCGTAGAGGATCTCTTTGCGTTGATCGGTCATGCCCCCGATCTTGCCCACAGCCTCGGTCAATTGCTTGACCGCGAGGTCCAAGATCCCCTTGCTGGCGAAGGCGCGGCCGAGGAGGTGGAGGGCGGCGACCTTGTGCTTCGGATCGTTCACCGCGCGCTGGAATTGCTCGATGGCCTCGTCGAGGTCATCGGCTTTGAGCAGGGCTGCGCCGAGCCGGAACCTCAGTGCCATGTCGGTGGGGTGGGTTTCGACCCGTCGGCGGCCCTCCACGATCTGTAGCTCGAGGAGATCGCGGTTGAGGCGGCGCAGCCGATCTTCAGCGCCCTCCTCGCCAGCCTTGGCCTCCGCTTCCGCTTCAGCGATCTGTGTCTCGAGGCGCCGGATGCGGGTATCACCCAGGAGGTCTGGAACCTCGGGGTGTTCGTTGTCGAGTTTCTGGACCCGCAGGAGCGTGTCGACCGCGTCATCAAATGCGCGGTCTTGAGCTTGCAGCTTTGCCAGGCGCACGAGGCTCTTCAGGTTTTCGGGGCTGTCTTCCACCGCAGCCTTGGCGACATCGATCGCGGCGGCGATCTCCTCCTTGGTGCGGACGATCTTGCGTGACGTCTCCGCGTCCTTGAGTTGCCGTTCGCTCTTGGCCAGATCGCGCGCGTGCGCGGCCGTCTCGTAGCCGCCGCGTTGGATCGCCCCCTCGGCTGCGAGGTCCTTTCGCATCTTCCCCGCCTCCTGGTCGCGGGGGTTGATCTT